>JAZQTP010000059.1:0-100676 GCA_045630845.1 Anaerotignum sp. | reverse complement strand
GCAGCCATCAGGTCATGAAATGACTTGGGGGACTACCCTCTTTTTTACGCTATAAGAAATTTCGTTTCTTATAGAGTAAAAACCCTCCGGGGGATCGCACTGCGGCGGCAAGGTAGTCAGTCGCTAGCGACACCGCCGCAGCCGGGGCATTTCGTTAAACGAAATGCTTTTTTATAAGAAAGGCTATATTACATGAGAAAGTCAGACTTCTTTTGGAATGTATTTTTCCAGCAGTCTGTATAAAGGCTGAAACAGCACCAGACAAAGCAATACATTTCCGATGCAGTGGATGATGTCAAAGCCTAGCCCGCTGAGCCAATAGGAAAAGCCTGCGGCAGCACCGCCGGTAAAAAAATAGGGCAGGGAGCAGAGAGCGCCGAAGGAAAGCCCGAAAAAGCCGCAGAGGATGCTCCAGAAGAAGGAAGAGCGGTTTTTCCGAAAGGGCAGGCACACCAGAGCAAAAAGCGCCCAGACATAAAGATAATTGAAAAACCACATACCGAAGCCGTAGAGAAAGCCCTCCAGCAAAACAAAGCAATAGATCATCCAGAAAACCCGTTTTCCGAAGAAGATGGTATAAAGGACAAGGAGGAGGCTGATAAGCTCGATATTCGGCAGAAAAGAGAGGATGACCTGCCCCAGAAAAAGCAGAGAGGTCAGCACACCCATTAAAGTGAGAGAATAAATTGTCATCAGAAGCCCTCCGTGAATGTCAGTTCAAAATGGTCACCGTCAGAAAGCGGCAGGGCATCGGCACCGCTGTTCACTCTTTCGCCGCCTTTGGTGATACACCACCATTCACTCTTATTGGCATCGGCGGTTTCACCGTCTACAGTGGTGATGTAAAGTCCATAGGCACCATTTTCTCCTGCTGCAAGTTCTGTTTCCAACAGCACCTCTGCCAGATATATAGCGTCGGTTTGATAGGAGAAGCTGCCCACGGATCCATCGCCGTGGAACACGGTAATGCCAATTTTCTTTTCACCTGCGGTGGTCTGCGGTTTGCTATAGCTGTGCAGGATACCTGCACCGAGGCAGAGGATCAGCAGAAGCGTTGCAAGGATACTTGTTTTTCTGTTCATAAAAAAGCCTCCCTTATATTTGGGGGCAACGAAAAAGAAACCCCCGATTTATGCCTTCGGATGTCTGAAAAATTTTGGACGCGTATTCTGACTCGAGCCAAAAGACCTACTCAAAGCCCCTTCCCGACATTCTGTCAGTGGTATATGGCTTTTTTCGTTGCTCACACAGCAGGGATAAAGCTGTTCCGGATTCTCACCGGATTCCTGTCCGTATCTGTTTTTTCTATGATACTGCGGCTAGGATTTTTTGTCAAATACAGGAAGCAGCACAAAACCCCCTCTTACAGAGGGGGTTTTCTATTGCAAGGCATATTTTAGTCTATCAGTTCGCCTTCGATTTTTGTAATGTAGCCTTTAGAGTTCAGCTCAAAGGTCATCATAAATTTATCTTTATTCAGATTGGTTTCTTCATCATCCAGCCATACTTCAAAGAAGTCGTACAAGTTAGAAATATTAGGCAAACCAGTAACCTTGATATCCTTTACTGCTTTCTCCCACTTGGTTTTTTCGCTATCATCACTTCTGTTATAATCAGTGAAGATGTATTTGGAGGTTTGCAAACTCTTTTTGCCTTCCAGACGCAGATATTCATTGCTAAAGCTATCCAGATAGCCTTTTGCCTTTGTTACTTTGCCTCTGATCTTTGTGATTTCTTCACTGTCTAGGGTAAGAGTAACATCCATGGTTTTGCCATCTCTTTCCGCTTCATAGAGCATTTGCCAGGTATCAATGGTTTCCTTGCCATCGGTAATTTCAATATCCACATCTTCCAAATCACTGGTTTTATAGGTGCTGCTGCCGATTTTCAGCTTTGCATCAGGTTCATTTTCTTCATAAGTAACATCAGAAATAATACCCTTGCCTTCACCTTTTCTTGCGGAAATTTCTTCATCGGAAGCGTTTACAATTTTGCCGACGATTTTTTTCAAATCACCGTCGGAATATAGTTCTAGTTCAACAGAAATTGTTTTTTTCTTGTCCTTACATTCATCATAGAGCTCTATCAGTTCATCCCAGTAGTAATCTTCTGTATCCCCATCCTGATCGGTGATTTCAATGTTGATGTCATTGGCATATTCTACACGATACACAGTTGTTCCATTGATTTTCAGAATACCGCTATCGTCATCCTCATCAAAAGTGATGCTTGTGATATTTCCTTTTGTTTCTTTTTCCTTTGTAGTGCTGGATGCTTTGATTTCAGCAGTTGCGGCGATACCGGTGATTTTTCCGCTGTCGTCGATGGTTAGAGTAGCATTCAGAGCAGTTTCATTTTTGATAAGCGTGATTAGATCTGCTACGGTAGAAGCTGCACCATTGAGTGTAGCTTTCACTGCAGAGGAGGAAAACAGATAGGTGCTGCCAGTATCCAGTGTAGCATAAAGATTGGTAAGAGCTGTGACCTTACCCGCTTTTGTGGTAGGTTGCTTCACTATGGGAGTAGCAGCCTTTAATGCATCATACAGATTAGTGACCATTACCGCTGTTTCTGTGCGGTTCAGGTTATTTTTGGGATTGAACTTATTTTCGGTGTCGCCATTGATGATGCCCTTTTCATTCAGCAGAGCAATATAGGGGATTGCATCGGCAGCGATTCTGCCATTATCGGCAAACTTAGTGGAAGCGGCGTTTGCAATAGTGCCGGGAATCCCGACAATCAAGGCTCGCCCCAAAATTTCCGCAGCCTGTTCCCTTGTGGCGGAAACATTATATTCTCCGCTTACAAATCCGGTTAAATCGACAATGGAAATAATATTTTTATCCAAACAGTAGGAAACGGCAGGGTGTGCCCATGACTGGATTTTATATGTATTCATAGTAGGTGTCCATTTTGTTATTACTTCTGCATCAGCGGTAGCTTTATCGGTTTCCAGTAGTAGCTTATAGGCGAGCTGACATACCTGAGAGAGGGAAACAGGGTTCTTGGGCCTGAAATAAGATTTTCCGTCAATGGTTTCCCCAACCACAAGTCCCAACTCTGCAGCCTTGTTGATGGGTGTTTCCGCGCCAGGCCAGGGGACATCTGTCATATCTGCGAATAATGCAGCATAAGTGGTGATGGGAGAGCATACCATCAAAGCTGCCAGAAACAGTGCGGTAAAGAGTTTTTTATTGATTCGATATTTCATAGAGTTAGCCTCCTTTTGATTATTCTTTTTTTATTATAGCAAAGTTTTCATCTGTTTGGAACAGAAATAGCAGAATTACCAAAAAACTTCCGTTAGAGGGAAGATGGCAGAGGTATATCTTTTCTGAAGAGTCATAAAGTAAAAATAAGAGGATGGGGGGAGGAATCGAAATGAGAAAAAAGGGAGGGACAATGCTGACACTGCTTTTGTGTCTTTCTTTTTGTGTACCTGTGTGGGCAGGAGAGGAGGTATCCATTTTGAGCAAAGGGGCGGTGCTGATGGATGCAGGCTCCGGAACAATTCTGTATGAAAAGAACAGCCATGAAAGAATGCCGCCTGCCAGCGTGACAAAGATCATGACGCTGCTCTTGATTTATGAGGCACAGGCAGCAGGGCAGTTTGAATGGTCAGATACGGTTGCGGTCAGTGACCATGCAGCTTCCATGGGAGGATCGCAGGTGTTTCTGGAGGAGGGAGAAAAACAGAGCGCAGAAACCTTGACCAAATGTATTGCAATCGCTTCGGCAAACGATGCGGCAGTTGCTATGGCGGAATTTGTAGCAGGCAGCGAGAAGGCATTTGTAGAGCGGATGAATCGGCGGGCGGAGGAGCTGGGTATGGCAGATACTCATTTTGTCAATGCCTGCGGGCTGGATGCGACAGGCCATGAAACCAGTGCTTATGATATTGCACTAATGAGCAGGGAGTTATTGAATCATTTTCCGGAAATCACAGCTTATACCACTACATGGCAGGATACCATCACCCATAAGACCAGAAAAGGAGAATCGGAATTTGGTCTGACGAACACCAATAAGCTTATCAAATGGTATGAGGGGGCAACTGGTCTGAAAACAGGCTCTACAGGGAAGGCATTGTATTGTCTTTCTGGTACGGCAGAGCGGGATGGACTACATCTGATTGCCGTAGTGATGGCAGCACCGGATTTTCGGGTGCGGTTTCAAGAAACCATGACACTTCTGGACTATGGCTTTGCCAATTACAGCGCAGAAAAAGGGTTGCCGAAGGGAGAAAGGCTTTCAGAGATTCCTGTGCTGAAAGGAATGGAGGCAACAGTAGATGCAGTGGTTGCAGAGGAAATATCCTTTTTGCTGAAGAAAGAGGGCGGAAAGGAATGGGAAACCCAAACGGAGTTGCTACCATCTGTGGCGGCGCCGGTACAGGCGGGAGAACGCATCGGTGAAGTGATTTATCTGATTGGCGGAGAGGAAGTCGGGCGGTCAGCACTGATTGCCGCTAATACGGTGGAGAAAGCAGATCTGCAGACCATGCTGGAGCGAATGCTGGAGGCATGGCTCTGAGGAGAAAAGGTCAAAAATAGCAAAAGCCATGACATAGCTAGATAGAATGTCATGGCTTTTACTGCTTTTGAAAAAAGAAAAACTGAGGGAGTGAAAAATTAATTATTAATCTTGACCTTAATTTTCCGCTGTTTCATTCAACATTTGCAGGGCATTTTTCACATTAGAGAGTTGATTAGAATTGGGATATTCTTTTACAATTTGATTATACAAGTCTTTTGCCTTTACTATGTCCTGATCGTTTTCAGCAATCTTTGCAAGATAGAAAAGGGTATCATCAATGAAATTTTCATTGCTTGTATAGTTCAGAGCGGTTTCCAGATATGTTTTTGCCTCTGTAAAATTGTTGCTCAAAAACTGGCTTTTCCCTTTGGTATAGTAAGAGTCTGCGGCTTTTGGGTAAGCTGTAGATTTTACGGAGTTATACTTTGCAAGATCTTCTTCACTGAAGCTTACAGTATCAATAGAATCCAGCGTTGTTACGCAGGCTTCAAAGTCACCGTCAGTCATCTGCGCAACAGCAGTAGCAAGAAGCTCTAGATTTGCCTGTTTATTTTCCTCACTGCGTAAAAGCTTATTTTCTGCACGCAGCTTTTCCAGCTCTGTCCGCATTGCCAAAACTTCTGCCGGTGTCATTTCTGTTTCTCCGGCATAATTTTCTACTGCAAGCTGAAGCTCCTTTAACTTTGAATCTTTGCTTTCATTGAGAGCAGGAACAATCAATACAAGAATTACAATGACAGCAACGCCGATGCCAACAAGAAATGCGATAAAATCACGCTTTTCTAATACCCCGCTTTTTTTATCATTGCGTTTATAGCGGGGGATCGGAGGATTACTATCTGTTTTCTTTACACTGATAGCAGTGGGTGCTTTGCTTTTTTCTATTATTTTTGAAGAAGCTGCGGTGGATGCGCCTAAAAGATTTGCATAACGAAGAGCGAGAGGATTGCGAATATCCCGCTTCAAAACAATCTCATTAAAATGAAGGGCTCGCTTTATATTCTTGTCTTCAATACAGCAAAGTGTCATTAAATTATAGGCATCCAGAAAATTCGGATTATTGTCAATCGCTTTTTTCAGCTGGATTACTGCCAAATCATCGCTGCCCTGTTTCATGTAGTGAATAGCCTGATTATACATACGGATGGCATCATTACATTTTTCCATTTCGCGAGCGTTTTTTTGTAGATAATTCATATAATCAGCTGCAATATTTCCTTGGGGCTGCAAAGAGTTGCTGATAATCCAATGCTTCAGAGAATCAGCCATTCGACCCATTTCGCTATAAATAAGCCCCAAAAGATTTCTGGCAGGAATATTGTTTTTATCAAAAAGAAGGCTTTGTTCCAATTTTTCGGCTGCGCCGGAAAGATCCCTTTCCTCTGCCAGCTTTAATGCCTTGTTATACAGTCGGATAGAGGCAGAATGGGTTTTTTGAAACACATAAACATCGACTCCACAATCAGGACAGCGATAGCCTTCGAAAAACTCAAATCCACAATTCGGGCATTTCATGGCATTTCCTCCTTTACTCATGGGGTGTCTGTTTTTTTTCTTTCGCAATATATTGCAAAATATCCAGCAAATCTTGCATCTGAGAAGCTTGCAGAGAGTCTTCAATCTGTTCGATCTCCATAATAGGCTGGTATCTGCTCAGTTCATCCTTAAAATTAAACACGGTCATTCCTCCGTTTCAAATCATCTGTTCTTAATATAAGTTCGCATTGCTCCAATCATATATAAGGAGCCACAGCAGAGAATAATACCATCAGCTGTAGTGACAGACAATGCTTTTTCAAAAGCTGGACCGATTTCTTTTTCTACATATACGGAACCATCATGTCCGGAAATAGAATGCGCTAGAGAAATGGCGTCCATCCTTCTTTCGCTAAGGGGTTCTGTCAATATCACTATTTCCGCATGAGGCAGAATATTGTCCATCATTTTTTTATATTCTTTATCACCCAGAACGCCGAGAATCAGGGTGACTTTTTTGTTTTCAAAATAAGTATCCATTGCATAAGAAAGCTGCAAAATCCCATCAATATTATGTGCGCCGTCCAAAAGGATGAGCGGGGACTTTCCGCAGATTTCCATCCGACCTGCCCAGCGTGTCTTTTTCAAGCCGCAGCGTATGCTTTCGTCCGACAGAGAAAATCCTTTCATGCGGAGCACAGCGCAGGCTTCCAGCACAGCGATGCAATTATTAATCTGATGATTGCCAAGAAGAGGCAATTCCAGATTTTTTACATCAATCAAATCTGTTTTTACAGAAAATACGCTGCCCGATAAAGATTGATGAAGCAGCATAACCTCTGCCTGTTTTGGACAATAAAGCGGGGCAGAAAGTGTCTGTGCCTTAGTCCACATAATATTATATACTAATTCATCCTGAGAATACAACACCACAGGACAATTTTTCTTGATGATACCGGATTTCTCGGCAGCAATTTCTGTGATAGAATTGCCAAGAAAGTCAACATGATCAATACTGATGGACATGATAAGAGAAAGCAGCGGTGCTGCAATAATGTTTGTGGCATCGAATTTGCCGCCAAGACCAACTTCCAGAATCAAAATGTCCACCTTTTTTTCAGCAAAGTAGTGAAAGGCTGCACCGGTTATTATTTCAAAAAGGGTGGGAGGGGAAAGATTCTCCTTTTGCATTTTTTCGCTGATATGACGCATTAGTGAGATTTCGCGGGCAAAGTCTGCATCGGAAATTTCTGTACCATTTATGGTGAAGCGTTCGTTATACCGTTCTAGATGGGGAGAGGTATAGGTGCCTACCGTAAAGCCGGCTTCCTGCAAAATACAAGAAAGCATCGAAACGGCTGAACCTTTTCCGTTTGTTCCTGCAACATGGATCACGGAGAGTGTTTTTTCTGGGTTGCCGAGGCGATCACAGAGGTTCTGAATACGCTCTAGCCCTGGAACAGATGCAAAGCCCACATCTTCTTCTAAATAATGGATACATTCACTATATGTCATGGTTGTTCTCCTAAGCCTTAAAATAATCCAATATTATTATAAACTTTTCGGCATCATCCTGCAACTATTTGCAGAATGGGAAAAAGATTTCGCAGAAAAGAAAAATAATTTGTTGTAGGAAATGAGAGAAAAATGTATAATATTACGATAGAAAAAGAAAGGGGCATCAATATGGATGATAGATTTGATAAAAAAAATTCCGCTGACAGCAGATTTCCTCAGCGGGCGGAACGACAGCCGTTCCATTTTTCTTCTGAAAAAGAACCGAACAAAATGATAGAAGAATATGAACAGAAACCGATTATGGAAGCTTTGGAAGAGGAAAACAAAATCGCTGTTCATGCGAGGGATGAAAAGGAAAGAATACCTGAACGAGAGAATGAGGTACAGATGGCGGGAAGAAAAACTGTAAAGCGAAAAAGAAAGAAATACCATTTAACAGGACTTGCAAAGGGACTGATTGTCTTTGTGATTGCTGCTGTGATTGGACTGCTTTCCTTTGGGCTGATGAACAGAATTATGAACCCTCCTGCTGAAGAAATGAATTTGAGTGGGATAACAGTCGATGTTACGATTCCGGAAGGCGCAGGGACTGAAGAAATTGCAAACATCTTGAAAGAAAACGATTTGATTGGCAGTGTATTCGGCTTCAAGCTGACAAGTAAGCTGGATGGCTTTGATGGCACTTATAAGCACGGAAAGTATGCTGTAGATACTGGTATGACAAAGCGTCAGATCATGGAGCTAATTCAGAGCGGAAAGGTTGTACAGGATATACAGATTATGATTCCTGAGGGCTATACCGTAAAGCAAATTGCGGAAAAAGTAGAGGAAGTGGGAATTTGTACCGCTGAAGAATTTATAGAGGAAACAAACACAGGAACCTTTGATTATGATTTTCTGAAAGATATTCCGGAAAGAGAGTATAGACTGGAAGGTTATTTGTTCCCTGATACATATTTTCTATCTTCCGATTTGCCTGTACATAATGTAGTTGATATGATGCTGAAACGCTTTGATCAGATGTATACAAAGGAATATCAGAATGCGGTTGCAGCCAGCGGGTATACTCTGGATGAAATCGTGACATTAGCTTCCATGGTAGAGGAGGAAATTGCGCTGCCGGAAGAAAGAGCGAGAGCGGCAGGTGTAATGTATAACCGATTGGAACAAGAGATGACGCTTGGCATTGATGCAACGGTTTTATATGCGGTGGGTAAAGTAGGCGGAGAGCTGACACAGGCGGATCTGAATACAGATTCTCCTTATAATACAAGAATAAATTATGGTTTGCCGCTAGGACCCATTGCAAGCCCAGGCGAAGCATCTTTCCATGCGGCTTTGTATCCCGAAAACCATAAGTATCTGTATTATGTAGTAGAGGCAGCAGGGAAATCCAACCATGTATACTGCGAAACCTACAATGAATTTCTGAAGGCAAAGGCTGCCTATAATGCCAGCTTTCAGTAAAATAGAGCAGGGGGTATAGAATGAATTATGTAACAGACGATACAATGAATGCATATCTTCGGACGGTACAGCCTCTGTTTGATGGTGTTCTGGGAGAGATACAGAGAGAGGCGATAGCTGCGGATGTTCCCATTGTTCCGCCTGAGGTGGCACGGTTTATCAGTGTACTTTTGACCATGCAAAAACCCAAACACATTCTGGAAATTGGCACTGCAGTTGCTTTTTCTGCCGGCATGATGTGCAAATTTTTGCCGGAGGATGGCACTGTAACGACCATTGACCGCTTTGAAGTGATGCTAAAGGATGCCCGTGTCAATATCAAACGCATGGGCTTGGAGCATAAAATCAAAATTCTGGAGGGTGATGCGGCGAATATACTGCCCACACTAGAAGGTCCTTATGATGTGATTTTTATGGATGCTGCAAAAGGACAGTATCAGGCATTTTTACCGCATTGCCTGCGTTTGCTGTCTGTAGGTGGTCTACTGATTGTGGATGATGTGCTACAAGGGGGAACCATTGCTCAGACACGCTTCAGCGTGCCTCGCAGACAGAGAACCATTCATAAAAGGCTGCGGAACTTCCTGTGGGATATTTCTCATCATGAAGCATTGGAAACTTCCATTATCCCAATCGGGGACGGCGTAGCACTGTGTTATAAGAAAAAAGAAATTCCTTTTACGGAATTTACAGAAGGAGAAACAGATGAATCAGAAGAATAAGAAAATGGAACTGCTTGCACCAGCAGGGGATTTGGAAAAGTTAAAAATCGCCGTGTTGTATGGTGCGGATGCGGTATATATTGGCGGTGAGGCTTACGGTCTGAGAGCAAAAGCAAAAAACTTTGATATTGACACCATGGCAGAAGGGGTAAAATTTGCTCACGCCCATGGCGTTAAGGTTTATGTAACTGCGAATATCTTTGCCCATAACATGGATTTTGATGGTATGGCGGAATATTTCAAAGCGGTGGAGTCTATTGGGGTAGATGCCCTTATTATTTCCGACTTGGGCGTATTTTCTGTGGCGAAGGAAGCGGTTCCCAATATGGAAATTCATGTTTCCACACAGGCAAATAATACAAATTACAGATCTGCGCAAATGTGGTATCAGCTGGGAGCGCAGCGCGTTGTGGTTGCCCGTGAGTTGTCTATGAGAGAAATCAGAGAGGTAAGAGATAAAATTCCCGCAGATATGGAAATTGAGGCTTTCGTACATGGGGCTATGTGTATTTCCTATTCCGGCAGATGCTTACTGAGCAACTATATGACAGGCAGAGATTCCAATAAAGGAGAATGTGCCCATCCCTGCAGATGGAAATACTATCTGGTAGAAGAAAATAGACCGGGTGAATATATGCCCATCGAAGAAAATGAAAGAGGCACATATATTTATAATTCAAAAGATCTTTGTATGATTGAGCATTTGCCTGATATTGAGGCAGCTGGTATTTATAGTCTGAAAATCGAAGGTAGAATCAAAACGCCTTTCTATGTCGGTACGGTTGTAAAAGCATATAGACAGGCGCTTGATGATTATTATACAGATCCTGCACTTTATGCGAAAAACCTTCCTTACTATCTGGCGGAGGTTTCTAAAGCAAGCCATAGAGAATATACAACAGCCTTTTATTATGGCAAGCCTGACGGGAATCAGCAGGTTTATACCAATAATTCCTATATTCGGGAATACGATTTTATCGGTGTAGTGCAGAAAGATTGGGATGCAGAAACAGGCTATGCAATTATTGAACAGAGAAATAAATTTTCTGTTGGGGATGAAATTGAAGTTATGCCGGCGAAGGGTGATTCCTATTCCATGGTAGTAACAGAGCTAATCAACGAAAAGGGAGAGAGCGTAGACTCTGCGCCTCATCCACAGGAAATTCTGAAAATGAAATTTGACAGACCTGTATATCAATATGATATGCTGCGGAAAATGCCTGAGGATGTGAAGTAAACTTTTTGTTTGCATGAACAGAAAACAGAGATATGAATTTAAGGAAAGAATGGGAAGCGTATGGAATTAACACAATGTATCAATTATCTGCTGACGACCTCTCAGCACACGGTATTTCAATATCTCAGCGGAAAGCTTACAGAATATAATCTGACACCTTCTCAATATGGGGTTTTGAGTTGTTTATGGCAAAAAGAGTTTGCAACACCGAAACAGATTTCTGAAATCCTCTGCTTGGAAACTTCTACAATTTCCGGTGTGCTGGATAGAATGCAGAAAAAAGGGTTGATTGATCGCGTTATCAACAAAGAAGATAGACGGGAAGTGCGGGTTTTACCTACGGAAAAGGGAAAAACATTACAGGAACCAATTACAAAAATTATTGATGATGTAAACGAGTCGGTTTTGAAATGTTTTACAGAAGATGAGGTTGCTGCTTTGAAAAATGCTTTACGAATCATTGCGGATGGCAGACATTTCAAATAAATATTGGAAATAAAAATGGGTTCGGAGAATTTCGGATCCTTTTTTATTTTTATGTAACAGGGCAACGCCCTGTCATTCATGAAGCGCTTGCAGTAATTTTTTTAAGGCTTTTTTTTCAATCCGAGATATATAGGAACGGGAAATTCCGAGTTTTCCTGCAATTTCCTGTTGTGTCAATGCATCCTTATTCCAAAGGCCGTATCTGAGAACAATAACAATTTGTTCTCGCTTTGTTAGGCGTTCCTGCACAGCCTGAAGCATTTTTTCAGAACGCAGAGAGAAATCCAGCTGGTCAGCAAAATCTGGGGTGTTATTATCTATTACATCCAGCATAACAATTTCATTGCCATCCCGATCTGCGCCGATTGGCTCGTGCAGTGAAACATCATTCTGGAATTTTCTGTTGAATCGTAATGACATCAGAATTTCATTTTCTATGCATCTGGAGGCATATGTTGCCAAACGGATGCTTTTTTCATTGTCATAGGATAGGATTGCTTTGATTAAACCGATGATGCCAATGGAAATCAGCTCTTCCGGATCGTTTTGTGGATTATTATATTTTTTCGCAATATGAGCAACCAGCCGTAGATTGTGCAAAATAAGCTGATGCTTTGCGGCTGTTTTTTCTTCATCCGTTCCTTTTTGTAGTTGCAGCAGATATTTCATTTCATCTTCTTTGGAAAGAGGCTTTGGAAATGAGCCGGCGGTTGTAAAAGCACATAGGACGGGAAACACCAGCAGAAATAGCAAGAGATACACCTCCGTTTTGCGGATAATCTATTCTATGGCGAAGAGAAGGATTCCGTGCGTGTCTGAATAGATTTCATTCTGTCCTTTTTTCTTGGGACATGGCGAAAAATGGACAGAATTGCGGAGAAAACAGACAGGTGTTCGGTATTTTTTCCTGTATCATTTTTGGAAAGGAGGCGTGACAGATGGAATTAAGCTTTAAGCAAAAAAGAAAAACACTCATAATACGGATCGAAGGCGAAATAGACCATCATACATCTGTTCAGTTGCGGCAGCAAACAGAAAGCGCGTTCTCCCAAATGGGAGGACGCAATATTATATTCGATTTTGAGGGTGTGACATTTATGGACAGTTCCGGTATTGGGATGATGATTGGCAGATATAAGCAGATACAGGCTTTGGGCGGTAGAATTGCCATTGTATGCGCTAACGAAAAAATAAAAGAAATCATTATTCTTTCCGGGTTAACGAATATCCTTCTTGTTTATGAAACCATAGACGAGGCACTGGCATATACAGAAGGGAGGGGAAATAATGCTATATGAAAATGAAGCAAGGTTATTTTTCAGCGCAAAATCAGAAAATGAAGCATTGGCAAGACTGTTTGCAGCAGGATTCTTGGCACAACTTGATCCCACGATTTCAGAAATCACAGATATAAAAACAGCAGTATCAGAGGCAGTAACAAATGCTATTATCCATGGTTATGAAGGTAAAGAAGGCATAGTAGAGCTTTTTTGTGGATTTTGGGAAGATACTGTTATAATTGAAGTGGCAGATTGTGGGAAAGGAATTGAAAATATCCTGCAGGCAAGAGAACCGCTATATACCTCAAAACCGGAAATGGAGCGTTCCGGAATGGGATTTACAATTATGGAAACCTTCATGGATGAGATAAGAGTAGAAAGCAAAGTAGGAGAGGGGACTCGGATATTCATGAAAAAGACCCTTACAAAAGGGTGATGTCATGGAAGATATTTATAGAATGATACAGGAAGCTCAGGCAGGAAGCAAGGATGCAAAAGATAGATTGCTACAGGAAAATAGTGGGCTGATATGGAGCATCGTAAAAAGATTTTATGGTAGAGCGGAAGCGGAGGATCTGTATCAGCTTGGGGCTATTGGTCTATTGAAATGTATTGATAAATTTGATTTTTCTTATTCAGTGAAGTTTTCCACTTATGCAGTCCCCATGATTATTGGAGAAATCCGTCGATTTTTGCGAGATGATGGGGCGGTAAAGGTCAGCCGCAGCTTGAAAGAACTGGCAGCTCGGATAAAAAAGCTACAGGAGGAGAGTATAAAAACAGAAAATAGGGAGCTTACGGTGAATGAGCTTTCCGAACGGCTTCAGATAGAACAAGAGGATATTCTTCTGGCGATGGAAGCAGGGCGCGAGGTGGAAAGTCTATATGCTCCACAAGGAGAGAGTGGTGAGGAATTATTGGATAGATTATCTGATACCAGAGAAAACGAAAGAATGATGGAACAAATCTCCTTAAAAGAAGCATTGAGTCATCTGACTGATACCGAAAGGCAGATTATACTGCTACGCTATTTTCAAGATAGGACGCAAAGCGAAATAGCCAGAAAAATTGGACTCTCTCAAGTACAGGTTTCTCGATTGGAAAAAAGGATTCTTGGACAGTTAAAGGAACGGCTAAAATAAAAGAGGATATGGAATTTATGCGCAAATCCAGTAAAAACAGAGAAAAAAGCCCCTTATGTAGGAAAATAGACCTATATAGGGGGCTGTAGAAGAAATCATTCGCTCCTAGAACCCAAGGTCTGATACCTGATAGGGTTCTTTTTGTACTGACCGTATCGAACTATGCTTCTTTATATTGCTTAAAAATAAGAATCCAGCGCTTTTTCAGCAAGGCGCTTTTCTTCATTGGCGCGGATTACCAGCGCTAGTGTAACCATAATACGCTTCATTTCATCATCCTGAAACTGCACGATATTTTCTCTCCCATAGTAGGATTCATCTGGCTTTCCCTCTGCCGAATCGGCGAGATATTTTTGTGTGGATTTCTGCAGTGCAACGAAGCCTTTGTAAATCAACTCTATCTGTTTTTCCTGCTTCATCTTATCTGGCTCTCGTAATGCAGAATCGAAAAGTACACCAATATCCTTGATGGAAAGGATGGATTTCAGATGATAAATCATAATTAGCAGCATCAGATGGGTACGGGTATATTTTTTTCGAATCGGAGGCGGAAAAATTTTGGCTTTGGTGTAATTGTTGATCATTGTTTTGGTCAGAACCTTATCCTGTTCATTTCTCTTATATTGGGATAAGCCCTTATCCATGAAGGTAGTGACCTGATCCATATAAAGGTCAATGTTTGGAATATCATCAATTTCTATAATATCTGATGAACGAATCTGAGCGGCAAATTTATTTACCATCTCATGAAATGTATTCATGGCGTTTCACCTCGAATTGGAATGCTTTGCAATGCTTTTTACTTCTACATATTATATAGTATTTTCAAACAGGTATCAAGATTTTGTCATGTTTTTCTCTTGAAATAGAGGCAATAATATGATAACATGCAAATAATACATCATGTAGTATTAAATACTATATAATGCGGAGGAGATGAGATTATGGAAATGGTTCTGAAAAAAAGGGGAAAATTACAGATAAGAGATCCCTTAAGCGCATTGACACATTTTATCGGATTTCTACTGGTACTTCCTGCTTCAGCAAGCATGATGCAGCGCTCTGATACAATAAGGGAAACTACGGCATTTATGATTTTCAGTATATCTCTTTTGATGCTTTATGGTGCAAGTACGATATATCATACGCTGTGTTTATCCAAAGAAAAAATTGCTTTTCTCCGCAGAATAGACCATATGATGATTTTTGTCTTGATTGCAGGAACCTATACCCCTGTCTGTCTGGTTACATTGGCAGGGGAGTGGGGGATGCTCCTATTGGCTGCAATATGGGGAATTGCCATAGTGGGTATGCTTATGAAAATTTTTTGGATGGGTGCCCCCAGATGGCTTTCTACCATAATTTATGTCGGAATGGGATGGCTCTCTATCACTGCTTTTGTTCCGCTGCTTCGTACTGTTGGCTGGAGCGGATTTCTAATGCTGCTGGGCGGTGGCGTTGCCTATACGATTGGCGCACTAATCTATGGGCTGAAAAAACCAAATTTACCTTTTTTGAAAAGCTTTGGCTTTCACGAGATTTTTCATGTGTTTGTTATGCTTGGAACAGCCTTTCATATATGCTTTATGTTCCTCTTTGTATTACCTTAAAATATTGTATGAAAACATTGACAATCGGCAGGATTGTGTTAAACTGAATCTGTCAGGCATCTCCCCTTGATGCCTGGCTTTTTTAGCTTTATAAGGAAATTCATTTCTTATAAAGTTAAAATTTTATAGCTATTATATTGAGAGGTAAAAGCATGAAGGATGTTCTACAATATTTAAGACCTTATAAAAATATGGCGATATTAGCACCGATTATGATGCTTCTTGAGGTCGCCGCAGAATTGTCTATGCCGAAGATTATGACCTACCTTATTGACCGTGGGGTTGGTGCAGGGGATACAAGGCTTATCTGGAAACTAGGGATTCTGATGGTAATGATTTCTGTGATTGGCATTATTGGCGGTATTGGCTGTCTGATTTGTGCAGCCCTTGCTAGCCAGAAAACAGGCACAGACTTAAGGAAAGCTGCATTTGCAAAAATTCAGACCTTCTCCTTTCATAATATAGATACCTTTTCTACGCCATCGCTCATTACAAGACTGACGAATGATATTACACAAATACAGCTTGTAATCATGATGTGTCTGCGTATGATGGTGCGTTCGCCCTTGCTATGCGTTGGAAGTATTATTATGGCATTCAGCATTAACAGTAAGATTGCATCGCTGTTTATTGCGGTCGTATTTTTGCTGACTGCTTTTGTATTTCTGATACTGCGGGCAGCTATGCCGAAATTCAAGCTAGTACAGGAAAAGCTGGATCGAGTAAATACAGTAATGCGGGAATGCCTTGCGGGTATTCGTGTTGTGAAGGCATTTGTGCGAAATGAATATGAAACCGAAAAATTTTCAAATGTAAATACAGATTATAAAAATACCACTATCAATGCCTTTAAGCTCATGCTGCTGATGATGCCGATTATGATGATTTTGGTGAATGGCACCATCATCGCTATCCTGTGGTTTGGCGGCTTTCAGGCAAAAGCAGGTATTATGGATGTTGAGGAAATTATGGCGTGTATCACTTATCTGATGCAGATGATGATGGCTACCATGATGATGGCGATGAACTTTATGTTTATTTCCAGAGCGAAAATTTCAGCCGATCGTGTAATGGAAATACTGCAGGCAGAGGTGGATATCGTAGATCCGAAAATACCCAAGCTTCCCACGGAAGCAAAGGGAAGGGTAGTTTATGAAAATGTTTCTTTCCGCTATAAAATGGGCAGTGGAGATGCTGTTCTGGAAAATATCAGCTTTACAGCCGAAGCAGGGCAGACCATCGGCATCCTTGGGGAAACCGGCTCCGGCAAATCCACTCTGGTCAATCTTCTGCCCCGTTTATACGATGTAACGGAGGGCCGTATTCTTCTGGATGATATTGATGTGCGGGATTATCGCATAAAAGACCTTAGGCAGCGGGTGGCAGTCGTGCTACAGGAAACAATCCTGTTTTCCGGCACCATTCGGGATAATATCCGCTGGGGAAACCCCGACGCCTCCGAGGATGAGATTATTGCAGCGGCAAAGGCAGCACAGGCTCATGATTTTATCATGGAATTGCCGGAGCAATATAATACAGAGCTGGGGCAGAGAGGAGTCAATGTTTCCGGCGGGCAGAAACAGCGTATTTCCATTGCAAGAGCCTTGCTTCAGAAGCCGGACATCATCATTTTTGACGATAGCACCAGTGCAGTAGACTCTCTGACAGAAAAGAAAATCAGACAGAAAATGCTGGAAAGTCATAAGCAATGCACGAAATTTATCATTGCACAGCGAATCAGCTCTGTGCAATATGCAGATCAGATTTTAATTCTTAGTGGAGGTAAAATTATAGCAAAAGGCAACCATAATTATCTTATGGAAACAAGTGAAGATTATAGGGAAATTTTGGATTCACAAATAAAGAAGGGAGTGCTGGCAGAATGAGTGAAATGAGAACGAAAAAACCACCCATGGGCCCACCCCATGCAGCCATGATGCTCCACAGCAAGCCTTCCAAAACAAAGGAAACGATTCTGCGGCTTTGCAAATATCTCCTGCGATATTGGATTCTTATTCTGATTTCTTTGATTTGTATTTTGGTTACAACTGTAGGAACTGTCTTTGCCACAAGACTGATCGGCGTTGCTATTGATGAATATATTGCGGTATTGGATTTTGACGGATTATTTCGTATCTGTATCACGCTGCTGGTATTTTATGTAATTTCATCCCTTGCCACATGGCTGCAAAGCCTTCTGATGCTCAAGGTGGGGCAGGAAACTGTACGCACGCTGCGTAATGAAATCTTCCATAAATTTCAGCATCTGCCCCTTAGTTATTTTGATAAAACCACCCACGGGGAATTGATGAGCCGTGTCACCAATGATGTGGATAATATTTCCATGTGTCTGAATAACAGTATTTCTCAAGTGCTGCAGAGTATTTTGACCATTATCGGTACTTTTTTCATGATGGTATATCTGAGCATCCCTCTCACCATCGCAACTATTGCGACAGTACCGGTCATCATGTTGGCTACAAAATGGGTGACATCCCATTCCAGAAAGTATTTTCAGCAGAAGCAGCAGCGTCTTGGGGAACTGAACGGTCATATCGAAGAAATCATCTCCGGTCAGAAAGTTGTTAAGGTGTTTTGTCGGGAAGCGGAAGAAATCAAAACCTTTGAAAAGCTGAATGATAATTTGCTCCATGTAAGCTTACGGGCGGAATATTTTTCCGGTTCTATCGGCCCTATCATGACGGCTTTGAATAATATGACCTATGCCGTTGTGGTTGCGGTAGGTGCCATTCTTATGGTAAGCGGAGACACTATGACATTGGGCATCATCTCCAATTTTATGATTTATTCCAAGCAGTTTGCAAGACCACTGACAGAGCTTGCTAATCAGGTCAATATGCTTCTTTCCGCCATGGCAGGCGCAGAGCGTGTCTTTGAGGTGCTGGATGAAACGGAGGAAGTGCCAGATGGTGCAGATTCCTATGAAATTGGAGAGATTACGGGGGATGTTGTGCTGACAGAAGTAAACTTTTCCTATGAAAAAGGACATCCCATATTGAAAAATGTAAATCTCTATGCAAGGCCCGGTCAGACCATTGCCTTTGTTGGGCCGACAGGCGCAGGAAAAACAACTATCATCAATCTTCTGACACGGTTTTACGATATTGACAGCGGCACCATTACCATAGACGGACATGATATATATAAAACGAAGCGGGATAGCCTGCGTTCTGCACTGAGCATTGTGCTGCAGGATACTTATCTGTTTACTGCTTCCATACGGGAAAATATCCGCTATGGCAGACTGTGTGCGACCAATGAAGAAATCGAAGCGGCAGCAAAGCTTGCCAATGCCCATGAATTTATCCGCAGACTGCCGGATGGTTATGATACTATGCTGACAGACGGCGGCGGTAATTTGAGCCAAGGACAGCGGCAAATGATTTCCATTGCAAGGGCGATTTTGGCAAATCCTTCTGTGCTGATTCTGGATGAAGCCACCAGCAGTGTAGACACCAGAACAGAGGTAAAAATCCAAGAAGCAATGCATAATCTGATGAAGGGTAGGACAAATTTTGTCATTGCCCACAGGCTGAGTACAATCAAGGATGCGGATTTGATCTGCGTGGTCAATCACGGGGAGATTATTGAAAGAGGAAATCATCAGCAGCTAATGGAGAAAAAGGGGTTCTATTATCAACTGTATACAAATCAGTTTGAACAGAGCGCTCGTGTATAACAAAAAAGCAGAAGGTTTTTATGTATACATTCTGAAATCCATAAAAATGCTTGATTTCTTTTGGTAAATATGTTATAAATGTATCTGTGTAAAGACAATGAAGAGGAATAGTATGATTTTCAGATGTTTTCAGAGAGTCGATGGTTGGTGTGAATCGACAGCTAGGGAAGTCAGAACTGGCCTTAGAGTCCTGTATCGAAAGCATTTCGCCGGTAGAATACAGCGGTTGCCCCCGTTAAAGGCTTTGAGTGTGCCCAAAGTAGAATGGGCAAACTAGAGTGGTAACACGGAGTGTCCCTTCGTCTCTAACAGAGGCGGAGGGGCTTTTTAGTTCTACCGAAAAAAGAGATAAATAGATTTAAGGAGGAATTTCGTATGGACAGTCGCTATAATTTCAGAGACATCGAAAAAAAATGGCGCAGGGAATGGGAGAAAAATCCAATCAATAAAGAAGATAATGTGAAGCCCAGATTTTATTGTCTGGATATGTTCCCTTATCCTTCTGGCTCCGGTCTGCATGTAGGGCATTGGAGAGGCTATGTGCTCTCTGATGTAGTGAGCCGCTATAAGGTGCTGCAGGGGTATCAGGTATTGCATCCTATGGGCTGGGACGCATTTGGGCTGCCCGCAGAAAACTATGCTATCAAAACAAATACACATCCCCGTGTTTCCACAGCAGCAAATATTGCAAATGTAAAAAGACAGCTGCATGAAATCCCTGCTTTGTATGATTGGGATAAAGAGGTAGATACTACAGATCCCAGCTATTATAAATGGACACAGTGGATTTTTGTTCAGATGTTCAAAATGGGGCTGGCTTATGAAAAGGAAATGCCTCTGAACTGGTGTCCCAGCTGTAAATGCGTTCTAGCAAATGAAGAAGCGGCAGGCGGTACTTGTGAACGCTGCGGTGCTGTTGTAACAAAGAAAAATCTGCGTCAGTGGATGCTGAAAATCACAGCTTATGCAGACAGATTGCTGGAAGACCTGAATAAACTGGATTGGTCTGAAAAGGTTAAGAAAATGCAGTCCGACTGGATTGGCAAGTCCTATGGTGCAGAGGTCAATTTTAAGGTCGTTGGCTCTGATGAAGTGATTACTGTTTATACAACAAGACCGGATACTTTATATGGCTGTACTTTCATGGTTCTGGCACCCGAGTATGCAGGGCTTGCATCCTTGGTAAAACCCGAATGCAAAGAAGCTGTTGATAAATATTGCTTCGATGCTTCCGTAAAATCCTCTGTAGACCGTATGACAGATAAGGAAAAAACAGGTGCGTTTACCGGCTCCTATTGTATCAACCCTGTAAATGGAAAAGAAATTCAAATCTGGGTTGCAGACTATGTACTGGCAGATTATGGTACAGGCGCAGTTATGTGTGTGCCAGCTCATGATGAACGCGACTTTGCTTTTGCAAAAAAATTCAATATGCCCATTATCCCTGTTATCAAGCCGCTAGATGCAGAGCTTCCCGAAGTCATGGAAGAAGCATTTGCAGGAGAAGGTATTGTTGTAAATTCCGAAGAATGGAATGGTATGACAGTAACAGAAGCGAAGCAGAAGGTTCCTTTCATTATGGAAGAAAAGGGCTGGGGCAAAAAGACAGTAAACTATAAGCTGCGTGACTGGGTATTCTCCAGACAGAGATACTGGGGCGAACCGATTCCCATCATCCACTGTGAACACTGTGGTGCTGTTCCTGTTCCCGAAGATCAGCTGCCCGTTCTGCTGCCCGAAGTAGAATCCTATAAGCCTACAGACACAGGAGAATCTCCGCTGGCACACATTGATGAATGGGTAAATACAACTTGTCCCAAATGTGGTGCGCCTGCGAAGCGTGAAACAAACACAATGCCGCAGTGGGCAGGCTCCAGCTGGTATTTCCTGCGCTATGTAGACAACCATAACGACAAAGAGCTGGCAAGCATGGATGCACTGAAGAAATGGGCGCCTGTTGATCTGTATGTAGGTGGTATCGAACACGCAGTTCTGCATCTTTTGTATGCACGATTCTATACAAAAGTGCTGTATGACTGCGGCGCAGTTCCCTTCGATGAACCTTTCACAAAGCTGTTCAATCAGGGTATGATTACAAAGAACGGCGGCAAGATGTCCAAATCCATCGGCAATGTTGTTTCTCCCGATGAGCTGGTTGAAAAATACGGCTGTGACTCTTTGAGAATGTATGAGTTGTTCGTTGGTCCTCCCGAATTGGATTGTGACTGGGATGACAGCGGTATCGACGGCGTATACCGTTTCTTAAACAGAGTATGGAAAATGGTATATGCTAATAAGGATGCTGGCAAAGTAGCATCCAAAGAAGAAGAATATATCATCAATAAGATGATTGTAGATGTTACAAGCAGAGTAGAATCTCTGGCAATGAACACCATCGTTTCTACATTTATGGAATCCACCAATAAACTGCTGGATGTAGCGAAAAAAGAAGGTGCTTTATCTAAGTCTACGCTGGAAACAATGGCTGTTATGCTGGCGCCCTTTACCCCTCATATTGCAGAAGAACTGTGGCATGAGATGGGGCATGAAAATTCTGTATTTGCAGCCGGCTGGCCGAAAGCCGATGAAAGTAAGCTGGTACAGGACAGCATTGAAATTGCACTCCAGATTGGCGGCAAATTGAGAGGGACACTCTCTGTTTCCACAAGTGCATCTAAGGATGAGGTTCTGGCGCAGGCAAAAGAAGCTCTTGCTTCCAGAATTGAAGGAAAAACTATCGTAAAAGAGATTTATGTTCCAGGTAAAATCGTGAACTTGATCGTAAAATAAGTAAAATGTAAAAAAGCAGGGTTGCAGATATACAGCCCTGCTTTTTGCAGCGGAAGAAAGGAGGAAGTCTATGGTTGGTCTGCTTTATATGCATATCCATGTGCTGGAGGATGCGGATGCTTTTTTGAAAGGACTGCAAATGGTATCTCCTGAGCGTAGAGAGAAAGTAAAAAATATGCAAAATCCGATGGCGGCAAGGCTTTCTCTAACCGCAGGCATCCTGCTTCAGCTTTCTATGGATAGAATGGGAATACAGGAAAAACAGCTGCAGTACGGCAAACATGGAAAACCCATGCTGTGCGGCGAAGGCTTCCATTTTAATCTGTCCCATTCGGGAGAATATGCTGTCTGTGCTTATGGCAATCTGCCGATAGGCGTGGATGTGCAGGCGATAAAAGATCGAATACCGAAATACACAAAAAAGATACTTTCTACAGAAGAAAGTCGCTATCTGGAGCAATGCAGCCAGCCAAACAGAGAGTTTTTTCGTCTTTGGACAAGAAAAGAGGCTGCTGCCAAATGGGACAGCAGAGGGCTTCAGCTTCCTTTTGAAGCATTATCCTTTGTAGCTGAGGGACGGGTACAGGATAGCCTTCTTTTTGAGGATAAAATGTTATATTTCCATGAGATAGCACTGGAGGGATATTGTCTTTGTATTTGTCAGGAAAAGAAAGAACCAAAGCTTTGCATAGAGGAAATCGGCAGGAATTTTTAGGGAATCATTAAAATATGGAGATTTTCATTGAAATATGTCGTAAAAATCCGTATAATAGATAGGTAAATTTTTAGATGATTCGAGGTTTGTGCGATGAAATATTGTAAAAAGATTCTTTGTGCTGCCCTTGCTGTCGTAATGACCTGTGCGGTTATGCCCTCTGTGACAGTAGATGCAGCATCTTATTCCGAATTACAGAAGAAAAGAGACAATCTGGCTGCCAGTACAAAAAACGCAAAAAATGAAATTTCCAAGCTGAAAGACAAGCAGCTTTCTTTGGAAGATGAAATGTCCGTTCTGGACAGTGGCTTGCAGAGTATGCAGGCTGAAATGGATGAAGCTACAGAGGAACTAGATTTCCTTACCGCCCGTCTGACAGAAGCAGAAGCAGAGCTGGCAGAAGCAACAGAAAACCGTAATGCCCAGTTTCAGCTTTTAGGCGATCGTATGAAATTCCTGCAGCAGAAGGGCTCTACCGGTTATCTGGAGATACTATTGGAATCCGAAAGCTTTTCTGATTTATTCCTGCGGATGCAGTATGTCAATGACATTATGGGTTATGACAAGGAAATCTTGGATGAATTACAGGAAATTCAGAATACCATTCAGGAAAGAACCGATGAAATTGCAGAAAACCATCTGGAGCAGCAGCTTGTCGTAAATATCCAGCGAGAAAAGGTAAGCGAGATGGAAGCTGTTGTAAATCAGAAGAAGGCACTTATGGCTTCTTATGAGAGCGACTTGAAGAAATACGAAAAACTGGTGGCAGCCAACGAGGCAAATGATGCAGCTATTCTGCGTCAGATGAATGCTTCTGCCAGTAAAACAGCAGTTTATACTGGTAATGGGAAATTCACATGGCCTGTGCCTGCCAGCAGCCGAATCAGCAGTGAATACGGCTATAGAACCAGTCCTATTTCCGGCAAAAAGGAATTTCATAATGGTCTGGATATTCCTGCCCCTTACGGCTCTGCCATTGTTGCTGCGGAAGCGGGAACTGTTACATATGCCGGCTGGATGAATGGCTATGGGTATACTATCATCATTGACCACGGCAGCGGAATCACCTCTCTATATGGTCATAACTCCTCTTTGGTAGCCAAGAAAGGGCAGAAGGTAAGCCGCGGACAGACAATAGCAAAATGCGGCAGTACCGGCTGGTCTACGGGGAATCATTGTCATTTTACAATTTCTAAAGGCGGCAGTGCCGTAAATCCCCATAACTATGTAGGTTAATCAATTAGGATGATATTCTTTTATGAGTATCATCCTTTTTTATTTTTTAGAAGATATGATATAATAAGAAAAAAAGACTTATAATAAGAAAAATAGGAGGTGCAGAATGAAAGAATTTGTATGTAATCAAGTCTACCACGGCTTTCTTTTAGAAAAAACAGTAGAAATTGTTGATATTCATAGCGCGGTATTCCTTTTCCGACATGAGCAAAGCGGCGCTCGTCTGATTTATCTGAAAAACAAAGATCACAACAAGGTGTTTAATGTTGCCCTTAAAACACCCCCGCAGGATGATTGCGGCACACCCCATATTCTGGAACATTCTGTTTTGTGCGGTTCTCGGAAATATGAAGCAAAGGATCCCTTTAATGAACTTGCGAAAGGCTCTTTGAATACCTTTCTGAATGCCATGACCTATGCGGATAAAACCATGTATCCTGTTGCGAGCTGCAATGAAAAGGATTTCCATAATTTAATGGATGTGTATCTGGATGCTGTTTTTTTTCCGCGCATCTATGAAAAAAAAGAGATATTCCAGCAGGAGGGATGGCGCTATACATTGCAGGAGGAACAACTAGGGATTACAGGTGTTGTTTACAATGAAATGATGGGTGCATTATCCGATCCCGAAAGCCTGCTTAGCGGAGTGATTTCAAAGGCAGTATTTGGCGATACGACCTATGGCTTTGAATCTGGCGGCGCTCCTGATTCTATTCCCAAGCTGACATATAAAGCATTTTTGGATTTTCATAAAATGTATTATCATCCATCCAATGCGTATTTCTTCCTTTATGGTGATATGGATGCAGATTCCTGTCTGTCGCATATTGCAGAATACCTCACTGCATTTGAAAAAAGCGATGCACTGCCGATGATTCAAGAAGTACCGTTTGCCCAAAAAGGGCAGTGCATCCGAAAAACATATCCCATCGGAGAAGATGCGGAAGAAGGCGGAAGCTATTTTTCCTATTCGGTTAAAGCGGGAAAATGCACCGATCCCGAACGGATCATGGCTATGCAGATTCTTTCTTATGTATTACTGGAAAGCAATGCTTCTCCTTTGAAAAATATCTTGATTGAAAAAGGAATCTGTCAGGAGGCAGAAGGATGGTTCGATTCCTCCACCTATGAAATGGTGTTTTCCATTGTTGCAAAAAATGCCGTTGCGGATAAAATAGAGGAATTTATCAAAACTATCCAAGAAGAATGTTGTAGATTGGCTGAAAGAGGGCTGCCTTCTGATTTGCTACAGGGGGCTTTGCGAAAATATGATTTCCTTCTGCGAGAAGAAGACTACGGATCCACACCAAAAGGGCTTGTCTACTGTACCAGACTGATGAAATCATGGCTCCATGGAGAGGATCCCTGTAATGGTCTGCGTCATCTGGAGGTTTTGGAAAAACTGAAAGGTAGTCATCAAAAGGGTTATTTTGAAGAATTGCTGAAAACACTTTTTTGTGAAAATGCAGAAAGTGTTGCTGTTATCTTTGAACCGGAAAAGGGGAAGGCAGAAAAAGACCAGGAAGCATGGAAAAAAGAAATGCAAACACTGTATGCATCCATTTCCTCAGAAGAACTGCGGCAAATGAAAACAGATGCAGAAAATCTGGATCGATTCCAGAAACAGGAGGATACCCCGGAAATTCTTTCTCAGATTCCTTTATTAGAGCTTGATGAAATAGACGAAATGCCCCAGTTGATTCAGTATCATTCTATTTCTCACGAAGTTCCGTTTCTCCATGTACCTATGGAAAGCAATGGTATCCTTTATTTGAAGCTGTTATTCCGAATGGATGGCATACCACAGGAGCTGATTCCCTATACCGGTTTATTAACAGAGCTTATTGGTAAGCTGGATACAAAAAATTATTCCTATCAGGCATTGCCTAATGCATTGGATCAGATCTTTGGAGGCTTTTCGCTGCATCATGATACCTACAATAAAAATGCAGAGGAATATCATTCCTTTGTATCGGTAAAAACAAAACTTCTGCATGAAGATTTACAACGGGCTGTTGAAATGCTGAATGAAGTTATGTTTCACACAGATTTTAATATGGTGGAAAATCTGAAAAAGATTATCCGTTCTGCCAAAATAAAAGGGGAGCAGGCATTGCTGAATAATTCTCATTATTATGGGATTTTCTATAGCGGTGCAAATCTTTTCAAAGGGCTTTATATAGATGAGCTGACAAGCGGTATCCGTTATTATCGTTTCCTTTGCGAAATAGATAAAAAGCTAGCGCAGAGTGGGGAAGATGTCATTGCAAGGTTAAAGGAAGCGGCGCAAATTCTATTTACCAGAGAGAATATGGAGATTGCCCTTGGTTGTGAAGAAAAATATGTGAAAGATGTGCAGAAAAAATTGATATTGCCGAATCTTCCGCATGGAAAACATATTCCGTTAAAACCTAATTTTTCCATGCAGCCAGAGAAAATAGCTTTTACAACAGCAACCGGTATTGTATACAATATTACTTCTATAGATATAGGGAAACAACGGCCATATTGTGGCAGCCTAAAAGTATTGCAAACTATTATCAATCGGGAATATCTATGGAATCAGCTGCGAATTCAAGGAGGAGCCTATGGCGGTGGAAGTAAATTTCTGCCCAGTGGCTTTGCATATTTTTATTCCTACCGTGATCCAAACTTGAAGGAAAGCTATGGCGTATATAAAAAGCTTGCTACAGATATTGCAAATTTTGAAGGAAACTCCAGAGAAATGACAAAATATATTCTGGGAACGATCAATGAACTGGATCAACCAAAAACGAATATGGAAAAGCTGAATATCGCCATCGGCAGATTTTACAGAGGCACATCTGATGAATCGCTGATTCGGGAACGCAAGGAAATCCTGCAAACGACAGATGCGGACATTCGCAGCTTTTCTGAATTACTGAAACAAATCGACTGCGAAAATATCTGTACCATTGGCAGCGAACAGAAGATACGGGAAAATGCAGAAGCATTTACAAAAATAGAAACTTTGATTTAACAAAAAAGTGTCTGTAAAACATTGCAGACACTTTTTTACTCTATAAGAAATTTCGTTTCTTATAGAGTAAAACCCTCCGGGGGATCGCACTGCGGCGGCAAGGTAATCAGTCGCAAGCGACACCGCCGCAGGCGGAGTATTTCGTCAAGCGAAATACTTTTTTTATTTCATAAGAAATATATCATTGCTATAGCAAAATTGAAGAGAGAGCAAGAAAAAGGGGAATCTATAATTATTCGCAAAACGATACTTTTACGAAATTATATTGCTATAAGATATGATATTACAGCTTTTTGTTTCCCATAATAATATTATGTTTATTTGCGAGGTTTTTTTCAAAAATAAAGGATGGGAATATCTCATCCCACCCTTTGAAAATACTTATTTGATTATTTGAAGTATCTGTTGTACAGGCCCAGAAAAGCTTTACCGTGTCTAGCTTCGTCTTTTGCCATTTCGTGTACTGTGTCATGAATTGCATCATGGTCAGCAGCTTTTGCTCTCTTAGCCAGATCAAATTTACCTGCTGTAGCGCCGTTTTCTGCATCAATTCTCAGTTCCAGATTTTTCTTTGTGGAGTTTGTTACCACTTCACCCAGCAGCTCTGCGAATTTTGCAGCGTGTTCTGCTTCTTCCCATGCAGCTTTTTCGTAGTACATACCGATTTCGGGATAACCTTCTCTGTGAGCCACTCTAGCCATTGCCAGATACATACCAACTTCTGTACATTCGCCTTCAAAGTTCGCTCTCAGATCCATCATAATATCTTCAGAAGCGCCCTGTGCAACACCGATTACATGTTCGCAAGCCCATTGCATTTCGCCTTCTTTCTGTTCCACGAATTTCTCGGGGCCTACATGGCACAGAGGACATTCCGCGGGAGCAGAATCACCAACATGAACATAACCACATACAGAACATACAAATTTTTTCATAACTTTTTCCTCCTTAAAACTCTCTATATTTAAGCGATAAACTATTGTTATCTGATAATCATTATAAACTAGTGTTTTTCTTTTGTCAATATAATTTTGATAATATAACTAGGTATTTTATGGTTTACAGCAATTCTAAAAATTTAATCCTGTTCCCCCCAGACACCTTTCACATCTGCCAGATCTCTGGTGCTGATGAGGTATTTTTCAATCATTTTAACGGGCTGATAGGAACGCTTTGCCCTTCTCATTCCTTCAATGCCCATATCCTCCTCTCGATTTATCAGATCAACATCCATACATTCATGCAGGATGTACTGCTGATTGATCATCGGAAATATCCCATCATAATTTGTATCTGCCTTTTCAATATGGATCAGCTGCATATGCGGATGCAACCGCTCTCCAACGGTAAATGCACATAATCTATTTTGAATATAGATCGCACCGCCGGTCAATCCCAATTCTTCCATATGCTCTAATGCCAAAAGTACAGATTGTTTCTCTGATTTCAGTATCTTTGCTGATTCCTCGTCTTTTTCGGCAATCCAATGATCGTATAGTTGAATACAATCGTTGATCATGGATTTATCCAGCTTTCTATATTCATATTCGGGATATAAGGAAAGGAATTTATTGATATGATTCCTTTTCCCATGGAGCTTTTTCCCCTTCAATGTTGCAAGGCTCTCTCTGGAATACACATAATCCCACGCAATATCAGTAGGCATTGCATATAGCTCCGGACATACCTCCAGCATTTTATCCCGAAACGGTGTCCAAACAGAGCGATATGTGGGCTCTACGCCCCTTTTTTTCATATAATCAATTCCTGTTTGAACAGCTTTTTTATAATCAATATCCATTCCGTATTTTGGGATAGGTGCCCATAAAAAGACAGGTACACCCTTGAAATCCAATTTGATGTATAAAACATGATCCTTCTCTGCATATTCCATCTTCCCATCTGCACCCCAGATAATAAGATTTGTAAAGGAAAGATCGGAACATTCCAGCATCCATGGATTTGTGTAGGATTCAATCAGAACTTTTTTATCCAGCGTAATTGGCTGAAAGAAAATCTCTCCCTTATCTGATTCTGTTTCTTTCTTCGATATACAACAGCTTGGCATATTTTTGCCTCCCTTTTAATATTCATCAATGATATAACAGTTTTGCTTCGGCAGCAAAACATTGATTTTGTAAAATTTTTCTTCATCGAATATCTCGATTTCATTTTGTAATTCTTCTAAGGTATGGTAACCAACCATGACCTGCATAAAATGACCGGCGGAAATAGAAAAAACAGGTGTTTCTTCAGAACGATTCCCTCGGAAATCAAATATACCATTATTTTTTTCTACCACATGATCCTTTATCTGAAATGCATAAGGAATATTCAGAGAAAGACATTGCAGTAGCAGGGATATATTGCATAAGCCCATAACGCCTTTCTGCTCTACTCGCAAAGAAGTAAAAGGAAAAGCAACGGAAATATTGGGAGGTAGCTTTGCCCGAAGCGCATAACCGGGATAATGAGCCATGACCCCTGCCAGCAGCGTTTCCCAGCAGTCATCCGCAGAAACAACCTCAATGCAAAAAACCTTTTTTCTGATTACATAGTAGAAGCAGTAACCTTTTATCTTTTTCTTCTCAATATAGGCAATAACCTGACCGCCATCGGAGTGATAATCCTCCATTTTCAATAGAAAATCATCCTTGGAGCGTTTAATCATTCCACTATATTTTTCTGCAAAGTCTTCATAAGTCGGAAAACACTTCTCCCAGTCTTTCCTTTCCAAAGGTACGACGGATGCAGGCATGGAAACGCTTGGGAGTGAATCACATTCCAGATACGCAGCATCCGCAGCGGGATAATGTCCGTAAGAAAAATAGCTTGGCAATACTGCAGGTGTATGGGGAGCAACAGCACAATGCATATCAGAAAGAAGATTCAACGCATAAGTAAAGATTTTTCCCATATACCCTTTTTTTCTTTCCTCCGGATGGGTTGAAACACCGCAAAGCATTGCACCGGGCACCTCTTTCCCTCGAATCCACAAGGAATAAGGAAAGCCCTGCATACAGCTCGCTACTTTATCCTCTGCTTTCAGAAGAACAGAATGCGCAGGACGAAAACGATTTTCAAAAAACCACTCACGAAAAGCATTACTATCTTCAAAGCAAAGGCTCCATAAATTTTTGAAGGCTACTTTATCTTCCTGTACGGCACGGCGTACAATTATATTTTTAGCGTTATCCATTGCATTCTCCTGTTTTTCATAGGTGTATAATGGGATATTATATCGACTTTCTTTTTGGATTGCAAGCATATCGCAATAAAAAGAAAAAGGAAATATACGACTGTTTTGTGAAGAAGTGTATATATGCTCTTACAGTTTCTTTTTCTTTACCGCTGTCTCTGTCTTTATCTTTAGCCCTTCCTGCCAGATTTTACGAAAAGCAGAGGGTAACGCATAGCTTTGCTCCATTTCCGATACTGTAACCCATTGCAGATCTTCGCTAATTTTTTCTTTTACATGGATATAATAACAATCCATGTACCATTCGATATGTGTAAAAATATGCTTCTGGGATTTCATCGAGGTGATTTCCCCGTCGGTAATACCGATTTCCTGCAAAAATTCGGGCAGATTCATCTCCTTTTCTACATTTGGCAATTCCCAAAGTCCAAAAAGCACACCTTCCTTTTTCCGTTTTCGTATGGCAATATGATTGCCGCACACACAGAATAGAACATTCAGATAAACCGGTGTGCGGGCTTTTTTTTCAGCTTTAACAGGATATTGCTGCATAGCATTTCTGCGATAGGCTTCACAGCATTTTCTCACAGGGCAAACATCGCAGCGAGGCATACCATTAGGCAGACACACAGTTGCGCCAAGCTCCATCAATGCCTGATTAAAGCTGCCCGGTGCATAAAAAGGGATTATTTCTTTTATTCTATCTTCCCACACTTTTTTTGTAGCAGCAAGGGAAATATCCGAAGCATCGGCTGTGATGCGGCTCATGACACGCAGCACATTACCATCTACTGCCGGTACAGGCTGATCAAATGCAATCGAAGCGATTGCTCCTGCCGTATAGGGACCAATTCCTTTCAGCTTCAGAATATCTGTATAATTGGATGGAAATATACCTTGATGATTTTCCATAATTTGAAGGGCCGCTTTCTGCATATTTCGCACACGGCTGTAATACCCCAGCCCTTCCCACAGCTTTAATATTGTTTCCTCATCTGCACTTGCTAAATCCTTTATACTTGGCAATGTGCGTAAAAATCTTTCATAATAAGGCTTTACCGCCTCCACTCTGGTTTGCTGTAGCATAATTTCAGAAAGCCAGATAGGATACGGTTCTTTTGTTTTTCTCCATGGAAGCTCTCGCTGATTGTTCTGAAACCATTTCAGAAGAGGCATCACGATTTCTTTCAAGTATTCCATATTTTCACCTATAAAAAATGCGGGAGGAAATCCTCCCACGAAATCAACTTTCTCTGACTTTGAAAACCCTTAGATACACAGGAATCAACATACCACCAACAGCGTTGCCAACTGTCATTACGGCAATAGACATAAGGCAATGCCCACTCCATACGCCTGCAAGGCTGAAATAGTACATATTTGCGATAACATGCTCAAAACCACTGAGAATAAAGACCATTACAGGTACAAAAACACCAATAAAGCGCAATGTAGAGCCCTGAATATTTCGATAACAGTCAACAGCAATAAACATAAGCATACCACAAAAAATCGCCAATAAAAAGATACTTAGGAAATTATCCGCCAGCTTCACCTCGGTAATACCCATAACCCTTTCGATTAAAGCGGCACCGATACGGCTGTTCTTAACCATTAAGGCAGTCAGCCCTGTTCCCAGAAGATTGCCTACCCATGTGATGAATAGCTCGATGATATAAATCGGCTGCTGAAACGGTGTATACCCGATTTTTCCGGTAAACAGATGCAGCTGGAATGCTACGATTGTATACAGACCGATCGCAAATAAAAAACTGCCGATTACAGGATTAGACTGAGAAAGGTAAACAGTTCCGCCCATACCAATCAACATTCCGGCAATGATTGCAGACACAAGTTGTCTTGCTCTTTCCATGAAGCATCCTCCTTTTTTATAAATGGTTCCTATGTCAAATGTTATTTTAGTATAACGGATATTGTCGCCGTATGTCAATCAAAAGGATGTATTGGGGCACTTTCCCTTGGAAGAAATCGCCTTGCACCTATTTCCATGATATGATAGTATGGAAGAAAGAATAAAATAAATAAGATTGAAATATAAGCCAAAACATAAAGGAGGTTAAGCCTATGCAGGAACTTTTAAGAAGATGTAAAAATACTGAATTATTGCAGCTGGTAGCAGAAGGCAAGGAAGTTGTCTGGATCAACGAAAATCTAAAAAAAACAGAGGATGCCATGGAAAAAATCGACATTACCATGGCGGATATCGAGGATGCGGAAGCAAGACTTGCAAGATTTGCGCCTTTTCTAATGAAAAAATTCCCAGAAACTGTTGCTACAAATGGTTTAATCGAATCTCCTCTGACATATATCCCTCATATGCAGAAAAAGCTGGAGGAAGGCTATAACACTGTGATTTCCGGCAAAATGTATCTGAAACAGGACAGCCATCTGGCAATTTCCGGATCCATCAAAGCCCGTGGCGGTATCTATGAAGTTTTGAAGCACGCAGAAGATTTAGCACTGGAACATGGCATACTGAAGGAAGGCGACGATTATAGTGTATTTGCTTCTGATGCGTTCAGAGAATTTTTCGGCAAATTCAAAATTCAGGTTGGCTCCACAGGAAATCTTGGTATGTCTATCGGTATCATGAGTGCTGCGCTTGGCTTTCATGTAATTGTGCATATGTCTGCAGATGCAAAGCAGTGGAAAAAGGATCTGCTTCGTATGAGAGGTGCTGATGTAGTAGAATATGCGGATGATTACAGCAAGGCAGTGGAAGTGGGAAGAAAAAATTCCGATGCAGACCCTACAAGCTATTTTGTGGATGACGAAAACTCTGTTACTCTTTTCCTTGGCTATGCTGTTGCAGCAAAACGCATTGTAAAGCAGTTTGAAGAAAATAATATTGTTGTGGATGAAGAACACCCACTCTTTGTTTATATCCCCTGCGGTGTTGGCGGCGCTCCCGGCGGTGTTGCATTTGGATTCAAAAAGATTTTTGGCGATAATGTACATATCTTCTTTACAGAACCCACAGAGGCACCTTGCATGCTGGTAGGTATGGCATCCGGTCTGCAAAATGAAGTATGCGTAAAAGATTTCGGCCTTTCCGGTCAAACTCATGCAGACGGACTTGCCGTAGGCAGAGCTTCCGGTTTCGTTGGCGGTGTGATGAATCATCTGCTGGCAGGCGAAATGTCTTTGGAAGATTATCATATCTATGATTTGATGAGAGATCTGGTTGAAACAGAAAATATTTTCATTGAACCTTCTGCTTGTGCATCCTTCTGGGGACCGATCATGCTGAAGGATGAAAAAGTGCAGAAATATATTAAGGATATGGGGCTGGAAAACAAAATGGCAAATGCCATACATATCCCTTGGGCAACAGGCGGCAGCTTGGTTCCAGATGCTATTCGGGAAGAATATAAAAATACGCATCTGAAATAATAGCAACCTGTCAGTCTTCCGTGTTCATTTGTATTTCAAATATTTGGAAGATAAATAAAAAGCCGGTTTTTGTCTACAAATCCAAAAACATAACTAACAGGGTATTCTATAAAAGAGTAAAAATGCATTATAGAGCCTGAAAAAATTCTATAAAAACATAAATAGCCAGGACTTCTATGATAGAATAAAAATATATCATAGAAGTCCTATTTGCAGAAAATTTTTTGCACCCTCTTTTTTATCTTATTGGACTTTCCCTTTCAGATTAAATATAACAATGCTGATTATAATGATTATACCACCAATAAAAGTTCCCGCATTTGGCACCTCTCGCAAGATAAAAAACCCCATAACCGTACTCAAAAGCGGTGTTACAAACATAAAATTCGTAACCTCACTTGTTTTTTCTGCAAAGCTCATGGCCTTTCCCCATAGGAAATATGCAGTTGCACTGGGAAACGCCCCTAGGTAGATTAAAGCAACCACATGGCTCACGCTGGCACCGGAAAGCTGAGAAAATCCTTCTCCCGCCCAGAAGCCCAACAAAATTGCACCGCAAATCATGCTGTAGGTTACAATCTCCAGTGCATTATATCCCATTGTCCCCAACCGTCTTGTAATAATATTATATCCGCAGAATACAATAGAAGCTCCCAATGTCCAGATCAAACCAATGTTAATGGAAAAAACCCCCTCCCACAACAACAAAATTAAAACGCCGATAAACGCAGATATAATAGCACCCCAACCAACCAGATTGATCTTCTCCTGATACAGCTTAGATGCAATGATTGCCGTCAAAATTGGCGTTACTGCAATAATGATGCTGGAGGTTGCCGAAGTCAATGTCAAAATTCCCGTATTAAAAGTTATCATATACATCGTAAAACCCAATCCACCGGAAACAAAAAAAAGAGGAATATGTTTTTTCTGTGGCAGCTTAATCTTTGCCAGCTTTCCAATAATAATCAAAAAAATTGCCGCCACCGAACAGCGCAAAAATCCCAGAGGAATAGAAGTAAACTGCTCCTGTGCCACCTTCGTCAATGGGAATGCGGATGCCCAGAGGAATACCGTCATAAATGCTAATCCAAATACTTTTCTTTTGTTTGCTGTCATGTTTTTTCCTCCCCTTGTCCACTTCCTTGCTTCCTGTTTCCTTGGTTCAAAATTATATCATATTCATAAAATGAATCAATCGTCCTGCATGATATTTTTTACATTTATTGCAAAATAAAAATGCAATCGTTTTATCATCCCCGCTTTTTTTACTTTAATGAGAACTGAATTTCTCATTAAATAAAAGATGGCCCCTACATCCTGTAGAGGCCTTCAGCTGATAGTCGGATTCGAACCGACGACCTGCTCATTACGAATGAGCTGCACTACCACTGTGCTATATCAGCAGAACCGAAAATAATTATAATATACTCCCTAAAAAAATGCAAGTAAAAAATTTCTACCCTTTCCGAAAAATGAAAGTGATAAAAAGGGCGAACCCTTTTTCTATCATGGATTTCGCCCTTTTACCTATCTCTGATTTTATTTCTCAACCAGATAATATAGCATCTTATTTATTTACGATCAGCTTCTGACCAATATAAATCTTGGCGGGATCTTTGATTGTCGCCCTATTTGCTTCGTAAATCTGTCCCCATTTGTGACCTGCGCCCAGTTCTTTCTGTGCAATCTTCCAGAGAGAATCCCCTGCTACTACCTTATACAGGTTCGTAATCACTTCTGCGGGTATTTCTTCTTTTACAGCTGCTATCTGCTCAGTAGCCTCTTCTATTTTCACTTCGGCTTCTTCTACTTTTTCAGGCATTGCAGGTGCTTCGGCAACTTCCTCTGCTGCTTCCACAATCTTGATTCTTCCCTGCGGTGCAGCATATTCCTCGCCAATCACGCCATTCATAGATTTTACATAAGAAATCAGCACATCTGCATCCACCATCGCTGTATCATGAACAAAAGATGCCTCTGTCAGTGCATAATATGTATCGCCGCCTTCTGCCTGGAAGCTGTTTACTACCACTGTATATTTTGCATCCGGTGCAAAAGGTTTGCCGTTTACACTATTGATCGTCACTCTGCTGCCGGGATTTGCAGGCGCATAATATGTAGATTCGGGGTACAACTCGCCATTTTCATAAGGAACAGCTGTGTTTACTGTAAAATCAATACCAGCCGATTGGGGGAATCCACCCAATGCAACAGGTACGCAGAATGTGGAAGCTTCCAGAACCTCCAAAAGTTCTTCGCCTGTTATAGTCACCAGTGTGATCGTATTTCCATAAGGAAATACCGTACAAAGTGTATTCATAGAGATTTCACCTGTCGGGATGCTTGCACGGATACCACCGCCATTTACTAGTGCTAAATCCACTGTCATATCCAGACCTGCATTTTTCACATATTCTCTGCCTGCATACAGATACGCATCTGCTGCAAAGTCACCCAGATTGGTTTCCATTGTGCGGACACCGGGATCTCTTTCTCCATTCAGGTCTACCTTGGTTTCTGCAAAGATGCTTTCATAAATCTTATTGATTTTAACCTGATCTTCCGAGATCATACTTGCTACAGCTTCATTATATACATTATAGTCTGATGCAAAATCAGCCGCTTTGATAAGCGCTGCCTTTTCTTCCTTTGTTGCTTTATCAATAACAACTGTACCAATATTTTCTAGATAGCTGCCTGTGCTTACAAGCATGGTATCATTTACCATCTTACCGCCATCTATTTCTGTATGGCTGTGTCCATCCACGATCAGATCAATTCCATTTACAGCTTCTGCCAGCTCTGTAGATCTTCTCCCAATGCTTTCTTCATCTACACCAAGATGACAAACACAAATGATATAATCGCAGCCAGCCGCTTTCAGTGTATCTACTTCCTTCTGTGCCAGAGCAAACATTTCCGCACCATCCACAAATGTAATATCTACTACACTGCTGGGCGCAGACTTTGTCTGTGTTTCTGCTGTATCCAGTCCGAACACACCTACTTTGATACCATCCATTTCAAAAATTTTATTCGCACCAAAGATAGGCTCTGTTGTACCTTTTTTCAGCACATTCGCCGCCAGAACGGGAACATCCCCTGCTTGCAATGCTGCAACGATATTTTTGACTGCCTGATTCCCAAAGTCAAATTCATGGTTGCCCAGAGAAACCGCATCATAACCTGCCGCTACAAGATATTCTGCCGCCTTTACGCCTTTGTCATGATTTACTAATGTAGTTCCCTGCGAGAAATCTCCTGCATCCAGCAGCAGCACATCCGCACCCTGCGCTTTATACTGTTCCTTCAGCCCAACAACTCCCGCAAGACCAAGCTGTCCTTCTGCCACTTCATAATGGCCATGGATGTCATTGGTATGTAAAACAACCAGCTTACCATCCATATCGCCAGCCATAACAGGTACGGATAATCCCATTACCATGGATACCGCCAGCAGGATTCCTAAAAACTTCTTCATAAATTTTCCTCCTTTGGATACTGCAAAACAATTTTATACAATTATAGCATATTTCACTAAAAAATCAATATAATTAACTTGTTTTGCATCACATTAGATAAAATTTTTCTTCATTTTATCGCAAAAAAGTATTTTTCTTGCGAAAATAGTTAAAAAACCGTATACTGTCTATGATGAAAATAAGAAAGAAGGAGTCCTGTTATGAAAAAGAAAGATATTTTTGAGCTGAAACGCCGTCTGAAAAAAGAAGGCTGCACCTTTACCAGAATGCGGGGCTGCTATGTGGACAGCCATAAAAACATATTGCTTCACATAAACGAAACCTTCCTCTCTTTAGATGAGGAAGCCTTTTATAAATATCTTGAAATCGCTAAAAAAGCTCTTTCCGGCACCATCGGAAACAATATTTTGGAGCTATCCTTTCTGAAGGATGAAGCAGGAATGGAAGCCCAGAAATTCCTCCTCGGTATCAGAGATAGCGGCTTGAAAGGCGAAGGTCTGTTGGAGGTACTTTATGAGCGAATCATCCAAGAATACGAATATGCAGGCAATTATCTGATCCTGCTTTTTCATGATGCCTATGATGTTCCTATGAAAACTAGCGATAACAATAAACTGGATGAATCCGAGGAGGTTTATGAATACATCCTTTGCGCTATCTGCCCTGTTGAGCTGACAAAGGCAGGACTTGGCTATCATAAAGAGAAAAATGTCATTGCACCTCGTATTCGGGATTGGGTGGTTTCTATGCCGGAAACCGGTTTCCTTTTCCCTGCCTTTTCCGACAGAAGCAGTGATGTTAATGCGCTTGGTTATTATGTAAAGGATGCAAAAAAAGCACAGCCCGACTTCATGAAAAACGCGCTTGGATGTGAGCCGAAGCGTACTGCGGCAGAGGAGAAAAAGGTCTTTCATTCTATTCTGAAAGAGGTCATCTCTGCCGAAGTGGACGATCCTAAAAATATGATTCTGGATATCCAGCAGGATCTCAGTGATCTGGTAGATGCTCACAAGAATATTTTTGAAAACGAGCCGATTCTTCTGGATCGTGATTCCCTTCGGGATGTTATGGCAGACAAAGGGCTTTCTGAGGATATTATCACAAAGGTAGAAGAAATCTGTCAGACAGAATTTGGAGAAGCCCCTCCCCTTGCAGAAAATCTTATTGATACCAAAGCACTGCACGCCCGTGCAGAAGCAAAAAAAGCAGAGGCACTGGCATTGGAAGTGGAAGCCTTAAAGCAACAGATGGAAAATACAGCTTCCGCTTCTGAAGCATCGGAAAAAGAGATTATTTTGACGGTTTCCCCTGAAAAGTTGCCTGCAATCAAGAAAGAACTGATTGACGGAAAGCAATGTATTATCATTCCACTGGAAGCAGATGAAAAAGCAAGCATCAATGGGAATGAATTAGAATCATTTTATTAAAGAAAATCCCCTGAAAATTCACATTTTCAGGGGATTTCATATATTATTCAGATATTTTTTTGTCAGAGTGACAGCCCTTACTATGGGCACAGCCAGCACAGCCAACGCCGCATTTTCCCTCCTGTTCCATTTTCATAATCTTCGCCTGCTTCTGCATTTTACGAATATTGAAAAATACCAGAAAGAAAATCAGTATCGCCGGTACAATCGCTGTAAATATCATTTCCTTTGTCATTCAGGATCCCTCCTTAAATATAATGATCCATATAATCGTGCAGCTTCTTTTCCCAAGCCTTTTCATCCTTCAAATTGCGTGCCAGATCTTCTATCAGCATCTGATCACTTTCTCGCATCCGCCAGAGCTGTTTCCAGTCCAAAGGAAATCCCATGCGGCGTGCCATCTGATATTTCCTCTGCTCCAGTTCGGGCAATGCAAGGAAAGAGTCAATATATTCCAACATCCACGGTAAATCCGTATCCATCTGCCCATTGACTTCTTGTAGCAAATTGATGATATGATCGCTGGTAATCTTTCCGTTTGCTTTCGTCGGATCAATATTTGCCAACAGCTTACGAATCTCCAGCAGCTTATTCATATCCGTATCTTCCGTCCAATGACCGGAATCCCGAACTTCCTCCATTAAGGAGCCAGTTCTAAGCACAAAGGTACGCAGACGAACAAAATTTGGATTTACCGCATTGATGACCTTTGCCGTTTCGATAGCATTATCATCGGAAAGCTCCTTTCCACCAACACCAGGCATAAAATAGATAGACAGCTCAATGCCTGCTTCTCTTACCTTTCTGCCACCGATAATCTGTTCTTCTTGGGTACAGCCCTTTTCGATCAACGCCAACACCTTATCGGAACCGGATTCATAGCCGGAATGAATCCGATCCAGCCCAGCCTCCTTTAGCATTTTATAATCCTCCGGACTGATTTTTGCCAATGTATTTGCTCTGCCATAGGATGTAATGCGTTTAATCTCCGGCAGCTTCACACGAACATAGCGGATAATCTCTGCCAACCAATCCGGCCGCAAGCACATAGTATTAGCATCCTGCAGAAAAATAGAGTTGCTGTCCCCCTCTGTCAGCCAGCGGAAAACCATCTGGTAGCACCAGCGTTGCTCATCTGTTATCAATGTTTGATATTCTTGATTGATACCATCAATATCCCAATCTTCTCCCATTTTGAAGCGAAGGATGCGATCTCTAAGCTCTGCCATAGTATCAATATCCTGCTTTACATCTTCTACAGAGCGAGTATGAAAATCATATTTTTTATAGAGCATACAGAATTTACATCTATTCCAAGGACAGTTAATCGTTACCCGCAGCAAAAGGCTATTTGCCTCACTGGGTGGTCGAATGGGGCCGATCTGGAAAACCATTTCTTCCATATTAAATCACCTTTTTCTTTCTCCGTTTTGAAAATAACAATATTATTTTATCAGATTACCCATAAAATGCAAGGGAAACCAAGCATCTTGCAGATAGCACAAAATACAGTTTGAATGCTTTTATACAAACCTACTGCTTCACTCCAACCCACATCAAAGGACAAAAAAAGGGCCTACCGCCTGTGTTGCGCAGACAGCAAACCCTTTTGGCTGCTTGAATAATTTAAGTCAAAATATTGTTCAACCTTTTGATACAATACAAAAACAGAAAGATTTTTTCCTATTTTTATCAGATTTTGCTCATAGCAACGGAAATTTTTGCTGCCATTCTTGCATTATTGTATGCCAGCTCTTTATTGGATGCAAAAGCAACGCCTTTTGTAATTTCTTTGATATGACTCAACAGGAAAGGTGTTGTTGCTTTGCCTTTGATGCCCTGTTCTGCTGCCAATCTCAGTGCTTTATTGATAACGGTTTCCATTTCATCGAAGTCCAGTTCCCATTCTGCAGGGATCGGATTTGCAATAACAGCGCCGCCTTTCAGCCCCAGTTCCCATTTTGTTTTCAGAATTTTTGCACACAACTCGGGGCTTTCTACATTGTAGTCTACGCCGAAGCCGCTCTTTCTGCAATAGAATGCAGGGAAATCATTGGTTTCCATCCCCAGTACAGGAACACCCATTGTTTCCAGATATTCCAGTGTCAAACCGATATCCAGCAGAGATTTTGCACCGGCACAAACAACACCAACGGGTGTATTTGCCAGCTCCTGTAGGTCTGCGGAAATATCCATTGTTGTTTCCGCACCACGGTGTACGCCGCCGATACCGCCTGTCGCAAAAATTTTGATGCCTGCCATTGCAGCAATCATCATTGTTGTTGCTACTGTTGTTGCACCGGGCAGACCTGCCGCAACATAAGTTGCAACATCACGACGGCTTACCTTGCCAACGCCTTCGCCTTTGCACATCAGCTCCAGCTCCTCTGCTGTCAGACCAACCTTCAGTTGACCATTCAGGATTGCTGTTGTTGCAGGAATTGCGCCTTCACCGCGTACGATTTCTTCTACCTTGTGAGCAAACTCAACATTTTCGGGATAAGGCATACCATGGCTCAGGATCGTACTTTCCAGTGCTACTACGGGTTTGCCGGATTCGATTGCTTCTTTGATTTCAGGTGTAATGCTCAGATATTTTTCCAGATTCATTTTATTTTCTCTCCTTTAAGATATTCTCTAATGTATCCATACTCATTTCAGGGTTTATGGTTCTTTCGTGGGAAATGGCTGCCAACCCTGCTGCCAGCGCATAATCCAGTGTTTCTTCAATTGTCATTTCATGCAGGGAGGCGTAAATCACCGCTGCCATAAAAGCATCTCCGCCGCCGGTTGCATTTACCATTTTCTCCAGTGGCTTCAGCTTCCGTTTGATGCAGTTTCCGCTTCTATCCATGTAGAAGCAGCCCTCCTCACCAAGACTGACAAAAAGGCGTTCTACCCCCTTTTCCAGCAAAATACTGCACGCTTTTTTCAAATCAACCTCGTTTCTGACAGGCATTTCCGCCAAAATCTCCAGTTCCATCCGATTTGGCTTGATGGTATGGAATTTCCCTGCATAAGGGCGGATTTTCTCTGCATAGGCACAGGATACCGGATCAATGAAAACCGGCTGCTGCACACCAAAGGTATCTAAAATACCTTCCAGCACTTCACTAGGCAGACCGCTGTCACAAGTGATGATTTTTGCGCCTGTAATAATATTTGCTTTTGTTTCCAGATACTCCATATTCATTTTCTGGAGCACCGCCATATCGCTCATTGCAACGAACATATCGCCCTTTTCGTCCAGAATGGAGATATATGTAGAAGATGGATGATTTTCTACCACCATGCTGTGTGTCAGGTCAATACCTGCCGCCGCACACTCTGTACGAATTTGCTCCGCATAGACATCATCCCCTAATGCTGTAATCAGCTTAACGGATGCGCCCAGTCTGGATAGATTATCCGACACATTCCTCGTAACACCACCGGCCGAAACATTCATATACCCCGGGTTACTGTCCCGCAGATTGATGGCTTTTTTGCTATGCCCATGAATATCCACATTGGCAGCACCAATCCCCACTACATAATCATGTTCCTTCAAGAGATACCCTTTTCCTAATACATACCCCTTTTTTTGTAGATTAGAGATATGCACCGCTACAGAACTGCGTGCAATATTCAGCATTGCTGCAATCTGACTCTGTTCAATTATGGGATTTGCCTTGATGATCTCAAAGATTTCCCGTTCTCTTTGTGTCAACCCCTCACCACCTTTATATTTGTCTAATTGAATAAACTTATCTTTATTATATATGTTTTTTTCTCTTTGTCAACAGAAAAACAAAAAAATCCATGTTTGCATTTTCTCCTTTTGCATACCCTAAGGCAGAGGTGATTTCAATGAAAAAAGAAAACAAAACCCCGTTACCCCAAGACACCGTAAAGGGCAACGACCTTTATCAAATTCGACAAAATTCCCGTTATAATCAACAGGGAAAGGCTGCGCCTGACAATAATATCTTCTGGGAAGAACGGAGCAACCCTCTTAGCAGCAAAGGAAACTAAGCAAAACGCATGATTTCTGTTTCATTCGCATATCCTGCCCTAGGAGGTGATAAAAATGACCATCAAAAAATATAAACCCTATCTGATTTCCATTGCCATCCCACTGGCGGTTGGCGGTCTTTCTGCCTTTTTCACCATTAAGGGGATGCCCTATTATGAAATGCAGCAAAAGCCCTTCTTTACCCCACCGGAAGCAGCCTTCCCCATTGTCTGGACAATACTATATGTCCTTATGGGTATAAGTGCCGCAAGGATATGGAAAAGCAAAGACCCCAAAAAGGGGCGGGCACTGAAGGTCTACGGACTGCAGCTGGCAGCAAATTATATTTGGAGTGTTATTTTCTTCGGCCTGCATCAATACTTTACTGCCTTCCTATGGCTGCTGTTTTTAATCGGGCTGATCGTAAAAATGATTGCAACCTTCGCACCTATTGACCGCACCGCAGCCAAGCTCCAGATCCCCTATCTGATCTGGTGTATTTTTGCGGCAGCCGTCAATTTTGGCGTTTGGCGTCTGAATCACTAAAGAGAAGGAGTATTTCCCTTTACCGAAATACTCCTTCTCTTTTGCTTCTTTCCTCAATATACTGTTATCAAAAAAACGGAGGTCACTTATGAAACGATTATCTAAACCAAATCTATCCAAGAAACAATGGAAGCTTCTTTCTCTCTGTCTTGCCGTTCTTGCTGTTGTACTCGCTCTGCCTCCCGTGGCGCAAAGGGCAGGTGCTTTTGCAGCGGCAAACCTGAACCGCAGGCTGCCTATCTACTGTGTGCAAACGGAAAAGCCGGTTCTTTCGGTCAGCTTTGACGCAGCGTGGGGTGCAGGTATCCTATCGGAAATTTCTCCCTTTTCATCCCTCTCCTGCCAACAGCTCCAATCATCCGAAAAGGTATAACATATTCGCAGCCGATTATCCGCATACACCTCGATTTTTTCTATAACAGTAAGCAGCATTTCCCGATTTATTTGCGCTATCCTTTCTTCGGCAAAGATCTCTTCTCGCTCCATTTCTTCATTCTGCATTTCTTTTTCCTTCGCACTCTTTTCCAATAGCCTGTTCATATCTTCCAGAAGAAGCCCCTGCAGCTTTTTTTCTGAAATATTATGGGGCGAACAGCATTTTTTCCCTTTTGCAAGATAGGAACCACAGCGATAATACACATATCTTCCCCGATCTACTTTCCGATACATCCCCTTGCCGCAATCTCCACAAAAAAGCAGCCCCGAAAAAAGCCCCGCTTCCTCTTTGCTCCGCAATTCCTTTGTTTGCTGCAACCGTCTATCTCTCACCTTATCCCAAAGCTCCTGTGAAATAATGGCTTCCTGTGTATGCTCAACCTTAATCCATTCCTCCTCCATCAGCTCCACCGGCTTCCCTTTCATTCTGCGTCTGGTTTTCCCCTGCACCATATGCCCCAGATACATTTCATTATTCAGTATTTTATGAATGGTAGAATATGTCCAGCAGACTTTTTTCCCTTGCTGATTTCCATTGATATACCTTTCTCCCTTTTGCCTTTTATAAGCTGCAGGAGAAAGCACGCCTCTTTCATTCAGTATAGCGGCAATTCTCTGCTTGGCACACCCCGCTGCATACAGCTCGTATATCTCCCGCACCGTTTTCGCAGCCTCCGCATCAATTTCCAGCTTATGCTTATCCTGCTCTGATTTGCGATACCCATAGGAACAGAATGCCCCCACAAACTCCCCTGCTCTCTGTCTTGTCTTAAATGCAGACTGCACCTTAGCGGATATGTCTCTTGCATATTGTTCATTCATAATGTTCCGCAGCGGCAGAAGCATATCATACTCCTGATCTCCTGCATTATCAATCCTATCATTCACTGCTATAAACCGCACCCGCTGTTTCGGAAAAAAGCGTTCCACATAATAACCCGTATCAATATAATCCCGCCCCAATCGGGAAAGATCCTTCACTACAATGCACCGAACCCTGCCCCGCTCTACATCCTCGATCATCCTACGAAAAGCAGGCCGTTCAAAATTCGTTCCCGTATACCCATCATCTACATATATATCATAAAGCTCCAGTTCTTGCTTCTCCCTTATATAGTCCTGTAGCATTCGTTTCTGTACAGAAACACTGTTGCTTTCCTCCTTATCCCCATCCTCTCTGGAAAGACGGATATAAATTGCCGTACTGATTGCCGCAGCCTTTCTTTGTCCCCTCCTCATCTGATCCACCTCTCCTTTCTTGGTTCTGTATTCTTTCGGATATGCAACAGCTCCTCCACTGCACACTGACAGCTTTTTCTTCCTATAAAAATCCGCTCAATACGATATTCCTTTTTTCTCTCTCCAGACATAGCTGTTTCTCCCCATTCCCTTTTTTTCATTTGTATGTGCTTCTTCCCTGCCTATTCCCCATCTAGCATAGCTATAAAAAAATAAATCCCCATACCAACCAGACATCCATCTGATTGCTATAGGGATTTCATCTCTTTTATTCTTCTTCTGTTGTAATTTTCATAACGAAGCCTTCCTCTTCGTCATCCTCCCAATCTTCCCATTCTTCGAAATCTTCATATTCATCGAAGTCTTCTTCTCTTGTAGATTGGATGCTTCTTACCGCCACTGCCACCGCAGACAGGAAAAATCCCGCTCCTGCCGTAAAGGCTGCTGCGTTCTTATATTTTCCGGGAACCAACATACCCATCAAGGAACCAAGAGAACCAGCACACAGCCCCATCAGCCCAAGGTCTTTCCAATCACATTCAAAAATTACATTTTCCAATACTTCTTTGCATTTACAGTTTTCCATATTGATCTCCTTCCTTTTACTCTCTTTCCACCACGCGATAGGTGAAATCATTATCTCTGCCCTCAAATGTAAAGCAAGCACCTTCTGTTGCAACAACTTCGCCTGCCTCTGTTACAAAAATAGCATCAAATCCCTCATTTTCCTGCCAGAATTTCAATCCTTCCTCCAGCCCCATGATATATAGTGCCGTGGATAGTACATCTGCCTCCGTTCCGCTTTCACTGATAACCGTTACAGAAAGCAGCCCCTTATCCGCAGGATAGCCCGTTGCGGGATCAATAATATGATGATATTTTTTTCCATCCGCTTCAAAATACCGCTGATAGCCGCCCGATGTCACAACAGCCTTATCCTCGATTGCAATAAGACCGCAATAATCATTGGCATCCAATGGATTTGCCAGTGCAATCTCCCACTGCTCTCCATTCGGCTTTGTTCCAATGCCGTATACATTACCTCCAAGGGAAACAATAGCTGATTCCACACCCTCTTCTTTTAGCAAAGCCGCCACCCGATCCGAAGCATAGCCTTTCGCAATGCCCCCCAGATCAACTGCCATGCCTTCTTTCTGCAAGAACACACTGCTTTCTTCCAGCACGATATCATTTGGATCTGTCAGCTGTAGCAGCAACTCCAGCTCCGCTTGTGTTGGCACTCGATGGGTTTCCTCTGTAAATCCCCAAGCCTTTACCACAGGTGAAATGGCAATATCAAACCGCCCCTGTGTCAATGCACCAAGGTCTTTCCCCATCTCCAGCAAGGTTCGGGTTTCCTCCTCCACTGCTACTGCTTCTTTTCCTGCTGCTGTATTCAGTCTGAATATATCGCTATCCTCCATTGTTACAGACAGCATCCGTTCCAGTCTGCGGATTTCCTGCTCCGCATCAATGATGATTTCATCCCCATCCTCATGCAGCACCGTAAAAGTCATGATCGTATCCATGGCGAAGGTAGTTGCCTCGTGGCGATTTTCCATTTTTTTATTTTCTACCATTTTCTGCATGGCCTCTCTGCGTGCGCCGCAGCCTGTTGTGCAAAGCAACACTCCCGCGACCGCTAACAGCCCTATTTTTTTCAGGTTCATCTTCCTGTTTCCTTTCCCATTTATCAATACGCTTATTGTACCCTTACAAGAGTGCAATGTCAAATAAAAGAAAGGGTGTCGACTTTATCGACACCCTAAGCCCCCTGCAAAAGCAGAAGCCTCATTTTTGTATTATACAACAATATAAATCGTTGCAATGGTAAGTCCAATACCAATCATCAGCAAGCTTGTAGCAAAGCCTTCACGATACATTTCATGGTCTGCTTCAAAGTCTGTATATGCAGAGAAATATTTATCTTCGGGAGGGATAACACGACCGTTATCGTCATTGAAGATGAACATACGCAGAACGGAAATAATACCATCCATCAAACTGCCTGCCAGTCTTGCGCAGAAACCGCCAACAAAAGGCAGTGCCCCCAGCAGAACCGGACGATAGATTTTATCTTCGATATTTACATTTGCAGGCCACAGGTCAACATACACCATATTGCCATTTTCGTCTTTTCTCATCAGTACTTTGCGTACAAACAGGAAGTAAACAATGGCACCTACGCAGATGGAAATAACAGCACCCTTCAGATTTACCCACGCAAAGTAATGGATCGCATGGTCAGGTGTATTCGCATTCATGTAGTGCGCACCCATTGCCGCCAGAACATCCTGTGTCTGGTGCGGCAAACAGCCCAGTACAGGCAGACAGATTGCAATCGCCGCCAGAATCACAGCCATCATCTTACTGATATAAGGGCCTTTTCTTACAGACTGCGGCACACCATAAGGGTTGTTTTCCAGGAAAATACATACAAAAATCTTTGTCATGTACGCCAATGTCAGACCGCCGGAGAACAGAAACAGTGCTTCTGCACATTTCATGAATGTAACAGATTGTCCTGCCTCTGCCAGAATATGGATATATTCAACCATGGATTCATGGATGAGTGTTTTGGAGATATAACCATTCCACAGAGGGATACCGCCAATACCCAGAATCGGCATCAGGAAGATAAACTTCAGCAGCGGCTTATTTTTTCCGTAGCCACGAATCTTGTTCAGGTTCAGCTCTTTCAGATTCATGAACACAACACCTGCGCCAACGAACAGCAGCAGCTTAAACAGAGAGTGATTCAGAAAGTGCAGGAATGTACCGCTTGCTGCAAGGGCGTTATGATGACCCAGCAAGCCCTGCATACCGATTGCAATAATAATAAAGCCAATCTGGGACATGGAGGAGCACGCTAGCGTTCTCTTCAGATTTACAGAGAATACCGCCAATACCGCCCCCATTACCATTGTAATGATGCCCAGAATCAAAATCAGACTTCCCCATTTTGCATCATGCATGAACAGCTTACAGCTTACGATAATTGTACCGAACACACCTGTTTTTGTCAGAATACAGGACAGCAGCGCACTGGAAGGTGCAGGAGCTACACTGTATGCGTTGGGCAGCCAGATATGCAGCGGGAACAGACCTGCTTTTGCAGCGAAGCCAAACAGAATCAATACGCCTGTTACATAGAAGGCTGTTTTATCTTCCTGTGCGTGCATGAACTCTGTCAGCTCTGCCATATTCAGTGTACCTGTCATCCGATACATCAGGAACAGCCCCATCAATGTTACCAGACCGCCGATGATTGCTACTGTCATATAGGTATATGCAGAACGGATGGTATGGTCATCTTCTTCATGGATAACCAGCACTGTGGAAGTGAAGGACATGATTTCAAAGAAGATGAATGTTGTGAACAGATCCGCAGAAAGGAAAATGCCCATCGTCGCACCCAGTGTCAGAAATACGAACAGATAGTAGCGATTTCTGTTTCTGGCATCTGCCATATATTCTTTGGAGAACAATGTTGTGATCAGCCAGATTGCAGATGTCAGTACTGCCAGTATCACGCCAAAGCCATCTGCTGCAAAGCTGATACCCAGACCGCAGAAATTGGGGATTTCATAAACTGTTTCCTTGCCAATCAGCATCAGGGATGCGCCAAATACAACGGCACTCAGCAGCCATTCCCAAATATCACGGACACCTTTGTTGCCTTTACCGATCACATAACCGATAACAGCTCCAAGGAAAGGAAAGAATACCAGAAATGGCAATACAACACTTGTAACTACACTATGTTCCATTCTTTACTCCCCTCCTTCTTATACAATACCCGCGATGGCACCGTTCATGATTTCAAGCAGTGCATCGGGGAACAGACCCATGATAACGGAAACAATCGTCAGAACAATCAGAGGAATTGTCATATATTTATTGGGATCGGATACATGATGGTAATAATCCGCAGGATATTCCTTTTCCCTGGGGAAATACGCTCTGATGATGATAGAGAATACATACAGTGCTGTCAGCAGTGCAGATAGAATCAACGCAACGATACCAATATAAGATACCGCATTGCCGCTTTCTACCGCCGCAGAAGCCAATGCCCATTTACTGTTGAAGCCTGCGAAGGGAGGTACACCAACCAGCCCCAGACCGGTAATGGACAAAGCTGCAAAGGTGACCGGCATATATTTGCCAAAGCCTTCGATTTCATACATATATTCTCTGTGTGTTTTATAAAGGATCGCACCGGCTGTAAAGAACAGTGTGATCTTGATGACTGCATGGTAAACCATGTGCAGCATTGCAGCAGCCAAACCTGCAGGTGTCATAATGGCAATACCAAAAATGATATAAGACAGGTTGGATACTGTAGAATAAGCAAATCTTCTTTTTACATGCGGTGTTCTCAGCGCTACGGTAGAACCGAACACGATTGTGATTGCTGCAAAAATCAGCATGATATACTGTGCCCATGTACCTGCCAAGAAAGAAGTACCAAAAGCATAGTATGTCAGACGAACAATGGCAAAAATACCGGATTTAACGACTGCAACTGCGTGCAGCAGTGCTGTAACAGGTGTAGGCGCTACAGAAGCCTTGGGCAGCCAGCGATAGAACGGGAATACTGCCGCTTTTACACCAAAGCCGAAGAATGCCATTACAAATACTGCTAGCAGTGTTGTTTCGTGGCCTGCCACCAGCGCAGGATCCAGCACACCACCGGGCACAAAAGCTGTGGTGGTACCATACATATACACGAATACAAAACCGATAAATGCCAGAGATGCACCAAACATCATATACAGCACATACATTTTACCTGCGTGTCTGGATTTATTGTCGAACTGGTGCATAACGATAGGCAGTGTCACCAGTGTCAGAAATTCATAGAACAGATACATTGTCAGGAAGTTCGCAGCAAATGCGATACCGACAACAACACCAAATGTCATGATAAAGAAGGAGAAGAATCTGTCTTCGTGACCTTCATGTGTCATATATTCAAAGGCGTAAACTGTTGTTACAATCCACAGCAGGGATACCATCGTACCAAATACCTTGGACAATCCATCCACATGTAATGCTAAAGACAGCTTTCCGCTGAATTGAAAGAGAACCACCTCGGGGCAGCCGGTGCCAAAAATCGCATACAGGGCAAAGATTGCATTCAGCACTACGATGGGCAGCACTACCCTTTCCCGTGACTTTCTGTCCTTAAATTTTACCGGCAACAGACAAGCGCCTGCAATGATCGGAAAGATCACCGGTAACAATGTCGCAAATGCGTTCATACTGTTTCCTCCCTTTCCCTTAGAAAATCATTCCGCTGATACCGCCAATGACATCCAGCAGAGGTGCAGGCATCATACCCATACCAACCACTGCAGCTGCCAGCAGTAACAGAGGTACCGTCATGAGATAATTGGGTTCCTTACGCTTCAGATTTGCATAGTCGAAATCCTTGCCGGGGAAAAATGCTTTCATAACTATGGACATCAAATATCCTGCTGTCAAAAGCGCAGACACCATCAGCATAACTACGCCAACAACACCTACAATCCCCATTTCCGGCATCAGACCACCCTGTGCCAGATACCATTTGCTTACAAAGCCTGCTGTAGGAGGAATACCAACCAGCGATAATGCAGCAAAAGCGAATGTCCACATTACGATTGGCATTTCTTTCCCAAGACCTTTCAAATCAGCAACCATTGTTTTATGCGTTTTGTAAATGATCGCACCGGCACAAAGGAACAGGATATTCTTTGCAACGGCATGGAAAACCACCTGCAGCAATGCACCTGTGAAACCCGCAGGGCAAAGCAGCATCAGACCGAACACAACATAGGAAACATTGGAAACGGTAGAATAAGCCAGTCTTCTTTTCAGCAATTTTTCTTTATAGGCCAGCATGGAGCCCATGAAAATCGTGATCACAGACAGAATCAGAACTGCCGTCTGCGCCCAAGTCCCACGCAGGAAATCTGCACCAAACAGATAGTATGTCACACGGATGATCGCAATAACGCCACCCTTTGTGATAATACCGGACAAAACGGCTGATGCAGGAGAAGGCGCAACAGGGTGCGCTGTGGGCAGCCAAGCATGCAGCGGGAACATACCCGCTTTACAGCCGAAGCCCAAAATCATCAGGAAGAATACGATCAGCATCATATTTTCCCTGCCTTCGATCAATGCCATATTCAGCGTACCGCCGGCAATGAAGGAAGTAGTGTCGCAGTAGGTATTCAGGAAGAAGAAGCCCATCAGACCAAGACCTGCGCCAAAAATAGAGTATCCCAGATATTTCAGACCAGCACGCACCGCTTCGGGTGTACCTGTATGAATTACCAGAGGAACGGTCAGAATTGTCATAAACTCATAAGACAGATACAGTGTCATCATATTCTCGGAGAAGCACAGACTCATCAGTGCTGCCAGAGAGAATGTATAAAACATGAAGAATCTTTCGGGATGATGCTCATGCTTCATATATTCCATGGAGAATACTGCCGCAATCAGCCAGATTGTACTGATCAGACAGGCAAAGAATTTTGCCAGATCATCTGTATTGTAAGCAATGGAAAGGCGGTCCGTCAGTGTCCACATGACTGCGGAATGGTCGCCCATACACAGGTACCAAACCAGAGCTGCTTCCACTGCCATTGCAATAAAGACAAAAGTATTACGCTGCTTTTCTTCCTTCTGGAAGCCAATGATGAGACCAAAAATAAAAGGTAAAATCATCGGAAGCAGTAAAAGTACATTTCCGCTCATTTATTTTCTCACCTCATCCTCTCATCATAATACAGTCTGCATCAGCTCGATACCCTGTCGCATCACTTCAACGATGGGACGGTAGCCGATACCCAATACAAAATTAACAACGATAAACAGCACCATCGCCAGTGCAAACAAAGGGGAAATCTCCACTTTCTTGATTTCTCCTTCTTTCGGACGAGACCAGATGGCAATTACAGAGGGCAGAAAATACATCGCATTCAGAATCATGGAGATTGCCAGTGCCGCAAGCACCAAAATCATTCTCAATCCCGTGATATGTACTGCCGCAATTGCAAAGTACAGCTTAGAAATAAAGCCCGCAAACAGAGGCACACCAATCATGGACAACGCCCCTACTGTGAACGCAACCCCCGCCAGAGGATTTTTAAGGGCAGCCCCCTTCAGATTTTCCAGCTGTTCCTTGCCATTTGCATCTTCAATAAAAGAACCGCAACAGATAAACAGCATAGACTTTGTTGCCGCATGGGCAAACACATGGAAAATCGTAGCAAGTACACCTGCTACAGAGCCAAGGCCAAGCCCCATAAAGATATAACCAATCTGCGCAACAGAGGAATATGCCAGCATACGCTTCATGCGTCCCTCATGCACCGCATAAACAGAGCCCATAACCATGCCCAGTACGCCCAGAACAAACATAATATCCGCAATCTGCAACTGTACCAATGTTTCCAATGTAAACACTTCCAGACACAGCTTGATTGCCAGAATGATATATGCCTTCAGCACCAAACCAGACAAAATCCCATTGGAAGTCGTCATGGTAGAGCCATAGGCTGTCGGCAATGCAGAATGGAACGGGAACAGCGCACTCTTGATGCCAAGTCCCACAAACATCAGCGTCACAACAAACATCAACGCAAACTGATCTTCACCGTTTGCCATCAGCATCGCAATCGTTTCCTTCATCTGAGGGAAGAGCAGATGCCCCGTAATACCATACAGGATACATACACCCAGCAAGAACAGACCGGAACCCACACAGCCAAATACCAGATAGTGTGTTGTACCAACCATAGCCTGCTTTGTCCCCTTTGCCAGAATCAGCGTACAGGATGCAATCGTCAAAATTTCAATAAATACATAAGCTGTGAACATATCGTTTGTATATGTCATAGCCAGCATTGCACCAAAGGTTGCATTCAGCATGATAAAATAGAAGCTCTGTTTTTCCGGAACAATTTCCTCGAAAATCTGTTCACTGCCAGCCGTAACTGTCAGGAACATAACCACACTGATCAAAACAGCCAGCAGTGCTTCCAGAGGCCCTACACGCAGCTCATTGCCCCAAGGCGCAGGGAAATGACCCATCATAAATGTGAAGGCTTCTCCGTTGTGTACAACATTCACCAACAGAACAACAGACAGAATGCCAATCAGTGCCACCATAAAGCCGTGCACACGGCGGGCGATCCGACCATTTTTGATCAGCGGTGTGATGATACCGCAGAACATCGCAAAGAAGATGCTGAAGAAAGGTATATTATGTACTAAATTCAGATGATGATGTTCCATATTATTCCCCCTCCTCCTCTCTTACCATCCGCAGGATCTCATCCATATTCAATGTACCGTAATGCTTATACAGTCGCAGAACAAGAGCCAGAGAGAATGCCGTTACAGATACCGATACTACGATGCCTGTCAGCACCAGCCCCGCAGGAATGGGGTTGATATAGTATTCCGCATCCACGACACCGTTTGTCAGGATCGGTGCAATTCTGCCAAATACATAGCCTTTCGCAGCAAGGAAAAGATATGTCGCAGTGTCCATAATATTCAGACCTATAAATTTTTTGATAAGATTATTTTGTAGAAGCAGATTCATGAATCCAATGCCAAAAAGGATGACTGATGCTGCTTCATAAAAATTTGTCAGTATTTGACTCATAATCAGATTTCTCCTTTTGTAAATAACGCATAGAATCCATACATCGTACAAGCAACGACCAAGCCTACACAAATATTCAATGGCAGGATAAAGCCGGAGCTCAGAATATTACCGGGTGTGCCCTTGGGAATTTCCCAGCCTACATGGTTTGCACCTGTAAAGAAAGAATAGCTCTTACAGCCGCAGTATGTCAGCAGACAGGCAACAGATATTTTCGTCAGGGTTTTCACTGTAAAGAATGTCTGCATTTTCTTCTGCCCATTGGCAGCAGAGAACAAAATCAGCCCTGCACCGATGATAGAACCGCCGGAAAAGCCGCCGCCGGGAGAGAGGTGCCCATTCAAAACAACATAAATACCATACAGGATGACGATGGGCGCCAATACCTTTGCACCCTTACGCAGGATAATCTTCGCATCCTGCTCATCAAGCATTTCATCCTCCGCCATTTCTTTATCTTCTGCTGCACTGGCGTTTTTCTTGTCCCTTTGCAGCAGCATCAAAACAGCAACAACTGCCATAAACAGTACATTAGATTCGCCAAATGTATCGAATGCACGATAATCCAGAATCATACCCGCTACAAAGTTGATCGCACCTGTTTCCTCTATACCTTTTTCCAGATAACGCTCTGCCACTTCATTGTTTGTAATGCTGCCGGGATCACCGAACATCGGCAAATCCATAATAACTCTCAGCATAACAACGATAAAGCATACAGTGATTGTCACGCACAATACACGGTATAATGTGGAGTTGGCACGCAATTTTTCTACAGGATCCTGCTTTTCTCCAAGTGTTGTTTCACCAAGCACTCTGTCATTGCTTTCTCTGGTAGAGATATACTCATCTGCATTGATGATTACCTCATCCCCATCAATCCAGCCTTTCAATCTTGACCAGAAGGATTTATTCTCACTCATGCCATCATCCCTCCCTTGTGCCTTTCAGTGCGTGTACCTTCTTCAATGTAAGGAAGAACAGCACTGTGTCGATGCCCGCACCAACAGCTGCTTCTGTGATAGCCAGGTCGGGAGATTCCAGAAAAAGCCACACAATCGCCATAATAGAGCTGTAGCCCATGAAGATGATAACAGCCATAAACAAATTTTTTGTCACAGACACGCCAATCGCGCTGATGATCAGGAAAACAACCAGAATCATCTGGATCATAATACTAAAATCACTCATTTATCCTTCATCCTTTCTGCAGCGTCTTTATTGGTCAGCAGTTCTACCTTTGCAAGCATATGCGTTGCAATGGGGCTTGTCAGCCAGAAGAACAGAATGATCAGAATAAATTTTGCAATGATAAATACATTGCTGCTCAGAATGATCAGACCAAGTACCACACAAAACAGCCCCATGGTATCCCCCAGAGCCGCTGCGTGCATTTTATTCATTACATATTTCAGTCGGAAAACACCAAAAGTACCGCAAAGGAAAACAAACAGACCAATGATGATGCAGATTGCTGCAATTATTTCTCTTACCGGCATTCTTCCTTCGCCTCCTCTTCTTTTTCCTTTTTGCCGTTTTTGCTCAGGAACAGCAAACGACCTTTATGATGCAGCGTTACAACATGACACATTACAACTACCGCCAAAAAGGACAGCAGCGTATACACCAGAGATACATCAATCAGCGCGGTTTCATTCAGATAAACCGCAAGAATACAAATCACCGCTGTTGTCATTGTGCCGATCATGTTCACCGCAACAATACGATCCGTATAACGAGGGCCCTTAACAGCTCGGCTGAATGCCAGAATCATGCAGACCGCAAACACGCACATGGCGATTTCCAAAATAAAGTGCATTGTTTCGCTCATTTTCTACCCTCCAACCTTCTCAGCTGTTTTACAAAAACAGAATCATCAAGACCTTCGCCGAATTTGCTTCTGTCCAATGCCTGAACTACAAATTCGCCGTTCTCCAGACCTGCTGTGTAAGTGCCGGGCGTCAGCGTGATGGAGTTTGCCAGCATCACCTGCGCTGCTTCACTTTCCAGATCTGTACGGAATGTAACAACACAAGGCTCAACTTCCAGTTTGGGAGAAAGGATAATCTTGATTACATCAATATTAGCCTTCACAATTTCCCACCAAAGCGTTGCAGCATATTTCAGATAAAGAGGTACTTTTTTTGCAAAGCGAATCTCATCCTTATAGCTGTAGCCCATGTGCTTGGAAATGAACCAGTACAGCCAGCCGCAGATCACTACACCAAAGAGGAACACTTCAAGCGTTACTCTGCCGTTAAAAATCATCCACAGCAATAACAATAAGAAATACATTGAACCATCCTTTCTGCATAAGCATTTTTCCTTTGCTATATAAAAATCTTAATGATGTATAGCAAAATAAAGGGTCAGCGAATTCGTTGGTCCTTATTTTGATCGAATTTTGCACATTCTCAGCCATTTTTATATAGCCTAACATAGTATATTATCAAGGAATATGCAAAAATTGTCAAGCCGATTAGTGCGAAATCACAATTTCTTTCTTAGCATTTTCTGAACTTCCACTTTTTAATTGTGCAATATAATCAATCCCTCCTCAATTTATTTTGAGTAATCGCTCGTTTTGCACAATAATCCGCCGTTTTCATAACCAATACATAGGGGTATCTATTTTCCACAAACAGAAAAAGACACATCCTTTGAACCGAATCAGTCTGTGGGAATACCATAAACCGTTTTGATTCATTTCGATGTGTCTTTTTCTTTTAGGGAATTATATTATATGAAACAGAATATCAACAAACTTGTGATACTGGAAGCATCCACTTCTTTTTATTTATTTCTTTTTCGCAAATATTGCTCTTACAGGGAGACCGATCAATACCAGCACAATACCGCCAACTGCAATTTTTGTAGAGCCAATGCCGGACATAAACAGCTGGTTCAGCAGAACATAGCCGCCGGAAACAATGGCAATCAAAGGAATTACGGGATACAGAGGCACTTTATAGGTACGCTCCACATCGGGTGCCTGTTTTCTGTATGCCATAACTGCTGCAAAGGTCAGCGTATAGAATACCCAGCCTACGAATGTACCCAGATTTGTCAGAAGGTCAAACTGACCTGTCAGTGCATAGATTGCACCCAGAACACCTATCAGATAGATGCAGTTTGCGGGAACACCATTTTTAGAGATTTTTGCCAGTGCTTTGCTGCAAGGCAGGTCGCCCTGCTCTGCCATATACAGTGCTGTACGGGAACCGGACAGAATGAAGCCGTTGCAAGCACCGCCGGCAGAAATCATGATACCAACGGATACGAATTTACCACCCATATCACCGAAAATTTCCATCGCTACTGCAGACGCAGGAGATTCCAGATTCATCATTACATCCGCAGGCAGTACCCAAAGGTAAGCCAGGTTAACGATTACATATACCGCCATAATCATTGCCACACCGCCAACGACAGCTTTCGGCAAATCTCTGCCGGGGTCCTTCATTTCACCGGCAATCGCCCCTACATTCGTCCAGCCTTCAAATGCAAACAATACAGCGATCATCAGCTGTCCCAGTACGGAGCCATAGCTCAGACCATCTGCCAGCATAGGATCAAAGATAGAGTTGCCATTACCTCTGATGAAACCGAAAATCATAATCAGCACCAGCGGAACCAGCTTCGCTACTGTAAAGATATTCTGCGCTGCTGCACCAACCTTTGCACCCATGCAGTTCAGAATCACCATAACGATAATACATGCGATAGCTACAGGAACTACCAGACCATCCCCAAGGAACAGCTTTGCCTGATTTGCAACCGCCACCCCCAACGCTGCTACCAGACCGGGATAAAAGATCACTGTCTGCATCCAGCCACAAAGATAACCAACCTTTTCACCGAATACTCTTTTCAGATATACAGGCATACCACCTGTTTCTGGCATCAGAATTGCGATTTCGGCAAAGGTCATTGCCGCACACAAACACATCAGAGATGTGATGATCCAAGCTATGATCGCAAGCCCGGGCGCACCGCCTGTTGCAGTGTACATTGCTGTGGGCTTAAAAAATACACCGGAACCGATAACGCAGCCTACTACAACTGTCATGGCAGAAAATACGCCCAGCTCCTTCTTCATTTCTGTTGCATTGTTACTCATTTTTTTCTCCTCCTTTTTTTTACTGTTTTACCAAAATCAACCTATTCCGGCGAATAAAAAAAGAACATACACGCAAATAAATCATTCGCCTCTATGTTCTCTGTATCTCTACCTGAAAGCATTACTTCTACGGCGGCTTTGGTAAAACCAAGCACTTTCCAGAGTTCCATCCATAAAAGGTCTTTTTACCTGAAAGTTTCTCAAAGGAACGGCTATTCCCTATGATTGCTCCATCGGTTTTCCTCAATAAAAATATCTTTATATTGAGAAAATCTCCCTTTTACTTCGTCTGGCTCTATGTACTTTTTATGTTCTGATTATATCCTCCATCCAGAAATTTGTCAATACATATAATAAACTTTTTTATCACCATATTACTATTTTTTATCACTTCTTAACAACACTGCTCTGCTTCTATTTTTTTCTCCCTCACCATATAGTAATGAAGAATCCTTATGGGAAAGAAGGCTTTTTATGGGCAGAAAAAACATCATCGCAGGAACCCTCATTTTGACTACAGCCAATCTGCTTACCAGATGTATGGGGTTTTTCAGCCGTGTTTATCTATCCAATACCATAGGCGCAGAGGGGATGGGGCTTTATCAGCTGATCCTGCCCATATACGCCCTCGCATGGAGCATCACCTCCGCAGGCTTTACCACTACCATCTCCAGCCTGACTGCACAGGAGCATATCCGTGGACAGGCCGGAAACATCGGGCGAATCGTAAAGCAATCCGTCTGTCTTTCCCTTTTCCTCAGTATCCTTGTCAGCACAATTCTTTTTCTTGGTGCAGAGGACATTGCCCTTCACTTTCTGAAGGACGGACGCGCCGCCCTGCCTTTGCGCCTGCTTTCTCCTGCTATTCCCTTTATGGCTGTCGGCTCCTGCTTCCGTGGCTTTTTCCTTGGAATGCAGGCGGCACTGGTTCCTGCCGTTTCACAAATACTGGAGCAAACCGTTCGTATCCTGACAATCTATCTTCTGGCAGGCGTTTTCGTCCCTCTCGGACTTTCCTATGCCTGTCTGGCTGCAGTAGCCGGCATCTTTCTGGGCGAGCTGTTCTCCTGCGGCTTCACCCTCTGGCGTTATATCCGCTACAAAAGAAAGCATAGTTTTATCCGCAAGCCCGTGCTGTCTTCCTCCTCTGCACTTTCCATGATTCTGGCAATGGCTGTCCCCCTCTCTGCCTCCCGCATTGCCGCCTCTCTGCTCTCCACCGCAGAAAATCTGCTGATTCCTCGTCAGCTGCAGCTGCATGGACAAAATACTTCTCAAGCGCTCGCCACCTACGGCGAACTGACAGGAATGGCTTTACCTCTCATCCTGCTGCCCTCCTCCTGTCTACTGGCTGCCTCCGTTTCTCTTATACCGGAAATCTCTGAAGCCAGCGCTGTGCATCAGGACAGCCGCATCCAACGCACCGTTGCCGCCACTTTTCGCTTCACCGCTATCATCGGCATCGGTGCAGCAGCCTTGTTTTCTGTTTTCCCAAAAGAAATCTGCTATATTGTTTATGACCGTGCCGCATTGGGGCAGGTACTGTTCCCGCTCGCCTTTCTCTGTCCCCTGCTTTATGCCCAGACAACGCTCCACGGACTGCTGAATGGCTTGGGCGAGCAGCTCTTTCTATTCTGGAATAACATTCTTTCTTCTCTTATCAGCATCGCCATTATCTGGGGCTTCATGCCAACCTATGGCATTGCAGCTTTTTTATTCGGCTGGTTTCTGAGCCTCGCTTTTTCTGTTGCTGCGTCCTTTTGCCTGCTGAAAAAAAGAACCGGCGTTTTGCCTTCCTTTGCAGACTGCTTCTGCAAACCGCTTTTGGCAGGTGCTGCTGCCGGTCTTCTGATCAAATATTTCATCCGCATTTCTCAGCCCTCTAAGCTGTTATTTCTTGGAGCAATGAGTGCCATGGGTATTCTGTATCTCCTGTTTCTTCTGGCTCTGGGATGCCTGAAAAAAGAAAATCTTATGTGTAAGAAAAATGGATAAGTAGCAAAAATCTTCATTTATATAAAAAGGAGCGAGGCATCTGTCAGCCTTGCTCCTATCCTTTTGTATGTATTTTTCTTTTTTCTGCCCTTTCCCGCACCGTGGGGTGCGGATGATACCGATGAATTGCTGCGTATCCTTGCGGAAAATGATGTAAAAGCTACCTTCTTCCTCTGCGGCTATTGGGTGGAAAAATATCCGGAAGAAGTAAAGAAAATCGCACAGGCAGGGCATGACCTTGGCAATCATTCCGCCAGCCATCCCCACATGGCACAGCTCAATCCCCAGCAAATTGCAGAAGAACTGCAAAAATGCCACCAACTTGTGAAAGAACTGACCGGCATTGAAATGGATTTATTCCGTCCGCCTTTTGGAGAATACGATAATGAAGTCATCGAAACCGCAGAAAAAAACGGATATTATACCATACAATGGGATATTGACAGTCTGGACTGGCAGGAAAAAGGTGCCAACGCAGAAATCGAGCAGGTACTAAATCACAAGCATTTAGGAAACGGCTCTATTCTTCTGTTTCACAATGACGCCAAATACACACCGCAGGTATTGGACACGATTCTGAAAGGACTGAAAAACAAAGGCTTTTCCATCGTTCCCATATCTGAGCTGATCTATCGGGAGCATTACGAAATGAATCACGAAGGGCGACAGCTTCCGCTCTCCTCCTGACTTCCAATAGGGAAAAGCTTTTCGGCTTTATCATTCCTCCAGCCTCTGCCGCACCACCTCATACATCAGAACCCCTGCTGCAATGGATGCATTAAGGCTTTCCGCCTGCCCCGGCATGGGAATCTTCACCCATCGGTCACAAAGGTCTGCTGCCTTTTCCGAAAGCCCCCTTGCCTCATTGCCAATCAGGAATGCACAGGCATCCCGCAGCTTCAGTCCATAAGGATATACCTCTCCTCGCAGATGTGCTGCATAAAGAGGGATTTCTTTGTCCCGTAGTGTTGCCGACAGCTCCTCCAGCGAGATATTCTGAAAAACGGGTACATGGAACAGGCTGCCCATTGTAGAGCGCAGCACCTTGGGATTATACAGGTCCACACTGCCCTTGCTGAGAAATACCCCATCTGCACCACAGGCATCGGCAGTACGGATAACTGTTCCCAGATTACCGGGGTCATTCAGCTCCTCAGCCAGTATTAAAAATGGTGCTTTCTTCCGAAAAACCGCATCCGCATCCCAATCCAGTTTTTTGCAGACTGCAAGGATGCCCTGCGGATTCTCCGTATCACAGACCGATGCAAACAATCCATCGGGCAGGCAAAGGACTTCTGCTTTCTTTTCATAAAGAGAAAGCGGATTCTCGGCTGCAAAGCTTTCGCTGACCACATAAGCCTCCACTTCCCAATGGACAGGAATTTCGCTGATAAAACGCAGCCCCTCTGCTACAAAAACGCCTTCTTTATCTCTATTTTTCTTTATTTTTAATCCATTCAGCCGTTTCACCCATTTATTGTCACGGCTTTCGATTCGTTTCATGGTATCACCTCTTTTCTTATGATAAAGGAGAATACCCCTATTTTGCAAGGAAAAAAGATGCAAAATGGCAGAAGGTATGATACACTGAATACAAAAGAATCAAAAGGAGGACTATCTATGACACCACAGAAAAAAAGAAAAGAATTACTGGGCGCAACACTGGTAAAAAATCTGGAACGCCGTCACTTCGAAGCCTATTATTGCCCTACTGCAGCAGAAGCGGTGGAAAAGGCTATCTCTCTGATTCCGGAAGGCAGTTCCATCTCTTGGGGCGGCTCCATGACCATCCGTGACATGGGATTGACAAAAGCGGTAAAAGAAAAAAATTATCATGTAATCGACAGAGATACTGCTGCAAATCCCACCGAAATGCGTGAAATGCACCGCCAAGGACTTCTGGTTGACTATTATCTGACCAGCACAAATGCCATCTCCGAGGACGGTATCCTTGTTAATATCGACGGCACAGGCAACCGTGTGGCTGCCATTTGCTTCGGCCCCAACCATGTCATCGTTCTGACAAGCCTGAGCAAAGTCGCACAGGATGTGGATGCTGCGATCAAACGAGTACGCAGCTATGCTGCTCCTGTCAACAGTATGCGATTCATGGGCAAAACACCCTGCGCCGTAGATGGCACCTGCCATAACTGCGTATCCGAAGAATGTATCTGCAATCAGGTATTGATAACAAGAGTCTGCCGTCCTGCCAGCCGCATCAAGGTCATCCTCATCGGGGAAGAACTCGGCTTCTGATTCTTTCATCATTTTTCCGAAAGGAGCCTATCCTATGAAGATACTGGTTGACGCAGATGCCTGTCCGGTAAAAGATATCATTATAGACTGCGCCAGCACCCATCGGCTGTCGGTAATTATGGTATGCGATGTAGCACACACCCTGTATTATCCGGAAGATTTTGTTACTGTTGTGACCGTCGATCAAGGTTCTGACAGTGCAGACCTTGCCATCGCAAACCGCACGCAGCCAAATGATATTTGTATCACACAGGATTACGGTCTTGCATCTCTCCTACTTGCAAAAAAAGCAACTGTATTACATCCCAACGGTTTTTTTTATACCTTGGAAAACATTGACCGTATGCTTTTTGAACGCCATATTTCCCGGGAAATGCGCCGACAAAAACGCAGCAGAGGCGGCCATATCCGCAAACGCACCAAAGAGGATGATGACACCTTCCGTGCTGCTCTGGAGCGAGCAATCGAGAACGGAAAACAAAAGATATAAACTACAAAGGCTGCTGCGAGCTATTCTCGCAGCAGCCTTCTTTTGTCTTATTCCGCTTTTATCCGTGCAATACCTTCTTCTAAAGCCACCTCTGCCACCGCCCTTGCAACGGCATCCGCCACCGCTTTATTCAGTGCAGAAGGAATAATATTTTCCGCATGGAGCTCCTCTGCGGGGATCATATCTGCAATGGCATAAGCCGCCCGCTGTTTCATACTTTCTGTAATCTCTTTGGCACGGACTGCCAGCGCTCCCTTAAAAATCCCAGGGAAGATCAGAACATTATTGATTTGATTAGGGAAATCGCTTCTTCCTGTCCCCACCACAGCCGCACCCGCTGCCTTTGCTGCATCGGGCATGATCTCCGGAATAGGATTTGCCATCGCAAATACGATACCATGGTTCATAGCGCTTATCATTTCCCCTGTCACCACATTTGGTCTGGAAACGCCGACAAAGGCATCTGCTCCCTTCATGGCATCCGCAAGAAAGCCCTTTTCATGGTGGCGATTGCTTATGTGAGAAATTTCCTCCTGCCCGCTGGAAAGCCCCGTATCTCCCTTGCAGATAATGCCATTCTTATCGCAAAGGATAACATTGCCAAAGCCCATGGAAATCAGCAGCTTTCCTATGGCAATGCCTGCTGCCCCTGCTCCATTGATAACAATACGCATCTCTCCCATTTTCTTCCCTGTCACCTTCATGGCATTCAGCATTGCCGCCGCAACCACAATGGCTGTGCCATGCTGGTCATCATGGAATACAGGAATATCACAAAGCTCCTTCAGTTTTTTTTCGATTTCAAAGCATCTGGGTGCTGAAATATCCTCCAGATTGATGCCGCCAAAGCTTTTTGAAATCAGATAAATCGTATTCACGATGGTATCCACATCCTTGGAGTCAATACAAAGCGGAAAGGCATCCACACCACCGAACTCCTTAAACAGAACGCATTTCCCCTCCATAACAGGCATCCCCGCCGCAGGGCCAATATCCCCCAAGCCTAAAACCGCCGTGCCGTCTGTAATAACGGCTACCAGATTGGAGCGGCGTGTCAGACGGAAGGACTCCTCTTCTTTTCTTTCAATCACACGGCATGGTTCTGCTACACCGGGCGTATACAAAAGGGATAAATCCTCTCTTGTTTCCACCGGCTTTCTGGAGATTATTTCTATTTTCCCTTGCATCTCATAATGCAGCTGCAATGCTTTTTCATTGATGCCCATTCTTTTTCACCTCTCAAACCATCTGCTCGGGATGGAATACTTCATCAAATTTTTCTTCTGTTAAAAAGCCCAGTGCTGCACAGGCTTCCCGCAGAGAAACATTCTCTGTATATGCTTTCTTTGCTGTTTTTGCCGCATTTTCATATCCAATATAAGGGCTTAATGCCGTCACCAGCATCAAGGAGCGCTGTAGGTTTTCCTGCATTTTTTCTTTGTTGGGCTGAATCCCGCAAACGCAGTTTACACGGAAAGAATCCAATGCATCCGTCAAAAGGCGAACCGACTGCAAATACTCATAAATCATCACCGGCATAAATACATTCAGCTCCAGATTCCCCTGCGAAGCACAAATACCAATACCCGCATCATTCGCCATAACCTGTACTGCCACCATGGTTACTGCTTCACACTGGGTAGGGTTTACCTTTCCCGGCATAATGGAAGAACCGGGTTCGTTTTCCGGAATAAGGATTTCCCCCAGCCCACAGCGTGGGCCGCTTGCCAGCCATCGAATATCATTGGCTATCTTCATCAGATTTGCCGCCAGCCCTTTCAGCGCACCATGCACAAAGACAAGCTCATCCTTTGCCGTCAGAGAATGGAATTTATTTTCCGCCGTAATAAAGCAAATCCCTGTCAGCTTGGAAACTTCCTCTGCCGCCACTTCCGCAAAGCCCTTCGGCGCATTCAGCCCTGTTCCGACAGCTGTGCCGCCCAGTGCCAGCTCCGCCACCTCTGTCAGACTGCTTTCTATCATCCGCGCACTTTTTTCCAGCATATTTCTCCATCCGGAAATTTCCTGCGAGAAGGTAATGGGAGTGGCATCCTGCAAATGGGTTCTGCCTGTTTTAATAATGCCTTCATTCTCTTTTTCCAGCCTTTTCAGCTCAAAAATCATTCTTTCCACAGCAGGGAGCAGCTTCTTTTTTGTTTCCAGCACCGCTGCAATATGCATGGCTGTAGGGAAAGTGTCATTGCTGCTCTGGCTCATATTCACATGGTCATTGGGATGCAGCAGCTTCTCTCCTGCCAGCGCATTGCCACGGTTGGCAATCACTTCATTCATATTCATATTGGACTGCGTTCCGCTTCCTGTCTGCCAGACCGCCAAGGGGAAGTGTTCATCCAGTTTGCCCTCCAGCACCTCATCACATACTGCTCCAATCACAGCACAGCGCTTTTCATCTAGCTTGCCTAATTTATGATTTGCCAGTGCAACCGCTTTTTTCAAAATCGCAAAGGCATATATAATCTCCTTCGGCATTTTTTCTGTGCCGATCCGAAAATTTTCATAGCTTCTCTGCGTCTGTGCCCCCCAATATGCCTGTACAGGCACCTGCATTTCGCCCATCGAATCCTTTTCTATACGATACTCCATTTTCATTGCTCCTTTATGCGCAAACAAACATCCTTTTCCATAATCCTCATCCTAACACAATCCTTATTCCCCCGCAAGCAGACTTGTTATTTCTCAAAAAAAATGCTACACTTTTTTACAGAAATCATAATAAAAGGAGAATTTCTCTATAATATGCAGCAAGCGAACTATCAACAAAAAAACAACAAATACAAAGAAAAGGACTAACATTATGAAATATATCATTTTTGATTTAGACGGTACATTACTCGATTCCATGCCTATATGGCGTGGTACAGGCAGCGGATTTTTGGAAAAGCATAATTTCCCCATCCCTCCCAATCTGATGGAAGTGGTAAAAACCCAGACCATCTGGCAGACAGCCGCATGGTTTCGCAAAGATTTGGGCGTTCCCATGGAAGAAACCGAAATCGTCAACGAAATCGTTTCTTCCGTGGTGGAAGCATACCGCAGCACGATTCCCTTGAAAGAAGGTGCAAGAGAATATCTGGAAAGAAATATGCAGGAGGGTATCAGAATGTGTGTCCTGACTGCCTCAGAAGCGGAATATATCTATCCCGCATTAGAACGGCTGGACATTCTGAAATACTTTGACCATATTCTTACCTGCACAGAGCTGAATGCCTACAAAGACGATGGAAAGGCATATCTTATCGCCATGGAAAAAATGGGCGGCACTTTGGAAAACACGGTGGTTTTTGAAGACGCTTTCTATGCTGTAAAGGGTGCAAAAGCAGCAGGCTTTTGCGTGTATGCGGTTCTGGATGAAACTGTGCGGAAGGATGATATTGAAAAAATAAAAGCTTTGGCTGATTTTTCCTTCCAATCCTATAAAGAACTATAAAATCGTTTAACGAAAAAACTTCAGAATGATGCAAAAAAGGACATCTATATCGAAATACCGATCAGATGTCCTTTCTCTTTCCTTTTATTCTTCCCATTCCTCACCACGGTAATATGCCGCCGCCCTCTCCGGGCTGGCCATACAGATAAAACAATCTGTCGCATATTCAAAGCCTGCGAAGCCGCCGATACGGGGTAAAATTTCAATATGCCAGTGAAAATCCTGATTTCTGGGGCCATCCATCACACAGATATTGTAGCCAACATCCTCTTTCAGACGACTTACCTTCTGCAGCATTTCCCAAAGCAGCTGTGCTAAATCCTCGCGTTCTTTCTCATTCATATCACCAAAATCCCGCTGATGTTCCTTGGGCGCAAGCCACAACTCATAGGGAAATCTGCCTGCATAGGGTGTAAAAGCCACAAAATGCGCCGTTTCCGAAATAACCCTTTTTTTCTGCTCCAGCTCGTATGTAAGCATTTTGCAGAACAGGCAGTCCCCTTGCATCTGTTCTGCCATATATGCCGCCCTTCTGGGTACAATCGGCATCCCAAGCACCTGCCAATGAGAATGGCGAATACTCATGCCCGCAGACGGTCCGCAGTTTTTGAATATCTGCACATACTGCGTATGCTCCTTTGCACGAAAATAATTCAGTCTGTCCTGCAGCACATCTAAAACACGCTCGATTCGCTCTACGCCGAATACATCAATGGTTTCATTATGATCCGGTGTATCCACCAGCACCTCATGTCTGCCTCTGCCTGCTGCAACTTCATAAAAAGGTTCTTTGCCACATTCTAAGCAATCTTCCCTCACCGCAGGAAACATATTAGGAAATACCCGCATCTGCCATGCGCCATCCGGCCCATCCTGATACACTGCATCTGTTGTCCATGTTTCATGTCCACCGCAAAAAGGACAATTTTCATTATTCGTATTTTTCGCCTGCATTTTATGGACAAATTCATAAGGGCGATTTTTTCTATTTTCCGCATAAAGCGTCATTTCTCCCGTGAAGGGATTGGTTCTGATTTCGGACATGGTTTATTCCCCCTTTTCATAAGTCCAGTTTTCAATTCCTTGAAATACATGAAAGGCTGTCGGGCTGATATTCCCACCTACTTTTTTCGATACAAATACCGCTTCATTTCGATAGGCAATGCTGATATACGGCAACTCCTCCGCCAGCTTTTTCTGCAAACTGCTATATGCCAAAAGGGTTGCCCCCTCTCCCTGCGCATTCCTTGCTGCAAGCAAAAGCTGATCCACTTCTTCGTTGCTGTAGCCAATATAATTCAGATTGCCGGCTGTACCGAAAAACGGCGTCAAATCCGTCACTTCAGAGCAATCCCAACCACCAATTACAATATCATAATTCCCTTCCATAAACTTCTGCTGATACACCGCAAAGGGCTGCTGATCCAGCGTAATATCAAAGCCGATCGCCGTCAGTTCCTCCTTTAACTTGGAAGCAATCTGCTTTCTTCCCGTATTCTCTTGATTCAGCAAAATCACTGCTTTCAGCTGTCTGGTCTTTCCACCACTTTCTTTTTCCAGAACACCGTTTCCATCCCTATCCGTCCAGCCGCTGTTTTTCAGAAATGTAGAAGCCATAGACGGATTATGGTCATACATCGCCACATTTTCCTCATATAGCCAGCTTTTTGGATGGAGCGGTGTATTCGTCATCTCCCCATAATGCAGATATACACTTTCCATCAGGCTCTCTTTCGGCAACGCATAAGCAACTGCCTGTCGCATCGCCTTATCCCGAAACAGCTCCTTGTTAAAATTAAAACCGATAAAATCATATTCATTGGAAGCATATTGATACATACCAGATATTCCTTCATCAACATATCTGCCCGCCTCCATGGCATCTGCCACCAAAACATCCGTCATCCCCCGCTCAAAGGAATAAATATCGGTATCCTCTCCCGCCGTAATTTTTACCCGTATGCGGGAAATCTGCGGAGGTGTTCCATTATAGCTTTCACTGGCATACAAAATCAGTTCCGCCGCCTGCCGATAGGAATACTGTGCATATACCCCATTTCCCATAGCAGTCTGATTCACTGCCGCAGCAGGATTATGGTTTCCTTTGTAATATCCCGCCGAAATAACCGGAAAGCATATCGCCCGCAGATTATCACTAAACGGCTCATGGAAAGTGAATATCACTGTATTTTCCCCCATCTGTGTGCAATCTGCCACATATTGTAGTATAGACTTATAGACAGAACCCTCCGGCGCATTCTGAATCGTGCGGAAAGAATACACCACATCCGCAGCCGTCAATTTTCCGCCATTCTGCCAGAGAATATCCCTCCTCAGCTGCATCGTCAGTGTTTTGCCGTCCGCCCCAAATGTCCAACTTTCTCCAATGGCAGGATATGCCCGCCCACTATCATCAAAATCCAAAAGCGGCAAATAAATCAGCTTCAGAATACGATCCACCGTTTCATCTCTATTCAGCAGGGGATTCATTGTTTCCGGAATACGCATGGAAAGGCTCAGCATCGCTTCCTTTTCCTGCGTTTCTTCCACCTCTCCTGCCGCCGTAACCACTTCCTGCTCGACTTCTTTCTGCCCGCAAGCCGAAATTCCCAGACAAAAAGCGAGCAACAAAAGATAACATTTTTTTCTCATATTGTTCCAATCCTCTCAAAGGGCATCTGATACAGGTAATAATACAGCCGTTCCATCAGTAAAACCTTTCTCACATAGCCTTTCGTTTCTTCATAGGGTATATCATCCAGCGTGATGCCGTCTATACTCATCTCCATATCCATCAGCCATTTTTCCACCTTGCCCTGCCCTGCATTATAGCCGGCAAGTGCCGTTTCCGTTACACCGCCAAATTTCTCCATAAGCCACTGCAGATACCAGCAGCCGATCCGCATATTTTCCTCCGGCACAGTCAAGTCTAGCTTTTCTGCATCCAACCCCAGCTGCGCTGCCGCCCACCATCCCGTTTCTGGTGTAATCTGCATCAAACCTACCGCACCGGCGGCAGACACCACATCCGGCTCAAAACCGCTTTCGCAGAAAATGACTGCATTCACCAGACTTTTATCCAATCCATAGATCGCCGCATATTTTTCTACTAAATTCTGATATTTCAGCGGAAGTACCCGCGGCAATATCACGCAATAGCCAAAGGCCAGCAAAAGCACTGCTGTCAAAAGCATTAGAAATATTCTTTTTATGCAATGCAACATCTCCATCGAATCCTTTACAATAAATTCAGAAGTGCGGAAAGCTGTTCTTCCAATTCATCCAGAGAGCCGCTGTTATCAATCACCGTACTGGCTACAGCACGATATTCCGACCAGCTTTTCTGGTGTGCAATCCGTGCCATGGCAAGCTTCATGGTGATACCATCTCGCTCCATCACACGCTTCGCCCGTACCTCCGGCGCCGCATAAACCACCCATACCAGATCGCACACCTTTTCCAGCCCTGCCTCCAAAAGCAGCGGTGCATCTATAATAATCGCCTTTGCCTCTCCTGCGGTCTTTGCCGCTGCAATCTGTCTGTTTATCTCCGCAACGATATATTTATGGGTACATTGATTCAAAAATGCCAGTTTCTCCTTATCATTAAATACGATTTCTCCCAGCTTTTTACGAATGATATTGCCAGCCGCATCCAGAATACCTGTGCCATAATAAGCAATGATCTCCTGATAGGCAGGCGCATCCTTCCAAAGAATTTCATGGGCAATGCGGTCTGCATCCACAATCACTGCCCCTGCTGCTGCAAGGTGCTTGCTGACAACGCTTTTTCCGCTGCCTGTGCCTCCTGTCAACCCAATAACCTTCATATCATACCTCTTTTATTTCGCTTCATACCAAGATACGCCTTCATGCACATCCACAACCAGCGGCACCGAAAGCAATGCCGCCTGTTCCATATTCTCTTTCAATATTCTTGCCACAGCTTCTTTCTCATCCTTATGGGTTTCGATAAGAAGCTCATCATGTACCTGTAAAATCAAACGGGAGCGATAGCCGCCCTCTTTCAATGCCCGATGCACCTTAATCATTGCCAGCTTAATAATATCCGCAGCACTGCCTTGAATCGGCATATTCATTGCCGCTCGCTCACCGGCTGCTCTCTGGATAAAATTACTGCTCTGCAATTCCGGCATAAATCGTCTGCGATTCCAGAGCGTAGAAACATAGCCATTTTTTGCTCCATTCTGAATCGTATCCTCCATAAAGCCTTTTATTTTCGGGTATCTGGAAAAGTATGCATTGATATAGTCCTCTGCTTCCTTTCTGGAAATACCCAGATCCTGTGCCAGCGTAAAAGAGCCTTTTCCATAAATGATGCCAAAATTGACTGCTTTTGCATTGCTTCTTTGCAATGCTGTCACTTCTGCAAACGGCACATGGAACACCTGCGAGGCTGTCATACGGTGAATATCCTGATTGCTTTTGAATGCCTCTATCAGACTTTCATCCCCTGCGATATGTGCCAGCACCCGCAGCTCAATCTGAGAATAATCTGCATCCAGAAAACAAAATTCATCGCTTTCCGGAATAAATACCTTTCGCAGCTCTCTGCCCAGCTCCAGACGAACCGGAATGTTTTGCAGGTTTGGTTCTGTAGAGGAAATGCGTCCTGTCGCCGTAATCGTCTGGTTAAAGGTAGAATATATTTTTTCCGTTTCTGCATCCATCACCGAAAGAAGCCCATCCGCATAGGTGCTTTTCAGCTTCGCCAAAGTTCTGTATTGCAGTATTTTTTCTACGATTTTATGCTCTGACTGCAGCTTTTCCAACACATCTGCTGCTGTGGAATAGCCTGTTTTTGTCTTTTTGCCGCCCTTTAACCCCATCTTTTCAAAAAGGATCACGCCCAGCTGTTTCGGAGAATTGATGTTAAATTCCTCGTCTGCCAGCTGATAAATCTCCTCTGTCATACCGTCCAGACTTTCTTCCAAGAGCTTCTGATAGGCCATGAGAGCTTTTTTGTCTATCTTGATTCCATATTTCTCCATATCTGCCAGTACATAAATCAGCGGCATTTCTATGTCATAAAATAGAGTAAGTTGCTCTCTGTCCCGCAGCTTTTCTTCCATAACCTTTTTTGCTCGAAAGAAAATCTCCGCCTGCCTTGCAGCAAATGCCGCTCTCTCCGCCTCCGGAAGGGAGGGAAACGCTTTTTTCGCCCTGCCTTTCCCCAGCACTTCCTCCGCTGAGGGATAGGTTTCCTCCAAAAATGCTGCTGCAATATCATCATATTCATAGGCATTTCCTGTAGCATTGAGCAGATACGCAGCAATGGCTGTATCAAATTGTGCTGTGAACGCTTCCAGTCCATAGCTACGCAGCAGCTTAATATCCTGCTTGATGTCATGACCGATTCGTTCATAGGAAGCATCTGTCAGAAAACCATGGAAAATACGCAGTATCTCATCCATCAAAAGCTGCATGGATGCCTCCACCCATACGCCTCCCAGCTTTTCCTGATACAGTGCAAGCCCCTGACATTCTCCATCATCGTAAACAAAGCAATAGCCAACCTCTCCCCATTCTAAAGAAGCCGCAAATTCCTCTGCCCCTACTTTGTCTGTGATAATGCGGTATTCCTTCTTTTCTTTTTTCTCTGTTGAAACCGCCTGCTCAAAGCGGCTGAACATACTCTTAAACTCCAGCCGTTTGATCCACTCATAGGCTTCTGCGCAGAACATATCTCCCATACGAAGTCCGTCCTCATTCCATTCCAGCGGCATATCCCGAATGATAGTGGCAAGAAATTTACTAAGCCTTGCCTGCTCCTGAAATTCCACGAGATTTTCCGAAGCCTTTTTCGGCTTGATTTCTGCTGCATGGTTGATAGCAGACTCAATATCATGATACTGCTGGATGATTTTCGCCGCTGTTTTTTCTCCAATTCCCGGCACGCCGGGGATATTATCGGAAGCATCTCCCATCAACGCTTTCACATCTATAAATTCCAGCGGTGTTACACCGTATTTCTCTAATACATCCGCCGCATAATAATCCTCTGTTTCTGTGCGTCCTCCCTTTGTTTTCGGAATACGCACTTTCAGATTCTCCCCTGCAATCTGCAATAAATCTCTGTCCCCGGACACCACCACAGGGAGTATCCCTCTTTCCTCCGCCATGGCAGATAGTGTTCCTAGAACATCATCCGCCTCATAACCCTCTTCTTCAAAAATAGCAATATGCATACTGCCAAGAACTTCCTTTAGCAAAGGCATCTGCTCCCGCAGTTCCTCCGGCATACCTTTCCTTGTTCCCTTATATTCCGCAAAGGTTTTGTGCCGAAAGGTCGGTGCGTGCAGATCAAATGCCACCGCCAGATAATCCGGCTTTTCCTCATCCAGCAATTTGAATAAAATATTGAGAAAGCCATATACCCCATTGGTATATCTCCCCTCCTTATTTGTCAGCAGAGGAACCCCATAAAATGCACGGTTCACAATGCTGTTTCCATCAATCATCATGATTTTTTCAGCCATAGAAGCAGCCTCCCTTTCACATAAATATAGAAAAGCACAAAAATGCGCCTAAAATTTCACTTTGAAAAGTATTATACACCAAAAGAAGAAAAAAGCCTATCATCCCAAAGAAAAAAATAGGACAATATGCTTTTTCTTACCATTCTGCATATAGTGAATAAAAACCCTTCCGGAGGTCAACATGAAAAAGAAATTTTGTATTGCTACAGCAGGATTGCTCACCCTTTCTGCTGTCAGTGGTTGTGGCACAACGCAAGAGGAAAATGTATTGAAGCCGATTCGACTAAATGAGGTTGTGCACTCTGTTTTCTATGCGCCCCAATATGTCGCACAGGAACTGGGCTTTTTTGCAGAAGAAGGTCTGGATGTGACAGTTTCCATCGGCAACGGTGCCGATAAATCTATGACTGCCCTGCTTTCCGATTCCGCAGATATCGCCCTGCTTGGCATTGAAGCCGGGCTTTATGTGCATAATGAAGGAAAGGAAGCACATCCAATGGTTTTCGCCCAGCTTACCCAGCGAGCAGGGAATTTTCTCGTTTCCCGTATAGATGAACCCGATTTCAAATGGACAGATCTGAAAGAAAAATCCGTCATCGGCGGACGCTTGGGTGGTATGCCTGAGCTGGTGCTGGAATATGTCCTCAAAGAAAATGGAATGACCATAGGCACGGATGTGGAAATCATCAATAACATTGACTTTTCTTCTACAGCAGGCGCTTTTACCGGCGATGTTGGCGATTATACCGTAGAATTTGAGCCTGTTGCTACCACACTGGAGCAAAGCGGTGCCGGACATATCGTAGCCTCTCTGGGTGAGGCCAGCGGCTATCTGCCCTACACTGTTTATATGGCAAGCAATGCTCTTTTGCAGGAATCTCCCGAAACCATTGATGCCTTTACCCGTGCTATCTATCGTGCCCAGCAATGGGTAGATACCCATTCCGCACAGGAAATTGCGGATGTTGTACTGCCTCAATTCCCCGACTCCGATGCAAAAACACTGGCAACCATCATTGATCGCTATAAAGCACAGGATACATGGAAAACAACTCCTTCCGTAGATTCTAATGGCTTCACCCTGATTCAGGATATTATGGAGCAAGGCGGCGAACTGGAACAACGCGTTCCCTTTGATGCATTGGTGCGTACAGAATTTGCAGAAAATGCTGAAGTAAAATAAAAAGAAATGGCGTGTGTGTTGCTGCGCACGCCATTTCTTTTTTATTCCAACACTATTTCATCCACTTGTACTCGATTCGCATTTTTTCCGCAGTATCTGCACACATAAAATCCGCTGAAAGCAGTTTTTTTCAGTCGATTATGATATGCTCCTTTCTTTTTTATCACAGCACATTTTTCACCACTTGGAAATGCACCTTTTGTCCCTCTGAAAATATACTGAAAGTATCATATCACAAAGGGAGTATGTTTCTATGGGTACTATCGTTTCCCTTCAGGATGTCAGCCTGCGTTATCATAGCCTAAATGGTGAAACCCCCGCCGTATCCCATCTGACCTTTACCGTCGAACCCGGCGAATTTATATCCATTGTCGGCCCCAGCGGCTGCGGAAAATCTACGATACTTTCCATGCTGGCAGGACAGCTTCTCCCATCATCCGGAACCGTGGAGGTAAACGGCAACATCGGCTATATGCTACAGAAAGATTATCTGCTCCCCTGGCGTTCTATCCGCTCCAACGCACTGCTGGGACTGGAGATTCAGCACAAGCTTACCCCGGAAAACATCGGCTATGTAGATACACTGCTGAAGCAATACGGTCTCTCTGCCTTTCAAGAGCATCTGCCTGCTCAGCTTTCCGGCGGTATGCGTCAGCGGGCTGCCCTCATTCGCACCCTCGCTGTCCAACCCGATATTCTGCTGTTGGATGAGCCATTTTCCGCTTTAGATTATCAGACACGCCTTTCTGTTTCTGATGAGATTGGCACCATTATTCGGCAAGAACAAAAAACTGCTATTCTTGTCACCCACGATATTTCTGAAGCCATCAGCCTATCCGACAGAGTCATCGTATTGAGCAAACGCCCCGCCTCGGTGAAAAATATTTTCTCTATCAATCTTTCATTGGAGGAATACAGCCCTATGAAAGCACGGGATTCCGTAAAATTCAAGGATTATTTTACCGCTATTTGGAAGGAGCTGGATGTCCATGTCTGAAAAAAGTGAAAAATATACTCCTCTCATTTCCAAGGAACAGCTTGCCTTTCTTGCTCGCATCAAGCGTCGTAAAAGAGCTGTTCTGGCTTTGCAAATCATTTTTCTTATCTCTTTCTTTCTCCTGTGGGAGTTATCTGCTAAAGCAGGCTGGATCGATCCTTTTATTTTCAGCCAGCCCTCCCGTATGCTTTCCGCTGCCGTTGAAATGCTGCAGGATGGTTCTCTGCTGCTTCATATTCGTACCACCCTCCAAGAAACCATTGCCGGTTTCCTCCTTGGCACCCTCATCGGCACCGCCACTGCTGTGCTTCTCTGGTGGAACCGCTTTCTCTCTGATGTAGCGGAACCCTATCTGGTAGTGCTAAATTCTCTGCCCAAAACAGCTCTAGCACCTATTATCATTGTATGGTTCGGTAACAACCAATCCTCCATTATTCTAGTAGCACTGCTCACATCTGTAGTCGTAACCATTCTTTCCGTATTGAATGGATTTCTTCAAGTAGATGCAGAGCTGATTCGTCTAATACGCATTTTCGGAGGAAACAGACTACAAATACTCAAAAAAGTTATTTTCCCTGCCAATATTCCCTGTATCCTGAACGCCTTGAAAATCAATGTTGGACTTTCCTTCGTGGGTGTTATTGTAGGGGAGTTTTTAGTAGCAAGGGAGGGGCTTGGCTTCCTGATTATTTACGGAGGACAAATATTCAAGCTGGACTGGGTAATGCTTAGCGTTATCATCCTGTCTATCCTATCCGCTCTGATGTATGCCATTCTTTCTCGTATCGAAAAGCATTTTCTGAAATGGCAAGAATAATATTTTACACCCATATAAAAGGGACTCTGTCAGCATACAGAGTCCTTTCTAAATTTCCTTCACATAAATACAGTCGAAATCTACATCATCATCAAAAAAATTTCGAGTCAGCAGCAAAATCACATTTTTCCCCTCAAGGGCATGAAAATCCAACAGTTTATTTCGCACACGCCATATATAATCTCCCGCAACAATATTCATCCATAGCTTTTCATCACTGTGTATCCGTTGAAAAACGCCAGTAAAGGTGTAAATATATTTATTTTCATAGGCATATTGGAACTCATGGTTGAACAGCCCATATTTCAGATCAAAGGTATAATCCATGATACTGACAGCCGTATATCCAATGATCCCCGCCAATGCCGGTGTAAAAATCATAATAAATCGGAAAAGTGCATCCCGATACCATAAGCTGATAAACATCATATATTCCAGCAAAACAGTCAGCAGTATTCCCGCCAGCACCAACAGAACCTTCAATAGCAGAATCCTGTTCTTATATTTTCTAACTATATCGCAGGAACTGTGATGCAGCTGCGCAAGAATCCCATTGATCGCTTCATCCTCGAAGCTGTAATGCAATATCCCTTTTTCTGTCTGATTGCACTTCTGTTCTGACACAGCCTTCACCTCCCCACAAAATAGAATAAATATCGACACTATATTTTTGCATTGTATCATTGTTTTAACTCCAAAACAAGCGAACAGAATTCAAAAAATACTACAATAAATAAAATCGGCATATTTCATATATTCTGTTTTTTCTTCCTTTCGCAGTATATTCTTTGATGCTCTGCAATTTTTTATAGAAACGAAGTCTACTATGGAGTAAAAAGCATTTCACATTTTAGCATAAAATCATCCCCTCTAATACGCAGAAAACCGAGTCGCTTTATATAACGCCCAGCCACTCGGTTTTCCTCTTTTCTTATGCAGTTTCCCAATAAATCTGTATGATTCTATAGGATGCACCCTCTGCCGCTTGCACCTCTATCCATTCTATCTCACCAATCGCTCCAATGGCTTCTATGAATACAGCATAGCTCTCCAATGGAATATATGCATAAATGCTATCCGCTTCCGCAGGCACTTCATATCCCCCATTCTCTGCAACAAGGCGCTGTATCTCTGCCAACACCATGTTATCCACTCCCTGTATCCTCAACTGAACCTCTGGGATGGGCGGCTGTATTGCTCTGGCACTCATCGGCGTATCTATTTCGTCCTCCAATACGCTTCTTTCTGCCATTTTTGCTATTTCGGCTCCATCCTCCGACATCTGCATTTCCAGAGAATTGCTCTCCGCTTCCGCTATTCCATCTTCCGCAGTATTACGCATCAGCATTTCTTTCTGGATCGCTCCGCTCTCTCTCATGTGAAGCAAGCCATTTACACCACCCACTGCCGCAAGGACAAATACAGCAGCCGCAATCATCCCCCATTGCCTGAATATCCCTTTTCTCTGTGCCGACTTCCTTTTTGAAAAAGGCACTACCTTCATATCAGCTTCCGTTCTCAGCTTTGCCATCAATTCATCATGATAGCCCGGCGGCAAATCTTCCTCCGCAAGTTTATACAGAGAATGCATTACCTCTCGCTGCAATTCCATTTCATGGCTGCAATCCTCGCAAATTTCCAGATGTTTTTCTATCATTTCAGCCTCTTTCGCTGTTGTTTCTTTCTCCAAATAGTCCCAAAGCAGATGCTTTACTTCTTCACAACTCATACCTTTCCCTCCTTTCCTTTTTTATGACGAGGTTCCACATTTTTTCGTTCCCTGATTTTCAAAATTTCTTGCTTACATTGATTTCTTGCACGGGATATCCGACTTTTCACAGTTCCTAAAGAAATCTGCAATATTTCTGCAATTTCTTCATAAGATAGCCCCTTCACATCCCGCAGTATAATTGCCATTTTATGTTCTTCAGACAATGTATCTAATGCCTGTAAAATCTCTGCTCTCTGCTCCTTTTTCAAAATGGCTTCCTCTGGTGTATCCCCACTATCTGCCACCTGTCTCTGCATCACTCCATCTTCATTTTCAAATTCATCCTCTATGGAATAGTTTTGTTTTCCTTTCTGTCTACGCATTTCGTCAATGCAGGTATTATAGGTGATACGATACAACCAAGTGGAAAAAGATGCTCTTTCATCAAAATTCCCGATATTTCTATAGGCCTTCAAAAAGACCTCCTGAGAAATGTCCTTTGCATCCTCGCTGTGATACATCATGCGAAAAGCAAGATTATATACAATTTTTTCATGCTGCAAAATCAACTTCTCGAAAGCATCCATATCCCCATGCTTTGCTCTTCGTATCCATTCCTTTTCCGCAGTCATAGAAATGTTCACCTCCATCATTCTCCCCATTTATATATCCTTTGTACTTTTCTGTAATATGAAAAAAACGAGAAGAACAAATTTCTTCTCGTTTTCAATCGAGGCGACAGGATTTGAACCTGCGACCTCTACATCCCTAATGTAGCGCTCTACCAAGCTGAGCCACGCCTCGATATTTTTATGCACTTTCGTCTAGCACTCATTTATAATATCATGCGTACGCCATTATGTCAATTATATTTTTTGTTTTTTTTGTATTTTTTCAAATACTTTCCAACACAAATACAGCGCAGAGTACTACTTATCAAAAGCATCACTCTGCGGCAAGTTTTCGCTCTATTATATAAAATACGCCAATATCGGATAAATCATAATTGGCAAAAAAATTGCCGGCAAAAAATTGATTACTTTCAGTTTTGTGACCCCTATAATATTTAAGCCAAGGGCAAAAATAATCAGAGAACCGGAGCATACCATTTCTGCAATAACAGCGTCTGTTAAAAATGGTGCAATAAACTGTGCCAGAAGCACGATTCCCCCTTGAAAAATAAATACAAACCCAGCTGCAAGCATTACACCAATCCCCATAGAAGACGCAAAAACCATCGAGGAGATTAAATCCAATACAGATTTTGTAAACAGCATTTCATAATCATTGGAAAGTCCTGCCTGCAAAGAGCCAACTATGGTCATCGCCCCCACGCAAAACAACAATGATGCCGTAACAAAACCTTCTGCAAGAGATATTGCGTTGCCACCCCTTTGAAACCGGCTCTCCACTCTCTTTGCAAAGCGATTCAGTCTATCATCCAACTCCAGTCCTTCCCCTATCACAATGCCAAAAGTCATGGAAAGAATCAGTATCAGCGCATTTTCTCCTTTCATCGTTCCGCTCCAGCCAATATAGAGCGTACACAGCCCCAACCCTTTCATCAGTGCATCTGTAAGCCGTTGCGAAATTCCTTTTTTCAATAATAGCCCAACAGCACTTCCAATTAAAACCGCCAATGTATTTACAATAACAGCAATCATACTTCTCACTCTTTTCCCTTTATTTCTGTATTCAAAAGCGTATCACTTTTCTTTCGCTTTGTCCATGTAAAAAGGTCCCAAACATTTCTGTTTGAGACCTTTCAAATCAAATATCAAAGAACTTTATTCAGGAAATCCTGCGTTCTTTTATTCTGAGGATTACCAAATACCGCATCCGGTGTGCCTTGCTCAACGATGTAGCCACCATCCATGAAGATAACGCGGTCAGCCACTTCTCTTGCAAAACCCATTTCATGTGTCACAACAATCATTGTCATGCCATCCTTCGCCAGCTGTTTCATAACCTCCAGAACCTCCCCTACCATTTCAGGATCAAGGGCAGAAGTAGGCTCGTCAAACAGCATGATATCTGGATTCATCGCCAGTGCACGGGCAATCGCAACACGCTGCTGCTGCCCACCGGACAGATTCGGAGGGTATACCCCGGCTTTCTCTGCCAGACCTACTGTTGCTAGCAGTCTTTCCGCAGTTTCTTTCGCTTCCGCCTTTGTCAGTTTCTTTCTGTCAACAGGTGCAAGCATAATATTTTCCAAAACATTCAGATGAGGAAACAGATTGAACTGCTGGAACACCATCCCAATGTTCTCTCTTACCTTATTGATATTGCATTTCGGGTCTGTAATGTCGTTATCATCAACGATCACAGTGCCTGCAGTTGTTTCTTCCAGTTTGTTCAGACAGCGCAAAAATGTAGATTTACCGGAACCGGATGGACCGATCAGGCATACCACCTCGCCTTCCTTCACCTCCAGGTCAATTCCCTTGAGAACCTCCAGGCTGCCAAAACTTTTTTTCAACTGCTCAACTTTAACCTTGATCATTTGTTTGCCAGCCCCCTTTCAATCACCTGGAATACCTTGGTCAGAACAACGACCACGATATAATACATTACCGCAACGATGGTATATGTTTCAAAGGCACGGAAATTGTATGCAATGATTTGCTGGCCTTGACGCATCAATTCACCACAGCCGATAACAGACAAGATAGAGGTATCCTTTAATGTGATGATAAACTGATTCAGCACAGAAGGGATAACAATACGAATCGCCTGCGGCAGAATGATTTTGCGCATTGCAACACCATAAGGAAGTCCTAAGCTTCTTGCCGCTTCCATCTGCCCTTTATTGACTGCCGCAATACCACTTCTGAAAATTTCAGACAGATATGCACCGGCATTCAGACAAAGTACAAGAATTGCAGCATTAAATGCTGAAATACGGATGCCCAATGCAGAGGTCAGACCGAAATAGATAAAGAAAGCCTGAACCATCAACGGTGTACCACGGATAATGCTCAGATAGATGCCGGAAATCCAGTTCAGCGGTTTCATTTTGGAAATACTGAACAGGCAGGCGATCATACCGATGATAACAGCCAAAACCAAAGCGCAAATTGTCATTAAAAGTGTAAACCGCATACCCATGAGGAGCTGTGGCATACACTGTCCTACATACTCAAAAAAACCACTCATAAGGCACTACTCCTTGCGGAAAATTAGCCCTGGATGTATGTATCCAGAATTTCCTGATATTTGCCGTTTTCTTTCAGGTTAGCAAGACCTGTGTTGAACATTTCCAGCAGTTCTGTGTTGATGCCTTTGCCTACTGCAAAACCATAGGAGCTGCCCTGTTCTTTATCTGTTACCATTTTCAGACCAACGCCCTGTGTAATACCATAGCCCATTACAGGGTAATCTTCGAAGCAAGCAGCAGAGTTACCAACTGTTACATCCATATACATTGCACTGGAATCATCAAATGTTACTGTTTCAAAGCCATACTGCTCTTTGATGGATTCAGCAAATGCCTGACCTTCTGTACCAATCTTAACTGCTACTGTTTTACCGGCCAGATCTTCATAGCCTTTGATTTCTTCATTATCTGCTGCAATACCCATTACAACACCAGAATCGAAATATGCTTCAGAAAAATCAAATTTTTCTTTTCTTTCCTCTGTGATAGACATACCAGCAATTACACCATCAGCCTGACCTGCTTCCAATGCCTGTACTGCTGCGTTAAAGCCCAGTGCCTGTAGTTCATATGCAAAGCCCTGATCTTCTGCAATTGCTTCCAGCAGTTCAATGTCGATACCAACATATTCGCCAGCTGCGTTCTGGAATTCAAAGGGTGCAAATGTTGTGTCTGTAGCGATGATATATGTTTTTGCTGCATCATCTGCTACAGGTTCAGAAGTGCCACCGCAAGCTGCTACGCCCAGTGCCATTGTTGCTACCATTGCCATTGCCATAAACTTTTTGAATAAACTCATTTTGTATTCCTCCCTTTTTTTGTTTTCCCATATCACTTTTTCTATCATTATTATACGCTTTCACGCATTCATGGGCTTCCTTAAATTTCCTGCTGCAGCATAGATAGCAGCGAGCTTGTGCCAAGCCTTTCTGCTCCGGCTGCAAGAAATGCCTCTGCATCAGCAACAGATTTGATTCCACCTGCTGCTTTTATTTTTGTTTCTCCTGTTACATATCTGCGAAACAACTGAACATCCTCCAGCGTTGCTCCGCCTCCTGCAAAGCCCGTGCTGGTTTTGATGTATTCTGCCTTGGAACGGCTCACCACATCGCACATTGCAATCTTTTCTGCTTCTTCCAAAAGATATGTTTCAATAATAACCTTCAAAAGTCTGCCTTCACAGGCATCCTTTACTGCATTGATCTCTGCTAGGATTTCTTCATATCTTCTTTCCTTCACCCAGCCGATATTGATAACCATATCAATTTCCGCTGCGCCATCCCGTACTGCCTGATTTGCTTCAAAAACCTTCACTGCCGTTGTCTGATAGCCATTTGGAAAACCAATGACCGTACAAATGGGCAGTTTTCCTTCTACAAACGCTACAGCCTGTCTAACAAAGGAAGGAGGTATACAAACAGAAGCAGCACCACATTCCATGCCTTCTTTACATAAGCCTTCTATTTGCTCCCATGTTGCCTCCTGTTTCAACAGAGTATGATCGATATAACGAAAGATTTCTTTCTTTTCCATACACTTCTCTCCTTTACTCCGCCAAATTATCAAAAGTATAGCATAAAAATTCATTTATAACAATGCCGGTTTTTCAATCAATTCAGAAAGGTTTTTCTATAGATAAGCCATTTTTATGCAATTTTTTTATATTATTCAAAAACCACATAGATAATGACTGAATTATTTTTCACCCCTCTGTAAAATCATGAATAATTGTTTGAAAATTCGCCATCTCCACTGAACAATAATAATTGCAAAAATTTTGCATAAAAATTTCTTTGCATCATTTTTTGTGCAAAAGAAAACTCCCGCCGTAGTCACACCACAACGGGAGTCTGTCACACATAATTATTCTTCAACTACAGGAGCTTCTGCTTCTTCAGTAGATACTGCTTCAACAGCTACTTCTTCAGTAGATGCTGCTTCAACAGCTACTTCCTCAGCCGCTACTTCCTCAGAGGACACTTCTTCTACAGTTTCTTCTGCCTGTCTTTTAGAAAGGCTAATCTTTTTCTGTTCGGAGTTTACTTCCAGAACCTTTACGCTGATTACTTCCCCAACCTTCAGTTCGTCTTCAGGTTTTACAACATGTTTATTTGCGATTTGGGAAATATGTACCAAACCATCAACGCCAGGTTCCAATTCAATGAATGCACCGAAAGGTACCATACGAACAACTTTACCTTCTACAATTGTACCAACTGCATATTTATCAACAGCCAGTTTCCAAGGGTTCATATTTACATCCTTCAGAGACAAGCTGATTTTGCCTTTTTCCTTATCTACATCCAGAACAAATACCTCTACAGCCTGACCTTCTTTCAGCACTTCTCTAGGGTTAGAGATTCTACCCCAGCTCATTTCAGAGATGTGAATCAAACCATCAACGCCGCCCAAATCAACGAATGCACCAAAATCTGTCAGTCTGGAAACTGTCCCAGCAATCTTTGCACCAACTTCGATTGTTTCAAACAGAGCTGCTTTTTTCGCTGCGATTTCCTGTTCTACCAGTGCTTTTCTGCCACCGATGATACGACGCTTTACTCTATCCATTTCAATGATATTGAATTCCAACTCCTGGCCTTTGAATACAGACAAATCTTCAATAAATCTGTTGGAAACCTGAGAAGAAGGAATGAATACTCTTACACCATTCACGATTGCGATTAAGCCGCCTTTTACAACATCTGTTACAGCACCTGTAACAACTGTTTTTTCGTTGAATGCTTTTTCAACATCTTCCATACCTTTCTGTTCTTCGATGCGTTTTCTGGACAACAGAACATTACCGTCACCATCATTTACACGAACAACAAAAACTTCGATTTCATCACCGGGCTTAACCACCTGGCTGGGAACTACTTCTGTATCTCTGGAGAATTCACCTCTGGGGATTACACCATCAGATTTGAAGCCCAGATTAACGGAAACTTCCTCGCCTACTACCTGAAGAACTGTGCCTTTTACCACATCACCGGTATGCAGTGTAACGAGGGATGCTTCCAGCATCTGCTCAAAGTTCATTTCTTCAACATTTACATTTTCCATTTCGCTCATAGTAACAACTACCTCCTTAATTATTGCAGGTGGTGTAGACGCACCCGCAGTTATACCTATTTTATCACCGCTCGAAAAATTTTTCAACACCAAATCGCAAATTGTTTCAATATATATGGTGTTCTCGCAATTTTTTTTACAAATTTCCACTAATTTCTGCGTGTTAGAGCTTTTTTTGTCGCCAATAACAATCATTTTATCCACTTGTTGGGATAACTCCATCGCTTCCTTTTGTCTGGTTTCCGTTGCGGAGCAGATAGTCTGGAAAACATCCAGTTTTAGTCCTTTTCCCTCTAAAATCCCGATCATATCATCAAATTTACTCTGCCGAAATGTGGTCTGCACTACAACGGCATATTCCTTCTCCTGCGAAAGCTCTGCCGCTGCTGCCTCCTCTGGACTTTCCAAAATGACCGCACTGCCGCCACACCAGCCATTGATCCCCATAACCTCAGGATGCTTACGATCTCCGGCTATAATAACGGTTTTTCCTGCGTTCCACGATTCATTGACAATATGATGTATCTTTTTTACAAAAGGACAAGTGCCGTCTATCATCTGCATTCCCTTTTCTGCCAGTGCATCATAGAGAAATTTCCCTACACCATGGGAACGGATCACAACAGTTCCTGACTCTATCCCGTCCAGCGACTCGATAATATGCAGCCCCTTTTTTTCCAAATCATTTGTTACTTCTTTATTGTGTATCAGCGGGCCATAGGAATAAAGCGGCTCATTCTGATTTTTTTCTATTTCCGCATACGCCATTTCAATGGCACGCTTCACACCAAAACAAAATCCCGCAGATTCTGCCAATGTCACCCGCTTCATCCCTTCACCTTCATTTCCTCAACCTGTCCCATAACTGCAGAAGTAATTTTCTCCATTACCTCTGTTGTCAGCTTCATACCACGAAATTCCTCCAGCATCATAGGCGCACCATATTCCACACGAATTTTCCCGCGGAATTTATATTTTCCGCTGATGGCACAGGGGATCACCGGTGCATTTCCTTTCATCGCAAAAAGTGCAACGCCTGCTTTTGCAGCCACATCCTCCCCCTCCTTCACGCGGGTACCTTCTGCAAAAATGCCGAGGATTTCTCCTTCCTTCAAAATCGCCAGCCCCTGTTTTACTGCCTTCATATCCATAGCTGCCTGTCTGTCCACAGGAAAAACCCTTACCTGATACAACATCCATCTCAGAATAGGATTGGCAAACAGCTCCTTCTTGCCGATATATCGAGGCAGCCTGTCCAGATAAATTGCTGCTGAAAAGGGATCATAATTGCTGTAATGATTGCAGCAGATGATCGCATTTCCCTCCGTAGGGATATTTTCTTTCCCCGCAATCTCGATACGGAACATGATAGCATACCATACTTTCAGCAAAAATATTGCCAAATAATAAAACCATGACTCTTTTGTTCTGTTCTTCTGCTCCAACTTACTTCACCCTTTCCGAAACAATATCCAAAATCGCCTGTTCCACCTCTGCAATCTCCATGCCGGTGGAATCCAGACAGATTGCATCCTCTGCCTTTTTCAATGGACTGTGTTCTCTGTTCATATCGTTATAATCCCTTTGCACAATCATTTCTTTGATTGCATCAAAATCTGGATTTTCTCCTTTGGCAATCAGTTCACCTACACGGCGGCGAGCTCTCTCCGCAACACCTGCATCCAAATATATCTTTACCTCTGCATCCGGCAGCACTACCGTACCGATATCTCTGCCATCCATAATAACAGAGTGCTCCTGCGCCATTTCTTGCTGCAGTTCAACCATCCGTTCCCGCACCTTCTGATATGCCCCCACCGTGGATGCACCCCTGCCAATTTCTGCCGTTCTGATTTCCGTCGTAACATCCGTTCCATTCAGAAATATTTTCTGTCCTTCTGCATTCGGCTCTATTCTCATATCCAGCATATCCAAAGACGCAACTACCATTTTCTCTTCCGCAAAAGCAATGCCCTTCTGTAAGCAGTGCAGCGCAACCGTACGGTACATTGCGCCGGTATCCACATAAACAATGCCCAGCCTTGCTGCTACCCTTTTTGCAACTGTACTTTTCCCAGAGCCAGCGGGTCCATCCACCGCAATCGCAAATTTCTTCATATCATAAGCCTCCTATTCCTGGCAAACTGCTTCTCCGGCTGTATACCCTGTAGAAAAAGCAATCTGCAGATTAAACCCGCCTGTATAGGCATCCACATCCAGTACCTCTCCCGCAAAATGTAGATTTTTTACAAGCTTACTTTCCATGGTAGAGGGATCAATTTCGTCCGTTTCTATTCCACCACAGGTCACAACCGCTTCATTGTAACCCGTTACCCCTGTAATCGTCAAAGGCAGTGCCTTCAAAAGCCCAATCAGCCGTTTTCTTTCTTCCTTTGTAATGCTGTTCACCTTCTTACGAGGGTCTATTTCAGCCAAATCAATCATAACAGGGATCAGCTTCTGGGGCAGCAGCTCATCCAGCGCATTGACAAAATCCTTATTGGCATATTTTTCAAAATCCCGCAGAAGTCTTGCATCCAGCTTCTTTTCATCCATGGCAGGCTTCAGATCGACATAGAGCTTATAGCCTTCTTCTATGGTCAGAATGATATGTCTGCTGGCACTGAGAATCACAGGGCCGGAAACACCGAAATGCGTAAACAGCATTTCGCCAAAATCCGTATATATCTTTTTCCCTTTCTGATTCTTAATGGTAATCTCAATATTCTTCAAGCTCAGCCCCATCAATGCATGACACCATTCTTCCGCTGTTTTTAACGGTACCAGTGAAGGATAAAGCTTCGTTACATGATGCCCTGCTGCCTTCGCAAAGCGGTAGCCGTCACCGGTAGAGCCTGTCCCCGGATAAGAAAGTCCTCCAGTACAGACGATAACGCCATCTGCTTTTTCTTCTTTCCCATTTTTTAGCCGTATTCCCACAGCTTTTCCATCTTCCATCAAAATGCTGTCTACAGGGCTTTCCAGATGCAGCTTTACTCCATTCTGCCTAATATATTTTTCTAAAGCAAGAACCACATCCAGAGAACGGTCAGACACTGGAAATACTCGTCGGCCCCGTTCCACCTTCAACTCCAAACCAAGCCCCCGAAAAAACTCCTGCAACGCAAAGCTGTCCAGCTGATAGAAGGCACTATACATAAAGTATGGATTCCCCGGTATATTATCCAGAAGCCCCTGCACATCGCTGTCATTGGTCACATTGCAGCGGCCCTTTCCTGTGATAAGAATTTTCTTCCCGATCCGATTATTTCTTTCATATAAATGCACTTCATGGCCCTTTTCTGCCGCACGGCCCGCCGCCATCAGCCCCGCCGCTCCGGCACCAACCACGATCACCTTTTTTCTCATGATTCTTCTCCTTTTTTCAAGAGATCTGCCATTTCCAGATGCGCCTTATCATTCAGCGTCATCAACAGTTTTCTTCCATCAGGCATCACATCCAGAATGGTAACAGCGGTATTTGTCATCCATGTCTTTCGGTAGAAAGCATCTCCCATTTCCAAGAGCCCCACCAACATCACCCGCAAAAGTCCCCCATGGGAAATAATGGCTACATTCTGCCCCTTATGTCGCTCCGCCAGAATATGGAAGCCTTCCATTGCACGCTCCATCGCTTTTTGAAAGGAGCCTTCTCCGGGGATAGGATGGTCGAAGGGGTCTCGAAAGAAATCTGTGTAGGCTTTACCGTATTTTTCAGAAAGCTCCTCTATGGTATGCCCTTCCCATTCACCGAAATTGATTTCAATAAAATGCTCCTCTGTCACAGGGGCAACTCCTGTTGTTCTTGCCACCTGCTCCGCCGTTTCCACCGCACGATTCAACGGAGAAACATACAAAGCGTCCAACGGCATAAAACGAAAGCGTTCTCCCAGCAATCTCGCCTGTTCTTTTCCGTCTGTATTCAAGTCAATATTAGTACGCCCCTGATAGCGCCCCGCTTTATTCCAATCTGTTTCACCGTGACGAATCAGATAAAATCTCGTTCTTTTATGCTCCATGCGGCAATCCCCTCCATTCAATCAATATTTTCCTAGCTATAGATTATAACACAAAGCAAAAGAAAAGGAAATCTCTCTTTCTATTCCGAAAAATGTTTCTTCCGAAAAGAGGGCATTTCTCCAACGAAACGCCCTCTTAAATCCCCTTTTATGCTTCATCAAATCGTATCTCGATATGATACTGCCCCATATCCTGCAGCAATTTCTGCTCCATCCGCTCCGACAGCCTCTCACGGTCTAATGCCATTCCATAGGGTACTGTCAAATCAAACATGATGCGTCTTTCCTCTTTCAAAAAATGAAAATCATGCAGGGATAAGCTTTCCTCTATTCCTTTCAAGTAATCCTCTACCCATTGCAGCAGCCTATCTCTTTCCAAATCATCTATCACCACCGGATCGTAATGAATTACCATATCCACATTCAACTTCTGCCGAATTTCTCTCTCAATATGGTCAACGATATCATGAATGTGTATCGCATTCTTATCCGCACTCAGCTCCAGATGCAATGACGCAAAACATCGGCCAGGGCCATAATCATGTACCAGTAAATCATGTATTCCCAGCACATCCGCATGGGACAGAACCAATGCGCGAATTTTCCGCACCATCTCTCCGTCTGCCTGTTGTCCCAACAACGGCGAGATCGTTTCCTTCACCATGACAATCCCCGAATAAAGAATGAAGCCTGCCACAGCCAGCCCGATATAGCCGTCCACCTTTACCTCAAAATAATGCCCTGCTCCAACGCCCAAAAGAACCGCCGCCGTAGCAATCATATCATTTCTGCTGTCTATCGCCGTTGCCTCTAATGTCATGGAATGAATCTGTCTGCCCGCACGGCGAAAAAATTGCATCATCCACAGCTTTACCAGAATAGATGCCAGCAGAATACCAATGGTCAAAGCCGAAACCTCCACCGCCTCCGGTTGAAATATCTTCACAACCGCGTTCTCTGCCAACTCCGCTCCAACAATAAAAATCAGCATCGCAACGATCAAGCCGGAAAGATATTCATATCTGGCATGGCCAAATGGGTGTTCTTTATCCGCCGGTCTTTGTGCCAGACGAAAGCCTGCCAAAGCCACTACCGAAGAAGATGTATCCGAAAGATTATTCACCGCATCGGCAAGGATTGCTACAGAGCCAGAAATCATACCCGCAGCAAGCTTCCCCAGAAACAACAGCAGGTTACAGACGATTCCTGTTATCCCCGCCATCCTTCCTATCGCCGCACGCACTGCCGCTTCACCATTCTTTTCTTCTTTTTCCATGCATAGCCGCAGCAAAAGCGTTGTCATAAATATCCTCCCAATTCCGAAAAGTAATTCTTTCCATTATACTATTCCCAGCCATCTTGTCAAAATTCTCATCTTTCTATCTGCCGCAACCACTTATCATAGAAACCGACGAAAGCAAAAACTCCCGCTTTCCCCATAAGAAAACAGGAGTTTTATTCTTTAATCTTCCTTGAAAAAGTCTTTCATTTTCTCTGTAAAGGACTTCTTTTCCTCTTTGACAGTTTCCGGCTCCACAGCCTCGCTGGAACCTGTATCCCCATAAAACTGACGCAGCAGTTCCTTCTGTCTTTCGCTCAACTCTGTCGGAATTTTCACCTTCAGCGTTACAATCTGGTTCCCTCTTGCCTTGGGATTTCTCAGATTTGGTACACCTACACCCTTCAGTGTTACCACCGTATCGGGCTGTGTTCCCGGCTTAACCGTATATTTCTGTTCCCCATCAATGGTTTTGATGATGATTTCACCGCCCAATGCTGCCTGCACAAAGGTAACCGGCACATCGCAATAAATATCATAGCCCTTGCGGACAAACACACGGTTCGGCTGTACATATACCGTTACCAGCAGATCGCCGTAGCTTCCGCCGTTTTCACCGATTTCACCTTTTCCTGCCAGACGGATAGTCTGACCATTATCAATACCCTTGGGTACATTAACTTCATATTTTTTCTGCTTGCGTACTTTACCTGTACCACGGCAGGTATTGCAGGGATCCTTGATAACCTTACCTGTGCCGCCGCACTTGGAGCAGGTACGAACACTTGTGACAGCACCAAACATGGACTGCTGTATCACTCTTTCCTGCCCCGTGCCGTTACAGTTCGGACAGCTTTCTGCATGGGTACCTTCCTTTGCACCTGTGCCATGGCAGGTATCGCATTCATCATAGATTGCCACGGAAATTTCTTTCTTGCAGCCGAAAACAGCTTCTTCAAATGTCAGCTGGATATTTACATTTACATCTCTGCCTTTTCTGGGGCCATTTCTTCTTGCTGCACCACCGCCGCCAAAGCCGCCAAAGCCGAACATACTGCCGAAAATGTCACCCAAATCACCCATATCGAAGCCCTGTCCATAGAAGCCGCCACCGCCGCCCATGCCGCCCTGCTCAAAGGCCGCATGACCGAACTGGTCATACTGTGCGCGTTTCTGAGAATCGCTCAATACTTCGTATGCTTCGTTGACTTCCTTGAATTTTTCTTCTGCCTCTTTATTGCCCTGATTCTGGTCGGGATGATATTTCATCGCCATTTTACGGTATGCTTTTTTCAGCTCTGCTTCCGTCGCATTTTTATTTACACCCAGAACTTCATAATAATCTCTTTTAGATGCCAACTTCTTCACCGCCTTTTTTCTTGGGGACACTGTCCCCAAACCCCTGCAAGGGACATTGTCCCTTGACCTAATATGCAAAAACTATATTTTTGCAGAATCAAAAATCATTATATTCTTATTACTAACAGGAAAAGCAGGGGTATCGGTGATACCCTTGCTTTCATTTCCATAATAGATTAGATTTCTTTGCCGTCACCGTCTACCACATCAGAGTCCATGCCGCCTTCTGGTGCGCCGCCCTGTGCAGCCTGTGCCTGCTGATACAGTTTTTCGGACAGTTTATAGAATTCCTGCTTCAGCGCTTCTGTTGCAGCCTTCACACTTTCTGTGTCAGCCTCTGTCATCGCTTCAGGTGTTTTATCCTTTACCGCTTCCTTCAAATTGTTCAACTCTGCTTCCACTGTGGATTTGTCCATACTATCCAGCTTATCACCCATTTCTTCCAGAGATTTTTCTGTCTGGAAAATTAGAGAGTCTGCTTCGTTTTTCGCATCAATCGCTTCTTTTCTCTTTCTGTCAGCTTCTGCGAACTGTTCTGCTTCTTTTACCGCTCTGTCGATTTCTTCATCGCTCAGGTTAGAGCCTGCTGTAATTGTGATTTTCTGTTCTTTGCCTGTACCCAAGTCTTTTGCAGAAACATGCACGATACCGTTTGCGTCGATATCGAAAGCTACTTCAATCTGAGGAACACCTCTTCTTGCGGGAGCGATACCATCCAGCTTGAACTGTCCCAATGTTTTGTTATCTCTTGCCAGAGGTCTTTCACCCTGTACAACATGGATGTCTACTGCTGTCTGGTTGTCTTCTGCTGTAGAGAAAATCTGTTTTTTGTTTGTAGGGATTGTTGTATTTCTGTCAATCAGCTTTGTTGCTACACCGCCCAGCGTTTCAATACCCAAAGACAGAGGAGTTACATCCAGCAGCAGGATGGAGCCTGCGCCTTCGTCACCAGCCATTTTACCACCCTGAATTGCAGCACCTACTGCTACACATTCGTCAGGATTGATACCTTTGAAGGGTTCTTTGCCTGTGTATTTTTTCACGGCATCCTGTACAGCAGGGATTCTTGTAGAACCACCAACCAGCAGGACTTTGTCGATTTCGCCTGTGGACAGACCAGCATCTGCCAGAGCCTGTTTTACGGGGCCCATTGTTGCATCTACCAGATCATGTGTCAGCTCATCGAATTTTGCTCTTGTCAGAGTAACATCCAGATGTTTGGGGCCATCCTGATTCATTGTGATGAAAGGCAGATTGATATTTGTAGATGCCACTGTAGAAAGTTCTTTTTTCGCTTTTTCAGCAGCTTCTTTTAATCTCTGCATTGCCATTTTGTCTTTGGACAGATCCATGGATTCCGCTTTTCTGAATTCTTCTACCAGGAAGTTGATCACTCTCTGGTCAAAGTCGTCACCACCCAGATGTGTGTTACCATTTGTAGCCAGTACCTCGATAACACCATCACCGATTTCGATGATGGAAACATCGAATGTACCGCCGCCCAGATCGTATACCATAATTTTCTGTTCATTTTCGTTATCCAGACCGTAAGCCAGTGCAGCGGATGTGGGTTCATTGATGATACGCTTTACATCCAGCCCCGCAATTTTGCCTGCATCTTTTGTCGCCTGTCTCTGGGCATCGTTGAAGTAAGCAGGAACTGTGATTACTGCTTCGGATACTGTTTCACCCAGATAAGCTTCTGCGTCTGCTTTCAGTTTCTGCAGAATCATAGCAGAAATTTCCTGAGGAGAGTAGCCTTTGCCTTCGATGTCTACCTTGTAGTTTTCGCCCATGTGGCTTTTAATAGAGGCGATTGTGTTGTCAGGGTTTGTGATTGCCTGGCGTTTTGCTGTTTCACCAACCAGTCTTTCGCCGTTTTTTGCAAAGCCTACCACGGAAGGAGTTGTTCTTGCACCATCGCTATTTACAATAACAACCGGCTGACCGCCTTCCATTACTGCTACACAAGAGTTCGTTGTACCCAAGTCAATACCGATAATTTTACCCATAATTTTTTCCTCCTAAAATATACAAATAATTTTTCAATACCCAATTAGTTTGCTACTTTTACCATACTGTGACGAATTACTTTATCTTTATACATATAACCCTTCAGCATTTCCAAAATCACTTCATTTTCACCGTAGTTTTCATCATCTTCGTGGGCTACTGCTGCGTGCAGGTTCGGATCAAATTTTTCGCCAACCGCTTTAATTTCTTCCACACCAATGCCCTTTAGAACATCTTGGAACTGTGTCAGAGTCATTTTCACACCTTTGAAGAAAGCATCATTTTCATCTACTTTCCCTTCCTGTACCATAACCGCTCTTTCCAGATTGTCGATAACCATAAGCAGCTTTTCTATCGTGCTTCTTACACCATCATCGTATACACTTGCCTTTTCTTTTGCTGTTCTTTTACGGAAGTTGTCAAACTCTGCCAAGCATCTCTGATATTTATCCAGATTGTCTGCAGACTGCTGTTCCAGCTCTTTGATGCGGTCTGCCGCTTTTTTCATTACCGCTTTGATCTTCTCATTGGGAAGGTCTACTTCCTCCTCCGCAGATTCTGCTGCCTCTACTTCCTCTACGATTACTTCCTCCACCGCTTCTGCGGCAGCAGCTTCTTCCACAGCGGATTCCTGCGTTTCCAGATTTTCGTCCATTTTCATTTCTTCCACATAATCCCCTCATTTCTAGGTATCTTTATTGCCATCAGAAAGATTTCGCAATACATTTTCTATATTCTGCACCATACCGTTCAGTACGGAAATAACCTGAGAATAATCCATTCTGGTGGGGCCAACGATACCAATGGTACCACGGGTATTGTCCCCCATTTTATAGGTTGCCGTAATCACACTGCAATCCTTCATGCCCTGCACCGTATTCTCGCTACCAATCAATATCTGAATATCGCTTCCTTTGCTTTCCTCCAGCATCGTTACCAGCACATCCTTCTCCTCCAGTGTCTGGAACAGAGATTTTGCTTTCTGTATATCGGAAAACTCCGGAAGTGCCAACATATTTCTGGCACCGCTCATGTGCACCTGTACCTTTTCTGCTGCCCGCATGGTTATTTCGATCGCCTTCAAAATCGGCTGTAAGAGTTCTTGATATTCCTGCAGCTCTGCCTGCATTTTGCTGATCACCGCACCATCTATCTCTTTCAATGTGCAGCCCTGTAGCACTCTGTTCAGGCAAATCCCCATATAGAATATTTTTTCCTCCGAGGGCACAACATCCATTTTAATCACATGATGCTTGATGAAATTATCCCCTGTTGCAACGACCAACAGTAAAGAGGCGCTATCCAATGGAAGCAACCTAACCTGTTTGATGCGAGTCTGCTGTCCAATCGGTTCAGAAATAAAGGTTGCATAATTAGTCAGCAGAGAAAGTGCCTTTGCCGTTTCCTCCATCAAATAATCTATTTGGTTAATGTCCCGGGAAATAACACTCTGCAGATATTTCTGTTCATCGGCACCCAGCTCCTTCTGCTGCATCAGATGATCCACATAAAGCCTGTAGCCCATATCAGAGGGAATACGCCCTGCCGAAGCATGGGGCTGCATGATCAGACCCATTTCCTCCAGATCGCTCATTTCATTTCTGATGGTTGCAGAGCTGATGCCCAAATTATACTTCTTGGCAATGGTTCTGGAACCGACGGGTTCCGCCGTTTCAATATAATCATTGATAATGGCCTGCAAAATCTGTATTTTTCTATCATTCAACGCCATTCCGCCGCCTCCTTTTTCCATTTTATTAGCACTCACCGTTTTCGAGTGCTAACTTACGAATATAAAGATAGCACTAGCCACCAAAGATGTCAAGTGCTAAAGTTTATTTTTTTCTTCTTTTCTTTTATTTTAAGAAATCCTTCATATTTTGTTCATAAAAGGAATTTTTCAAAGGCCAGATTACTCAAATCCATGCCTCTTTTCGTCAGCCGCACACCTGTCTCTGTTTCCTCCAGAAGCCCCGCCGCCTTCAGCTCTTCGATCTGGCTGCCGTAAATTGCTTTCATCTCCCTGCCAAAGCGTGCCTGAAAGCGATGAAAGGAAACGCCCTCTGTCAGCCGCAGCCCAAGAAACATACATTCCGCCATAGCATCTGTTTCAGAAATGCTTTCCTCATCCTCGTTTAACAAGGATGTCTTTCCCTTGGCACAAATATATGCCTGAAGGTCATAAGGGTTATGAAAACGCTTCCCATCCATATAGGAATGCGCGCCTAACCCAAGTCCAAGATATTCCTCCGCCTGCCAGTATATGCGATTATGTCGGCTTTGCCTATCTTTTTTTGCAAAATTTGAAATCTCATACTGCTCATAGCCCATTTCAGCCAGATATGACACCGCCCAATGGTACATTTCCCTATCCAAATCTTCATCCGCAGGCTGTAGCTCTCCTTTTTCATATTTTTCAAAAAAAGGCGTTCCTTCTTCTAAAATCAGACTATAAGCAGAAATATGCTCCGGAGAAAGTGCAGTAATATTTCTCAAAGTTTCCTGCCATGCTGCCATTGTCTGTCGGGGCAGCGCAAACATCAAATCTACATTCACATTATGAAAGCCAGCCTCTCGTACTGCTCTGTAATTTTCCCAAAACACCTCGATTGTATGTATGCGTCCCAGCTCTTTTAATAAATCATTCTGCCACGCCTGTACTCCCATGCTCAAGCGGTTAAAGCCCATCTTCCGCAGCGCCTTTGCCATGGCTCTGTCCAGCGTTCCGGGGTTCGCCTCCGTAGTGATTTCCGCATCCTCCGTTATAGTCCAGCAATTCCAGACCGCTTCCATCAGCTGCTCCAGCATAGAGATAGAAAGTGTCGTGGGCGTTCCTCCGCCAAAAAATACAGAAGTCACGATCCGATCCGGATATTCCTTCGCTCTGTTTTCTATTTCCTTTGTCAGTGCATCTACATATCCCTGCATCAGTGTTTCCTTTCCTGCATAGGAAGGAAAATCGCAATAAAAGCATTTCTGTCTGCAAAAGGGAACATGAATATATAATCCTATCGGCTTTTTCTCCATCCATCACCCCTCCTAATAGAAATCTGCTGTTCGTAAAACTATTGCGCAGTTCCTTATAAAATATAGCATGACATTCCGCTTTTTTCAATCTGTGCCAAAAATCATTAAAATCATTCATTTTCTTTATATCATTTCTTGAAATCTTTCGCAAAAGCTGCTAAAATATTTTCTCATGAACAAAACCAAAACAAAGGATGAAGCATATGAAAAACCCATTTTTTGAAATGCAAATTGAAATATATGAATTTTTCCAGAGCAGCAAGGCAACAAAGAGCGTCAAATGGATTGCAGTTGTCCTGTTTCCGCTGTATCTGTCCTATGCCTGCAACAGTCTGGCATTCCAATCCGACAGCCTAATGTCGACACTTTTATCCGAAAACGCCGGCGCCTTCTTTCTTGGCGTCGCAGTCGTCTATCTTTTTTTCGGCATCCTGCTCTGCCTATGTAAGCGGGTTCCTGCGGCTGCGTTTCTAACTGCCCTGTTTTTCACCCTTATGCCGTTGGTGGATTTCTTCAAAACAGCTATTCTAAAGGAGCATTTTGTACCTTGGGATATGCTGCTGGCAAAAAATGCAGACAGCTTTGGCACCTTTCTCAGTGCACTGATGCTGCCGGATGCTGCATGGAATACAATTGCCGGCATCACATTTTATTTTCTGCTTCTGCTGTTTATGAAACCCGAACTGCCATTGGCATGGAAAAACCGTTTAATCGGTGCACCAATCCTCATGGTCTTCCTGTATCTGTTTACCATGAATCCTTCCGTCCGTGCTTATTATGATCCAATTTTCGGCCTTTCCCCTAAAGCACCCGGAAACCAGACCAAAAACTACGAGGAAAACGGTTTCATCACCGCTTTTGTGCTAAACCTTGCTTCCTTAAATATGGGCATACCGGCAGATTATAACGAAAAATATATGACAGCAGCCTTTGAAAAATATCAGCCTGCTGCCGTATCCAACACAGATTTTCAAAATCCCGATGTCATCATTGTACTTTCCGAAGCATACTGGGATCCTACCGTGCTTAACGGCGTGTCTTATTCCAAAGACCCCTTAAAAAATTATCGCCGTATCTCCGCTGCACATCCCAGCGGAAATATGGTATCCTGCACCTTTGGCGGCGGAACCGTTCGCCCCGAATTTGAAGTGCTAACAGGTATGTCCTCCAATATGCTTCCCTCCGGCAGCGTCCCTTATCAGCAATATATCTTTGATGATGTTTTTTCCTACGCACGCCATTTCAAAAATCAAGGCTATGATACCGTAGGGATTCATACCTACCAGCCTGATTTTTATGAGAGAGATCGCGTTTACCCTCTGCTGGGTATTGATGAATGGCTAGGAGAATATGACCTGAATGCCGAACACCACTGGAACAGTGGCCCCTTTATCACAGATGAAACCATCGCAGAGGAAATCATTTACCAGCTACAGCAGCCCAGAGATGGCGGCCTGTTCCTTCATGCTATCACAATGGAGAACCACGGACTCTATTGGGATAAATATTCCACCTCAGACTGGGATATTAAAGTAAGCAGCGATACCCTTTCCGATGACGAAAAAACATTGTTGCATAATTACTGTAAAGGCGTTTCGGATTCGGATGCCGCCTTGGGTAAAATTTATGATTATGTAATGCAACGGGAAAAACCCACCGTTGTCCTCTGGTATGGCGATCACCTGCCTACACTGGGAAATGATTTTTCTCCCTACACAACAACAGGCAATATCCAGAGTAGCATTGCTGCTGATTGGACAGAGGAAGAAAAATATACCATGTTCTCTACGCCTTATGTTATTTTCTCAAACTATGATACAGGAAGGGAATATCTGGCAGAGGGTGCTTCTGTTTCCCCTTATCTGTTACCTGCTCTGTTATGTGATTATATTGGAGCACCAGAACACAGCCGCACCAATTTCTTGCTTGATCTTTTTGAAACCTGCGCTGTAATCAATCCTTATTACGAACTGTATTCCACAAAAGAAAATAAAATGGAAATCAATGCTTTCATTCGCCTCCATGAACTTCTGACCTATGATGATTTAATGGGCGAAAAATATTTGGTAAACAATGATTTACCTCCGAAATAAAACACTCTTTTTCAGTACACTATAAAAAAGACGCATGAAAACACTCCATCGTTTTCATGCGTCTTTTCTCCTATATCAATCACGCCCGCGGATGGGCTTTTGCATATACATTCTTCAGCTTCTGATTGGTCAGCCTTGTATATATCTGCGTTGTGGATATATCGGAATGCCCCAGCATTTCCTGCACCGAGCGCAAATCTGCACCGTTTTCAATCAAATGTGCTGCAAAAGAATGGCGCAGCATATGCGGTGTAATATCTTCTTCAATGCCCGCTTTTTTTGCATATGCCTTAATGATTTTCCAAAATCCCTGTCGTGTCATTGGTCTACCGTTACAATTTACAAACAACACCTCTTCATCCGGCAACAATATCATATGCTCCCGCACCTTTTCCATATATCTGCATAAGGACAGCTTCGCCTGTACACCAATCGGAATAATTCTGCTTTTATTCTCATCTCCACAACGAATATACTCCAACGAAAGATTGATATCCTTCACTCTGAGAGAGATTAATTCCGTCACCCGAATCCCCGTTGCATACAAAAGTTCGAGCATAGCCTTGTCCCGCACCTCTTTATCCTCTTCTCCGCGGGGCTGCTCCAGCAATAACTCTACCTTTTCCAGTGAAAGAACCTCCGGCGCTCTTTTCTCCACCTTCGGCAGCTCCAGCTCTATCGCCGGATTATCCGTTACTCTCCCTTTTCTTTGCAAAAATTGAAAAAAAGCACGAATAGATGCAATGTTTCTGGATACAGTTGCCCCTGCCTTATGCTGCTTCTGAAGCTCATACACATACGCCATCACATTCGTACGATTCACTTTCGCAGGATCCTTGACACCGGCTTCCTTCATAAATCCATAAAAACCCCGCAAATCTCTGGCATAAGACAGAACGGTATTCTCAGATGATTTTTTCTCATTCCGCAAATATTCGGTAAAATCAACAAGGCTCTGTTCCATAAAAACAATCCCTTTCGTTTATAGTACCTTAGATTATACTTAGTTTTTTTAATCTTGTCGACATTTTTTGTCACAAAAATGTAAAATTTATGAATTTTCCATGAACTTTTTTGAAAAACACTGACAGAAACAAATAAAAAACACAAAAAATGGATTTCCCCTCCGCTTTTTCATCTTTTATCCAAGCAAAAGCAGATATTCTACCCCTGACGCACCTGCCAAAAGTACAATTCCCCCGCCCAAAATAATACAATATTCCGCCTGTTTCCTTCTCCTCTCCCGCTTCAGCGCACGCTTTCCGCCTTCTTCCTTCCAATGCAGCATATAATACAATGCCGACCACATCAAAAATGTATATGCAGGAATTAATAGAAGATTCTGCGGGAGAATCGAAATAACTGCATGAAAAATCCCTTTCTCCCCATGTGTCAAAAGCAGCATAGCAGAAGTAAAGCCCAGCGACACGCCGCGAAACAGAAAAACTGCTCCAGAAAAGAAAATGCCCATTTGCATCCATCCTCCTAGCCAAATCAACACTCCATATTTCAAATATTTCCAGAAATAAGCTCCAAAAGACGGTATTTGTTGATTCTCTCCCACCTGCTGTAGAAACAGGGAAAGGCTGCTTTTCTCCTCCATCGGCAAGAAGTTCGCGATTATTGCTCCACCGGCTGTTCCCAACAAAAAAAACAGACAGACGATACATAAAATCTTCTGTCTGCCTGTTTCCCGCTTTTTCTTCATGTCCATCCCCTCCACTACAGGGTATTTCCATCGGAATAAATTTATGCTTCTTTCTTAATGCCCATGCATAATTTACTTTCCCCTCCAAAAAGCAGTGCCTGTCTTTTTAATCTTTTAATCCTTTTACCATCTCCTCGATACGATCCATTCCTACCTTAATATTCTCCAGACTAGTCGCATAGGAAAGACGAATATAATCCGGCATACCAAAATCACCGCAAGGAATCACCGCTACATACTTCTGATCCAGCAGTGCTGCCGCAAAATCAGCTGCAGACTGTATCTTTACCCCATTGCTGCTTTTCCCATAGGTAGCGGAAACATCTACAAACAGATAGAAGGCTCCCTGGGGCTTCAATGCCTGCAACATAGGGATTGCTTCTTCTCTTTCAAAAATATAATCTCTGCGCTTTGCAAATTCCATGTACATTTCTTTCACGCAATCCTGCGAGCCATTCAGTGCCACTACTGTTGCCGCCTGTGCAATGGAGTTTGGATTGGATGCCATGTGGGACTGCAGCGATGCCATCAGCTTGGAAATCGCAAGGGGTGCCGCTGTATAACCGATTCTCCAACCGGTCATGGCATAGCTTTTGGATACCCCATTGACAATAATGGTTCTATCATATATTTCTTTGCCCAAAGATGCAATACTGATATGGGTTTTATCGGCATCATAAATCAGCTTTTCATAAATCTCATCGGAAATCACCAGAATATCCTTTTCCACCGCAAAGTCTGCCACCATCTGCAAATCCTCCCGCTTCATCACCTGACCGGTAGGATTAGACGGACTTGTCAGCACAACAGCCTTTGTTTTTTCTGTATAGGCCGCTTCCAGCTCTTCTCTGGTCATCATAAACTGATTTTCCTTTTTCGTATGAATGATAACAGGAATACCGCCGGCAATCCGAACCATCTCCGCATAGCTCAGCCAGAAGGGTGCAGGAATAATCACTTCCTCTCCTTCATTCAGAATTGCCATAAAGCAGTTCATCAAGGAATGCTTTGCCCCATTGCTGACTACAACCTGTGCCTGTTCATAATCCAGTCCGTTTTCTCTTTTCAGCTTATCACATATCGCCTGTCTGAGGGCAGGTGTCCCTGCCGCAGGTGTATAGCGTGTCTGTCCATTCTGAATCGCATCAATCCCCGCCTGTCGGATGTGCGCCGGTGTGTCAAAGTCCGGTTCTCCTGCACCAAAGGCAATAACAGGCAGCCCTGCCGCTTTCAGCTCTGCCGCTCTGGAGGAAATCGCCATTGTTGTAGACGCCTTAATACACATTGCTTTTTTTGATAATTCCATTCTGGTTCACCTCATATCTTTTTCTTTTGTCATCTTCTCCGTCTGTTTAGGAAAATTTTTATACCAAATACCCCCATCGCCAGAATGCAAACAGCCATGAATTTCATATACATCACAGGCTGCACCTCGTCACTGAGGACAATATTCACTTCTTCCCCAAACTGCACTGTTGCATCATAGCCGATCACACCGTCGTTGACCTGATATGTCATTTCATCCAAAGCCAACACACCGTTTACGCCGGAGTAAAAATTGATTTCCTTAAATTTATTGAAAAACATACTTCTGCCATAAGTTGCACAGGCTCTTTCTCCGTCCTCTGTCTGCATCGCAAAGGTGATGCTGTTGCCATACTCTGCAAATGTCAGCTGTTCCCCGCTATGGCTGACCACATTCTGCTCCGCTGCCTTTGCACGGAATACACTCTCCAGCTCATCATAAGTATAGGGATGTCTGCCCAAGCCATTGAACAGCAAAAAACCTGCCAGTGCCACCAAAACCATCGTAACAACGCCTTTTATAATGATACGCTTTGCACTCTTTTCCATTTTTTCTCCTCTTTTCTTTCTGAAATCTGATATTTTTCATATCATTTTATTTTATACTGTTCTTGCAAGAATTACAATCTTTTTCCAAAACACCTATAACTTTATTGTGTGTAGGTATTACAATGATGTGTGACAAATAGAAAAAAAGAATAGTGAATAGGAATAACCTGTGGTATGGTTGAGTTGTCTTAAAAAACCGAAAGGCAGGTGTCCCTATTCACTATGAACAAGATAACACAGGACATGAAGT
>JAZQTP010000058.1:0-32036 GCA_045630845.1 Anaerotignum sp. | reverse complement strand
CTGGATAGCACCGGAGATACCGCAAGCCATGTACAGTTCAGGTCTTACTGTTTTACCTGTCTGACCTACCTGTCTGTCTTTTGCGATCCAACCAGCGTCAACACACGCTCTGGAGGAACCAACTTCTGCGCCCAGTGCATCCGCTACATCTTTGATTACATCAAAGCCTGCTGCGGAACCAACACCACGACCACCGGAAACGATCAGTTTTGCTTCTGTCAGGTCAACATGTGCGTGTTCGGATTTTACAACTTCCATGATTTCGATGTTCATGTCAGCAGCTGTGAAGTTTACGTCGAATTTAATCAGTTCGCCTGTTCTTGTTTCGTCTTTTGCGATCATTTTCATAACGCCAGGACGAACTGTAGCCATCTGAGGTTTTGTTCTGGGGCACATCAGTGTAGCCATGATGTTACCACCGAAAGCAGGACGCGTCATCAGCAGTGCTCTTTCGGGTGTTGCGTTACCCATTTCAGCTTCTTTTGCCAGTTCAGCTTCTGTTTTCGCCATTCTCAGACCTGTTGTATCAGCAACCAGACCTGTTTTTACACGGGATGCTACACGGGGAGCAACATCACGGCCGATGGAAGAAGCGCCGAACAGCATGATTTCGGGATCAAATTTTTTGATTACTTCTGTTACAGCTTTTGTGTAAGGTTCTGTTGCGAAGTTTTCCAGCATAGGGTGGTCAACCAGGATTACTTTGTCTGCACCGTAGTGGAAGATTTTTGCAACTTCACCTTCTACCTTATGACCCAGCAGCACTGCTACTACATCATCTTTCAGATCTTCTTTCAGTCTTGTAGCTTCACCAACAAGCTCCAGACCTACATTCTGAACCTTGCCGTATCTCTGTTCCATTACTACAAAAATACCTTTGCTCATGGGACTTACCTCCTATTATTTCTATTTCTATCAATTTAGATGATGAATTTTTCTTCCAGTTTTGCAACGATTGCTTCAACAGCCTGTTCCGGTGTCAGATCGTTCAGGATTGTACCTGCGCCCTTCACTTCTTTCGTGAAGGATTTGAATACATTTGTAGGAGAACCTTTCAGACCGATCATATCCAGTTCCAGTTCATCCTTCAAATCTTCGAATCCCAGAACTTTGATTTCTTTTTTGTATGCATCAAAGATACCTGCGATGGACATATATCTGGGTTCTGCCAATTCAGCGATTGCTGTCAGCAAACAAGGTGTTTTTACTTTTACGATGTGGTAGCCGTCTTCATACTGTCTTTTTACAACCACATGATCTTCCGCCGCTTCAATCACTTCTTCCACATAGGAAACCTGAGGCAGCTCCAGTTTTTCAGCAATCTGCGGACCAACCTGTGCCGTGTCACCGTCGATAGCCTGACGACCTGTGATAACCAAATCATAACCGATTTTCTTCAAAGCTGCAGCCAAAATACCAGATGTAGCATATGTATCGGAACCACCGAATTCTCTAGCGGATACCAGATATGCTTCATCACAGCCCATAGCCAGCGCTTCTCTCAATGCAACATCAGCCTGAGGGGGGCCCATGGAAACAACTGTTACTGTACCGCCCAGCTGCTCTTTAATCTGCAGCGCTGCTTCAATACCTGTTTTGTCATCGTGGTTAATAATAGAAGGTACGCCATCACGAATGAGTGTGCCTGTTTTAGGATCAATTTTAACTTCTACAGTATCGGGTACTTGTTTGATACAAACTAAGATTTTCATAGGAATCTATTTCTCCTTCCGTTTTTCAAATGTGCTTATGTTCTCGGATTATTTCAGTTTCATCCAGCTGGAGATAACCATTTTCTGAACTTCGGATGTACCTTCGTAGATTTCTGTGATCTTCGCATCACGCATCATTCTTTCTACGGGGTAATCTCTTGTGTAGCCGTAGCCGCCAAACAGCTGTACGCATCTTCTTGTAATATCGGAAGCTGTGGAACCAGCGTAGTATTTGCACATTGCGGACAGGTGGCTGTAAGGTCTGCCTGCATCTTTTTCACATGCTGCTTTGTAAACCAGCAGTTTCGCTGCTTCAGCCTTTGTAGCCATGTCAGCCAATTCAAACTGCGTATTCTGGAACTGACCAATCTTCTTGCCGAACTGTTTTCTTTCCATTACATATTTCACACACTCATCAATCGCACCCTGCATGATACCCAGAGCCTGAGAAGCGATACCGATACGGCCGCCGTCCAGTGTCTGCATTGCGATTTTGAAGCCCTGACCTTCTTTACCCAGCAGGTTTTCCTTAGGGATTCTGCAGTTTTCGAAAATCAGATCGCAAGTAGCAGAACCACGGATACCCATTTTTCTTTCCTTCTTACCAATGGAGAAGCCGGGTGTGCCTTTTTCTACGATGAAAGCGGAAATACCTCTGTTGCCTTTGGATTTGTCTGTCATAGCGATAACTACATAGATATCAGCATAGCCAGCATTTGTAATGAATACTTTTGTACCGTTCAGTACATATTCATCGCCATCCAGCTTTGCAGTTGTCTGCTGCATGGAGGAGTCTGTACCTGCGGAGGGTTCTGTCAAACCGAAAGCACCGATCTTTTCACCCTTTGCCAGAGGTACCAGATATTTCTGTTTCTGTTCTTCTGTACCGAAGTAGTAGATAGGACCTGCGCACAGAGATGTGTGAGCAGAAACGATAACTGCTGTTGTTGCACATACCTTGCCCAGTTCTTCTACTGCCATAGCGTATGTCAGGTAATTGCCGCCTGCACCGCCGTATTCTTTGGGGAAAGGAATACCCATAAAGCCGTATCTTGCCAGCTTGGGGATATTTTCCACAGGGAATCTTTCTTCTTCATCCAGTTCTTCTGCCAGAGGTTTCACTTCTGTTTCTGCGAATTTTTTGTACATCTCTCTCAGCAGATCCAGCTCTTTAGAAAATCCAAATTCCATAACTTTGTTTCCTCCTTAAAACATTTGTTTTTATGATAACATCGTCTTCTATCCGAAACGGCTTCTACCGTTTCATTTTCCTTTCTTTCGAGAAAACAGCGCGCTGCACCGCTTTCTCATCTTTTTCAGTATAAGGCTTTTTTCGGCATTTTTCCAGTATGTATACTAAAAAGTACACAAAAAAACTGACGAAATATTTTATTCAACACATTGACCGGAAAACGCCTTTATTTCCCGATTACGCTTCTTTCTTTTTGTTGTATTCTTCCAATTCCAGAATCGCATCCTTCAGCATAGCTGCTGTGATTTCATAAGGAACCACATCCATATCGTATCTCTTCATCGCCAGCTCCAGAACAGGATCCAGCTCCTCTACTGTGATTTCAATATCAGCTAGCTTTGTGGGCAGCTTCATGCCTTTGTAGAAATCATAGAATCTGTCCAGCTTTTCATACTGCTTATCCAGTGTCAGCAGGATCAGTGTACCGTAGGAAACCACTTCGCCGTGTTTGTGTCTTGCTTCGATCTGGTGCAGTGTTGTGGATGCATTGAAGAAAGCGTGTGCCACGGATGTATTGTATTTTGCAGAGTCAACCATGTTGGAAACCATACCTGTGTTGATGAAAATATCCAGCGCAACCTGTTCGATCGCCTCGGAAGGACGGTTGTTTTTGCAGTCCTCCATTGCCTGAATACCGTATTTCAAAAGAGGCTCTGTGCAGCAAGCTGCCATAGCTACGCCAGCCTGTTCTTCCAGTGTCAGTTCATTTTCTCTGCCTCTTGCAGAGAATGTAACTTCTGCTTCCTTGGACATACCATCGCCAATACCTGCCCACAGGAAGGATGCAGGTGCTTCTGCGATAACTGTTGTAGAAATAAAGATATGTACAGGAGGTCTGTCTACACGATACATACATCTGAAGGTATGGTCTTCATTATAATAAATACCCAGTGCAGAGTTGCAAGCACATGTGGATGCGATCGTAGGGAATGTGAAGTAAGGCTTACCCATATCACGGGCAACATATTTGCCTGTATCAATCGCCTTGCCGCCGCCCAGACAGAATACCATATCTGCATTTTTCACAACATCCAGATTTGCCAGTCTTTCACATTCTTCAAAAGATGCTTCGCCGCCAAACAAAACATATTCTACTTTAACAGTACCTTCTGCTGTTGCTTCATCAATGTATTTTCTTGTTGCATTGATGGAAATTTCATCACTGATTACTACTGCCTTTGTACCAAAGGGAGAGCAGATTTTTTCGATGTCATAATATGCATCTACGCCTGCGGAGTAACCAGGATAAAAAACTGTTGTTGCCATAATTTCATTCCTCCTAAAATAAAATTGTTAAAAGCTACTCAAATTCAAAACATTTTGCTCTGCTTGGAACAGCGCTTCTCCTGCCTATGTAACCGGAAAAACACAGAAACTTCCCAATATCATCAGTATAAAAACGAAAAACCCCTTTGTCAATCAAATTGTTAAAGTTTGAACAAATTTGTTGATGTTTGACAAGAAAACTAATTTATCAGTAAAATTATACAAATCCCCTTGTCTAATTTGCACCTTTTCCCGCCGACAAACATTATTTTCATATCAAGAAACTTTTTACCATTTTCACAAATAGAATCCCCTCCTTCTCCAAAAAACAAAATGGGAGAGCGGATCGTTTTCATCCTTCTCTCCCACCTTTTTCTTTTATTTTCCAATCAGCTTCTGTCGGAATAATGGCACATAAACCAATCTCGTACCTTTTCTGACACTTTCCATCAAAGAGATGCTTCTGACGGAAACCGAAATTGGCTCCCATTTCACGCTTCTCTGCACATCCTGAAAGCTGCGGTGTGGCTCCACCTCCCTGCCCAGCGTAATATGTGGGCTTAAGCCCTTTCTCTCTCTTGCAAAGCCCTGCTGCTCCAGAGATTTCTCCAGCGTACCGAATAATCTTTGCAGGTGGCTGTTCCGCTCCAGCCCTGCCCACATAACGCCTTTATTTCCTCTGGGAAAAAAGCCGAGCTTATCAATCGAAAACATAAAGGGGCGGTTGCGGCGAGCTGTTTCATAAATCGCCTGCTGCAAATAATCCAGATCCTCCTCGCCCACTTCACCCAAAAAATGCAGTGTCAAATGAAAATTTTCTTTCGGTGTATAGTTTCCCCTGCGGCAAAGCTTCTCTGTTTCTGTCTGAATTTCCGCCAGTTTATCCTTTACTTCTTCTTCTAATTCGATTGCGATGAATGTTCTCACATTATTCACCTCTCTTTTATGATTAAAAATTGAAACCGCACAAATGTGCGGTTTCCTATCCGGGTCAAGGGGGTGACCCCCTTGCGGGGTTCTGCCCCGCAAATGTTTTATTTCACCAGAGCCAGTGCTTTTTCAACCACATTTTCCACTGTGAAACCGAAATCCTTGAACAGCTGACCTGCAGGCGCAGATGCACCGAAACCATCCATGCAGATGATATCGCCATCCATACCTATATATTTGTGCCAGCCGAAATCGGAAGCCGCTTCCACAGCCAGTCTTGCACGAACCGCCTTGGGCATTACGCTTTCCTTGTATGCAGCATCCTGCGCTTCGTACAGCTCCCAGCAAGGCATAGAGATAACTCTTGCTTTTACGCCTTTTGCAGCCAGTTCATCAAATGCTTTGTAGATCAGTTCTACTTCAGAACCGGACGCCATCAGCAGTACATCAGGTGTACCTTCGCAGTCTTTCAGCACATAAGCACCTTTCAGCGCACCTTTTCCTGTGCCTTCCAGTGCGGGCAGGTTCTGTCTGGACAGTACCAGACCTGTAGGTGTTGTTTTGCTTGTCAGTGCTGTATACCAAGCTGCCGCTGTTTCTCTTGTGTCACAAGGACGGAATACATTGTAGTTCGGTAGAGAACGCAGCATTGCCATGTGCTCAATGGGCTGATGTGTCGGGCCATCTTCCCCAACACCAATGGAGTCATGTGTCAAGATGGAAATTACAGGAAGTCCCATCAGAGATTCCATTCTAAGGCCTGCTTTCATGTAGTCCGCAAATACGAAGAAGCCTGCGATGTAAGGTCTTACCCCACCATGTACCGCCATACCGTTCGCCATTGCTGTCATGGCAAATTCACGGATACCGAAATGGATGTTGGAACCTGTAGCATTCTCTTTGCTGTAGTATTCTCTGTCCTTCATCAGGGATTTGTTGGAAGGAGCCAGGTCAGCGGAGCCGCCGAACAGATTGGGAACCACTTTCGCCACTTTCTGCAAAACTTTTTCGGATGTCACACGAGTTGCAATATCGCCTTCGTCTTTCCAGAAGTCTTCGTCAGCCAGCAGGTCAACAGGCAGCTCGTCGCTGTGCCATACAGCGTATTCTTTTGCCAGTTCGGGATATTTTTCAGCATAAGCCTTAAACATTTCATTCCACTGTGCTTCCGCTTTTGCACCTGCTGCATTGATTTCTGCAACGTGTGCTTTTACTTCTTCCGGAACATAGAATGTTGTGTCGGGATAAGGCCAGCCCAGATTTTCTTTCGCCAGTTTGATTTCTTCCTCACCCAGAGGTTCGCCGTGTGCAGCTGCTTTGCCCTGTTTGTTGGGTGCGCCATAGCCGATCTGTGTTTCGATCTTGATGATGGAGGGTTTATCGGATGCTTTTGCTTTTTCGATGGCAGCTTTGATAGCATCTACATCATTGCCGTCAGCTACTTCCTGTGTATCCCAGCCGTATGCTGCAAAGCGTTTCAGCACATCTTCAGAGAACGCTGTTGCCGTATCGCCTTCGATTGTGATGTGGTTGGAATCGTACAGAACAACCAGTTTATTCAGCCCCATTGTGCCAGCCAGAGATGCCGCTTCCGCTGCAACACCTTCCTGCAAACAGCCATCGCCGCACAGTGCGTATGTGTAATGGTCTACTACCTTAAATTCGGGTGTGTTGAATTTTGCTGCCAGATGGCTTTCTGCCAGAGCCATACCAACTGCATTGGCGATACCCTGTCCCAGAGGGCCTGTTGTCACTTCAACGCCTGTTGTATGTTTGTATTCGGGGTGACCGGGTGTTAGAGAATTTCTCTGACGGAAGTTCTGCAGGTCTTCGATGGTCAGACCATAACCGAATATATGCAGCAGGGAATACAGCAGCGCAGAGCCATGACCCGCGGACAGAATAAATCTATCTCTGTCATCCCAGTTGGGATTTGCGGGGTTTACTTTCATTTCTTTTGCCCACAGTGTGTAAGCAGCGGGTGCTGCACCCATAGGCAGACCGGGGTGACCGCTCTTTGCTTTCTGGATTGCTTCTGCGGACAGGAAACGCAGGGTATTGATTGTCAGATTATCAATATTACTCATTGTAATTATTCCTCCGAAAATTTAGATTCTGAATCAGTTAATTTTCATTACTTCTTGGGTACAGATTCCCAGTCTTTCAGGAATTTTTCGATACCAATGTCTGTCAGAGGGTGTTTTGCCATCTGGATCAGAACATTGTGAGGGATTGTTGCGATGTGGCAGCCTGCTTTTGCAGCGTCTACTACATGCAGAGGGTTACGGATGGAAGCAGCGATGATTTCTGTATCCAGACCGTGGATGTCGAAAATCTGAACGATGTCTTCGATCAGTGTCATTCCAACGGAACCGATATCATCTACTCTGCCCAAGAAAGGGGATACATATGTAGCACCTGCTCTTGCAGCCATCAGCGCCTGTGTAGCGGAGAAGATCAGTGTTACATTTGTTTTTATGCCTTTTGCCGCCAGAATTTTAACTGCTTTCAAGCCTTCCAGCGTCATAGGGATTTTGATAACGATGTTTTTATGGATTTTAACCAGTTCTTCCGCTTCTGCCACCATGCCTGCATGATCCAGACTGATAACCTCTGCACTGATTGGGCCATCTACGATTGTTGTAATCTCTTTTACAACTTCAACAAAATCTCTGCCTTCTTTCGCAATCAGGGAGGGGTTTGTTGTTACGCCGCAAATTACACCCAGGTCATTTGCTTCTCTGATGTGGTCTACATTCGCTGTGTCGATAAACATTTTCATGGTAGCAATCTCTCCTTTTTTATGGTTGAATTATTTTATTGTGTCAATTTCTCTCGGCATCTGCCGAAACGCATATCAACAGGACTGCATACTGCAACCCATATTACGCTATTTTCATTTTACGCCAACAGAAATAGAAATGCAATGCTAATCTAAAAGAAAAAAGGATGCGTTTATGCCAATGCTGTCCGGTAGAATAAGGAGTTTTTTCGGCAGAGGATGGAAACTGTTCGGTTTCCATCCTCTGATCTTTTTTGTCATTTTGTAGTGTTCGGTTTTGGCAAACTCATTTCGAACAATTTTTGTACACATTGACAGCCTTAGCGGCATATGATATCCTGTAATTGACCTTAGTAGTCCACATGAGAGATTTTTTAGATATTTACGGCATTTTTGAATTTTGACTGATTTTTTATTTCGTGTTGCTGTCCTGACATATTGATGAGTGTCTTAGGAGCGCATGACAAAAGCTTCCCAGCCGGTGGGAGTTTTTGTCATGCGCTTTTTTGCACTTGAAATCCGGCAAATACACATGACAGGAGCCAAAAACATGAAAACAAATATCGCTGATAAAGTAAAAGCAGAGTTTGAATCTGCTATTCGTAAAGCTATTGAGGATTGGAAACATGATACTAACGAAGAAACTGTTCACTTCACCAAAAACAGCAAACTCGACAGAGTGACAATGATTAAAATGCTTTGCCTTATGGGCGGCAATAGTTTGCGCAAGGAATTGTACGATTACCCCGGAGTAAGGGTTACTGCATCTAGTTTCTCTGAACGCCGCGCCGCTATCGACTCAGAGCTGATGTATTATGTTTTACGTCGCTTCTCTGATACAGACAGCGGCAACGAGAAATTCCTTTGTAAGGGTCGCAAGCTGATTGCTATGGATGGCGTAAACTTCAATACCGCGCTTAACAAAGATACTCCTTCCTTTATGCCCGCCCCTAATACCATAAAGGGTGGCTACAACCAGTATAAAGCAACAGTAATGTTAGACTTGCTATCCCATCAAACAGTGGATATGGTGCTAAACCCTATCAGCGCCCAGAATGAACACGCTGATGCGGAGTTCATGGTGCAGTGGAATGATTTTCCACCCTGCATTGTAGTCTGCGACAGACTATATTCTTCCTACCCCCTAATTGCTGATTTTCAGCAAAAAGGAATGGATTTCGTTATTCGTACAAAACAGAATGTCGGTGCGCTAAAACCTATACAAGCGTTACCAATGGAAGAGTTAGATGTAGATTTACAGTTTGTACTTACCAACAGCCAGTCAAAGGAAAGTAAGGAACAAGGGCACGTCTATGTGAATACAGGTAGTAAGCGCGGCAAAGAACTCAGTCCAAAGACTTATGTATCACGCTTTGCGTACCCACTCCCATACATTATGCACCTTCGCGTAGTTCGTGGTAGACTGCCTAACGGAGATCTGGAAACGCTATTGACTTCGCTACCGCGCGAAGAGTTCAACGCGGCAGAAATAATGGATCTTTATAAGTTGAGATGGCGCGAAGAAATTTTCTTTAGACACATCAAATATGACTGCGGAGCAAGTCGCATGAAGTGCAAGAAAGAAGAATACTCCAGACAAGAACTATACGGACACTTCATCACTTCCGCCGCTGTTTGGAAGATTATTAACGGCATCGTCCTTGAAAAAAATCCTAATAACGCCTACGAATATAAAATCAACATCAAACTGGCGACTTATCTTGTAAAGAAGTTTTTAGCAACACCCGATGCAAGCGGTGAACAGCTTATAGCAGATATGTCCCGCCATCTGGTGCAAGTGAAGCCGGAGCGAGCCAATGCGAGAAACCTACGTCCAACCTCATTTGTACCTTTCAATTACCGCGTTGCGTAAACAGACATTGATTTGCAATTTAACCAAACTGTAGAAAGAAGATATTGAAACAAATTTTACTAATTGATTATATTTATTTCAATAAAGAATCATTGGTTTAATCGTGAAAGTCTTTAATACTATAGTTTTTCTTTGCGTTTTGGCTCAATAAAGGTAAAATGGCAACAAATACTGTGTTGATAATGACTATTCTGAAAACCCTTCGTCAAAATCACGTAAAAAGGCTCCCTTCCTTTCGGAGGGGAGCCTTTGGCTTTACACAAGAACAATATGGCTGGGGCGCTTATCAGGATCGCTATATGCCACACGTTCATCCTTTATAAGCTGCTTTACTACGCTATTGACGGTCGTAGTGCCGCGCTGTAGATTTTCTACATACTCAGATAAACCGTCTCGCACATCGTCGCTGAGTAACGGAATGATAACATTTTTGGCATCATCTTCGCAGATCTCAGCAAGTCCGTCTGAACCTCTGGAAAATGCTCGCATCTGCACACCCCATCCCTCGCTATTCAAATAAGCTAATAGGTCTGGCGTATATTTTTCCATTCCATCTTTTACTCTACATCTGAAGTAGCCATTTGTTACAACAATGTTGTCAATTCCTTCGGGAATGTAGCACCATTTAATAGCGCTCCCCCAAATTGCTCCAATGTATATATCACCAGCCGACGAAAAGTGCTTTGCGCGACTCGGTAACTCCCAGCCACGCATTTCTTTGCAGTGGAAATCACCAAAGCCTATGTCTTGGATTTCAACATACTGGTATATGTTAGACTTTTGAACAGTAATCTTTTTGCCGTAGGCGTTTTGTTTCTCTGGAATAAAATCTACGACATCTCCCAATAAAACATGTGGGCGAGACTTTAATTTATTCCTCAAGTCTATAACTTTTTTGCCGTAACGCTTAGGATCCATCGTTAAATCGGGGTCATCGTAAACATGTTTTATATTTACGGACCAACCCTCAACTTCAGGATTTACATGCTTCCCTTTGGATATCCAGTCGAAGCAGTTTGCAGCATCACTTGCCAAAATTCTGTTAACAGCAGCTTCAAAATCACAATCCAAAACGGGACTGCCTTCTTCGTCAATGATAAGACTGCCATCTTCCGGATCTCTCTTATAAATCGGCGCAGCTTTTTTATTACCTGCATCCCAGCCAACTTTTTCAATCAACTCAACCGCAAACTGATATTCATCGCCATCCGTGATACTTTCCAAAGGTATTTCACGTTTTTCCAAATACAGAACACTTGCACTTACATCTGCTCCACTTGACTTAAATGTAAATCTAGGTAGCGAAACGATAGCAGCTAATTTCGTGTGTCTCAGTATCCACTCTCTAACAGTTCTATATTTGAGAGATCTGTTGCCCAAATAGCCATTTGGAAGAATAATAGCAATTCTTCCACCCGGTTTACATTCTTTAACGCAGACTTCGACGAAGAGAATACCCGTCTCTTGTTGAGATAACAATGTATCTGTTTTTTTCAGTACACCGGTCTCGTCGATGCACCACTCAAATCCCAAATCGTATTGTCTTAAAACCTTTGATCGTTTTTCTACAATTTTAGTTCCAAACGGAGGATTGCATGTTATAACATCGTACTTTTCAACATATTTCTTGATGTTTTCAAGCGAGTCATCTTTTATAACATTTGTTTTGCCATCACCATTCAAAAGCATATTCAATACGGCCACTTGAACCGCATTTGGTGAATTATCAATGCCCCAGATGCAATCTGCAAAGCCAGGATTAAATTTTCTTGCGGCTCTGAATGCAGCAACAAGAAAATCTGCACTACCACAAGCAGGGTCTGCAATATGTTCACCAAATTGAGGGTTGATAATGTCAACAAGGAAATCCGTAACAGAAGTAGGGGTGAAATACTGTGCCATATCCCACTTATACAGAGCCTTTGCAAACTTCATATAAAAGGTCTGGACTACATCTCTCTTGGAGTGGATGATCTTTACAGGGGCTAAAATCTGTAAAATCTCAAACAGAGTGTCGCCAGACAAAGGTAGTGTGTCTGACAGCTTGTTTGGCAGATGCTTCCCATAAAAGGATATTGCCCGCTTTACAACTTCTCCGACTTTTTTCTTTGTAGTCTCAGCCGAAGTGCCAAGGGAGCGGTAATCCTGTATTTCGAGAGGTTCATCACCTCTTACCTCAAAGGCGTGTTCATCAAAGATTTTGGTAAGCAACAGCTGCAGAATAATCTCATATCGTTTTTCTGGAGCAAATGATGCCTGATGGAGGATGTCTTCAATACGTTCAAATGTTTCAATTAAAGAGTCCACCGGTTCTATTGTATTGAACGTCAATGGAGTGGTTTTGATAGGAAGTCCAAATTTGGGTACAAAAGTCAGAGGACCTTCCTTTATCTCTTTTATTCCATCTGTGACTTCAATCCAAAACACTCGCTTCTCAATGTTATCCCAATATAAACCTAGAGTACTCTGCTTTTTGGCAAAGTCCAACATAGGCTTAACTTGAGTGTTCTTTACATACTCGTTCTTCTTGTTATCGCGCTTGACTTCACAGATAATCACAGCATGACTAAGAATTTCTTCGGGATCATTGGTGCTAATTGTCGAAGCTGGCACATCAAGTACGGCAAAATCACTTCTAAAACTATTACGACCACTATTACCAAATTTTTTGATAATAGGTTCAATCCAGAAGTTTTCTTTGGGATATCCCTTGCTTAGCAGATATTTAATTGCTTCAACTCTATAAAATTCCTCAGTAGCCGAAAGACCATCTTTGCTACGTTTATTTACTTTTAACTGCCCTCTAATCGGACAGATGATTTGCATATTTCCTGTTAGTTCCATATGAGATGTCCTTTCTAGTCTTAAGACATAACTATTCAGAATAATTTTATCATACAAGAAAATAAAAGGCAATATACCCCCAGCGCTGCTCAATGAAAAAAGGCAGAAGTCAGTTGGCTCTGTGCTTTTTTCATTTTATTTGCCTCCTAGATTAATATTATTGCTTTTAGTTTTGAAACTTTTCCGAAAAAACACCCATATTTTTTCGGAAATATGTTGACATACAATATTGTTTATAGTAAAATATAAAGTTTATATTGACAAACGCAAGGAAGGACGCTATACTGTACTTACAGTTCATATGGTGTTCCCGCACCACAGGAGGTGAGAAAAATGGGAAATAGAGGATTCGCAATTGAAGTAAACTATTGCTCTACTCTTCCCGTAGAAGCAAATCGAAAAATCGCTTGTATCTCTAAAGAAAGAATTAGAACAAGTGTCCTTTCTTCAACTTTAAAAGAAATGGAAAGTAACATGGAAAAGGAAATAAGTAAAAAGATATGGATTGAATCAGCGGCGACTGGTGAAATTCCAAAGGAAGTTAAAATTGGCGTTAATGTTGGCGGAGAGCTGGCTTTATTATATGAAGAATCATTTGGTGATGGATACTCTTTATCACCAGAAAAAATTGGCGAAGCAATAAACTTTATAAACTCTTTCTCTAAAAAAATAGCAGAACAAATAGCAAAAGACCTACCCTTAAAAATCGTACATAGTAAGGTTTTTAAAGAAGCAAACCAGTATTAAGAACAGAGCGGGTGCACAAAAGTGTACTCGCTTTTTTCACAAAAAAGATCCCCCACCCATTTCGAAATCGGGTAGGGGATCTTTACTTTTGTGCTATCCAAACAAATTACATTCTTGTCCGTACAGCATTGGCGTTTATGCCCATCCCTTTATTCTGTATCTCATTGCTGTTTTCCATTATGCCAGCCAGTTCTTGACTACTTCCTTAATCTCTGTTTTTTCGCATACATTCTTGTGCAAAATCGGTCTGTGTTCCAATCCAACAATCGGCGCAGGCACAGCCACACCGCTTGCCTTTTCCAGCTCTGCCTGCAAGGCAAAGGCATCCCCGTCGGCATATTTTGCATCCAGCGCAGTCATAACATCCTTTGTAAATTTGTAGGGGGATGCTGTGGAAACGATAACCATAGGTTTGCCGTCGCCGCTTTCCGCTTTATATTTCTGATATGCCGCATAGGCCACTGCTGTGTGGGTATCCATCACATAGCCTGTTTCTCCATAGAATTTCTTGATAGCGGCAAAGGTTTCTGCTTCTGTTGCATATTCCCCGCTGATTTTTGTTTCTGTAATTTCTGCTTTATAAGAACCTGTTTTATTCAGACTTTCCATTTCTGCCTTTGTGGCATCCTGTCCGCCCATATGCGCCAGCAGTCTTTCCAGATTGCTGGAAATCAGAATATCCATAGAAGGAGAAACCGTCACATGGAAATCTCTATTTCTGTTATATTCACCGGTACGGAAGAAATCGTACAGCACTTTATTATCATTGGACGCACATACGAAATGACCTACAGGCAGCCCCATTTTCATTGCATACCAGCCCGCCAGAATATCGCCGAAGTTCCCCGTAGGCACAGTAAAGTTCAGTTCTTCGCCGACTTTGATTTCCCCCAGCTTCACCGCATTCAGATATGCCCAGAAATAATACACGATCTGCGGCACCAGTCTGCCGATATTGATGGAGTTTGCGGAGGAGAACTGGAAGCCTCTTTCGTCCAGCTCTTTTTCCAGTGCTTTATCTGTAAAAATGCTCTTTACCGCACTCTGGGCATCATCAAAATTCCCCTTGATACCGACAACACAGGTATTTGCACCCTCCTGCGTATTCATCTGCAGCTTCTGCACAGGGCTGACGCCATCTTTGGGGAAGAATACCATAATTCTTGTACCCTCTACATTTGCAAAGCCTTCCAGTGCCGCTTTGCCCGTATCTCCGCTGGTTGCAGTCAGAATCACGATTTCCTTATCCAGACCGTTTTTCTTTGCGGATGTTTTCATCAGATAAGGCAGGATGGACAGTGCCATATCCTTAAACGCCAGTGTTCTGCCGTGAAACAGCTCCAGAAACATGGCATCGCCTTTTTTCACTACAGGAACAATCTCGGGTGTATCGAATTTTTCATCGTATGCGCCATTGATACAGGCTTTCAGTTCTTCTTCCGTAAAATCCAGATATTTGGACAGCACTTCGTAAGCCAATTCCTGATAAGTCATTTTCCCCAGTTCTTCCAGAGATTTATCCATCTTGGGAATTGTTTCGGGGATATACAGACCGCCATCCGGACAGATCCCCCGCAGGATTGCCTGCGAAGCTGTTGCCGTGATATTTTTATCTCTTGTGCCGATATATTGCAATGCCATTTTTCTTCCACTCCTTTATTTTGCACGATAGTTTTATTTTACAGATATTCCGCCATTTGTCAACAAATGTCTTTGCGGAAAGTACATTTTATTCCCATTTCCAGCTGACTGCATATTTATTTTTCAGTCTGCCCTTCTGCATCTTTGCCCAGCCAAGGGGAAATCCATCCACACAAACCAGCGTCCAGCCATCTTTGCCCTCTCCCTCAACCGTTTCTCCTTTCAAGTAGCGGATGACTCTTTCATCCTCCAGCGGAAAATCTACGGTATTTCTGACCTCTTCCTTTTTCAGCCCCATGGCGAAAGCCTGCGACGGCTCAAAGCGTTCTTTTTTCAATGTACCCAACAGCCACCCTGTACGCAGCACACGCAGTTTATCCAGCTTCGGTGTCCCCTCCGGCAGCAGATACAGTCCGTCGCCGTAAATCTGATAAATCCCTTTTGGCGTTTCTTTCAGAACATCTTTCGCAAAATCAGCAAAGGCGTCCATCTGTTTTTTCCATTTGCCATCCTCTGTCGGAATAGCCTTTCCGCCCTCCGCCTCTTTCTTTCGCAGCAAAGCAAGGAAATGCCCCTCCCCTTTCAGCTTATGGGGATACAGGCGAGCACAGGCTTCATAGGGCGGCAGCCCTGCCGCAAAGCCATTCTCCTTCGGTATCTCCGCCAATTCAAATTCGGGATGATTTTCCAGAAAATCCCCGATACTCTTTTCATTTTCCTCCGGCGCAAAGGTGCAGGTGGAATATAAGAGCATCCCGCCAGCCTTCAGCATCGGCGCACAGGCATCCAGAATTTTCGCCTGTTCTGTCTGGCAGAACGCCAGCATCTTTTCATCCCAGCTTTTCACCATATCCGGCTCTTTGCGGAACATCCCCTCGCCGCTGCAAGGCGCATCCACCAGAATTTTATCAAAAAATTCAGGAAGCCGATTTGCAATCTTATCGGGTGTTTCACTCATCACAACAGCATTGCGAATCCCCATCAGCTCCACATTCTTCAGTAAGGTTTTCGCTCTGCCTGCACTGATGTCATTGGCAACCAGCAGCCCTGTTCCGTTCAGTCTTGCCGCTAGCTGTGTAGTCTTTCCGCCGGGTGCCGCACAAAGATCAAGAACCATATCTCCTTCTTCGATGGGCAGAGCCGCCGCAGGGCTCATGGCACTGGGCTCCTGTAAATAATACAGCCCCGCATGATAATAAGGATGTTTTGCAGGGCGTTCTTCCCCCTCGTAATAAAAACCGCTATTGCACCAAGGTACATTTTTCAGTGTGAAAACACCTTTCACCTGCAATTCCTCCGCAGAAATTTTCAGCGTATTGGCTCTTAGCCCGTAAAATCTCCCTGCATCAAAGGATGCGATATAATCCTCATATTCCTCCCCCAGCAGAGCTTTCATTTTTTCCATATATTCCAAAGGCAGGTTCATATTATCCCTCCTAAAATTCCACATTTTTCTCTCATTTTATCATACCGAAGCAAGACTTCATTTACAAGCAAAATTCTGTTTTTCTCTTTACAAACCGACCGTCTTCATACTAAGATAAAACCGTTCATACAAAAAACACCCCTGAAAGGAGAAATTCAAATGGGAAAAGATATATGGAAACCCGGCACCGTTATTTATCCTGTCCCCGCTGTTATGGTATCCTGCGGCGATATGGAAAACAAAAACATCATCACCGTAGCATGGACAGGAACCATCAATTCCGATCCCGCCATGACCTATGTATCCATTCGCCCCGGACGACATTCTTACAATATCATCAAGGAAAAAGGGGAATTTGTCATCAATCTGGTCACAGAAAAGCTTGCCTATGCCTGCGATTTCTGCGGCGTACGCAGCGGCAGAGATATGGATAAATTTGAAATGATGCATCTGACCGCAAAAAAAGGCGAAAAGGTGGATGCCCCCATCATATACGAAAGCCCTGTGAATATTGAATGTAAGGTAAAGCAGATCATCCCGCTCGGCACCCACGATATGTTTCTCGCAGAAGTGGTTTCCGTACAGGTCAGTGATGATTTCCTCGACAAAACGGGAAAATTCCACTTTGACAAAGCCAAACCCATCTGCTATTCCCACGGCGCCTACTACGGTCTGGGCAAAAAGCTGGGTACTTTCGGCTATTCCGTAAAAAAGAAAGAAGACACAAAGCCCAAAAAAGCAGAAAAAAAAGCTTCCAAAAAAGACAGCTCCAAAAAAGCTCTTTCCAAAAAGAAATCAAAGAAAAAATAAAACCGCATTTCGCTTGATGAAATGCTCCGCCTGGCATAAAAACAGCCCTCCGATTTTCTCGTCGGAGGGCATTTCTTTTTTTGTGCTCTATATACTTCCTGTCATAAAATCCGCTTCGGGCAAAACTCCAAATAGTCCGATGCACTCAACAAATACTCTACGCCGTCCCGTTCTCCCTGAAAGCCTTTGGCATGGTTCTCCCCGCCATGGAGATGCCCATAAATCACTTTTTTCACAGGATACTCCAGAAACAACGCCGTAAAATCCGAATCTTCCATTTTATCGTTCATCGGCGGATAGTGCATCATTAAGATAATCTGCTCCGCCCCTTTTTTCATCGCTGCATCCAGTGACAGTCTGAGCCGTATCTGCTCTCTTTCATAAATCTTCCTGTCCTGCTCTGTAAACTGCACATCATTGGGGCAAAGCCAGCCACGACTGCCACAAATCGCCCAGTCCTCATAAACATCCGAGTCATTTTTCAAAAAGCGCATCCCGGGATAGCGGGCTTCCAGCTTCGACGAGGATTTCCACCAGTAATCATGGTTCCCGCCCAAAAGGATCTTCCTTCCCGGCAAGCCATAAATCACATCCAGATCCGCAGCCGCATCTTCCATCCGCATCCCCCACGAAAGATCGCCTGGCAGCAGCACTGTATCTCCATCCCCCACAACCGCCCGCCAGTTTTCTATAATGCGTTCGCTATGGTTTTTCCAGTTTTCACCAAAAATATCCATGGGCTTGTCAGTGGAAAAAGAAAAATGCAAGTCCGCAATCACAAACAGTCCCATCCGCAACCTCTCCTTTATATCCGATAAACCTCCACCAATACATTCAGCTTTTCATTGAATGCCCGCAAACGGTCTATGTCATGGCTATTCCATACATCAGAAAATTCCCGATTGATGGAATCCATATCCTCCAGCTTTGCCACAAAATGCAGCTTCTGGATATTATCCAGAATATTAGAGGTCATATTTCTTCTGATTTCATTCAGCCGCTGGGCATTGGTGATTTCACCGCGAATGGTGGACATCTCCTGATCCAGATGAAACGCCGCCTCCGCACAGTGGTGCAGCCTGTCCTGCAATTCCTGCGGAATATTGCCGCTGTATTTATAGCGCAGGGAATGTTCCGCCGTTGCCCAGAAATTCATGGCATTGGTGCGAATCTGTATCTCTGCAAAAATCTCCTTCGGCCCTCTTGCCGTGCTCAGAGGATATTTGATGATGATATGATAGCTGCGGTACCCGCTGGCCTTGGTGTTGGTTATGTAGTCCTTCTCCTGCACGATTGTCATATCCGTGCGCACCCGCACCATATCCACCACCTTCTGAATATCCTCTACAAACTGGCAAAGGATGCGGATACCCGCAATATCCTCGATTTCTTTTTCGATATTCTCCGGTGCGATATGCTTTCTGCCCGCCTTATCCAGAATACTGGCAGGCTTTTTCAGTCTGCCGGAAACAGAATCAATGGGGGAATAAATCCCCAGATGTCTGCATTCCTTATCCAAATTATTAAATTTCAGCAATAGCTCCTCTACCGCCTGCTCGTAGGGGTAAAGCATTTCTTTCCAATTTATGATTTCCAAAAGGCTGCCTCCTTTCGGCAGATTGCCATATTATTTCAGTTTTATTGTACTATAAAACATCCTTGATACGCAATGTAATATCCTTGAAAATCCTTTCATTTTTCCCGAAAACACAGCAAAATTCTTTATTTTCCACAAAAGCAAGCCCCTGCCGTTTCCGGCAGGGGCTAGAAAGCACTTATATTATTCTGCCGAGCAGCCGCATCTGCTTTTTCCGCAGCTTCCCGCATTTGGACAGCCGATACAGGCTGCACCTTTCTTTTTCTCTTTTCTGATATAGAGTAAAGCCGCTCCAACCAGAAATACAACCATCAACCCAACAATAACATCTACCATCAGCGTCCTCCTTGCCTTATGCGCTCTTTGCTGCACCCTTCAGGGCATATTCTGCCGCAATGTCCTTGTTCGCCTTTCTGCACAGCCCCACAATCACGGCAGCAATCGCAAGCACAGCCAGCAGACCGGGAACAAAGCCTGCGCCTACTGTACCCAAAGTAACCAGCGTCCCAATCTGATATACCAGAAAAGCTACGACAAAGCCTGTAGTAAGCTGTAGGGCGATTCCGCCCAGAAGCCACTTCTTATCCCCGATTTCCGCATTCATTGCCCCCATCGCTGCGAAGCAGGGAGGTGTATACAGGTTAAACATCAGATATGCCAATGCTGCCGCCTTTGTCAGCCCCATAATCGCCGCAACCTCACTTGCGCCGCCAACCAACGCCAGTTCCTCTGTATCAATAAAGTTTGTGATGCCATAGCATACTGCCAGCGTGCCAACCACATTTTCCTTTGCAATAAATCCTGTAATAGCCGCTGCCGCAAGCTGCCACACCCCAAATCCCAAGGGAATCAGCAGCACCGCAAAAGGAGAAGCGATAGACGCCAGAATGGAGGTATGCTCCATCCCCTCTGCCACCAGCTCAAACTGCCAGTTAAATGCCTGCATAATCTGAATTGCTGTGTTGCAGACCAGAATGATCGTACCCGCTTTGATGATATACGCTTTCCCCCGGGACAGCATGGATAAGAACGCCCCCCGCAGACTTGGCAGCTTGTATTCCGGCAGCTCCATGATAAAGAAGGACTTTCTCGCCTTATGCCCTGCAATTTTATTTACCAGTAATGCACCAAAGAAAATCAATCCGATTCCCACAAAATACATCAGCGTACCAACCCATGCAGCATCCGCAAAGAAGGCGCCTGCAAACAGTGCAATCACAGGCAGCTTTGCACCGCAGGGCATGAAAGGTGCCAGCATGGCTGTTGCTCTTCTTTCCCTTTCATTCTTAATGGTGCGTGCTGCCATAATACCGGGAATTGCACAGCCTATTGTAATCACAAAGGGAATCACAGATTTGCCGGATAATCCAACTCTTTTGAAGATAGGATCCAGCACAACGGAAACCCGTGCCATATAACCGCAGTCCTCCAGCAGTGCCATAAGGAAATACATCACCATAACCAGCGGCAGGAACCCAACCACTGCACCTACGCCGCCGATGATGCCATCCAGCACCAGTGCCTGCATAAAGGGAGATGCATTTTCCAGCTTACCCGCTGCAAAGCCTTGGAATCCTTCGATCCAGCCAACCAATATATCTGCCAGAAACGGCCCAAAGGTAGACTGGGAAAGGTCAAACACCAGAAACATGATCGCCGCAAAAAGGATAATGCCGCCGATTGGATTTGTCACGATGGCATCCAGCTTATCCTGCTTGCTGATTTCCTTTGTCTGCACCTTTCTGGTTTCTACAGCTTTTACAATATCATTCACGAAAGCAAAACGCTTTTTGTCCGCTTCTGTTACTGCTTTCTTATCGGTCAGGTCAATATTTTCCTGCATGAAGGGTGCCTTCTGTTCTTTTCCCACAAGGGCTGCCGCTGTTTTCACCACTTCCTGCAGCCCCTTGTTGTTTGCCGTAATCGCCACTGTGCCAATCACAGGACAGCCCAGCAGGGCAGACAGCGCAGCGGTATCTATCTTCGTCCCTTTCTTTTCATTGACATCACTTTTATTCAGCGCAACCACCATAGGGATTCCCAGCTCCAGAAGCTGTGTCGTAAAAAACAGAGATCTGCTCAAATTCGACGCATCCACAATATTGATGATAACATCCGGATTTTCATGCTTCACATAAGCACTTGTGATGCTTTCCTCCGCCGTAAAAGGGGACATGGAATATGCACCGGGCAAATCCACCGCAATCAGCGTTTCTTCTCCTTCATAAAAATTCTGTTTCACCGGTGCTTCCTTTTTCTCTACCGTAACCCCTGCCCAGTTCCCCACGCATTCCTTTCTGCCTGTCAACGCATTAAACATCGTAGTCTTGCCACTGTTGGGATTCCCTGTGAATGCGATTCTCATCTGAAATACCTCCAAAATTCAAATTATTCTTTCCCCTGTTCTTTTCTTCCATTATGCTGCTCACTTTATCAGTTAGTTTTAGCTAACTAATGACCAAAATATATGTGGTGCACCAGTCACCACTTATACCGCAATACATTCCGCCAGAAGATTATCTATTGTATATCTGCCATCTTTGATGGAAACCACGCAGCCGCCTTTCACACGACGCACCACTGTGATGGATTCCCCACTGTAGCATCCAAGAGAGAACAGAAATGCGTCCATTTCCTCATCATCCGTTGCAATATTTTTGATGATATATTCTACACCGTCCTGCACCTTTGTCAGATTCATCATATCCTCTCACCCTCTCTTTTCGAGTTAGTATTAACTAATTATCAAGAGTTTACCATGACTAACCATTTATTGTCAATAAAAAATTTACAGAATAACACCAAAAATTATATGCAGCAACGCCCATTCACTGCCAATCACCAATAATTTAAAAAAGCATTTCGCTTGACGAAATGCTCCGCCTGCGGCGGTGTCGCTTGCGACTGACTACCTTGCCGCCGCAGTGCGATCCCCCGGAGGGTTTTTGCTCTATAAGAAACGAAATTTCTTATAGAGCAAAAAAAGGAGCATCCTTATACAAGATACTCCTTTTCCTTCTTTTCATTTGCTTATCGTTTTCCATTGCATTGGGTGCAGTCACCCTTGCAGCCGCTGCAGCGATTCCCATTCTTTTTCAAGGATCGCACTGCCAGCAAAAATACCGCTGCCACAACGCTCAGAATGATATAGTCTAAAATTCCCATTTGCTCACCTCATATAGACAGCAGATTCAGCACCTGATATACGCCAAACGCAAATATCCACGCAATCACGCATTGCATCAAAGCAACCAACGCCGCCAAAAGCCCGCTGCCAAGCTCCCGCTTCACTGCCGCCACTGCCGCCATACAAGGGGTATAAAGCAGCGTGAATACCAGAAAGCTGATAGCAGATGCAGAGGTAAACAATGTGCCTAACGCACTCTCCAGCATTTCCACCGGTGTGTTCAGCAAAATACAAAGGGTGCTGACTACCGCCTCTTTCGCAGAAAATCCTGTAATCAACGCCGTCGGTACACGCCAATCCGCAAATCCCAGCGGTGCAAAAATCGGCGCCAGCCATTGTCCCAGCATCGCCAGCAGGCTGTCCGCACTGTCAGCTACCACATTCAATCTCGCATCAAAGCTTTGCAGGAACCAGATGATAATTGTCGCCACAAAAATAACCGTAAAGGCTCTCTGCAGGAAATCCTTTGCCTTATCCCACATCAGAAGAAGCACAGATTTCATGGACGGAAAGCGGTAATTGGGCAGTTCCATTACAAAGGGAATCGGCTTCCCACGGAATACCGTTTTATCAAACAGCAGTGCAATCAGAATGCCCGCCAAAATCCCTCCTGCGTACAGCCCAATCATCACCAGTGCTGCGTGCTGTGGGAAAAATGCCGCCGTAAACACCCCATAAACAGGGATTTTTGCAGAGCAGCTCATGAAAGGTGTCAGCAAAATCGTCATCCTTCTGTCCCGCTCCGAAGAAAGTGTCCTTGTTGCCATAACCGCAGGCACCGTACAGCCAAAGCCAATCAGCAGGGGTACGATGCTTCTGCCGGAAAGACCAATCTTACGCAGCAGCTTATCCATCACAAAGGCAATGCGTGCCATATAGCCCGTATCCTCCAAAATAGAAAGGAAAAAGAACAGCACCACAATAATCGGCAGAAAGCTCAATACACTGCCCAGTCCGGCAAAAACACCGTCAATCACCAGACTATGCACTACAGGATTGATGCCATAGGCATCCAGTGCCTTGTCCACCACATGGGTAAACCCGTCGATGCCCGCCGCCAGCATATCACTGAGATATGCACCAAACACATTGAAGGTCAGATAAAACACCAGAAACATCACGCCCACAAAAATAGGGAGCGAAAAATATTTATGCGTCAGTATGCTGTCTATCTTCACACTGCGCAGATGCTCCTTGCTTTCCTGCGCCCGAATCACCGTCGCTCTGCAAACCGTTTCAATGAAATCATACCGCATATCCGCAAGGGCGGCATTTCTGTCCATCCCATGTTCTTCTTCCATTTGCAGAATACTATGCTCGATCAGCTCCATTTCATTGGTGTCCAATGCCAGCTGCTCGGCAACAGCGGTATCCTCCTCGATCAGCTTAGTCGCCGCAAAGCGAAGGGGAATCGCCGCCTCCTCTGCATGGTCCTCGATCTGATGGCACACCGAATGGATACATCTATGTACCGGGCCGGAGGGACAGAAATCATATACCTTCGGATACTCCTTCTGCTTTGCCACCCGAATCGCTGTCTGCAGCAGCTCTCCAATACCCTCATTTTTCACCGCACTGATGGGAGCCACCGGAATACCCAGTGCTTCGCTCATCCGCTGAATATCAATGGTTCCGCCGTTGCTGCGTACCTCATCCATCATATTCAACGCCAGCACCATCGGAATCCGCATCTCAATGAGCTGCAGTGTCAGATACAGATTTCGTTCTATATTAGTGGCATCCACAATATTGATGATACCGTCGGGCTTTTCCTTTAAGATAAAGTCCCTTGTTACAATTTCCTCATGGGTATAGGGACGGATGGAATAAATCCCCGGCAAGTCAACCACCGAGCAGTTCTTTTCCCCACGAATTTCGCCTATTTTCTGATCCACCGTTACACCGGGGAAATTCCCTACCCGCTGATTAGAGCCTGTCAGTTGGTTGAACAGTGTTGTCTTTCCGCAATTCTGATTGCCTGCAAGCGCAAAAATCATTCTGCTCCACCTTCTTTCACCTCAATATTCTTTGCATCATCCACACGGATTGTTAAGGTGTACCCCCGCAGACGCAACTCTAGGGGATCGCCCATGGGTGCCACCTTTGTCACCACAATCTGCGTTTTGGGAATCAATCCCATATCCAGCAGACGACAGCGCAGTGCGCCCTCTCCGCCCACTTTTACAATCACAGCCTCTTTCCCGATCGGAAGCTGATTTAATGTCATAATATCCCTCTATTCTTAGCAGTTTCTTCCATTTCAATCGTAAATCCTAAAAAGTATATCATGGCTAACTCTGCCATGTCAACACAGAAGTTATCGACAACTAACCATTATTTTCTATAAAAATAAAATATCCTGCCACACAAAAACGCCTTGGGCTTTTTCCAGCCCAAGGCGCAGTTTTTGTTTTCTCTCTATTCTTTTTACCGCAGGCTTTTCGCCTTATTCCACCGTTACGGATTTCGCCAGATTTCTGGGCTTATCTACATCACAGCCACGCTCTACCGCCACATAATATGCAAACAGCTGCATCGGCAATACGCCATAGGAGCTTGTAAAGAGGCTATTGCATTTCGGCAGATAAACCACTTCATCCGCCACATCCTCGATGGCGGCGCTGCCTTCCATCGCAATCGCCAGCACCTTTGCCCCTCTTGCCTTTACTTCCTTCACATTGCTCACTGTTTTTTCCAGCAATGCTTCCTGCATTGCAATGGCAATCACCAGCGTACCATCCTCAATCAGAGAAATCGTACCGTGCTTCAATTCGCCAGCTGCATAGGATTCGGAATGAATATAGGAAATTTCTTTCAGCTTCAGGGATGCCTCCATTGCCACCGCATAATCCAGACCACGACCAATGATAAACGCATTGGAAGCGTCTGCAAATTTCTTTGCAATCTCCGCCATTCTTGCGTCGGTCTTCAGCACCTCTTCCGCTCTTGTCGGCAGCTCCTGCAGCTCTTTAATTGCAGTACGGAACGCCGCTTCTGTCATGGTGCCGCGCACCTTTGCAAAATGCAGTGCAATCAGATAAAGCACAGACACCTGCGTTGTATAGCCCTTTGTAGAAGCAACCGCAATTTCGGGGCCTGCCCATGTATAGATCACATTATCGCTTTCTCTGGCAATAGAGCTGCCCACCACATTAACGATGGAAATTACCTTCAGCCCCTGTCTTTTCGCCTCTCTCAGTGCCGCCAGTGTGTCTGCCGTTTCCCCACTCTGGCTGATAATAATACAAAGTTCCCCTTTGTTCAGAACCGGGTTTCTATATCTGAATTCCGAAGCAATATCCACCTCTACAGGGATGCGTGCCACTTCCTCCATCACATATCTGCCAACGATACCTGCGTGCATCGCCGTACCACAGGCTACGATATGGATTCTGCCGCAGTTTTTGATTTCTTCCTCTGTCAGAGAAATCTCATCCAGCTTAATATCCGTTTCCGTCAGACGAGGCTGGATGGTTTTCCGCAGCACCTCCGGCTGCTCCATGATTTCTTTCATCATGAAATAGTCATAGCCGCCTTTTTCCGCTGCCGCAATGTCCCATGTCACATGATAAACTTCTTTTTCTATTTTGTTTCCGTCAATATCAAAGAGCGCTACACTATCCTGCTTCAGCACCGCAATCTCATGCTCGCCCAGCAAATAATAATCTCTGGTATATTCCAGCAAAGCAGGAATATCGGATGCGATATAGTTTTCCTCCTTACCCAGACCAACCAGCAGCGGGCTGCCCTTACGCACTGCCACCAGTGTATCGGGGTGTTCGCTGCAAAGGATCCCCAGCGCATACGCCCCACGGATTTCCTGCAGCAGTTTTCTTGTGGTGGAGATCATGTCCCCGTCATATAAATCCTCAAACAGATGGGCGACCACCTCTGTATCCGTTTCAGACAGAAATACCACACCCTTTTCTTTCAGGCGTTCTTTCAGCTCCAGATAGTTTTCGATGATGCCATTATGCACCACAGAGATTCTGCCGCTCATGCTATTGTGAGGGTGACTGTTTGTTTCACTGGGTTCGCCGTGGGTTGCCCAACGGGTATGCCCAATGCCGATATGGGAAGGCTTCTGACCGCTCTTCTCCAGCTTTTCCACCAGTCCCGCCAGTCTGCCCTTCGCCTTGATGGTACGGATGCCATCTTCAAATACGGAAATCCCCGCAGAGTCATACCCACGGTATTCCAGCTTGGAAAGGCCGTTCAGCAGTACAGGTACTGCTCTGTCCTTTCCGATATATCCTACGATTCCGCACATAAATTTCTACCTCCATTTGGTACCTTGGTTTATCCGTTCGTTGCCTTTCCTTTGTCGGGAGCGTTGCCCGCTCCGTTTTGTAAAAAGGCCTGCGTCCCTGAACGAAAGGGCGAGGAGCATCCGCCGAAAAATTCGATAAACTCCTGCCTCGTCAACCGCCCGATCTGCGGCTCTGGCGCTTATTTTCTACCTACCTTCCCTCTTGGATGACCGATCGGCAGCCCGTCAATGCGTTTTGGCATTGACATCCCAGTCCTATTCGGACATAGTTCAAAATATTATATCACATTCTTCCCCCCTCGGTAAAGCTTTTTCCTTATTCTATGCCATTGCCTGTCGATGTGTGACGGAAACCACAAAAAATCTGCGATATTTTTTCATTCCGCCTCATAGGCACATCTTTGAAAACATAGGATAATAAATAAAGAAAACCCCACTCACTGCAAAAGGAGAACTTCCATGAAAAAATCATTGATACCTATATCAACCGCACTTCTTTTTTGCTGCACCGCCATTTTCTGTGCAGACATAGCATCGAAAAAATGGGAACAGTACCCTCCCGCACTCCAAACGGAATCCATGCTCTTCAATGGTCTGACCGATTCCCACACAGTAGAAATGACACTGCCCGACGGAACCGTGCAGCCTTTTCAGTTTGCAGCAGCTTCAGAGGTTGCCTCCGTGTTTTCCTCCTTGCAAGCGGGCGATGGTGTAACCATCTGTTATGATCCCGCCTCATTGAAAATCATAGCCGCAAAATAAAGGAAAGGATAAATCTCATTTAAGGGATTTATCCTTTCCTTTATTTTGTCCATCCGTATTTTTCCGCAATTTTTTCTGCCGCAAGGATGCCATCCACCGCCGCAGAAACAATACCGCCGGCATATCCCGCCCCCTCGCCCGCAGGGTAAATCCCCCGATGGCGCAGGCTCATCCCTTTCTCATCCCGCAGGATGCGAATGGGTGACGAGCTGCGGCTTTCCACCGCTGTCAGCAGGGCATCTCCTCTGTCAAAGCCCTTGAGCTTTCTGCCCATGGCAGGCAAGGCTTCCCGCAGGGCTTCCGTCATAAAGGCAGGAAAAATATCGTCCATACGACATTCCTTTTTCCCGGGGCGGTAGGTGCCCTCCACTTCATTTATCACCGGCATTGTTCGTTTCAGAAAGCTGCCTACCCGCTCCACCGGCGCAGTATAATTTCCGCCGCCGCACTGAAACGCCTTTTCCTCCAACTCCTGCTGGAAATACATCCCCGCAAGGGGATGGTCACTGCCAAAATCCGCGGGATAGACCTGTACCAATAAAGCCGAATTGGCATTCTCCCCATCTCGGGAATGTTCACTCATCCCATTCACCGCCAGACGCCCTTCCTCCGATGCTGCTGCCACCACATATCCGCCGGGACACATACAGAAGGTATATACCCCGCGTCCCTGTGCAGTTGTATAGGTCAGACGGTAATCTGCCGCAGGAAGCTTATAGGCTGCTTCCCCATACTGTGCTTCATCCACCATCTGCTGGGGATGCTCAATGCGGACGCCCATAGCAAAAGGCTTTTGCTCCAGCGCAAACTGTTCCGTATGCAGCAGCGTAAAGGTATCCCTTGCACTATGCCCCAGCGCCAGCACCACATCCGCCGTTTCTATCCGTTCTCCATCCGCCAGCACAACTGCACAGATATCGCTGTCTTTCCATTCAAAGCCTGTCACTTTCGCAAAGAAACGCACTTCACCGCCCAGTTCTTTGATTTTTTCACGGATATTTTTTACCACACCACGCAATAGGTCTGTACCGATATGAGGCTTTGCATCATAAAGAATTTCCTCCGGCGCACCGGCATCCACCATTTCCTCCAGAACCTTCCGACAGCGAGGATCTTTGATGCGGGTTGTCAGCTTGCCGTCTGAAAATGTTCCTGCGCCACCTTCCCCAAACTGCACATTGTTCTCCGTGTCCAATTCCCCTGTATTCCAGAAGTGTTCCACTGCCGCCTTGCGGCTTTCCTCATCGCCGCCTCTTTCCAGCACGATAGGACAAAGACCCATTTCCGCCAGCAGCAAGCCCGCAAACATCCCCGCAGGGCCAAAGCCAACGACTACAGGTCTTTTTTCGGGAAAAGCTTCCCCTTTCAGCATTTGATATTCCAGATCCGGTGTCTTGGAAATGCTTTTATCCTTGTTTTTTTCCAAAACCTTTTTCTCGTTCTTCACTTCTGCATCTACCACATAAACATAGTGGATATTGTCTTTTTTTCTGGCATCCAAAGAGCGTTTGAAAATACGATACGCCAGAATATCCCCCATCGGCACCCGCAGTGCTTTTGAAAGCTTCTTTTCCAACGCCTTCTGATTGCCCTCGATGGGAAGCTTCAGTTCAGATATACGAATCATACTTCTTCACCGTCCTTCCAATCCTCATAATATACCTCTCGCAGAAACAGCCCACGGCTGGGAGCAGTAAAGCCCGCCGCCTCTCTGTTTTCCGCTTTCAAAATATCCGCCATATCCTCTGGGCTTCGTTTCCCCTCTCCCACCTCGATCAGTGTCCCTGTTAGGATACGAACCATTTGATATAAAAATCCGTTGCCATAAAAATGCAGCACCAGTTTTTCCTCTGTTTCTTCAAAATCAATGCGATATAAGGTACGAACAGTGGATTTTTTCATCCGCTTATTGGCACAGAAGCTTTTGAAATCATGCGCCCCGATAAAGGCTGCCGCCGCCTGCTTCATGGCCGCAATATCCAGCCCCGCCTCACAACGAAACACATATTTCCGCTCAAACACAGGCGCGCGTTTGCTTTTCCAGATCGCATAGGAATAATGCTTTGCCTTGGCACTCAGCCTGCTGTGAAAACGAGACGGCATTTCCGCAATGGAAAGCCCCGCAATATCCTCCGGTAATCTTTCTTGAAAGGCATCCAAAAGGCTTTCCGCCGTTCCTTTCCAGTCCATGTGAAAATGAATCACCTGCCCTGTTGCATGAGTTCCCATATCTGTTCTGCCGGAGCCAGCCACCTCTATCTCCTGCCCGCTGATTTCCCGCAGGATGCGTTCCAGCTTTTCCTGTATAGTGTTTTCCGTATTCCCCTGCTTCTGCCAGCCATTATATCGTGTGCCATCATACGCAAGGATGATTTTATAATTCTTCATGGAGTTTTCCTTCTTTTCTCTTACTGCTGCAGCACACTAAGCACATTAGGAACAAATTGCTTCTTTCTGGATACCAGCCCTGGCACATAAACCCAATTCTTCTCTGTCGTACCAAATGCCGCCTCTGCCAGTTCCTTTGCGCCCTCTCCCGCAAACACCAGTTCGGAGGACTCTGTCAGAATATTCGTCAAGAGGAAGAACAGCATTTCGTCCTTTTTCACAACGCTTTCCATGTATGCCGCAATCTGCGGACGCAGCTGCTCCAACTCCCCTCTGTCCATAGAGGAAATCTGTCCTGCGCCAAAACTTTTGCCATGACCGCTGAATTTCTTAAAATCCTGATAGAATATTTCCTCCGGTGTTTTATCCGAAAGGCTGCTTCCCGCACGGAACATTTTTTCCGCATGGCTCTGCACATCAATCCCTGCAATCTGTGCCAATGCCTCCGCCGCCTTTTTATCCTTTGCCGTACAGGTAGGCGAACGGAACATCAAGGTATCGGAAATAATTGCAGAACACAGCAGCCCCGCAATGGAGGGCTCTACTGCCACATCATTTTCCTGATACATTTCATACACAATGGTCGCCGTACAGCCTACGGGCTGATTTCTGAAATATACGGGCATAGCCGTTTCCAGACTGCCGATGCGGTGATGGTCGATAATCTCCAAAATCTCCGCTTCCTCAATTCCGTCTACTGCCTGCGACATTTCATTATGATCCACCATAATGATCTTCTTATTATCCATCGCCAACAAGGAGCGTCTGGAAAGCATTCCGCAGTAATGTCCTTCTCTATCCAGAACAGGGAAATCTCTATGACGGATTTTCGCCAGCGTTCCTTTAATATCGCTGATAAAATCCTCGCTTCCAAAAGTGATCAGGTTATCCTTCTTCATGAAGTAGCGCACAGGTGCAGACTGGGAAATCAGCCTTGCGACCATAAAGGTATCATAAGGCGTACTGATGATTTTGCAGCCCTTTTCCTGCGCCAGCTTCTGAATGGTTTTGGAAATCGGTGCGCCGGTGCAGACCACGATACAGCCTGCATCCATTTCGATTCCGCAAAGCTGATTTTCAAAACGGTTTCCTGTCAGCAGCATATCCCCATCCTCTACATAGTTTTCCAGCAAATCCGGATTTGCCGCACCAATCAAAATCTTCCCTTTTGTGATTTCCTCATTGGGATCTCCCACTACCATCGTGCCATCAATGGTATCTAGCACATTGCTGTATTTTGTACGGGACATGGCAAGAATCCGTGTTTCATAAATATCCATATTCGCCGTAGCAATGTCCTTAACGGAGATGATCCCCTGCAGGCTTCCGTTATCGTCATCCACGACAGGCATGGTGGATTCTTGCAAATCCCGCATCGTATTCCACGCATTTTTCATGGATATATCTGCATGCAGCACAGGCGTCGGTTTGATCGTTACATCCTTCACCTGTGTACCCACGTGTTCAATCAGCTCTGGTATTTCCACGCCGAAAAAATCCAGCACATATTTCGTTTCATTATTCACTTCACCAGCTCTTTTCGCCTCAAAGCAGCCATCCGCCAGTTTGTTTTTCAATGCTGCATACGCAATGGCAGAACAAATGGAATCCGTATCCGGATTTTTATGACCAATCACAAAGGTTTTGTTATCCTTTAACATACAATTACCCCCTTTTCCTAATTTTTCTCAACCGATCTATAAAATACAAAATCTCACAATGATAGTATAGTATTCAAAATCCCCCTCCGTCAACCGTTCGGCATCGTTCCAAATTCAAAAAAAGAACGCCTTAAGTTCCTTTGCTTAAGACGTTTCCAAAAGGCGCCACCCGGATTCGAACCGGGGGTAGAGGTGTTGCAGACCTTTGCCTTACCACTTGGCCATGGCGCCATATTCAGCTTTTATTAGTATATCATTTTTTTCAAATTCGTCAATCCTTTTTCCTTTTCTTTTTCTGACAAAAAGCGGAAGAAAATTCAAAAAAGCAGCTATCCCCTCATAGTCCTTTGATTTATAGAACATAAAATTTCTTATAAAGTAAAAAAGTCCTGACGAAATGTCAGGACTAGCAGGCGCCACCCGGATTCGAACCGGGGGTAGAGGTGTTGCAGACCTTTGCCTTACCACTTGGCCATGGCGCCATATGATCCGTGCGGGATTCGAACCCGCGTTACCGCCGTGAAAGGGCGGTGTCTTAACCCCTTGACCAACGGACCATAGAAAAAAACTCCTCAAGCGGGACTCGAACCTGCAACCCTCCGGTTAACAGCCGGATGCTCTGCCATTGAGCTATTGAGGATCATGATTGATTGCACCTTCAAAACTGAGTACAAGCTGCATTATATCATCAATCTTTTTATGGCGCAACGCTTCGCGTTGTCGCTCGTAATGGCTTTGCCAACTTTATTTGGTCAAGCCCTCGATCTATTAGTATTGGTCAGCTGAACACATTACTGTGCTTACACCTCCAACCTATCAACCTCGTTATCTTCAAGGGATCTTACTCCATAAGGATGGGAAATCTTATCTTGAGGGCGGCTTCACGCT
>JAZQTP010000057.1:0-12234 GCA_045630845.1 Anaerotignum sp. | reverse complement strand
TATACTGATCCATTTAAGAATTAATATACTCCTTGCGGTTGGTAGCTTTAGCTTAGAACATACCCCTTGAGGGGTGGCTGGTGAAGTACCCTTTAGGGTTGTTCATAAAACCACCGGCTTTGCCGGTGGATATTTATTTTTTTTGATGTTATTTATCTTTTTTGAAACGCAGGAACCAATCCAGTGCATACTCATCCTCTGCTGTAGACGCCATGCTTGATTCCGCATCGGCAACGGTGACGGGGGTGGCGATGATAAGATCATCGCCGGGCTGCCAGTTTGCAGGGGTAGAGTTATGGGTTTCATCGGATTTCTGCAGAGCCTGTATCATTCGTTTTATCTCATGGAAATTACGGCCTGTTGTCAGGGGATAATATACGATGGAGCGGATGATACTATCCGGATCAATGATGAATACAGCGCGTACCGCCTGTGTAGAAGAAACATTCGGCTGCAGCATACCGTATTTTGTGGAAACCTTTGTATTTAGGTCTGCAATGATAGGGAAGTCAATTTTTACATTTTTCATCCCGTTCCACTCCAGCTCTTCGATTTTTCTGATCCACGCAATATGAGAATAGAGGGAGTCTACGGACAAACCTAAGAGCGCTACATTCATAGCCTCAAATTCTTCTTTCATAGACGCCCAGAATCCTTCTATGGTTATCATAGAACCAACATTCATAGCCTCAAATTCTTCTTTCATAGACGCCATTGTCATAAATTCTGTGGTACAGACGGGTGTGAAATCTGAGGGATGGGAAAAGAAAAGTACCCATTTGCCTGCGTAGTCTTCAGGGAAATTTACAGTACCGTTTGTTGTCAGTGCATGGAAGGATGGTGCTTTATCTCCGATCAAAGGGAGTCTGTTCAGTTCTTCATACATAATATCTCCTCCTTGGATACTCTCTTTTATAGTTGAAAATATTATACCATACTATGTTGATTCAGTGAGTAGCAAATGCAACATTTTTATACAGGGGCTTCTTTCTGTTTTAGCGGAGCAATGTGCAGCCCATTGAAAATACATACAAATAAAAGTCAGCCAGATCGTTTATTTGCAAGGAAGGAGCACTTTTCTGTTCTTGTCGGATAGGGATTTTTATGGTAGAATAAATCTATCGAGTACATTTGTACACAAATGGAAAACATTTAGGGGGTGCGTGAATATGTTGCGTCAGAGAGAGGAAAAGATCAATATCTGGTTTGAAATGTGGGTAGGGGATGATATTACACCCATGGCTGCTATTTTTGCTAACGATGTGGAATATACAGAATGCTGGGGGTATCAGTATTTTGGCAAGGATGAAATTAAAGCATGGTTTGAGGACTGGCACAAAAATAATGTGATGGAAGCCTTTTACGCAAAGGAATTTCTGCACATGGATGAGAATAAAACGGTTGTAACCTTCAAAATGGAAGCATTGACAAAGAGTGGAACACCTCGCTGGATGGATGGTGTTTATATTGTGGAATGGGATGCGGATGATAAAATCAGCTCATTGAAGGAATATGGCGAAGGCAGCAGAAAAACAAGACCTTATCAGAAATAAAATTGATGGAAATAGGCAGAATAAGGATGACCGAAACGGTCATCCTTATTTTTGTAAACATTATATTTGTTTACCGATGTGCAGGTCTTTTTCCAAAACGGCGTCAAAGGCGTCTGTCAAGGTTGCTTCAAAGCCACGCTTTTGCAGCATTGCAATACCTTCTATGGTAGTGCCGCCGGGGGAACAAACCTGATCTATCAATGCCATGGGGTGTTCGTTGCTTTCCAGTATCATTCTGGCACTTCCTTCTACAGCAGCGGCAGCGATGGTGAGAGCCTGCTGCTTTGTCATGCCTGCTTTTACGGCTGCTCTGGCAAGGGCATCCATGTAAAGATAAGCGAATGCCGGAGCAGAGCCGGCTAAAACTGTAAAAATAGAAAACTGACTTTCATCCACGGCAATGACGCTTCCGATGGTTTCAAATATCTGGCGCACCAGTGCTTCGCCTTCGGGAGTGACATACTTGTTTTTACACATACCGCTGGTGGCTGCGCCGATTTTAGCATTGATATTGGGCATAATACGGACAATGGGTGTTTCGGCGGGCAGAAGCTCCTCCAGATAGGAAAGTGTCTTGCCGGCAGCAATGGAAACCACAAGGGGTTTTTTGTTTTCGATGATTTGCTTCAGAGAAGGCAAAACGGAGGCAAGTATATGGGGCTTTACGGCAAGCACCAATACATCGCAGGCAGCAGCTTCTTCTGCAGAAGCGACAGAGGCACCGCAGATTTCTGCCAGCTTTTGCGCAGAGGTCATGGTTTTACTGTTAATCAGAATGTCTTTTCCATCAAAGCTTTTTGTACCGATGGTCATGCCTTTTATGATAGCACTGGCCATATTGCCTGCGCCGATAAATCCAAATTTCATAGGGATACCCTCCTTTAGTGTTTTCTGCTTTAACGGTACACTATTTTGTGGCAGGCTGTCAATGAGAGGAATTTAAAAATTCTGTTGCAAAGGCAACTTGTAGCCTATGAGATGATCTCGTATAATAGAAAAAAGAAAAGGAGTGAAAAATATGAGTGTTATTTTTTTAGAATACCCTAAATGTACCACCTGTAAGAAAGCAAAGGCATGGCTGGAGCAGAATGGGATTTCCTTTGTTGACAGACATATTGTAGAAGATAATCCTGCGGCAGAGGAGCTAAAAATCTGGTGGCAGAAAAGTGGGCTTCCATTGAAGCGGTTTTTCAATACCAGCGGACTGCTATATAAGGAAATGCAGCTGAAGGATAAGCTGCAGGGGATGAGCGAGGAGGAAATGCTGGAGCTGCTCGCTACCAATGGGATGCTAGTGAAGCGTCCGCTGATCATTGGCACAGATTTTGTGCTGGTGGGCTTTAAGGAAGCGGAATGGGAACGATTGAAATAAAAAAGTATTTCGCTTGACGAAATGCTCCGCCTGCGGCGGTGTCGCTTGCGACTGACTACCTTGCCGCCGCGGTGCGATCCCCCGGAGGGTTTTTACGCTATAAGAAACGAAATTTCTTATAGCGTAAAAATACGGAAAAATGAAAAACCCCGAAACTGATCCGAGGAAAGGATTGTTTTCGGGGTTTTTGGTGATATTAGTAGAATACACGGAAGGTTTCAAATTTCCATATATTGTCTTCGGGGAGCATAGTAAACTGATATTCCTCTGTTCTGAAATCTTCGGGATTTTCAGGCTCGGTTGTGAAGCCTTCACCGGTATAAGGTTTGTCATCTGCGGTGTAGTATGCAGTCAGATTCAGAGTGATTTCATCTTCTGTGATGGTAGGCTCACCCATAACATAGCCAGCATAGAAAGGGTTGCTGCCTCTGCCTGCATCAGCCATATAAAGGTAGCCATCCTTGCTCTCAACGAATTTATGGCCTTTCAGCAGATCTGTGTTGACCAGATTGATGGTGAAATACTGGTTCAGATATTTCTGGAAGTCTTCGTATGTATGGAAGCGTTCATCATCCATTCTGTAATAAGTGACATCATCCAGTATGATAGAATGGTCTGTATCAACAGGGAAGTTCATCATATCGATATCTGCATAAACATCTGCTGCGTCGGTATACATCTGCAAAACATCTTCTGCTTTCAGAGGCACCAATTCTTCTGCTTCTGTTACGGGCATGGGTATATCCGGTGTTTCCGCAGGTGATTTGCTGCCGCAGCCTGTTGCCAGTGCCAGTGTAAAAACGGTACACGCAAAAATTGCGTATGCTTTCTTTTTCATAAGGAAATCCTCCTTGCATATAAAATATAAGTTTATGTTTGATTTCTTCCTGTGGTTATTTTATCATGGGAAAATTAGGAAAAAAAGAGGAAAAAGGGAATTGAAAGAAAACCTTAAGATTTTAGATATAATTTGTACAAAATAGGCGGAGTCCGTAGACTCCGCCGTTTTTATGTAGCTGTAATTCAGTTTTCAGTAGAGATTACATGGGGAGGGATCACATTTCCGCCATTTTTCTGTAGGATTCGTATTTTTCCTTCGCCTGAACTTCTGCTTCTTTCAGCAGTACTTCTGCTGTTTCGGGGAATGTACGAACCAGGGAAGCATAACGAACTTCTCCCATCAGGAATTCATTCAGATCCATGGAGGGTTCTTTGGAATCCAGAATGAAGGGGTTCTTACCCTGTTTTTTCAGTTCGGGGTTGAAGCGATACAGGTGCCAGTAGCCAGCCTGAACAGCCAGTTTTGCTTCCAGCTGGGAGTTAGCCATACCTTTGGAGATACCGTGGTTGATACAAGGTGCATAAGCGATGATCAGGGAAGGACCTTTGTAAGCTTCTGCTTCTTTCAGGGCTTTGATTAGCTGGTTAGGGTCTGCGCCCAGAGCTACCTGAGCAACATATACATAACCATAGCTCATTGCCAGAGCACCCAGATCTTTTTTCACGGTAGGCTTACCGCCTGCTGCGAACTGCGCCACAGCACCGATAGGTGTCGCTTTGGAGGACTGATCGCCTGTGTTGGAGTATACTTCGGTATCTACAACCAGAACATTTACATCACGGCCGGAGGCCAGAACATGATCCAGACCGCCGTAACCGATATCGTATGCCCAGCCGTCGCCGCCGTACATCCACATGGATTTCTTTGTCAGGTGTTCGCTGTTATCCTGAATATATGCTTTCAGTTCTGCTGCGTCGCCTTCTACCTTCAGAGTATCCAGAGCTGCCAGCAGCGCGCGGGAGTCTGCTTTGGATCTGTCGCCGTCTTCATAGTTTTCCAGCCATGTCAGAGCAGCAACTGCAAATGCTGTACCTTCTGTCAGAGCCAGCAGGTCTTTTACTTTCATCGCAATGCGTTCTCTCTGCTGTTCTACTGCCAGCACCATACCAACGGAGAACTGTGCGTTATTTTCAAACAGGGAGTTGCTCCATGCAGGGCCCCAGCCTTCTTTGTTTGTTGTGTAAGGAACACAAGGAGCTGCAGCACCCCAAGCCTGTGTACAGCCTGTTGCGTTTGCCAGATACATTCTGTCACCGTACAGCTGTGTCATCAGTTTTGCGTAAGCTGTTTCACCGCAGCCGGCACAAGCGCCGGAGAACTCCAGCAGAGGCTGTTCAAACTGAGAGCCTTTTACGGAGAATTTGCTCATAGGGTTCGCTTTATCGGACAACTCCATGGAGAAGTCCCAGTTAGCCTGTTCAGGCATCTGTGTATCCAGAGGCTTCATTACCAGAGCTTTTTCTTTTGCGGGACACGCTGTTACGCAGACACCACAGCCCTGACAATCCAGTGGATCTACCTGCATACGGAATTTGTACTGTTTGATGTCGCCTGCGCCGATCGCATCCAGAACTTTGTAGGATGCGGGAGCATTTGCAGCTTCCTCCTCTGTCAGCAGGAAAGGTCTGATTGCAGCGTGAGGACATACATAGGAACACTGGTTACACTGAATACAGTTGTCAGCAATCCATTCGGGTACATCAATAGCAACGCCGCGTTTTTCGTAAGCGGATGTGCCAAGAGGCGCTGTACCATCTTCTCTGCCTGCGAATACGGATGTAGGCAGCAGATCGCCTTTCAGAGCGTTCATAGGTACCATCAGTTTTTCTACAAATTCGGGCAGTACTTTCTTGATTGCTTCTTTATCAACTGCTTTATCTTCAGCGTTTTTCCATTCAGCGGGAATGTCAACCTTTACCAGACCGGAGAGCCCTGCGTCAACTGCGGCGTAGTTCATATTAACAACTTTTTCACCTTTTTTGCCGTAGGATTTCACGATCGCAGCCTTCATGTAGCCAACAGCGTCATCAACGGGAATGATGTTAGCCAGCTTGAAGAATGCGGACTGCAGGATCGCATTTGTTTTATTGCCAAGACCGATTTCTTTACCGATTTTGATCGCGTCGATGGTATAGAAGTTGATATTGTTGTTTGCGATATATTTTTTTACATCAGCGGACAGGTTTGCATCCAGTTCAGCTGCATCCCATGCACAGTTCAGCAGGAATGTGCCGCCGGGTTTGATTTCGGAAACGATATCGTATTTTTCCATGTAGGACTGGTTATGACAAGCAACGAAGTCTGCGTTCTTTGTTACCAGATAGCTGGAACGGATGGGTGTGTCACCGAAACGCAGGTGGCTTCTTGTGATACCGCCGGATTTCTTTGTATCGTATTCAAAGTAAGCCTGTGCATATTTGTCTGTGTGGTCACCGATGATCTTGATGGAGTTTTTGTTTGCACCAACAGTACCGTCGGAGCCCAGACCCCAGAATTTACAGGATACTGTGCTTTCATCGGACAGATCGGGTTCTTCTGTTACATCAATGTGTGTGTTGGAGATATCATCAATGATACCAACTGTGAAGTGGTGTTTCTGAGCACCCTTCATGTTGTTGAATACAGCGATAATCTGACCGGGTGTCACATCTTTGGAGGACAGACCGTATCTGCCTGCCAGTACCTTAGCCATTTTGCCGGATTCGATCAGTGCGGAACAAACATCTGTATATAGAGGTTCGCCAAGTGCACCGGGTTCTTTTGTTCTATCCAGAACGGTAATCACCTTTGCTGTTTCAGGCAGAGCAGCCATGAAGTGCGTCAGAGAGAAAGGTCTGTACAGGTGAACCTGCAGGAAACCTACTTTTTCGCCCTTTGCTGTCAGGCTTTCTACGACTTCCTGTGCAACGCCTGTTACGGAGCCCATAGCAACAATCACGCGTTCTGCATCAGGAGCACCGAAGTAATTGAACAGCTGATAGTTTCTACCTGTGATTTTGTTGATTTCCTGCATATATTCTTCAACGATAGCGGGCAGATTTGTGTAGAAAGGTGTGCAAGCTTCTCTGTTCTGGAAGAATACATCGGGGTTTTGCACCGTGGAACGCTGAACGGGATGTTCGGGGTTCAGTGCGTTCTTTCTGAACTTTCTCAGAGCATCCTGGTCGATCAGTTTGCCCAGATCTTCATAGTCCATCACTTCGATTTTCTGCAGTTCGTGGGAAGTACGGAAACCATCGAAGAAGTGGATGAAAGGCACGGAGCCTTTGATTGCGGACAGGTGCGCAACACCAGCCAGATCCATTACCTCCTGTACGGATGCGGAGGACAGCATAGCGCAGCCGATCTGACGGCAAGCCATAACATCGGAATGGTCGCCGAAGATGGAGAATGCGTGTGTACCTACTGTACGGGAAGATACATGGAATACACCGGGTTTTAGCTGACCGGCGATTCTGTACATAGGGGGGATCATCAGCAAGAGCCCCTGAGATGCGGTGTATGTAGTTGTCAGGGCACCTGTTTCCAGAGAGCCGTGCATTGCACCGGCAGCACCTGCTTCAGATTCCAGTTCCAGCAGACGCACGGTCTGACCGAACAGGTTTTTCTTTCCATTTGCGGACCAGCTATCTACATGTTCCGCCATAGGAGAGGAGGGAGTGATGGGGTAAATTGTAGCTACTTCTGTAAATGCATAAGAGATATATGCAGCAGCTTCATTACCGTCCATGGTTTTCATGATTTTTGTGCTCATGGTTGTAAAACTCCTTTCATATAATTCAAATAAGAAATGACTTGCTTTTGCGGCGGAGAAATGCCGAAAGAAAGACATTTTTCTCTGCCATTTATACAATTTTATGTTAAGATATTTCAAAATTTTTGTCAATGCAGGATAGGGAAAAGAATGGATGATTTGTGTACAAAATACAATACTTTTAGTGGATTTGAGGGAGAAAATAAAAATGAGAATGGGAAAAGTCAGATTTCTGGAAAAAGGAGAGCAGATTGCCCTGCCGAAATGGATGGGACGATTGCCAAAGGGATGGCAGAAAAAATATGTGGAAAAGAGAAAGCCTTATGTTTGGGATGGAGATACCGCTATCCTACAGACAACCGCGGAAAACAGCATGACACCAGCTTGGCGGAAAAACGCAGAAAAGCTTTTGGAAGAAATGAAGCATCAAGAAATCGCTATCATTATTCCGCCTTTGGAGGGGGAATTGCCTACGGATATTTTGCCCTTTGCCGATGGCAGAAGGCTAACGATGCTGTTTGCATTCATAGGGGCGGCGGAGGCATTAAAAAGACAGGGGAAAAATCCTGCACAATGCCGCTATCTGCTGGTGGGAGGGAACGAAAAAATCTGGCGGATGGCTTTGGTTTCCATGGGGGATGCGGTGAATCATCTTGCCATCCTTACGGAAAATACAAAAGAAGCCGAAAAGCTGGGGCAGGTGTTGTTTGCGGAATATGGCTTGATGACGCAGGTGTTTGCTTCGCTGCAAAATGATGCCTTTTTGCAGGCGGATATGGTATTTTGTTGCGGCATGGAGCAAAGAAAATACGAGCGTGCGCTCAAAGAGGGGGCGATTTGGATAGATTTGGCGGGAAATAGACCGGTATTGAAAAGGCTACGGGAAAGCCGCCCAGATGTGGTAAGCTGTGACGGATTTTTTTTCGGGCAGGGAAAGGGGCGAAAAGAGGGACGCAGGGCAGAGGCAGAGGCGTTTCTTTCTTGCAAGTCTTTTCGGGAAAATTGGCGGGTTTTTGTGGATGATATCGCAGGAAAGAAAATATTATACGAGCTGCAAGAAAAGGGATATGCTGTTTCGGGGTTTTCCAGAGGTGGGAACAGAGTGAAAATTCAAAAAAGCTAGTACAAGATGCGTAATTTCCCACGGAAATTTATATATTTGGCAAAACGCAAAATAGAAATAGAACGGGAAATATGGAGGAAGCCTTGAAAAATCAAGGAAAACCTTGACAAGACTATATGAATTCGATATAATTTATCAATGATTTTAGGGGGGATACAAAAAACCTGCCCTTTTTCCTTGTATAATTATATAATAGGGAACGATTAAAGAGATTAGATTAGGAGTGAAATACCCATGACAGAAAAGAAAGTGGTACTGACTTATGACGGTTTGAAAAACATGGAAGCAGAGCTGGAAAATCTGAAAACAGTTCGCAGAAAAGATGTCGCTGAAAAAATCAAAGAAGCGAGAGGACAGGGCGACCTTTCCGAAAATGCCGAATATGATGCGGCAAAAGAGGAACAGGCTGAAATCGAAGCAAGAATTGTTCAGCTGGAAAAAATGCTGAGAAACGCAGAGGTGATTGACGAAGAAAGCGGAGAAAAGGACACAATCAGCTTGGGCAAAACCGTAATCGTGCTGGATGTAGAATTTGAAGAAGAAATGGAATACACCATCGTAGGCTCGGCGGAAGCGGATCCTATGAACGGCAGAATTTCCAATGAATCCCCTGTAGGTGTGGCTTTGCTTGGCCACAAGGAGGGCGATTCCATTTCTATTGATACACCCGATGGCGAAGCGATTTTTAAGGTGCTGAAAATTAAAAAGTAATATACCGAAGAAAACGAAGGAGGCGCAGGAGCGTGGCAGAAGAAAACAAAGAAGTTCTGGAGCTGACACAGCAGGAGCTGAGCGAACAGAACAGAATCAGAAGAGAAAAACTGGCGCAGATGCAGGAAGAAGGCAAAGACCCTTTCCAGATCGTAAAATATGATGTAACACACCATAGCGATGCAATCAAAGATAATTTTGAAGCGCTGGAAAACACAGATGTTTGCATCGCCGGCCGTATGATGAGCAAGCGTATCATGGGGAAAGCATCCTTCTGCAATATTCAAGATAGAAACGGCAATATGCAGTCTTATGTAAGCAAAAACGACATTGGCGAAGAAGCTTATGCTGCATTCAAAAAATTCGATATTGGTGATATTATCGGCATCAAAGGCTTTGTTTTCAGAACAAAAACCGGCGAAATTTCCGTACACGCAAAAGAAGTCGTGCTGCTGAGCAAATCCCTGCAGGTATTGCCCGAAAAATTTCATGGGCTGAAAGATCAGGAGCTGCGTTATAGACAGAGATATGTTGATTTAATCGTAAACCCCGAATCCAGAGATACATTTATCAAACGCTCCAGAATTATTACAGAAATCAGAAAATTCTTGGATTCCAAAGGTTTTCTGGAAGTGGAAACGCCCGTTTTGCAGACGATTCCCGGCGGTGCGTCCGCAAGACCTTTCATCACACACCATAACACACTGGATATTGATATGTACTGTCGTATCGCACTGGAACTGCCTTTGAAGCGGCTGATTGTTGGCGGTTTTGAAAGAGTATATGAAATCGGTCGTGTATTCAGAAATGAGGGCATCTCTGTTCGCCATAATCCAGAATTTACACTGATGGAGTTGTATCAGGCATACACAGACTACAACGGCATGATGGATATTACAGAAGATATGTTCCGCACAGTAGCACAGAATGTTCTGGGTACAACCACAGTAAACTATGGCGGCCACGAAATTAAACTGGGTGAAAGATTCGCAAGAATTACAATGGTTGATGCCGTAAAAGAACACACAGGCGTTGACTTTAATCAGATAAAGGATACAGAAGAAGCAAAAGCGATTGCAAAAGAACGCCATGTGGAATTTGAAGCACACCACCAGAAAGGTGACATTCTAAATCTGTTCTTTGAAGAATTTGTAGAAAAGAATCTGATTCAGCCTACATTCATCATTGACTATCCCGTGGAAATCTCTCCTCTGACAAAGAGAAAGCCCGATAACCCCGATTTCACAGAAAGATTCGAGTTGTTTATCGTTGGCAGAGAATACGGCAATGCTTACTCCGAGCTGAATGACCCCATCGACCAGAGATCTCGTTTTGAATATCAGGAATTCCTAAGAGAAAACGGCGACGATGAGGCGAATATGATTGATGAAGATTTCTTGACAGCTTTGGAATACGGTATGCCTCCTACAGGTGGTTTGGGCGTAGGGATTGATAGATTTGTAATGCTACTGACAGAATCTGTTTCTATTAGAGATGTAATTTTGTTCCCTACAATGAAACCCATCAACGACTAAAATATGGATTTTTCATGCCGATTTTATAACAATTTCACAGAGCTTTTCAAAAATAGTGCAAAAAACCGTAGCGTAGATAAACCTACTTTGCGGTTTTTTGATGTCGTAAGTTATGGGATAATTGACGCATTTGGATGGTTCTCCATGGTCTAGGAGAGATAGTAAAAAACCATATCAAATCATTTCTGATGAATTGATTAAGGCGCATCATCATATGGAATGTATAGAGTGAAAATTCATCAAAACGATTCAGACACTTCGTAAAAACAATGACAAAACGAAGTGTCTTTTTTTTAATTTCTTCGGGATAATAAAATAGAAAAATTTATCGCAGAATATTTGCTTTTTCTATTGCAATATTGGAGAAAAATGGTATAATTTACTGATACGATAGGTAAATTGCCTGCGTCTGCACCTTGAAAACTGAATCCCTAAGCCTAAATTGCATACAACGCTGCGATGACCTTTTCTGTGGAAGAAAAAAAGATGATTGCCATGATCCTATTGGGGAGCGATGCTTCGGTGAGCAGAGCGAGAAAGCGTGTTGCGTATGAAAGACCGACACGAGAAGAATTTAGGTGAAGCATAATTTAGGAGAATTTTTTATGAAAGTATATAATACACTTATGATTTGTGTCGATATATAACTACATGATGATAGGCTATATTTTTGAAAGGAGAGAGGGGAAGGCAGGAGAATTTGAAAACACCTCTGGCAGATAAAGAGCGCTGCCAAGGGTGCAGAAAAAAATAGTAAGGAGGAGAAAGTTATGAAACAATGGAAAAGATTCTTAAGCAAGCTGATGGCATTTGTCATGGTTTTCGGCTTGCTGCCTACTTCCGTTGTGTATGCGGAAGACACTGGATATCAGTGCGAGCTATCCCATACACACGGAGATAATTGCTATGAATGGGACTGCGGTATGCTGAGCTTAGGTGCCGGTGAAGAAATCACCATTACCGCAACCGATAACGAAATGACTTTCAATGGTATACATGAGCATACTGCAGAATGTAACCGTGGAGCGTTGATTTGTAACAAGGAAGAACATTCCTGCGGCGAGCTGGGTTGCCAGCCGCCCGAGGAAAAAACGGAGGAACCGGAAATCGGTGAAGGCAATCCCTCTGTGGAAGCTCCGGTAGAGGAAGAAGCTCCACTAGAGGAAGAAGCTCCACTAGAGGGAGAAGCTCTGACGGAGGAGGAACGCTTGAGAGAGCTGTTCGATCTGCTGGACACAATGCCTACCATGGCTGAGCTGAAAGGCATGACCAAGGCGGAGCAGGATGCGTATTATGCAGACTATCAGAAATATCTGGAGCTGTATAATAGCTTTGAGCCGTTCCC
>JAZQTP010000056.1:0-30583 GCA_045630845.1 Anaerotignum sp. | reverse complement strand
GTGCAGATGCGTAAGCAGATTTTTCGGCAGATATAACAAATTGAGGAAGCAAGAGTAGAGTTCTCTGCTGACGAAATTTGTGAAATATACCGAAATAATCTGCACGCAGATGTGCCTGCCGTGAATTGTGCGGTGTTGCCTTTACTTTATTCACCTTATTCTGTTTTGCTCTTTTTCTGTAACGCCTGTCTGCGTTCTCTGGCTTCCAGCTTCTGCTTGTCTGCATTCTGGAATACCTCTGCCACACAGCGAGGCACTTCCACCGCTTCGCCGCGCTTCACCTGCCACAGAATACCATTGACACCACAGACCGCAACATCATCCTCGCCATCACCGGAAAGCAGGGGCAGTGTGATTTTCACCGTGTCCTTTTTCGCCGCCTTCATGGCTTTCTGCAGATTCCGTTCCAGAATCGCCTGCTTCTGTCCACCACTGAGCATAGCTTCCTGTTCACCGGTCTTTTTCTCGGTATCAGCGATCTTCGTTTCCAGAGCCTCCAGCTTCTGCAGCAGCTCCTCCATAGTCAGTTTTTCCTCTTTTGCCATCAAAAGACCTCCTTACAAATTCGCCTGTTTTTAATTCGCCTCAGCCCCGGAAAAACTGGAGCTGGATTCGATACGCACCATAAATTCATCAGACAGAATTTCCGCTGTTTTCAGTGCCTTCCAGCCGGCGGATGCTCTCTGGTTCAAGGGGTCAGCCGTACCTGCGGAGCCTTTCTGCTTCACAATGGTTTCCAGACCGCCGCCTTCTACCTCTGTCACGCCGTAGGCATTCTTACCGATTACCAGCGTGGAGAATACAGAAACGCCCTCCGCACCGGCACCAGCCCAGATTTTTGCTTCAGTGGATTCCACGAAGCGCACTCTGCCCAGCTCGCCTTTGTAGGCTTTCTCGGGATTGGTGTATTTGTGCCAGTCCTTCCAGCCTTCATCCTGCATCAGGTCATAGGCAACATAAGGGTGGATGATGGCAACATAATCGTTATCAAAGGTCGCCGCATTTGCCCCCTTCAGAATTGCCGCACCTTTCATTACCAGCTGCGCAGTCAGAAAAGATGTTGCTCCCAATGCACTTCTGGAGGTTACGGCATCGGTGCCGTTGGGTGCATACAGCACATTTGTACCGCTGTTGATTACATCTCTTGTCACTGTGTCCAGTGTTCTGCCCGCCTGACCGCCCAGCAGCTCCACAGCCTCCACCAGATTGTTGTCAATGGCAGTCAAAAGCAGCACATCAGATAAAGAAATCCAATCGCCATACTGCGCCACCTGCGCCGTTACCGTTGTCACATTCAGACTGTTCGGATCAGGTGTCACGCCCTCTGTCAGAGGCGTCAATGCCTTCGGCAGAGATTTATAGCGGCGAAACTCGATCTGCTTACCACGGTTGGCGGGGATGGGACGCTTCTGCCCGAACTGGTCATGTACCAGATTGGGCTTTGCGTTATCCAGCAGCATATCATCGTAGTATGTTTTCATTTCTGCTGTCAGCGTTTCTGTTGTGTTTGCACCTGCATCAAACAGGCGCAGATCCATTGCATATTTTTCTTTCAAATCAAATTCCCCCTTTTCCTCATCAGCGGAATGTAATCAGCTTGTCGGGATTGCGTCTTGCCTCCTCCGCCAGTCTGCGGCGATCTTCCGCCGTCAGCTTATGTACGTCAATCTTCTGCCCGGCGCCATGGCTCCCTTTTGCCCCATTCTCCGTAGGACGCGCCCCATTTGCCTTCACGCCATCCAGTACAGCCTTCTGTGTCTGCTGTGCCGTATACTGCAAGGCTCCGCCCATCAGCTCGTTAAAATGAACCGTCTGATATGCTGCCTTCACGCCTACGCCGCTGTCCAAAAGTCGAACAAACTGCGGGTTACTAAACTCTGTGTAAAGATCCAGCTGCGGAAATTCCGCCTTTAAGCCGTCAGCCTCACGCAGCCACGCCCCGAATTTCTTTTCAAATTCTGCCATTTCCTGTGCGGCTCTCTGCTGCTCCTTCAGATATTTGTTCTCGCGCTCCATCCGCTTCAGCTCCGCAAGCTGTTCCACAGTCATACCCTTTTCCAGCGCTTCCGCCTCCAGATATGCTCTGTCATTTTCCAGTGCGGAACGAAGGGCATTGATATCCTTGCCGTCCCAGCCGTATCTCTCCCCCACAAGAGAAAGAAGCGCATTGGCATCTTTCAGCTGATTTTCCGTCTGCTTGCTGGCCTTCAGGCGGTCTTTCATGAAACCCTGCACTCTTTTGTCATAGGCTTCCTTGAACTCCCCTTTTACCATTGCATCAAACTCCGCATCAAAATCCCTGCTGCCGCCTGCTTCTGCCGCTGCTCCTGCACCGTTCGTGCTTTCTGCCCCTGCACCGGCAGCGCCTTCTGCTCCTGCGCCGCCCTCATCAAACAGCCTCAGGTTCATGTTGTAGTCTTTCATATCTCTCCTCCATTCTCTCGTCTTTCCGAGGTGCCTGTTCTCTCGTCTTTCCGAGGTGTCAGCTTATCCTCTGCTGTCTTTCCAGCGTGTCTGATCCCATATAAAATCATATTACGGCCTTACCTTTCCGGCTTCACCCGACCGACAGTCACATATGCGCCATAGCTTTGCGAAATCAGCTCCAGCCCAAGAATGATGCTGTCAAAAAGAATCTTCGCCTCTTTTCTTCTCTCTCCGGGTATACAGTCCAGCATATATTCCCCATCCCCGCTGCGCACATCACAGCGGCAGAAGCACTGCATCTCCAATCCGGCGTATAGCGTTTGCAGGAGCGCACTCACTGCACTGCAAACCACCGCATCCCCTGCGTGTCCCTTTGCAGATACCCCAAAGCCCACATCATCCCAATACCATTCGATGTTTGTCATCATTTCACCGCCGTTCTGTTCTGTGTGTTTTCACGGGCCTTATCCACCGTATTTTGTCTGCTGGCCTGATAAGCAGCTCCCAGCGCATTGACCGCTGTATGTCCCCCTGCCGTTCCAACCTGAGGCACCTGCGGCGCAGTGATCGGCGGCGCACCGACAGCACCGCTCAGATTTTTCCCTGTCATACGGTCTATAACGGCTGCCATCTGTGAAATCTGCATCTGCATCTGCTGCATCTGCTTCAGCATTGTTCCATTGCTGCTCACGTCCCGCATCACTTCCTCGCGCCCTTCAAAGTCCATCATTTTCAGCGCCATCAATGCCTGATCGCTGATTTCCGGATTGAAGAATCCCATGTGATACAGCTCCTTCGCAAGCTCATTCTGCGCCACACGGGAAAAGGGGCTTGCCTTCTGCGAGGTAATCTTAATGTCAAATACCGGCTTTCTGCTGCCTGTGTCTATCCCCATCACCAGATTTGGCGCAGGTTTGATGTTTTTGTTGCTGTAGTGAACAAATCTGTCCCCTTCCGCCCCAAGAATACGAAATTCTCTGGGCTGGTCGTAAAACTGGCGTATCAGCTCCACCACCATCCGCACAATGCGGGTAAAGGAGCGATAGCTTGCCTTGATCATGTCACGGCTGGTCTTGCTGCCCGCCTCCTGCAAGGCTGCAATGGCAGAAGCCGCCGTCACCCCATGGGCTGTACCGCCTTGGGAGAAATCCCTGTTGTTGGAGGTTTCCTTCAGCTCCTCAATCTTCAGCTGATACAGGCTGATGGCATTTCCGCTGACCGGAACACCACGAATCGGAATCATACTCTCCGTGCTGCCTGTGTAATCCACAACCGTGTTGTTTGCATCTGCAAACTGCTCCCGATTGATGCCGGAGCCATCCTTGCAGAAATAGCGTGGCTTGGCGTTCCACACCACATTTTCCTCAAAGTTGTTCCAGATATTGTCAATGCTGATCTGGGCATCCTTCATGATATCCACATATCCGAAGCCGGCAGGGCTGTCCTTCTCCGCAAACAGCACATCAAATTCATAGGGATACATCCCATGGTCATACAGCCCGTTTTCCATCCCCGGCGTATCCTCTGTCGCATACAGCAGCTGTCCCTCGCAAAACTTGATGTAGTGCAGCACCTGTCTGCCGCCCTGCCATTTTTTGTAATACCAGTCCACCACCATACACTTGTCTGTGGTGTCGATGTGGTCGCTATGCTGAAATTCCACCACCCTTGTGTTCCCTGTCCCTCTGAACTCCAGTGCAGGGTATTCTTCCTGCAACCGCTCCCTGTCTACCAGTTCCACATGGAAAAGATTTGCGGAATCCTGTATATCGTTTACGCCGGGTTCCCAGAATATGTTGACCAGCTCCACCTGACGGATCCCAATATCCCCCAAGCCTCCCAGCTTCTCCTTATCCCAGAAGATTTTATAAATTCCGGTACCATGCTTGAGCTTATCCATGGCAACGCTGTCATAGGTTGCTTCAAAATCGTTGTGCTCCAGCACCACCGGCACAATCTTGGAAAGAATCTCCGCATCCTGCTTGTCCTGTTCTTCTCTTGGCAGCAAATTGGGCTGCGGAAAGTTATCCATCACATCCGCATGCTTGTTCACCAGCGAATGAAACAGCCATGCAGAGGCTGTCTGTGGATGTTCTCCCCCACCAGAGCGCAGCTGCTCCCAATGGCGAAGCTTATACCATTCTTCATTCTCCACAACTCTTTTGTCCAGCAGAGCTTTCCCCTGTTTATACTTGTCCAGAAGCGCCTCGCCTCTCTTGATACGGTTACTGTCGACCATGTATGTACCTCCTTTATCTGTAGAACGCATATTTGTCCTTCTTTGTCTGCCATATATCCAGCGGATCCTCCTGCGGCGGCAATTTCAGTGCCAGACTTCTCGGTGTGATTGGCCTTGTCATAAAAACATAGCGGCATTCATCGTAGATATGATCCTCACTGTCCGTGTCAATGTCCTCCACTCTTGTCGCATCATAAACCAGATTCGGTATGGTGCGAATAAAGTGCGGGCAAGTATTGAAGCAGTAAAACATAGCCCTTCCTTCTTCATCAAAGGCAAGGCGGTAATGAAACTGCATCTTCCCCGCCAGCCGTGTATTATCCCCCTTCTCCCAAGCAATGAAATAGGGAAATGCCTCCATCTGCTCCGCAATGCTCTCCCCACGGCTGCGCTCAAAGATAGACGGATCGGCAACGCCGCTGATTTTCCTGCCCTTCAAAAGAGGATGGCTCTCCTCCATCTCTCTGATCTGCTGCGCAATCTCTTTCGGATTCTGTTTCACCCCTTCATTGGCAACGCCTGTGCAGCCATACAGCTCCGCAATGCGGTATAACACACCCTTCTCATCTACAGCGTACCAGCCTACGCTATAAGGTCTGCTAAAGCCAAAGTCAAAGCCCCGCACCACCTTCCAGTGTGCCGGAATTTCAAAGGGTGCTATCACATGGCTAAAGCGGCGGTTTACATAGCCATCAGGATTGTCTCGCCACTCGCTGAACACCTGCCCGCTGAAGCTGTCCCAATCCCCATAGAGCAAGGCTCTGCGGTCAGCCTCCCCCATCATGGCAAGATTGCCAAGATAGTTTGGGTCATTGTCCAGCAGCCTTTTGTTGTCAAAAACTGTGGCAGGGATAAAAATACGATCCCGGCGAATCGTAATCTTTTCGCCGTCCGCTCCCTCCACCTCCGTTTCCTCCCACACCGTTGTCCCCGGCGGTGCCGCTGTAATGAAGCGGTTTTTCACCCAGCCATGGCCAATGCCGCCGGGATTGCCTGTTGCCCGCATATAAACCCGTGTTCCGGGGCCAGATGGTCTGTTTCTGGAAAACAGATAGCTGTATTCGTCCCATGTGAAATGGGTCAGCTCGTCAAAGCCGATAAAATCAAAGGCTTTCCCCTGATACTTGATCTTGTCCGCAGAACGGTGCAGCGAACCAAAGAATATCTGTGCCCCGCTGGGAAACGTCCACACATGCTTGCTGTCATTGTATTTTGCCCCCGGAAAGGCCGCCGCATAATATTTCATGCTCTTGCTGATCAGCTCAGACAGCTCCGGGTAGGTCTTTCGGATAATCAGCCCTCTGTAGTGCGGGATATGCACCTGTCTGAGGGCTTCCATCAAGAGGCTGTCGCTTTTGCCGCCCCCTGCCGCACCGCCGTAGAATGCTTCATACTCCGGACGCTTCAGAAATTCAATCTGCTTTGGCTGCGGCATCCACACTGTTCGCATCTTAACCAACCTCTCCTTCTACTTCGGGCAGATATATGACACCACCAAGTGCTTCCGCTCCGTGTCCACTGCTTTCCTTTTCCCTCTCCCATCTTTCCAAATCGATTCCTTCCTTGATGGTAGGAATGGCATATACATCTCGCATCACATCCGCCACACCTTTTAATGCCCGCGTCAAATCATTCAGCACCTTTGTATCATCATCCGTCATAACTGCACCGGCATTAGCCTGTGCATCCCTTACCATCCATGCATCCTGAATCCGCACCTGAATAAGTGCCGCAAGGCTTTCCGCACTCCACTGCAGCCCTTCCAGCCTTTTTTCGATCCTTTCGGTATCATTTCGGAGTACCTCTTGTAGTACATGGTCTACTAAGCCCGCTTTTCTCTCCTTGCGTTCTTCCGCCCATTTCTCCTTGGCGCACCTTCGCTTCATGGATGCAAGGGAAACGCCGTATTTCTCCGCCAGGTAAGCCAGACTGGCTTCTGTGGTAATGTACTCTGCCTTTGCGGACATCCAGTCGATTTTATCCTTTGCCAATCCGGTTCACCTCCTCTGTCCGATTCCTTGAAACGGTATCACAATCAGGTATTAAATTCACCCGCGCAAAAAGAAAAGAACAGGCATTACACCTGCTCCCTCTCTTTCAGCTTTAATACAATTCGGTCAGCATCCGATCTCGCATCCAGCTCATATCTATTCCGCAGCTCGGCTGCTTTTCCCTTATCAATTTCCAAGCTTCCGCCGCAATCAACGCAGATAGCCGTAAGCAAAGAGTGATAGAGATCTATGATCTGCCCTGTCCCCTTTTGTATGGCAGCCCTCTCCTGCAAAAGCCGTTCAGTCAGATTCTTCAAATAGCGATTCCCACGTTCCAGCCCTTCCAGATGCACCTGCTTCTTGCGCTTCTTCCTCAGTCTTTTTTTCATTTCTTCCCTCCCAGATATGCCTGCTCCATATATGCTGCATGAGGGCAATTCATGTCCGGATACATCGCACAGTGCTGCCGCATAAATCGATTCTTCGCCCCGCCATTTTCAAATACATGGGCAGTGTACTGATCCGCATCAGGCACGGCCATGGATACAGATTCACAGAATATGGTTGTCTGGTTTTCCCGCCCGTAGTATGGACATTGAGCAACGATGTTATAATGTGACATGTTTCCTCCTTCGCAGCCGCTGTTCTCATTTCCTTTCTATTCTACCACAATGGTGCGCTGCGAAATCTCAAAATTCATTGCCTGCACTGCTGCATTGGCAGCTGAAGATGCTTCAGCGCATCTTTATGAATCCGATAGGCGGTGGCTCTGCTTATGTGCATGCTGCGTGAAACAGATTCCATTGATTTATTTTTTATGTATCTCAGTCGTAAAAGCTCCCTTTCGTCAGGATCAGCAAGAGCAGAAATTTGTGTCTCTATTTCCTCACACTTATCCTTGTCGGATAATTTGTATTTCCGCAAGCTTGTATAATAGCCGTTCAGATAATCTTGCTTCGGCTGCAGCTCGGCAGATAACCTCCTCATGCTCCTCCACCTCTCTTTTCTCGATTTTCTCCGCCATTTTCCCAAAATCAAAAATTTGTCTTCGGGAACTACTTTTTTTGCATAACTTCAAATTGGCCTTGTACCCCACTTTTTTCTAGGTGGTCCAGAGACAAACTCTCCAAAACAGCAAAAACCCTGAAAAATCAAGGAAAATTCCCTTTAATAACGGGAATAAAACGGGAAAAATTAGGGGTGGTAAAAATTTCCCGTTTTATTCCCGCTTTTTTAAGCATTTTTCGTGTTTTCAAACCCTTATTTTTTTCCCGTTTTATTCCCGCTTTTTAAGCCTTTTCACTCGCTTTTCGTGGACACTGTAGCAGGCGGTTCTGGCAGTGGCATCCAGTGGCTGATGATGTCATCGTCTTCGTAATAGCCATATGAATCCTCTTCTGCTCTGCTACATAACCTGCACATTCCTTACATGGAAAAGCAGGATTTTCCCGACAGACTTTTCCTCTTGCACAGGAATAACACAAGTTTTTATCGTTCATTTTTCATTCTCCTTATCCCAATGTGTCCTGAACAGGCATATCCCGAAATTCAATTTCAATACCCGTTTCTTCTTGAATGTTCTGACAAATATCCTTCCATGTTACCCAGCCATCTGCCAAACATTCTGTTTTCTGCATAAATCGGTTCACAAAACGCTGCAGCCTGTCCTTACCGAACTTAAATTCATCACGAATGGTCGCAACACTCATAGCCAGCATCGTTCTGATCGTTAAATCCTTAATAGGATCTAACGCCTGCATCAGCTCTTTCTGTGAAAGGTTCACACTTATACCAGTTACTCCACGAACCCTTATTTCTTCCTCAAGGGCATCTGCACCACCTTCTCGTACAATCTTTAACGCAAGAGCCAACCCATCATTTCTGCCCTTTTGATAATCTTTAATGTTCACTCTCCACCGCTCCAATCCTCGCTCAAATCTTCGCCTCGTTCATTTTCCGCCGCCCATTTATCAAGGCATGGATTGATTGATTTTATAAAGAAGAACGATGCTTGTTTTTGTGATTAAACCCATGCCCTAACGAATGAACGGCGGATCGTTATTCATTTTAATTTTTTTTATAGTTAATTATTTTTTGTTTATAATGAATTACTATTTTACGTTTACTCAACATTCATCCTTGCCCCGCAGAAAGGGCAGTATTTGTAAAATCTTCCTCTCTCCAACCATCTACTTATTCTGCATTCTGAGCATGTGACTCTCATTGTACCTGGAGTAAGGTCTTCAATCGTCCACTTCCCATGCTTCACAGGGTCGATGGTTTTTCTTTTACTAATCGTATAAACCACACCAATGATTGTAGACTGCTTTTCACCACACTGATGCTTTGCCAACTGTGTAAGGTCTTTTGTTAATTCATCCGCATCAATCAGTCTCATATCATTCACCACCCCTCCGTTCTCCTCGGCTGCAAAAATCATCAAGCTTTGTTACCCCTTGCACCTTTCATTTACAGGTTCCCGCCTTGCCATTGCTAATAGGACACCATGACTTGCACTCTCCACAGCGCACCACTTCCACCACATCGGCGGCAGGAACTTCACGGATGATGTTCTTAACAGACCTAATTGAAACGCTCACTTCCCAATTATCAACATCAACTTCTTTGATTCGTCTTCCCTGTTTGTCGATGATAAATGGACGAAGCACCGCTTTCCGCTCGATATACTCAGCCATCGTCAACCATCCTTCCTTCTCGCTCTCTCCGCCTTCACAGCCTCCCAGAACCGCATCCACCGTTCCTCATCGAAGTCCATACCGAAGCTCCGGCCGTCCTTCTTTCGCTCTGCAATGTCCTCATCAAAGCACCACAGCGTCTTGTCGTTCAGGTACGGCAGCAGTGGCGTGATAAATCTGATTGTCATATCTGGTGCGTATGACATCCTGCCCATGCAGTACCTCACAGCCCAGTTCAGCACCGCGCCGAAATCGTCGTCATGTAAGTCGATCACAGGTTCATTCTTTTTTCTTCCCATGGTTATTCCCCCTTGTTCATCCTTGCACCGCAGTTCGGGCAGAAATCTGTTGGCGATGTGTTCCCACGTCCATTTGTAGTGTATTTTTTGCACTCAGAGCATTCAAACACATCAACCAAATCATCCCATATATTTTTTCGTGATACGAGATTCCAATGCCCATGCTTCACGGGTTCTGCTTCGATGGTGGGCGTTTCTTCCAGTGCATTTTCCACTGCATCAAATACATCTGTTGCCCCGTTCTCGATTTCTTTATCAAAGTTCTTCATAAATTCTTCCGCATCAATCGCTCTTGCCATCGTCACCCATCCTTTCAAAATAGAATTTAACAGGGCTTCTATCTACAGAGATAATTCCAAAACGATGTAGATTTCTAAAATTTACACTGTCTCTCAACATTCTGTCGGGAAGCGTCTGCATATAATATCTAAATTCCTCCAGATCAAGGGTGCTCTTGTAATGGTTACAGCTCCTGCAAGAAGGAAGGAAGTTATCCAGTTCTTCAGAACCACCCTGAATAAACGGCTTCACATGGTCTGCCTGCATATTCTTTAATTCCAGTTCACAGCCACAGTAAGCACAATGCCCATTTGTTTTCTGGTAAATGATTTCTCTTTCCTTCTTACTCAGTCTTCGCCGTTTCCTCTGTTCCATCTGTCACCCTCCTGTTCCACATATAAATAGCCGTTTCTTCCACTGTGTACTTCTTTGTCAGCCTTCCACAGCAGGATGCGTTTTTGCATCTTGGCGTATAATCCGTCCCACTTGGGATGTGCTTAGATGTTTTCATTTCCGCTTCTCCGCCGCAGAAAGGGCACGGTTTTAATTCATTCATTCAATCACCCCTACAATTGGTATATTCCCTATTGAAGATGGCACTTCTACCATCATTTCTCCACACGGACAGGTTCTTGCTTCTTTTTCTTCTTCTTCTGTAATATCATCTGGTAACGATACGCCAAAGAAAAATCCACACTTAGGGCATTTCAAATTAATCATTCTCCCTCACTCCAATCCTCATCGCGTCTGCCGAATAACTGTTTTGTTTCTGCTATCACATCAGGATGAACCTGATTGCTCAAGCGTTCCATCGTTTTGATTGCCAGAAAAGCGGCGTTAATAGCCACATGATAAATTGCGGGCAATCTGCTTTCCTCATCTATTGCATCATGGTCTTTCTGGAAGGCTACAGTGTGCCGCAACATTGCGGCAAGCAATCTGTCATCGGAAATCTCTCTCCATGCTTCGATGCCATCCATGCCGTACTTGCTCACTGCAAACTCCCTTACCAGTGCCAAAGGCTCTAGGATGTCCAAAGGGACAAGGTTCAACTGTGGTTTTCCGTTGTCCTTTTTCACTGCTTGATTATTCATTCTTCCTCCTCCACTTCAACGCTCACAAATCGAGGGAATTTCGTTTTACCAACCCTCCCACGCCAGATCATTTCACTCATTCTCTGTGTAGCTATCCCATTTTTCTTTGCAAGCTCTTTTATGCTATCCACAACATCAACAGGCAGCGACAGCGCATCCGGCGTTACTTCCATGTATATTTTTCGCATCAAAACGGCACATCCTCATCATCAATGGGATAGAAGCCATCAGGGGCTGTCTGCTTGGGAACCGCTGCGGGTGCTGCTTCTCTATGGGTTTCAGAGGAAGCTTTGCTTTCAGCAAAATACTGCTCCTCTACCACAACATCTGTGCTCCATCGTTTTTTGCCCTCGTTATCGTCCCAGCTGCGAACCTGCAGCCGCCCGATTACGCTTATCATCTGACCTTTTCTGAAATATTTTTCCGCAAACTCACCCGCTTTACCGAATGCAACACATCCGATGAAGTCGGCGTCCTGTTCGCCCTGGCGTTTGAAACGGCGGTTTACCGCCAATGTATATTTAGCTACGGCAATAGGCTCGTTCCCTTGTGAATATCTTACTTCCGGCTCCTTTACCAGCCTGCCCATCAAAATCACTTTGTTCATCCTTACACCTCAATTCCTGTTATACCCTCCATCAATTCCACCGTTTACTCCCCAAATGCACCAATGCCCCTGTGACGCCGCACAAGGAATTTTAAGCCATTTTTCCGTTTTCACGATAAATTAATCATCCAGATACGCAAACACCCGTTAGAGGGCTTATTTCAGCCCCACAGAGCTACTGCTAGTTAGCATCTGCTTTTTCTCTCCCAACTGCGCTATGTATTCCTTCACGCTTGACGGCAGCATATCCACCTCTTTCTTCCTCGCCTGTGACGCTCGGAAACATCTGCTGAAATGGCTCTGCACTACAGAAGCCCCGTCATCTTCCGTCATGGCCCATGTGCGGAGTAAATCTGGCGATACAATCCGCTGCACCTCTGCCGGCAGTTTCTCCCACTCCTCGAGAGCATGATATGTACTGTTGCGGATCGCTTTGTTTATATAACTCCAAGCCTCCAGCTCGTTCATGCTGGTGTCATGGAGAATGTGTATCTTCTCGATCACCTCGGCAATCGTCGGCGGAAATTTATTTGTCGCAATAGTCGCCTTTACTGCTTGCGCCACATCCGTGTAGCTGTAGTCGCTTAACATGGTTGCCCACATCTTCGCCGTTTCTTCCAAGTCATCCACTGTGTAATCTCGGTAGAATGCCGGGAAGGCTATCTTCAGAACCTTCAAAACATTAAACGCTTCCGCCTTATCCAAAGAAATCTACCTCCCTGCTTTCCGCTGCCAGCCGCCTTTCCAACTCGTCAAAGGCAGACATCCCACCTCCGCTGTTTTTCTTTTGCTGATTTTTCAGCGGGAATATCCCCTTCCAGCCATTCATCATGCTTTCCTCCAGAATCATAATTCGCTCGTTGTTGTCAGCTGTCATTTTCTCCAGCTTGCCAATCATCAGCTTTGCAGCGTATTCCGTCATTCTGTCACCGATAGCTTCTCTGTGGCGGATAAATGCTCTGAATGTCTGGTCGAGTTTTTCATCCAGCGGGAAGAACATCTCGCGCGCGTCCGCGCATATATATTTCTTATCCTTCTTGTCCTTCTTATCATTCTTTTCATTCTTATCTTTCTTATCATTCTTAAGTTGTTGTTGCTTGTTTGTTGCTTGTTTGTTACTTGCTTGTTGCTTGTTTGTTGCTTGCTTGTTGCTTGTTTGTTGGTTGTTTGTTGTTTGCTCGTTGTTCTGGTTGTTTTCCTCATCACTAAAAACTTGATATTTCCCCCAGTTTGCAACTGTTATAATTGTATATTTGCTTGTTGCATTGCTTGTTATTTCGCCTGTTGCAACAAGCTTTTTAATTGCTGTTCTAATCTGCTGTACAGAAAATCCCAAGTCAGCAGCCAAGCGTGAATAGCTTGTAACAACTTGACCGCTTCTAATTGTTATCCCGCGCCATTCCTTATCTCTAAAATTTGCCGTCAAAATCAGATGCAGGAACACAACCTTTGTTACCGAATCTGAATACCAACCCCAGGTCAGCATCTTTCTATGAATCTTGATAAATCCGTTACTGTTTGTCATTCTCCTCACCTTCCAACTCCGCAAACGGCACTGGCGGCTCGTATTCCCGGTACAGTTGCATAAAACTATCCAAGCTCATAATCACCAGCGTCTTGCAGTTGTTTTTTCTGTGGAATACAACCGGCAATTCGCCCTCTCTGGCATCCCGCTGCGCTTGTCCAAGCCACCCATAGAGGTCTGTTTTTTCCGCCCGCTTGCACTCAATATGTATTCCCTCAAGCCCTACCACATCGGCATCTCCATTGGCTCCACAAAACTGTTGCCCCCGCCGTGCATGATAGCCGTATTCCCGCAGCTCTCGGGCAATCTCTCTTTCATATTCAGCACCTTTTCTCCTGCTGTTTGTCATAAATAATTCCTCCCGATCAGCTCCATCCAAGCCTCTCTGCCATGTATTTCCTCGTACCTACGCTGGCAAGTCCGCTTCAGCAGCATATCTAGGTCATGTCCGTTTTTTCCATGCACTCCATCCGTTCCTCGGTGCATCTGCGGTGTCAGCCACACCCAAAATCCATTTTTGTCAGAGATCTTCCGCATACCTGGGCCATAATAAATGTGATGCTTTTCCAATGGGCAGAAGGATGCTCCTGTGATATAGCAGTGTTTTTCTTTTCCCTGCAATAAGCTGTGTTTATGATCTGCTTTCACTTTTCTTCCCCCACTGTTTCAGCAGGCTGTCCAATTCCGCCGGCGGCATCGTTTCAATACCCAGGGCAATGCAGTCCTGCATGATGCTCTCTATCAGCCGCCCCATCTCCTTTGTGTCATAGGTGCTGCTGCCGTAATAAGCAAAAACCTTTTTACATCCGTCCAGACTACTGTCCACAACCTCTGTCAGCCAGCCTGTGCCACGTTTTCCCCATGCATCGACAAATCTATCCACCGCATCCTCACGCAACGCCAGAGGCTCATAAACACCCACAAGACGGATGTGTTTGCGGTATACTTCCTCTTTCGTTATGTATATCTTGCTATTTTGCAGCAGCTCAGAAATCTTTGTGCAAAGCACCCAGCAATAATCATTTGCATCGAGGCTCCGCTTTTTCTTCTTTTTTCCGAATTGAATACATAAATCTTTCGCTCCCGCCGCAATCACCTTGTCGATCCCGGCCATCAGACTGCCTCTCATTTTCGCCGGGATTCGGAAGGTAATCTCCGCATCTCCGTCCGTTCGAAAATTCAATCTTTCGTATGTTCCCGTAACCTCAATCATTTGTTCTCACCTGCGTTCTTTTTTGCTGCATATTCGTGGATATAACATTCCGGACACAGCCCATATTGCTCCATGTATTCCGCCGCAGTATAGCTTTTGTTTCTGCCATGAATAATGGACTTCAGCTTTGCACCGCATTTCGGACAAATTACAGGCTCTTCCTCATTCTTTTTACTTCTTTTCTTTGTTTCGTTTGCCTGTTCTTCCGTGTCTGCATCCTTTGTATCATCAATATTAAGCAACCCATTCAGCGCATATTTCCTCGCATATGTACTCGCAGAGCCTGTGATCTGGCTTTCATCCATACCCTTCTTCGCTGCCTGCTCTCTCGCGTTTGCACTTACGCTAAGGCTGTCTATACCGTCTGTGATGGTCGCTGTGGCTTTCACATAGTATCTGTCGCCGATACCAACGATTTCATCGCTCAGCGTCAGTATCAACCCCTGCGCAGCCAACAGCGGCTTTACCGCTTCCAGAATGTCCTCTGTGCTTCTATAGTTGTATCCACCAAAGCTGTTATATTTGCTCTTAGGCGCCTTCAGCTGCTGCTGAATAGATATGATTTTATTCAAAAATTCCTGCTTCATCCCCACACATCCTCTCTTTCTACACAGTCATCGCAGCCAATTACTTCTCCATCTACTTTGTAAAAGTAGTCGCATTTTTTGCTTCCACATATAGGGCAGATCGGCTCCACTTCTTCATATTCTTTTTCCATCCTTGGATCATCGTCATATGTAAAGGTCATTAGGATTCATCCCCTATCTGTTCTTCCTTCTGCTCCGGTTTCTGTTCACCCTCTATCTTTTTCTTCAGCTCCGCAATATCAGCGCATTTATCACACCACATACTATGCCAAGCCTCTTTCGCTTTCTCCGCTTCCTTCAGAGCTTCCTTAAGGCGCTTGATTTCTTCATCCGCTTCCTTCTTTGTTTGTTCATAGCAGTTTTTCCAGTAAAGTGTCTGATCTGTCAGAATTTCTTTCTCTATCGCAATCTTGCCGTATTTTTCATAGATATAATCAACGCCGTATTTTGTATTTTCCATTGCACTTCCTCCATTTTGCTGTTATAATTAAATTGGTTTTTTATCTTTGCCCCTGTCTGATGCGCCAACATCGAAGGGGCTTATTTTTTTGTCAGCTCGTTCCATTTTTCATCAGACATCATCGGAATATCCAGAAGAGGTACGCCGAATCCCGCATCTCTTTTGACTACATTTGCCTTGATTGTCTTATCTTCTGCGCCATTGATACCATAGGCTGTCAGCTCAAATTTCATTTCACTTCCTCCTTTTCTTCTAAATCCTCGTAGCTTCTCCAATCAACGCCCCAAGGATTTCTGCGATTTCTTTTCTTCCCTTTCCCTCTATTCGCTGCATATTCTTTCTCCTTCCTGTCTATGTAGAGGCTGATATGGCAGCTGATTAAAAATGTTGCAAAGCAGTAAAAAACAAATCTGCCATCGGCATCTTCCAAAATGAACACCATGCAGCACAAGCTTGCCAAAGCCCCCAAAAATACCGCTGCACCACGCAGCAGCTCCTTTCTTGCATAAAATAGAAACTTCTTCATAACCTCACCCTTTCTGTTCCTGTGGAGAAAAATGCTGCCTTTGAAAAACACTCAATGTATCTTCCTACCCGCACGGAAACGATATTCCGATGAATTGCCTCTATCGTTCCATCAACCACCTCTCTCCGCTTTAATTCGCCGGTGTTTCCTCTTGCAAATCGGTAAATTTTAACCTTCTTCCCTACGCTGATTTGCTTGTCTAAAGTATTGCGTATCTCTGCCATCGTCGCTGCCATGCTACTGCCCCTTTCACAATGCAAATCGAAGCTGCCGCCCCGGATTATCTTTGTTTTTTGCATCAACCTCTATCATCTTACGCAGTTCCTCCTCATGCCGCTCCAGCTCATCCAGGCAATCGCACTTCTCGCCCGGATCGAGATTTGCGCTGCACCGTTCACAGGTTATGTACATTTTTTCTCCTCTCCTTTTTCGTTCTTCTTCTCTTTTCTGTGCATCTCGGGCAAAAATATCCTCCCGAGGTGTCTTGGCTCTTTGCGATATTCCATTTTTCCAGGCAGTCCTTACAAATGGCGTATCTCTTTTTTTTGTCAGAATGATTACCCATTGTCACACCTCAGCGGCGTTACGTTGTAAGGATCAGATACATCGTATCCCTCATACTTCCGCAGGAATTCTTCCACCGTTTCCCTGCGGCATTTCAGCTGCCCCAGCTTCAGGAATGGCAGTAGTCCCGCTTTGTTCAGCGTATACACCCTGGATGCATTGCATTTCAAAATCTTCGCTACTTCTGGTACTGTGTATAACATTGGTTCCATAAGATCGCCTCCTTGTTGTTCCTTCCTTTTCCTGTCGAAGTATGGTATTCTTTGGAAAAGGAGTTGATTTTATGATTTCCATCATTGCTCTGATCAGAACATTCTAGCCATTGCCACCATGCTAATTAAAATCGATATGATTGAAATAGCATGGTTTTTTATGTATTTGAACACTTTTCTTTTTTCCATTGGAATCACCCTTTTCATCCCACCTGCTTATCTGCCTTATCCATGAAATCCCTTGGGTCTTTCCCAAGAAAATCACAGATTGCTACAAATTCTCCTACCCTTCTTACACCACATCTTCTGCTGGCATTCCATATAATTCATTTGGTGTCACATTCAGTGCCCTCCTCACATAGCCATCTGTGCATTTTCTTCTTCCACCAAATCCGCCAGAAACAAAGGCAGCTCGTACTTATTGATAATTTCCAGAGCCTTGCCTACCTGGTTGCGGTGGATCTCCTTATAGGAACGAACATCAAACTCCCTGCGGAGCTGGCCTTCCACATCCCTATAAACTTTTCCGCGTAAACTTTTGTTTTTATATGCTGCACTATTTTTACCGCCCAGCAAGGGAACAACCTTTCTGTTTTTGGCATCGACAATGTGATGACAATCGATAGCCAGCAGTGGCATGGTTCTTTTGAAGTCCTGCAGATCATCATTTACTGAATCAATTTTCTGCTCCAGTTCCATGTGCCCCTGTGCCAGTAACTGAATCTGGCCTGCTGTGGTTTTAGGGACACCATAAGCATCGACCTTTTTGAAGTAGCTATCTACCAGATAGTCATACACTTCCCATGCTCTGTCTGTGCCAAGGGATTTCGCATGAAGGAATGCGCCCTTTTCTGTCCAGAGGTAGATTTTCGCTGCGTTTTTCAGACCATCGTCAAATTGTCCATGGTTCAAAAATTCTCTTTTTTCTTCACCTTCCAGACAGTAGTAATGTTTGCCTTCGATGTATCTTTCTTTGTTTCGGTTGACAAAATCTTCGCTACTTCTGGTACTGTGTATAACATTGGTTCCATAAGATCGCCTCCTTGTTGTTTCTTCCTTTTCCTGTCGAAGTATGGTATTCTTTGGAAAAGGAGTTGATTTTATGATTTCCATCATTGCTCTGATCAGGACATTCTAGCCATTGCCACCATGCTAATTAAAATCGATATGATTGAAATAGCATGGTTTTTTATGTATTTGAATTACCTCATTCCTACGCTTCCGGCTGTCGCTCCACAATAGGTAGGTGCCCAAGCCCTTTCAAAAACTCATAAATGAACAGTCTACCTTTCTGTGTCCAATGCGTATGGGGTTTCGTGTGAGAAATGCCGTTGTGGTCAACATAGGTATCTGTCTTTGTTTGGGTGTAACCCTTTTCGGCATATTTCTTATACAGAACCCAGATGCCTCCCTGTCTAAACTGCACTTTGTTGTCAGCAAGAACCTTATTCAGCCATTTTGCACTTTTACCGTAGTCCTTTGCGATAACTGTTGCAGAAACCAGATCAGAACACTGCAGAACCAGATCGTAATATGTAGCCTTGGGATTTAACTCCGCAATCTGCTGTTGCTGTACTGCATTTGTTAAGCGCAAACTCTTGATTTCCTGATTAGCAATCTGTAAGGCTCTTGCCATAATTTTTTCAGGGCTATTCCAGTCTTTTTCCAGCTGGATAAAATACTGTCTTGCCTGTTTGCCTTTTTCAGTTCTCTGCAACATGCAAAGTTCTTTTGCCATTTCAATGGTCAGCTGGTGATCCTGCTTGGGTCTGCCGCCTTCAGAGGTTTTACTCAAAATTGAGTAAAAGTCGATTCCCTCAGCAAAACCGTATTCTGTCATTCTGGGAAACCAGTCATTGTATCTTGTTTCCACTTCCAGAAGTTCATGCAGATCTCTGCCTAAAACTGTTGGTCTGTTGTTGTCGTAGTTTACTGTGATTAATTCGTGCATTTGTTCCTCCTCTTTCCATTCTTAAAAAGTTAAATATATTGAACTTTATTTGTAAAAAAATATACGGGAATGTCTTTATCCCGTAAGCCTAAGAGGCATACCATTTTCATAATATCACTCTGAGAAAAATCTATTTTTCCGTTGATTTTCAAAGACATTGTTCTTTCAGAATACCCCATTTCTTTTGCAAAATTAGACATTGTTCCAAAAACTTCGACAATTTTGCCCCTTAGCTTTCTATAATCTCTTTCCATCATTTTCACCCCTTTCCAAAAAGTTCAATTCTTTTAACTTAATGTTATCATGTTGATTTCCAGGTGTCAATACAAAAATTCAATTTTTTTAACTTTTTCTTTTTTTACTATTGAACTTTAGTTCAAAGTATGCTACTATCGCATTACAAGGCTTCTATATGAATGGAGGTTATCTATGAAAATTGAAAATACATCTATACGATTAAAAAGAATTATGAAAGACAGGCATTTGAAACAGGTAGATATTCTGGAAAAATGCAAACCATTCTGCGAAAAATATAATATTACGATGAACAAATCAGATATTAGTCAATATGTATCTGGAAAAAATGAACCTGGCTCAAAAAAGCTTACTATTCTCGGTCTGGCCCTAGGTGTTACAGAAACATGGCTAATGGGTTACGATGTACCAATGAGCAGAGAAGATTCTTTCTCTATTCCTAACGAATTAGTCACACCTACAGAAATCAAAGCCTTGAGAATTAAAAAAAGGTTATCAGCAGAAGAACTGGCATCAAAAGTAAATATTCCTATCAACCTTTATACTGAATATGAAGAAGGTAGTGTTGCTCTTGATGAAAGCGTTCTGGTTAATATCTTCAATGCATTGGGTGAAATTCCTGATGGATTCGCTATTGAAAATGGAAATTTATATACAAGACTTGTCGGCGGCAATATCAAAAGCCAGCGAGAAAGTTTGAAAATCACAGTGAAAGCACTATCCAAGAAAACAGATATTCCGGTTGATGTTATAGAAGCATTCGAAAAAGAAACTCTGTTCCCCACTCAACAGGAACTGGAACTGATTGCTGTTGCTCTGAAAACATCCGCTGACCACTTATTGGGTTTTCCTGGTTTTGTTCTTCCTGATAAACGATCCGAAACATTTTCAATAAAATCCAAAGCAGATAAACATGAACAAAGCCTTCTTGACGAATTCAGAAAACTAAACGAATTAGGCAAACAGGTTGCCATCGAAAGAGTTCACGAATTGTCTGAAGTACCAAAATATACTGAAGCCAAAAATGAAATTGTGTATCCCGACCTCATATGAAACATATAAACTTCATTTCACCTTAAAAGAAAATAAACCAAGTTTTTTGAAAAAAATTCCTTTTCTTATGTAATTGGAAACGTGTCCTACATCATAAAAGGTTATGGCAAATAAAAAATCCCCTTCTTTCAAAAAGAGGGGAAACAAAATGAAATAAAATTAGTGAATACTGAAAAAAAAGTATAAAAAACAGTAAAAAAATCAAAATAATAGTAAAAAAAGTATAAAAACCGAAAAAAACCACTACCAAAGATGTTGACATTTCAAAAATGATGAAATAATATAAAAGTGTAATAAATTACACATTTGTACTCAACTCCTGGTAGTAATCCTCCCACCATAAGGGATACGAAGAACCCAGGAGTTTTTATTTTTAAGGAGTGATTTTATGACCAAAACTGCAATTCTGGTCGATGGTGCTTTCTATCTGAAAAGAGCAAAATTCTTGTTTGGAGAAAAATCACCAGCAGAAAGAGCTGATGAATTATATATGTATTGCACAAGGCACATCCATGGAAAAAACAAAACAGATTCCGACAAAGAATTATATCGCATTTTCTTTTATGATTGTCCTCCCTCTAAAAAAACCATATATAATCCCCTTACACAAAAGAGCGTTGATCTTGAAAAATCTCAGCAGTATAAATGGGCTACAGAATTTCATAAAGCGGTAGTAACAAAAAGAAAAACCGCCCTGCGTTTGGGGGAGTTGCTCGAAAGTTCAGCAGGATATGTCCTAAAACCAGAATCAACAAAAAAACTTCTTAGAAAAACCATCACTGTTGATGATTTAACTATGGATGATTTCACTATCGATATCGCACAAAAAGGTGTTGATATGAGAATCGGTCTGGATATAGCATCATTAGCACAAAAGAAGCTGGTTGATCAAATCATACTCATTGCCGGCGACAGCGATTTTGTTCCTGCGGCAAAGTATGCTCGTAGAGAAGGTATCGACTTTATTCTTGATCCTATGTGGCATACCATCAAAGATAGCCTAAACGAACACATAGACGGATTACAGTCTCGTGTAGGTAAGCCACCGCATAATCTATCTGACACACTTTGTGCTAAAAAATAAAAGATTACATAAAAGTCCCCCTTCCTGCCATCAACAAGAACGAGGATATAACTGTTGGAAGTAAAAACACCATATACACAATGGTTCGATAGAATGTGTGAGTATGGATTTACAGAAAACATTGATTTTATAAGTTTTTCACAAAATAGTGAAAAACCTCAAGGTGGCAGGCCCACCCAGGATCATCAGCTGACTATTGATATGGCAAAAGAAATCTGTATGCTCCAGCGCACCGAAAGAGGCAAACAGGCAAGACAGTATTTTATCCAGATTGAAAAGGACTGGAACAGCCCAGAAAAGGTTCTAGAAAGAGCTAGAATGATTGAAGATCAGAAACGCCTTGCCATCCGCAACGAACTGAAGACCCATAATAAAGCCCTCGCCGATGCCGCCCATGATGCAGGTGTAACACAGCCTATCGATTATGCCATCTTCCAGAATAAAGGGTATCAGGGATTGTACGGCGGCATGACCAGAAAAGACATTCATGCACATAAGGGATTAAAGAAAAATCAAGATATTCTGGATCATATGGGTTCTACCGAATTAGCAGCCAATCTGTTCCGTGCCACACAGACAGAAGAAAAACTGAGAAGGGAAAACATCCAAGGCAAGGAAAGAGCAAATCAGACCCACTACGATGTCGGTCTGAAGGTCAGAAAAACCATGCAGGAAATCAGCGGAACAATGCCCGAGGATTTACCTACTCCAGAGAAAAGCATCAAACAAATCGAAAAAGAACAGAAAAAACTTCCCAAAAAATAAAAACGCGATTTTAACAGGGTCGAATTCGACTCCTATAAAAAATCCCCACCCTGCTACCAACAGAGTGAGGATCATATAGGCGGTACAGTAGTATACCACCAACTCGCACTTGGATTATACCACGATACCGCCTTATTTACTATACCCATTTTTCAGCGAAAAGCAGGTTTCAACATAAAAAGGAGGTATGCTTATGAAAGGCGGAACCAGAAAACGTGGTAAAACATGGTCATATTATTTCGATGCCGCCCAAATTGACGGCAAAAGAAAGAAAATTGAAAAAGGTGGTTTTCGTACCAAAAAGGAAGCAGAAGCCGCACTGGCGAAGGCACTGACGGAATATGATAACTCCGGACAGGTTTTTAAGCCTACTGACATCAGCGTCAGCGATTATCTGGATTTCTGGTACAAAAATTATTGTATCCCTAATATGGCAGAAAACACATTATTGGATTACAAAAACAAAATTGACAACCACCTGAAGCCAAACTTCGGGATCTATCGTTTGAATTCCCTGCAGGCCGCAACCATTCAGGAATATGTTAATAAACTGAAACTGGATGGATACTCCAAATCATCCATCAAAGGTATCCTTTCCACTCTTTCTGTGGCTATGGATTATGCCATAGAGCCGCTACAGTATATAAAGGATAACCCCTGCAAATACATCAAAGTCGGCTCCGTGGCAAAACCGCCCAGAGAACGTGTTGTACTGTCTGATGAAGCCTTCAAACAGATCACAGAACGCTTTTCAGCAGGTTCACGGTTTTATGTGCCACTTATGATCGGTTGGAATTGCGGTCTGCGCATCAGCGAATGTCTGGGGCTTACATGGGATCACATCGATTTCGAAAATCGAATTCTCTCTGTTGACCATCAGACCGTGCGCCGTTCTATCGGCAAAAAGACATTCTGGGCTTTGAGAGAACCGAAATACAATTCAAAGCGAAAAATCAAATTCGGAGAAACTCTTTACAGGGTCCTGAAAGCCGAAAAGAAACGGCAACAGGAAAACGAACTGAAGTATGGCGAATTTTATACCGTTCATTATCTCGCCGATTTCACCGATGAAAAAGGGGCAACCCGGCAGCGTATTGTTTCTGGCCAGAAAAGTCAGTTACAAGGCATAAACCGTTTCCCTCTGATCTGCGTCGATGAAAATGGAGAAATGACTACATCAGACAGCTTCAAATATTGCTCCCGTGTTATCCATCACGAACTTGGACTTGCTTTTGACTATCACAGTCTGAGGCACACCCATGCCACCCGATTGATAGAAGCCGGGGCCAATGTAAAGGCTGTCCAAGAAAGGCTTGGTCATAAAAATATCACAACCACTATGAACGTCTATGTTCATAATACAGATACTATGGCACAGGATGCTGTAGATCTGTTTGAGGTTGCTGTAAATGGCTTGCCACCCAAATAAAAAATGCGGTGGCAAATGGGTGGCAAACCACCCTAGACCACCGCCCAAAAGTCTTATTTTTCCCTATTTTTCAAGGAAAGTAAAGCAACTGTCTCCACATGCACCGTCCGTGGAAACATATCCATCAGCTTCACCCGTTCCACACGATACCCCGCCTCCTGAAAAATCGCCAAATCTCTCGCCAGCGAAGTGGGCTTACAGGAAACATACACAATCTCCGGTGCCCCAAAATCCATAATCTTCCCAATGGCCTTGGGATGAATCCCATCTCTGGGGGGATCTACGATGATAAGGTCGGGCTTGTCCGTCAGCCCATCCACCAGCTGCAGCACATCCCCCGCCAAAAAGGTGCAGTTTTCCAGTCCGTTCTCCTTGGCGTTTTCATTGGCAGCCGCCACCGCCTCCTCGATCAGCTCAATGCCCATCACCTTTTTAGAGCCAGCCGCCGCCATAATCTGCCCAATGGTGCCTGTGCCGCAGTAGAGGTCGAATACGGTCTTGTTCGCCACATCCCCCGCAAACTCCTTCACGATGGAATACAGCTTCTCCGCCCCTGCGGAATTGGTCTGGAAGAAGGAATATACCGAAACCTTGAATTGCAAATCAAAGAGCTTTTCCACAAAGAAATCCTTGCCGTAGAGCAGATGCAGCTCCTCGCTTTTCACCACATCTGCCAGCCCGTCATTGACGGAATGGAGGATACCGCCAAATCTCCCCTCAAGCGGTAAGGAAAGGAGCATATCCCTCCATTCCTCCACGGAAAAAGGGATTTCGGAGGAAGTCACCAGATTTACTAAAATCTCCCCTGTTGCGCTGCTTTTACGCACCACCAGATGGCGCAGGCAGCCGTCATGTCTTGCCTTATGATAAAAGGGTACCTTACGCTCCCGAAAGAATTGCAGCGTTCCCTCGATGATGCTCAGATAATCCCCGTCGATGATGTTGCAGTCCTTTAATGTCACTACCTCGTAATAGCTCATGCTCTTACGCATCCCCAGTGCCAGCGCCCCGTCCTTTTCCTCGTCCCCGAAGGAAAATTCGCATTTGTTGCGGTAGCCCGTTTCCGCGGGTGCAGGCACAATGCCCTCCCAGCTACCGATGGCGATACCCGCATCCTCCAGCAACTTTTTCACCTGCCGCTCCTTCAGCTTCAGCTCCTCCTCGTGGCGTAAGGTCTGATAGGTACAGCCGCCGCAAAGCCCATAATGAGAGCAAACGCCGCTTTCTCGCTCCAAGGGGGATTTTTCCAGCACCTCCAGCTGCCGTGCCTCCACCAGCTTCAGCTTTTTCTTCGTCACCTGCGCCCGTATTTTCTGCCCTGGCACGCCGTTTTTCACCGTCACCCGTTCCCCCTCGAAATAGCCGTAGGCTTTGTTGGGAAAGTTCACATCCGCAATAGTCAGTATTATTTCGTCTTTTTTCTTCATAAAGTCCCTCCAAAATATATCTGAAATGTATTTGTATTCCCCATAGCAATATGCTATAATAATCAGTAACGCACTGTCGGCGAAAAAACGCAGCGGCGTAGCATATCAATCATATCGAACAGGAGTGTATAATAGAAATGTCTGAAAAATTAGAAATCGGCAGCATCGTAGAAGGAACAGTTCTTCGTGTCAAACCCTTTGGCGCCATTGTATCTATTGGCGAGGTGCAGGGCTTGGTGCATATCTCTCAGGTAGCCAACAGCTTCGTGCAGGACATCAATGACCATGTGAAAGCTGGCGATACCGTAAAAGTGAAGGTTCTTTCCATTGATGAGGAAAACAATAAGATTGCCCTTTCCATACGGGATGCCATGCCAAAGGATGAACGCCATCCCAAGGGGGATAAGCCTTTCCAGAAGCAGCCCCGCAGACAGCCCGCAGAGCCTGACTCCACAAACCCTGCGCAGGAGTATTTCCGCCCCCATTCCAATGTAAATGCATCCTCCGACTTTGAGGATAAAATGAAGGAATGGATGAAGCAGGCGAATGACCGTCAGACCAGTCTGAATAAACGAGCAAATAAACGCTCCTATTGATTTCTGCCTGAGCTTCATCATACCACGAAATCAAGGCTGACGCAATCATTCCGCCCCCAGGAAAGGAGGCAATCCTTATGCAGCAATTTCTCAGCCTGCCCTTTCTGGCAGGGCTGTATTTCTATGCCCGCGGCATTTTTGCCCTTTTCGGGCAGACCACCTTTTACACCGCAAGGCATCTGGAGCATATCGCACCGGAGGATTTGCCCGCCTATCTGCAGCAGATTGGCTGGGCGCATACAGCAGTCGGCACGGTTTTTGTCGGCAAAGCCATACTGAATGTGGTTTTCCCTGCCAGCCGCCCCCTGCTCTATGGCTTTCTTGCCGTGCTGCTGGTGCTGGTGGTCATCATCAGCCGCATAGATAATCGGTATAAAAAATAATAAAAGCATTTTGCTTGACGAGCAAAAAAGCATTTCGCTTGACGAAATGCTCCGCCTGCGGCGGTGTCGCTTGCGACTGACTACCTTGCCGCCGCAGTGCGATCCCCCGGAGGGTTTTTGCTCTATAAGAAACGAAATTTCTTATAGAGCAAAAAAGGGTGTCGACTTGGTCGACACCCTTTTTCATTACATCCTCATGTATTGCACAAATTCAAATGATTTTCAGCTGCAATCAATTAGGAATAATCGTTACTGTTTTTGTCTGTGCATCCCACTGAACAGATGCATTCAGATTTTCTGCTACAAAACGAAGAGGCAAATAAGCTCTGTCGTTTTCGATGTATGCAGGACAATCCAGTTCAAACGCTTCTCCGTTCAGATATGCTGTTTTCTGACCGATGTAAACAACGATCACATTTTCACCTTTTGTAATTGTTGTTTTACGTTCTGCCGCATCCCATACGATTTCGCCGCCCAGATTTTCCACAACGAAACGGATCGGCAACATGGTTCTGTCCGCCCGAATCACAGGAGGCACATCGTTTTTCACTACCTTGCCTGACACAACAGCATCCACTTTACCAATGGTCAAAACAATCGCTTTATCGGCTTTATTTACATCTTTTTCCTGTGCAGTGTCTGCCAAACGGAATACAGGTATGATTTCAACCGCCACGCCGGGATCCTTGAACGCATACTCATTGTTCCCTTTATCGATCAATTCCAGTACATTTCCTTTTTTATCCACTACTTTCAGCGTATCCAGTTCATAGCCTGCATCGGGTTTCACAGTAAGGATCACAACACCGTCAGCCCCAGCCTTGTCTTTGCTTGCCGAAACAGTACCGTTTTCGCTCTTCTGAATATTTACGCTGGATTTGCCGGAAGTCTTGCTGCCGCCGCCGGAACTGCTGCCGCCGCCGGGGTTATCGCCGGGGTTATCGCCAGGGTTATCGCCACCGGGTGTTTCTGCTTCTTCCCATTGTGCAGTCAGTTCTACTGCTTCTGCTGTTTCCGCAGAGATTACAGTAATCGCTTCTCCTGCTGCATTCAGCCAGCCAACAAATGTAAATCCGTCTTTTTTCGGTGCTTCCAGAGCAGACAGATCTGTTTCATGGCTCCATGTGTGTTCGAAGGATTCATATACACTTGCGTCATTTGTGATACCGTCCAGGCCTGCAAATGTAACTGTATATGTGTTCGGTGTCACCACCAAAGTCACTTCTTCGCCGGAAGCGATTGTAAAGGGTGCAGCACCCATTGTTGCCTGATCGTATGTCACGCCGTTGATGGTCAGACTATCCACTGCAGCACAGTATTCATACGCCGCGCCGCTTACATGGTTTTTCCAAAGCACTTCTGTGCCTTTGCCTGTGCCTGCGTCCATGGTCAGGCTCATGCCGCTTTCTTCATGCTGCATGATTTTGCTGTATACATCGCCTTCGCCTTTGTATTCCAAATGAATCAGTCCCTCTGTAGGATAGAATGCTTCGCCCAATGCAGTTGCATCCAAAACAACCTCCTGTTCATAGGTTTCGGGTGCGAACATCAGGAAAGCCTCTGCGGTTCCCTCGCTGAGGTTTATGGAAACGCCGCCTACTTCTGCTGCATCGAGTGCAGCGGATGCAACCATTTTATAGTTTGTTGCTTTTACTACAATGCGGTAATTTTCTGCTTCTTCGGGTGTAGAAACCTGATGCTTGATAACTGCTGCAGGTGCATTCGGATCAGTTGTTGTATCCCAATCTGCATCTGTGATTGCAGCCTCTGCTGCTTCACCTTCTGCAACCCAATTCTCGCCATCTTTCTTCTCCAGACTTACCATCACTTTTGTGGGACGGTGATATTCGTCCAAAGGCAGTGTTTCTGTTTCGTTTACAACATAACCGCCAACCGTCACGCTTAGTTCGATGTATTCAGGGATTTCCTGCATGGAAATATAATTGTACTCATCCATTATGGGAATGATTCTTTCTGTGCCCAGATAATTCACTGTGATTTTATCCAATGCGTCATCGGACAGCCCTGCTGCTGCATCGCTTTCGCTTTCCCAGCCCTGTACGATAATATCACCAGATTCTAGGGATGTAAGGCCTTCCACAGTGATTTCGTTGTTGCCTTCCAATACGCCTGCAGATACAAACAGAGTTTCCTTTGCATTGGTTTTATAAAGAACCTTCTGACCGCTCATAGAACCAAGCAGATATAACTGGCCGCTGCCATCAATCACGAGAGGTGCTCCGTCTTTCCCTGCCAATGTTGTTACATCTGTAAGTTTAACGGTCTTTCCCTCGCTGATTCTGATATCGCTGCCGCTGCCGGATGTATTGTTCTGGATCACTGTGCCGCTGCCATAATTCATACTCCCACAAGAATCGCTCATATAAACAGCGCCGCCGCTTTCTTCCGCTTCGTTTCCTTCAATTACACTGTTTGTAACGGCTTTCGGAGCTCCATAATCATGATATGCGCCGCCGCCATAGTTGGCTTTATTACCGGAAAAAGTAACGCTATCCCATGTAGCTCGACTGTCGTTCGTGTAGATACCGCCGCCGTCTCCGGAACAGATATTATCTATAAATTCCGTATTTGAAATAACCGCATTATCATCATATGCCTGAACCCAAATACCGCCACCTTTGGATGTAGCTTTGTTTTTGCTGATTTCAGAGTTCTTTATTCTGAAAACATAAACACCATACGCTCTGATGCCGCCGCCTTCGCCGGCTTCATTCTCTGTAACAATACAATTGTCCATTTCGACGCCGTTCTGGGTATACACCGCACCACCTGTGTTTGCTATATTCTTGGCAAAGGTCGTACCGGTTGCATTGATTACACCGTAAGCACCGCCGCCGTAGCTGGATGATGTGTTTTCATACACATTACAATCCGTAAGTATGGAACAACCAGCATAACTACCTGCTCCCTCATAAATACCGCCACCGGTACCCGCTGTATTATGATGGATCGTACAGTCTGTCATTATATTTTCTCTGAATTTTTCCCCATCAGAAGCACTGTAGTTCCTATAATCGTTGTTGTGGTAGATAGCACCGCCGGAGTTGTCTGCTGTATTGTAGGCAAATGTAACATCGGTAAATGTTGCCTGCACCGGATCTTTATCCGTATAGGACTTAATGAAACAAACACCGCCGCCATTTGTTGTTGCCGTATTGCCTTCGCCTTCTGCGCCGACAACGCTGCCATACATATTCAGATTAACGCCGCCAGCGGTTCCATTATTACACCCAATCGCACCACCGTACTTTGCGCTATTGTTTTTGAAAGTAATACCATAAATATTTACTGTAAATATTTCGCCTGCCTGGCCGCTTCCTCTCAGCTGGATCGCACCGCCGTAGGTATCTCCTGTTGTAGTACCCATTATGTCTACTGCCACACCGTTTTTAATCACAGCGCCGCCAACACAGTCACACAGATTCACATCACCAGTTGTGATGATTGTCTGTCCTGCCAAATCCAGAGTTTTGCCATTCAGACACAGTGTTACGCCATCGCCGATGGTCAGCACTTCTGTAGCTTCAATATTTTCTGCCAGATAATAGTAAACATCGTTGCCGCTTGGATTTTCCAGCGCAGCTTTCAAATCTGCCGCTGCGTTAATGCTTTTAAATTTCACATTTGCATGGCTTTCTTCGCCATCATCGCAGTTACCGCAGATGGGATGGATATGCTGCGGCGGCAGAAGCGAAATATTCTGATATACAACTTCTGTTTCTGTACCGTCCACCGTTACCGTTACAGTCTTTTCGCCCATTTGAGCTAATACTGTATTGTCATCCCCCTGGTAATTGACTGTGATTTTATTCAATGCATCAGCAGGCATTGTTGCCAGCGCATCGTTTTCCCAGCCCTGTACGATAATATCACCAGATTCTAGGGATGTAAGGCCTTCCACAGTGATTTCGTTGTTGCCTTCCAATACGCTTTCGGATACAAACAGAGTTTCCTTTGCATTGGTTTTATAAAGAACCTTCTGACCGCTCATAGAACCAAGCAGATATAACTGGCCGCTGCCATCAATCACGAGAGGTGCTCCGTCTTTCCCTGCCAGTGTTGTTGCTGTAAGTTTAACGGTCTTTCCCTCGCTGATTCTGATATCGCTGCCGCTGCCGGATGTATTGTTCTGGATTACTGTGCCGCTGCCATAATCCATACTCCCACAAGAATCGCTCATATAAACAGCGCCGCCGCTTTCTTCCGCTTCGTTTCCTTCAATTACACTGTTTGTAACGGCTTTCGGAGCTCCATTCCCATGATATGCGCCGCCGCCATTTTTGGCTTTATTGCCGGAAAGGGTAACGCCATCCCATGTCGTTCGACTCTTATCCTCATAAATACCGCCGCCGTTTCCGAAACAGATATTATCTGTGATTTGCGTATTGAAAATAATACCCTCATTATCACTCAAGTTAGTATAAATACCGCCACCTTTGGATGTAGCTTCGTTTTTGCTGATTGTAGAGTTCTTTATTTTGAAAACATCAGGTTTACCATACCCACAGATGCCGCCGCCGTAGTCGGTGGCTTTATTCTCTGTAACAGTACAATCATCCAGTTCGAGGGCGATACCGCCATACACCCCGCCACCACGTGTCGCTTCGTTCTTGGAGAAGCTCGTACCGGTCGCATTGATTATACCGTAAGCACCGCCGCCCTCGCTGGTTGCTATATTTTCATACAAGCTACAATCTGTAAATACTGTCCTACTCTTACTATAAACGCTTCCCACAGCACAAACACCAGCACCGTCACTCGCTGTATTATGATGGATCTCACATTCTGTCAATTCACCGTTTCGGTACATTTCCTCAGGGGTTGTCGCATCCCAGTCACAATAATTGTTGCCGTGGTAGAGCCCACCACCGTTTTCTTCTGCTGTATTGTAGGCAAATGT
>JAZQTP010000055.1:0-3506 GCA_045630845.1 Anaerotignum sp. | reverse complement strand
CCGCCTGCGGCGGTGTCGCTAGCGACTGATTACCTTGCCGCCGCAGTGCGATCCCCCGGAGGGTTTTACTCTATAAGAAACGAAGTTTCTTATAGAGTGAAAAGACCTATGCCGCAGCTACGGCATAGGTCTTAAAAATCAAGTAAGTCTTTCGGCGAAACGGCAGGGCATTTGCTAAGGTACACAAGTGTAGAATGAGAACAATATTCGTTGTAAAAAATGTTAATCTGTATGCAAAACTCGTTGTATTTTTTGTGATTTCGTGATATGCTATTCCTATATGATTAGGGATGGAGGTGCGTGTATGTACCGCATTGCGATGGAAAAGCTATTGAAATGGAAAGAAAGCAAACGCCGCAAGCCTTTGATTATCGAGGGGGCGCGTCAGGTCGGCAAGACTTGGCTGATGAAGGAGTTTGGCAGACAGGCGTATGCGGATACCGTTTATATCAATTTTGACTCCAATTCCAGAATGGCGGAGCTATTTGCTTCCGATCTGGATGTGGAGCGTTTGATTATGGGATTGGAGCTGTATGCAGGACGCAAAATTGATCCCGATTGCGCATTGCTTATTTTCGATGAAGTGCAGGAAGTCCCCAGAGCATTATCTTCTCTGAAATATTTTTATGAAAATGCACCGCAGTATCACATTATATGCGCCGGCTCGCTGCTTGGGATTGCCCTGCATCAAGGCACTTCTTTCCCCGTTGGCAAGGTGGATTTCTTGAAGCTGTATCCCCTTTCTTTCAAGGAGTTTTTGATGGCAACGGAAAAAGAAAGATTTGCTGCATTGCTGGAACAGCGGGATTTTCAGATGATTACCAGCTTTCGGCAGACCTATATAGATGCGTTGAAGCAGTATTATTTTGTTGGCGGGATGCCTGAAGCGGTGCAAAGCTTTGCGGAGAACAAGGATTTTAACGAGGTTCGTGATATACAAAAGCGAATCCTTTTGGCTTACGAACAGGATTTTTCCAAGCACGCCCCCAACGAAATTGTGCCAAGGCTTCGTATGCTATGGAACAGCATACCTTCGCAGCTGGCAAAAGAAAACAAGAAGTTTATTTACGGCCTTGTGCGGGAAGGCGTCCGTGCGAAAGACTATGAAGCGGCAATTCTGTGGCTGTGCGACTGCGGCCTTGTGCACAAGGTCAGCCGTGTCAATACAGCGGGGATTCCCTTACGGGCTTATGAGGACTTGAAGGCATTTAAGCTATTTGTGGCTGATGTTGGGCTTCTTGGCTGCATGGCGGGGCTTCGCCAGCGTACCCTGCTGGACGGCAACGAGCTATTTGTGGAATTTAAGGGCGCTCTGACAGAGCAGTATGTTTGCCAGCAGCTAAAGACCATACAAGACTTGGATATTTATTACTATACCAACGACAGAGGCTCTTGTGAGGTGGATTTTGTTGTGGATACGGGGGAGCATATTGTGCCGATTGAAGTAAAAGCAGAAATAAATCTGAGGGCAAAGAGCCTGAAAACCTACGGGGAAAAGTTTTCTCCTGCGGTTTCTATCCGCACCTCTATGGCGGACTACAAAAAAGAGGATTGGCTTATCAATCTGCCGCTGTATGCGATAGATCAGATAAAGGCAGAGGTGGAACAGAGGGAGAATAATATATTTTGATGTACGAAGCGGGATGGCTATGCCATCTCGCTTTTATCGTGCGATATTGATTATTTTAAGACCTTTTTTCTTCGCATAATTTACGGTGTGAGCAGTACCGCCGATATTTTTATATTGATACGAAATGCAAACAGAGGAGAAATGAACCAGATGCATATTTCTCCGATAATATACGCCCTTACGATATCCCTTTTCGAGGATGACAACTTTTGAGGCGAGCAGTTTATGCCTCTCATAATCCGCTATTTCTTTGCTGCTCCAACCGGTTTCAGCGGTATACTGATGGTCAAAAGGCAGGACGAGTATCAGGTGTATATGGGGATAAATTTCTTTCAGGTCTAAAACAGCGTTTGCTGCTAGAGAATCGAAGCCACGAGCACCGCCGGCGCCAAAAAAGCGGTATCCGTTTAGAATCAAGGTTTCGATGGCGGAGAATAATTTTTTTTCACAATCTTCATGGTTTATTTCTCTATGACCTGTAAAACACGCAGTTTGATTTTTTAAGTCCAAGTTATACACCTCTATATAACATATTTTTACCTGCTATATAGATATAATAACAAAATATAAACATAATGAAAAGACCCATGCCGCAGCTACGGCATAGGTCTTAAAAATCAAGTAAGTCTTTCGGTGAAACCTCAAGGGCATTTGCGATTTTGAAAAGCATTTTCAGAGAGAGGGGCTTATACATACGGCTTTCTATTGTGCCGATATTAGAGGTGCTTGTGCCTACCAGCTCCGCTAATTGTTCCTGTGTATAGGGCGGATTGTGCGCCTTACGATAATAAGCGATCTTCAAGCCTATCATCCGAAATTCATGTTCAAATTCTTCAGCCACAATATCACCTCCTATGGTGTTATTGTATCTGTTTTTATGAATTTTTAGTATTTTCTGATAATAGGTATATATCTTCTATTAGAAGATGTTTATATTTTATCAGAAGAATAGCGGTAAGGGAAAAGGGTGTCGGCTTTGCCGACACCCCTCTTTTCTCTTTTACCGCACGGCACTCAAAAATGCCACTGCCTTTCCGATGACACGAACACGATTCATCTCCTCTCCCATAAAGAGCATATCCTGATACATGGGGTTTTCTGCCGAAAGACGCAGCTTATCCCCCGTATGGTAGAAGCGTTTGAGGGTGGCTTCGGCACAGCTTTCGGTGCCATCCACCAGCACAGCGGCAATTTCGCCGTTTTCCACGCTGTCCTGTCGGCGGATATAGACGATATCCCCATCGAAGATGCGGGCGTTGATCATGCTGTCCCCCTTACAGCGCAGGGCAAAATCTGCCGCACAGGCGGCATCCGCATCCACATATTCTGCCACATTTTCCACGGCTAAAATCGGTTCCCCACAGGCAATGGTGCCAAGCAGGGGGACTTTTTTTGTCCGCAGGGCAGGATTGGGTGAGGCGTCGCCCATGGGGCTGCGTCCATGGAGGGGCAGGAGATTGGAGATATAGGGCAGGGGGGAATCCGCCTCGCCGGTCATGATGAAGGCGGGGGTGGTTTTTAAGACCTCCGCCAGTGCGTGGATTTTATCCCGCTTCATATTGGCAATGGCGCCGCTTTCCCAACGGCTGACGGTGCCCTCGCTGACACCCACGGCTTCTGCCACCTGTCGCATGGTCAAATCCAGTTCTTTTCTTCTTTCAGTGAGATAATTGGGCATTGTTGCAGACCTCCTTCGTAACGGGCTTCCAAACTGCTTTTATTATAACAAGGATATTGCGGTTATGCAAGGATAATTTGCGTAGACGCAAGAAATGGCGAAAAAGGTATTCTTTCTGGAAAGAGAAAAGCAGCCCATTCGGGCAGGAATGGGGTGGCAAAGGGGGCGTCCTTTGGCGAAAGGGGAGAAAGGGAAAGG
>JAZQTP010000054.1:0-28613 GCA_045630845.1 Anaerotignum sp. | reverse complement strand
TGTAGGTATTACAATGATGTGTGACAAATAGAAAAAAAGAATAGTGAATAGGAATAACCTGTGGTATGGTTGAGTTGTCTTAAAAAACCGAAAGGCAGGTGTCCCTATTCACTATGAACAAGATAACACAGGACATGAAGTTTAAGCAAGCAGTCATTGAATATTCCTTCAAAAAAAGGCGTCACAGCAGCCGCTATACGCTCATCCTTTTTTCTTTCCCTACTGTGTAACATATCATTGACAAACCTACAATCAACCATTCTCCTCGGAAAAACCTATCTCTTTTTCCACATTCTGCAATGAAAAGGTAATCGTCATACAGCTTCCTTCTCCCACAGCACTTTTCAGCGTTACCTTTCCTTTATGGAGTGCAGCACCATGCTTCACAATCGACAGCCCCAGCCCTGTACTGCCGTTTTCCGCAGACCGGCTGCTGTCTACCCGATAAAACCGCTCAAAGATACGCTCCTGCTCCTCCTGCGGGATGCCAATGCCTGTATCTGTTACAGAAAAGATCGCTTTTTCTTCCTCCTTTCGCAATGTAATAAAAACCGAACCTCCGAAAACATTATACCGAATGGCATTGTCACAAAGGTTATAGATCATCTCTGTCAGCACCGGCTTCACGCCCCACAGACGCACTGCCTCCGCTTCTGCCAGAATACGGACATTTTTCTTTTCCGCCATGGGCATCAGCCGCTCTTTTGTTTCAAAAACAATTTCTTCCAGCAATACCCATTCCCTTTCCATCAGACTGTCTTTTTCATCCAGCTTAGACAGCTTGATAATATCCTGTATCAGCACAATGAGCCGCTGCGCCTCCTCGTATATCTTGCCCGCAAAGGTTCCCATATCTTCCTGCCGCACCATCCCGCTTTTCATGATTTCCGCAAAGCCGGAAATAGAAGTCAGCGGTGTTTTCAGCTCATGGGAAACATTTGCCGTAAATTCTCTGCGCAGCCGTTCTCTGCCTTCCTTTTCCGTGGCATCAAACAGCATCAGAATAACGCCAGCCTTCTCCCCATCATGGAATACGGGATTCGCAACCACCTCACAGATTTTTCCGTTTATCTCCAGCCGCTCCTCCCGATGCTCTCCTTTCAGGGCTGTTTCTACGCCACGCCGAAAGCCCTCGCTGCGATTCAGGCGGAATACACTCTCTCCCTCCTGCACCGCTGCCGTACCCAGCAGCCGTTTCGCCCCTTCGTTATAGGAAAGCACCTCTCCAGCCGTATCCAGCACAAGAAAGCCCTCCTGCATATTGGCTGTGATGGTGTCAAATTCTTCCTTTCTTCGTTTCAGCTCCTTCATCTGATGCTGAATTTCTCTTTTTTGCATGGTAATCCTCCGCAGCAGCGGTGTCAGCTCGTCATAAATCACCATCTGCTCCGGATGCTCCAGATCAATCTCGTTGATTGGCTTTGTAATATATTTCGCCGTCCGAAAAGCAAGGGACATGGAAAGCACAATCAAAAGTGCCAGCAGGAATACCAGCGGATAAGAGGCGGAAAGGAACACCCTTAATATCCCCTCCGATTCCACAGAAAGGCGCACGACGCTGCCATCCTCCAACCGCAGTGCATAATACCAGTTTTTTTCAGCCAGCGTCACAGAATGACGCTCTCCTTCACCGCTGCCCTTTTGAAATGCCTCCTCTATCTCCTTACGATCTGCATGATTTTCCATCACATCTGCCTCTGCAACAGAATCATAAATGACAGTACCATCTGCCGCAACCCATGTGATACGGGTATCATCCAATTCTCCAACCTGCTCCAGATACCCGCTTCCCGCCAGCTTGATTCCCTCTGCAATATAGGCAGCCTCCCGCCGCAGCTCATTCTGCTTTTCTCTTGAGGAAAAGCTGTACATCATTCCAACAATCATCGTTGTAACAACTAGCATAACTGCCAGTGCCATCAGAAAAACAGAGTAAAAAATACGCTTTGTCATACTCTGTCCCCCACTTTATAGCCTACTCCACGGACGGTTTCAATGTATTCTCCACATTCCCCCAGCTTCTGCCGCAGGGTACGGATATGGACATCCACCGTTCTGTTTTCTCCGTCAAATTCATAGCCCCATATACGGTTAAGCAGCTGATCCCGACTTAGCACCCTTCCACGATTTTCCATCAGCAGACAAAGCAGCTCAAATTCCTTTCGTGTCAGGCTTATCGCTTCTTTGGCTGCTGTTACCGTATACTTCTGCCGATTCAGACACAATTTGCCCACAACAAGCATTTCCTCCTCCGGCTGCTCCACACGGCGCAGCAATGCTCTTACCCGTGCCAAAAGCTCCATCATGCCGAAGGGCTTTGCCACATAATCATCCGCACCACTGTCCAGACCAACCACCTTATCAAACTCGCTGCTTTTTGCCGTCAGAAGGATAATGGGAAGCTTTTTTGTTTTCGGCTCACGCCGCAGCTTTTTCAGAATATGTATCCCATCCTCCTCCGGCAGCATCAAATCCAGCAGCACCAGATCGGGCAATCTTTTTTCACAGGCACGCCAAAAAACGGAGGGCTTTTCAAAGCCCTCCGCCTGAAAGCCTGCACTTTCCAGCGTATATGCCACCAGTTCCCGTATGCTTTTATCATCCTCCACCAAGTAAATCAGCATATCTGACGCCTCCTTAAATCAAGGACTGCTCGTTGATGGTCAAACGGAAGGACAGCCCCAGCTTTTCTGCCGCCTTTCGGCACATAATCATCCGCTGCAAAAAGATTTCAAAATAATCCATCACAGAGCTGTAATGGGTGTCTACAATCAGTTTAAGCAGTATCTCTCCCTTTTGTCGATCAATCATCAGATCAGATTTTTCCACTGAATAATTCACCCTGTCATGAATATCAAAGGTCTGCTGCTCATGATTGCGCACACGGCTGCGGCGTACATCGCTTTTATCCGCAAGGATCAGTGCCGCCGCAATATCATTGACAGGCACCCCTGTGCCCTCATCATGATTGCCGATAGCTGTCACAATCGTTGCCACATCCTCCGCCGGCATCCCCATTTCATCCAAAAGACGAAACGCCATTACCGCACCGCTTTGTGCGTGCTCAGAACGGTTGATGAGATTACCTATATCATGGAGATAAGCTGCCACCATCCCTATTTCTACCGCATGGGGAGAAAACTCCATGGTTTCCAGAATATAGCGCACACTTTCCGCCACCTTTGTCACATGGGCAAAGGAATGCTCCGTATAGCCCAGCGCCGCCAGAGATTCATCCGCCCGCTGGATATAGATTTTTACTGCTTCATTTTTTCTGATTGTATCGTAAATCTTCAAGCTTACCTCTCCTCTTCCGCCACAACATGCTGTCCTGTGATGGAAAATTCAACCCATTCCGCAATATTCGTTGCGTGATCGCCGATGCGTTCCAGATACTTGGCAATCATCAGCAGGTCGATACAGCACTCGCCATTCTGCTGATCCTCCCCGATCAGCCCGATCAGTTCTGTTTTTACCTGTTCAAACAAATCATCCACCACATCATCATATTTCATAACAGAACGCGCCATTTCCAAGTCTTTCTTAACAAAGGCATCCACGGCATCTGTCACCATTTTTACCGCCGCCCGTGCCATATCCTGAATATGAAGCCTGCTCTGGGTATCATAATCACACAGATGTGCCATGATCTCTGCAATATCCCCCGCCTGATCGCCGATACGCTCCATATCGGAAATCATCTTCAGCGCAGAGGAAATCGCCCGCAGATCCTTTGCCACCGGCTGCTGCTGCAGCAGCAGACGCATACAGAAGCCCTCAATGTCCCGTTCCATTCTATCAATTTCATTATCCTTTTCAAAAACTGTCTGCACAACAGACTTATCGTATCTGATGAGAGCAGACACCGAAGCTGTGATTGCCTCCTCGCACAATGCCCCCATCTTAATCAGCTCCACATTCAGCTCTTCCAACTGAGAATCAAAACGACTGCGTACCATAAATCAACCAAACCTCCCTGTAATATAATCCTCCGTTCTCTGCTCCTTGGGGAAGGAAAAGAGCCGTTCCGTCTTATCAAATTCCACCACTTCGCCCATAAGGAAGAAAGCTGTATTGTCGGAAATGCGTGTCGCCTGCTGCATATTATGTGTCACCATAATAATAGTGTAATCTTTTTTCAGCCCCAATGCAAGTTCTTCGATTCGGGAAGTGGAAATGGGATCCAGCGCAGAAGTCGGCTCATCCATCAGAAGCACCTCCGGCTGCACCGCCAACGCCCTTGCAATACAGAGCCTCTGCTGCTGTCCACCGCTCATTCCCAAGGCATTCTTCTTCAATCTATCCTTCACCTCATCCCAGATGGCTGCATCCTGCAACGCCTTTTCCACAATCTCGTCCAGCTGCGCCTTTCCACGGATGCCATGGGTTCTCGGACCATAAGCGATATTATCATAAATGGACATGGGAAACGGATTGGGCTTCTGAAATACCATCCCCACTCTTTTCCGCAAGAGATTGATGTCCATTCCCTTATATATATCCTCCCCATCCAGAAGCACCTGCCCTGTGATACGACAACCCTCCACCAGATCATTCATGCGGTTCAGGCTTTTGAGCAGGGTGGACTTCCCACAGCCGGAGGGTCCAATAAATGCTGTAATTTCCTTTTCCGGCAATGCGATATTTATGTTCTTTAAGGCATGAAAGCTCCCATAATACAATTCTAAATCGGATACGGAAATTTTACTTTGCTTCATAATTCTTTTACACCTGCTTTCTTTGCAATAAAGGCAGACAACGCATTGATGCCCACCACCATAATCAGAAGAACGACTGCTGTTGCATAAGCCTGCTCCATATAAAGACCTTCATTCAAAAGGGCATACATATGCACCGCCAGCGTTCTGCCGGAGGAGAAAAATCCATCGGCAACCACCGCCGCTGTCCCCGCAGGATACAGCAGCGCTGCCGTTTCCCCGACAATACGCCCCACTGCCAGTATCACACCGGCGAGGATGCCCGGCACCGCCGATGGCAGTACCACCCGAAATACCGTACGCAGCTTTCCGGCACCCAGCCCGAAGCTGCCCTCCCGAAAGGCATCCGGCACAGAACGCAGTGCCTCCTCCGTGGTACGCATAATGAGCGGTAGCACCATGATTGCCAGTGTCAGCGCCCCGCCGAGGATAGAATATCCCCACCCCAGATAAATATTGAAAAACAGATACCCAAACAGACCGAATACAATAGATGGGATGCCGGAAAGGGTTTCTGTTGTCATTCTCACGATCGGAACAAGCTTATTGCCCCGTTTGGCATATTCCACCAGATAAATCGCCGCAAATATCCCCGCCGGCACCGCCAAAAGCAGCGTCATCGTTGTAATAAGCAGCGTATTGATGATGGCGGGCATCATGGATACATTCGTGGTATTATATTCCCATGCAAACAACTCCGGCTTCAGATTGGGAATCCCCTTTGCCAGAATATACACCAGCAAAGCCACCAAAACCGCCAATGTGATTACAGCGGAAAGCACTACCAGCACCGCCAGAAACAGCGAAAAAGGATTTCTTTTATAATATCTCAGCCTATCCCAAAAGGATTGCTGATTGATCGCTTTCTTTTCTTCCATCAGTCAACCCTCCTTTTCAGCATGGAAAAACACAGATTGATTATAAGGATAAACACAAACAGTACAACCGCCGTAGCCAGCAGCGCCTCCCTATGCAGGTCTGCCGCATAGCCCATCTCCATAACGATATTTGCCGTCATGGTGCGAACACCGCTGAAAATACTGCCGGGGATAATCGCCTGATTGCCCGCCACCATGATAACCGCCATGGTTTCCCCAATGGCACGGCCAATCCCAAGAATCACACCGGCGAGTATCCCCCGTTTTGCCGCAGGCAGCACTGCAAAAAACACACTGCGTTCATGGGTTGCCCCCAAGCCAAGAGAGCCTTCGTAATAAGACATCGGTACCGCACGGATATTGCTTTCCGATACACTGATAATCGTTGGCAAAATCATGATGCCTAAAAGGATGGATGCCGTTAAAACGCCTTTGCCGCTTCCACCGAACAGCTCCTGCATAATCGGCACAAGCACCACCAGCCCGAAAAAGCCGTAAACGATAGAAGGTATCCCTGCCAACAGTGAAATAGCAGGCTTGACCACGCGATACAGCCCTTTCGGACAAAACCATGATAAAAAAACCGCACAGAGAATCCCCAGCGGTACGCCAATCAAAATCGCACCCGCAGTCACATAAATGCTCCCGACAATCATAGGGAATATGCCATAGCTTTCATTGGAGGGCTTCCAGCTTTGCCCCAGCAGAAAATCAAACACCCCGATCTTTCCAATAGCAGGAACGCCATTGGCAAACAGAAATAGACAAATCAGAGCCACTGCCAATATGGATAAGGCTGCCGCCACCAGAAAAACCCATTTCATGACATTTTCTTTCATTCCGCCCCCTCCTTATCCATAGAGATTGCCGACCACTCGCCAATCTCGCCTTTGTAAATGGCTTTCACCGCAGCTTTATCCAATCCATCCAGCGGATTTTCATGATTCACGATGACCGCAATGCCATCCAGTGCAATCACCATTGGATATAGCCCCGCTTCCAATTCACTTTCTTTCAGCTCACGGGATGCCATACCAATGTCACATAAGCCCTCCTTCAAGGCGTTCATCCCGATGGTGGAATCCGACTGCTGCATTTCAATGGTCACATCACGATTGACAGCCTCGTATGCCTCTTTCATTTTCTCCACCACCGGCGCTACCGAGGAGGAGCCTGCTACCACCACATTTCCCTTTGCCCCCATAGGCTGATATGTGCCGTTGCTTTTCTGACTGATATAACCGCTTTCCTCTACGATTTTCTGCCCCTCGTCACTGAGCATAAACTGTATAAAATCCTGCGCCGCAGGGCTTACATCCGCCTTTGTGGCAATATGAAATGGTCTGGCAATGGTATAGCTTCCGTTTTTGATATTTTCAAAGGTAGCTTCTACCCCGTCTATTTTCAGTGTTTTCACGGCATCGTGCATCGAACCCATGGAAATATAGCCAATAGCATTGCGGTTTCCTGTCACTGTCAGCAGCATCACTGCCGTGCTATTGGTGATTTCTGCCATATCCGTTGTCATATCCTGCTTTTTCCCATTTTCATCCCGTTCCTCTATCCCGAACAATTCCACAAATGCACCTCTTGTGCCGCTGCCGTCCTCTCTGGAAACAGGCGTGATGCTGTCATGGGATAAATTGCCGCAGCCTGTCAGCAGCAAAAGCATCGACATCGCTAACAACAGTTTCTTTTCCATATACCATTCTCACTCCTTGCATTTTTCTCTTATTTTGCTCAAAAAAAGTATACGAAATGAATGTTAAATATAAAATCCTATTATTGTTAAATCAATGTAAAATCCATCTACTTTCTACTTTTTTATGCACAGATTGACATTTATATACAGAAATGATAGCATTGGTTTAGTTTATGGGAATTTTATTGAAAATGAGGTTTGAGATATGAAAAACAAAGTGCTGATGGGCTCCATCTTCTGTATCTTTGCCGCCTGCTGCTGGGGCATTTCCGGCGCTGCCGGACAGTTTCTTTTTCGCCATACGGCAATCACTCCCGAATGGCTGGTTGCTACCCGCACCCTTGCGGTTGGTGTTCTGATGCTTTCTTTTTTGCAGCTGAAAAAAGGCGGTATTTTTGAAATTTGGATGGACAAAGCGGATAGACGGGGCATCATCATTTTCACATTAGGCGGCATGATTTTTACGCAGTATGGCTATTTCGCCGCCATAAATTACTGCAATGCCGCAACTGCAACTGTGCTGCAATATACCGCCCCTGTCCTGATTGTGGTTTATCTGGCGCTACGAAATCGAAAGCTCCCCTCTCTTGTGGAGGTTTTGGCTGTAATCGGCTGCCTACTCGGCACAATCCTGCTAGCAACCCATGGCAATCTAAATAATCTAAGCCTTTCTCCCCTCGCTCTGTTTTGGGGGCTGCTTTCTGCAGTGGCTCTGGCTTTTTATACCGTTTATCCCACCCGCCTCCTGGCAAAATATGATACGATGCTGCTCATCGGATGGTCTATGCTGATTGGCAGTGTTGTAATGCATTTTGTGCATCCTTCTTGGGATTATGCAGCAAACTGGGATATTTCCGGCGTTGCCGCTATGCTTTTCATTGTATTTTTGGGCACATTGATACCATATCTGCTGTTTCTCAACGGCGTAAAATATATCGGACCAACTAAAAGCAGTCTGTTCGCTTCTGCTGAACCAATCGCTTCCACCATTGTTTCCGTCTTCTGGCTGAAGGTGGAGCTGGTCGCCATGGATTATCTCGGTTTTTTCTTTATTGTTGCCGCAGTGCTGATGCTTTCCTTCATCAAGCCAAAAGAAAACAACAGCTAACCCAATTTTACATAAAACACAAAAAGAAGCCCGCATATAACGAGCTTCTTTTTTATCGCTTATTATCTATGTACCAATTAGAATTTCTTTCTTGTCAGAAAATCAGGAATCTTGATTTCAGATTCAAAATCCTCCAGATCAGCAAATCTTCTTGCAGGACGCACTTCTTCCATTTCTCCCTGCTCTGCTGCGTTTTCTTCCGCCTTAGGCGCTTCTGCTTTCTTTGCCTCTGGCACTACCATATCTTGATCGCCCAGACCTGTCGCAATTACTGTTACTACAACCTCATCTACCAGATCTTCATTGATGGAAGTACCGAAGATGATTTCTGCATCGGGATCGATTGCTTCACGAATCAACTCAGCCGCTTCATCTGTTTCCATCAGACCCAGATTTTCGTCACCGCTAAAATTGATCAGAATATATTTTGCGCCTTCGATAGTTGTTTCCAGCAGCGGGCTCTGAATTGCCATTTTCGCAGCAACCTCAGCCTTATTTTCACCACTGGCACGCCCGATACCCATGTGAGCAATGCCCTTATTTGCCATAATCGCACGAACATCCGCAAAGTCCAGATTGATGATACCGGGCTTAGAAATCAAATCTGCAATACCCTGTACACCCTGACGCAGAATCTCATCTGCCTTACGAAATGCTTCTGTCAGTGTTGTTTTCTTATCAATGATACTGAGCAATCTCTGGTTTGGAATAATAACCAATGTATCTACATTCTTTTTCAGCTCTGCGATACCTTTTTCTGCATTTGCCATTCTCTTTTTCCCTTCAAAATTGAAAGGCTTTGTTACAACCCCAACGGTCAGAATGCCAAGGTCTTTGGAAATGGCCGCAATGCGAGGTGCCGCACCTGTACCTGTGCCGCCGCCCATACCTGCTGTGATGAACACCATATCGGAGCCACGCAGAGACTGTGCGATCTCATCGGAGGTTTCATCTGCGGAGCGCTGGCCAATCTCAGGGTTGCCGCCTGCACCCAGACCTTTTGTCAGCTTTTCCCCAATCTGAATTTTGGTTGCAGATTTGGATTTTACCAAGGCCTGTCCATCTGTATTGATAGAAATGAAATCAACACCTTCCAGACCGTCCTCGATCATTCTGTCAACAGCATTATTGCCGCCGCCGCCAACGCCGATTACTTTAATTTGTGCCATATTACTCATAGGAATATCAAATTCAAGCATGATAGTATCTCCTCCTAAATTCTCCAAAAAATTTATCAACTTATATTATACACGAAAAAAATATGGATTTCTATAGGAAATTGTAAGTTTTCCAAATTATTTTCACTTTTTCCGTTCATCCAACCTGTTCCGCTGCATCTCTTTCCGCCTTATTTTCATTTTTATTCAAAAGCCAATGGCGAATATTGCTGAAATTTTGGAACATTCGAGAACCATATACCACAATGGCAGCAATAGAAAGATCGATAGAAAGCTGATTTCCAAGAAAAATCAGCGTAATCGCCAATACCGCATTGGATACAAAGCCTGTTGCAAATACCTTCCAGCGAAAATTATTGTGTATATTGGCATATATCCCGCCAAGCAAGGAGTCCATACAAGCCAGAATACCCATCGCAACATAAGCAGAAAAACCGTGAGGAAAAACAATACCGCTCTTGATGCCAAACACAATACCTGCTGCCAGACCGATCAATGCCATCAACATCTTCATTCCTCCTCATCCGTTCCCTTAAATAATGCCGACTGGGTATAAGCTGGCACTTCCACCACATCATGCTTTGCAGCACTGATTTCTATGCCCCAGGGCGACAGCCGATCCACCACACCACCGGGAAAATACAAAGCACTCTGTAAAATTGCAGCATCACCTACTGCTTTTATCTCAAATGGTGCAGCTACCCGCACACCGTTTACCATTACAATCGAGCCGGCACAGGTAATCGCACTTTGCTGCACCATGCGCTGCCCATTGATGGAAACCGCCTGAGCGCCAGCAGCATACAGCTCATTGACCACCGCCAGCAAATCCTCCGCATGGACAAGATACGCATTTCTGTCACCGCCACCCTTGCTGCTGCTGTCATTCATTGTAACGATAATGCCCTCTCCGGAAATTTCGGTCAGCCCTGCGAAATCCATCAACTGCTCTATTTCCGCATCAAAGGCACCAGCCTGATACTCCGCTAGGGTTTTCTCCAGTGCCTCATTCTGCTTCTGCAGCGCATCCCGCTCCGCCTGCATCTGCTTTAATGCCAGCGAAGCCTCAGAAAGACGCTGATTTTCTGTTGTAACACTCTGATGCTTTACGGTATTATACTGCACGCCGATGATGATACCCAAAATCATGCAGGTCGCCGTCAATGCCGCGGAATATTGTTTTTGAATCATTTTATTCTCCTTAGTTTCAGAAGTTTTTTCACGCCTTTTTCTCAAGTCAAATAGCGGAATACGACCATTCCATTTGGCTTGTCCAGCTCACTCAAATCTAATGTTCCTCTATCCTCTTTCGGAATCGTTTTCATGATTTCTGCCATATAGCGAATCTTGGTGTCACCGTTTTCAATGTTGCCTAAAATAATCTGCACCTGATTTACATAGGCATATACATTATCCCCCTTAGAAACATCAATCTCCACCACCATATCCAATAGCTCATATTTTTCCATCATCTGTGAAAAAAGCAATACCACTGAAAGTGCCTCGGGGTTTTCTACCGGAATAATCTCACCCTTAGTGAAGCTGTCAAATTCTAAGCCTTTCACCATAGGCAGTGCCTCTCTGCAGGCATCCTGCACATCCAACACACGGCCTTCCTCATCTATGTAGAGGTAAGCACCCATATAAGGCACATACCCTCTTACCTTGCGTTCGATCACATCAATGACCATGGTATCCGGCCAGCGACAGGAAAGCTTTGCATCCGCAATATAAGGATCCTCCTCCAGTATTTTTTCCGCCTTTCCCTTTCCGAAAAAAATAATATTATCTCCTTCGGAAAGCCCAATTTTTTCACAAAGCTGTCCCACAGAATAATGCCTGTTCCCATTCGCCGTAATCTGCTTTGCTGCAAAAACAGGAGAAAGCAAAATCGCCGCAATGGCAACCAGCACCACCGCTACACCAATGACGAGCCGTTGATCTATGCCCTTTTTCTGCGTTGGCTTATGGTAATATTCCAGCTCCTCCATCAGGTCGATGCCCTGCATTATTTCACTATTATTTTCTGATTTTTTTCTGAACATATTTCTTCCTTTCTTCCTTGCAGTCGTACACTACCGCCTAAAAAAGAAAAGGCGTCTTCAATTTTTTCATAGCCCCGCTCCACATAATTCGCTCCATGAATGATACTTTCTCCCTCCGCTGCCAATGCCGCACACAAAAGTGCTGCACCACACCGCAAATCGCGGGCAAAAACCTCCGCTCCATAGAGCTTCTCCACCCCATGAATGACTGCATTCCTGCCGGATACAAAAATATCCGCCCCCATACGGCAAAGTCCCTCTATCTGTGAAAAGCGAGCTTCAAACACCATTTCGCTAATCATACAACTTCCCCTTGCCAATGTCAACAAGCTCATAAGCAAAGGCTGCATATCCGTTGGAAAAGAAGGAAATGGTCCTGTCACAATGGAAACTCCTCCTCGCAACCTTTTCGGCGGCTTCATCCACAATAAATCGCTTTCCTCCCACAAAAAGCGGCAACCACAGCTTTGCATACTTTCCAGCACTGCTTCCATCTGCTCTCGTTCTAAGCCACGCAAACGCAGTTCTCCCCCTGTCATAGCTGCTGCACAAAGAAAAGTTCCACCCTCGATACGGTCTGCCGGCACCTCAAATACCGCCCCATGCAAAAATGGCACCCCTTCGATTAGGATACAGGAAGTGCCTTCTCCGTATATTTCTGCCCCCATCGCCCGCAAAAACCGTACTAAAGATACGATTTCTGGCTCTCTTGCCGCATTGTGTATGACCGTAACCCCCTCCGCTCTTGCCGCCAGCAACAGGATATTTTCCGTAGCACCCACACTGGGAAAGGGCAGGTGGATGGCAGTACCGCAGACAGAGGCAGCATTGCAGCAGAGCAACCCATTTTCTTCCTCTATAGATACACCCATACTGCAAAAAGAGGATAAATGTAGATCAATCGGGCGCTTTCCAATGGTACAGCCGCCGGGATATGCCAGCCTTGCCGTTCCTGTTCGCCCTAGCAACGCCCCCAGAAACAGAATAGAGGAGCGCATCTTATGTGCGTGCTCCCCCCTCACCTCTGTTTCCGACAGGGTGCTGCTGTCAATCGTTGCCGTGCGTCCCTGCTGCTCTACCCTGCAGCCCAACTCCCGCAGCAGCTCCAGCGTCTGTTTCACATCGCTGATTTGCGGTAGATTTTCCAGCACGACCTCTCCCTCCGCCAGCACGCAAGCCGCAAGCATCGGCAGCGCGCTGTTCTTGCTGCCCCGCACAACAAATTCCCCTGTTATCCTGCTTCCGCCCTGCACGATGTATGTCCCCATACCCTTCCCTCCAAAAAAGGTTCTTGCTTCCATTTTATATGCACCAAGCCTCTTTGGTGTCAGTCCTCCTTCTTTACAAAGCAAGGATTCCGCAGTAATATAAGTGCAGAAACTTTTATGCCAAAAAGGAGGCTCTTGCTATGGATCTAAAGCGCAATATTCTGGATATTTCTGGACTAAAGGTCGGACAAGCGGAAAACAGCATTGCCAAAACCGGTGTCACCGTTGTACTGGCTGAAAATGGTGCGGTCTGCGGTGTAGATGTGCGGGGTGCTGCCCCAGGAACTAGAGAAACAGACCTGCTTGATCCCGTTAACGCTATGGAACGGGTAAATGCTGTCGTTCTTTCCGGCGGCTCCGCCTTTGGTTTGGAGGCTGCCAGCGGCGTTATGGATTGGCTGGAGGAAAACGGAATCGGCTTTGATGTCGGCGTAACGAAGGTGCCTATTGTACCCGCTGCCGTGCTTTTTGATCTGGGCTATGGCGACGCTTTCATCAGACCGGATAAAGCCATGGGAAGAAATGCCTGCGAAAATCTATCAAATTCCGTGCTGCTGGAGGGCGACCATGGTGCCGGCTGCGGTGCTACCGTAGGCAAATTAAACGGTATGGACTACTGCACCAACAGCGGCATTGGCAGCTGGTGCGAAGTAACAGAAAATGGCATCCGTGTGGCAGCGCTCATTGCTGTAAATGCCTTTGGGGATGTATATGAAAACGGAGCGATACTCGCCGGCACAAAAGATGATAATGGAAATTTCATTTCCACAGAGGATGGCGTCATTCACACGGCATCCCAGCTTTCCTTCAGCGGACAAAACACGACCATCGGCATCATTGCCACAAATGTGAAGCTGACGAAGGCACAGGCGAAAAAAGTAGCCGGCATGGCTCACGACGGACTGGCTCGCTGTATCCGCCCCATCCATACCACCCTTGACGGAGATACCCTCTTCTGTCTTTCCACAGAAGAACTGGCGCTATCTGCCGCACCGGTGGATGTCGTTGGTATTCTTGCGGCAAAGGCAACGGAAATGGCAGTGCTCCGTGCTGTAAAATCCGCCAAATCATGATAGGCAACACCGTATAATTTACGGCAAACACATCTGCGCCACCAAAAATGCGGTATTACCTACCTGTATTTTTTAGAGATAACGGTGATACAATAAGTTTTGCTTATCTCACAATTCAGATTTTTTGATTTCTTTTTCAATAAAAAATCAGATTTTCTATTTTCCAAGGCTTTTTGATATGATACAATAGGTGCAGAAAAAAAGCAGGACAAACACTTTATAATAAATGGGAGGTTACTATGAAACAGGATATGATTTTGATTCTTGATCTGGGCAGCGAAGAAAACCCTATGATTGCTCGTGAAATCCGTGCTATGGGTGTTTACACAGAAATTCACCCTCACGACATTTCCGCAGCAGAGTTGGCCGCACTGCCCGGTGTGAAGGGCATCATTCTGAACGGCGGTGTAAACCGTGTGGTTGATGGTGTTGAAATTGATGCTTCCGCAGCTGTATATGATTCCGGTTTCCCCATTCTGAAGGCTGACCACAAAGGCGGCGCACCTTTCCCCGCTGGCGGTGCGGAAAGAGCTGCTGTACTGAAAAAATTTGTATTTGAAGAGTGTAAAGCAGAAGCGAACTGGACTATCGAAAACTTCATTGACGACCAGATCGAACTGATTAAGCGTCAAGTCGGTGACAAAAAGGTTCTGCTAGCACTTTCTGGTGGTGTTGACTCCTCTGTTGTGGCGGCACTGCTGATTCGTGCGATTGGCAAACAGCTGACCTGTGTGCATGTAAACCATGGTCTGCTGCGTAAAGGCGAACCAGAAGAAGTTGTGCGTGTATTCCGTGATGAAATGGATGCAAATCTGGTATATGTGGATGCTGTTGACCGCTTCCTGGACAAGCTGGCAGGTGTTGCAGATCCCGAAACAAAACGCAAAATCATCGGCGTAGAATTCATCCGTGTTTTTGAAGAAGAAGCAAGAAAACTGGAAGGCATTGAATTCCTTGGTCAGGGTACGATTTATCCTGACATCATCGAATCCGGCACAAAAACGGTAAAGGCTGTAAAATCCCACCACAATGTAGGGGGGCTACCCGAAGATCTGCAGTTTGCTCTGGTTGAGCCTCTGAAAATGCTGTTCAAAGACGAAGTGCGTGCTGTCGGCAAAGCGTTGGGTCTGCCCGATGGCATGGTTTACAGACAGCCCTTCCCCGGCCCCGGTCTGGGTGTGCGTTGTCTGGGTGCAATCACCAGAGATAGACTGGAAGCAGTACGCGAATCTGATGCGATTCTGCGGGAAGAATTTGCAAAAAATGGTCTGGAAGGCAAAGTATGGCAGTATTTCACAGCCATTCCCGACATCAAATCCGTTGGTGTGCGTGACAACAAGCGCGCAGATGAATGGTGCGTAATCATCCGTGCAGTAAATACAGTAGACGCCATGACAGCAACTGTAGAAAATGTACCCTTTGCGCTGCTACAGCATATCACAGCGCGTATCACAAATGAAGTGGCAGGGGTAAACCGTGTTCTGTTCGATATGACACCAAAGCCCACAGGCACTATCGAGTGGGAATAAAGGTCAAAATTCTCTCAGTTCTTTGAGGTATCACAGAGCCTCGTTTTTCTCATAAAAGCTCGATTTATCTCGTGTTTTCTCCATATTCTCAATATTTGGAGATTGAACTGAGGTCAATTTGATACCAAAAACAGAATAATTTCAAGTGGCTTTATAGTGATCCGCTCACCCTTATGCGAGTAAAGGTGAGCGGATTTCTTACATATCGGGACATTTCAGAGAAAATCGGCGTTATCACACCGCCTTGCCCCATCCTGGAGAATTTATTTGGTACTGCGAAAAGTAGTGTCAACTGGCTTTGGAGTTCCCACATTTGATGCCGTTGGTACACCGATTGGTACTAAATATATATTTTCTGGAGGGCATTTTATGGGTGCTTACAAAGACAAAGGCGGACGTTGGTACGTATTTGTCCGTTACAAGAATTGGCTGGGAGAACCGTCACGCAAAACCAAGAGAGGATTTACAACAAAGCGGGATGCTTTGGCATGGGAACGGGAATTTCTGCAAAAATCCGTAGGAAGTTTGGATATGACATTCAACTCGTTCTATGAGGTTTATCAGAACGACTTACAAAACCGCATCCGGCAAAACACATGGGTGACAAAGAGCAGTATTATCGAGAAGAAAATCCTGCCGTATTTCGGGGATAAGCGAGTACGGGATGTGAAACCGGTAGATGTGCTCCATTGGCAGAATACCATCATGGAAACGACGGATGAAACCGGTATGCCGTATTCACCGGTGTACCTCAAGACGATCCACAATCAACTCAGCGCCATGTTTAATCATGCTGTGCGCTTCTATGGACTACCGGAGAATCCCGCAGCAAAAGCCGGTAACATGGGCAAGGAGAAATGCGGAGAAGTGCTTGTCTGGACGAAGGACGAATACCTGCAGTTCATTGAGACGCTGAAGGACAAGCCTGCATCCTACTATGCTTTTGAAACGCTTTATTGGTGTGGTCTGCGGCTTGGTGAGATGCTTGCGCTAACACCTGCAGATTTTGATTTTGAACGAAAGATCATACACGTCACAAAGTCATTTCAACGCATAAAGGGCGAGGATATAATCACACCGCCCAAGACGGAGAAAGGTATCCGTCGTGTCCTTATGCCGGACTTTTATGCTGACAAGATGCAAGTTTATATAGAATCGTTACAGCTCAATGAAAACGACCGCATATTCCCGTTCACGAAATCCTATCTGCATCACGAAATTCGCCGTGGTTGTGCAGCAAGTGGAGTCAAACGAATACGGATCCACGGAATCCGGCATAGCCACATCAGTTTGCTCATTGACATGGGATTTTCGGCTGTCGCCATCGCTGATCGTGTTGGACATGAGAGTATTGATATTACTTATCGGTACGCACATGTGTTTCCGTCAACTCAACAAGAAGTTGCCGATAAACTTGGTAAATTATTCATGAATAATGCCCAATACATTGAAACATAACGAATCTTGTGGTATAATTATTTAACGGTGGGCATTGGCCCAGCCAAGGCAACCGTGTGGAAGGGATTCCATGCGGTTTTTGTTTTCTTGGATTCTTTAATGGAGGTGATCCCGTGCAGGAAATGACTCATAAGCACACAAAAGACTTAGACAAGTTTTATCATAAAAATAGAAACGCTTGTACAAATTGCGCTCATCCGTTTTCTGAAAGTGAAACGGCACATTTGGGGCATTTAAAAGATAGATCGCCCGCTGTTCTTTGCGATAGATGTGCCACATTGCTTGACGAAACGGTAGTACGCTATTATTGGATGAAGGATCCTTTTGAATCTCCCAATCCGGAGGACAAATTGTGGAGATATATGGACATAGCAAAGTTTATCTCTTTACTATCCACTGAATCTCTGTACTTTTCACCTGCAGAATCATTTGATGATCCATTTGAGGGGGCTAAAGGTGTTCTCGAAAAAGAACGCAAGTGGAACGATTATTACTTGGAGTTCTTTCGATATGCCATAAAAACAGCACCAGGTATATCAAAGGAAGATTCTTCGGGTGAAAAACTTGAAAAGACCGCACAAAAATTATTAAATAAGTTAACAGAAAGTGGGCTGCATGACAGGAAAAATACATGTATTAGTTGTTGGCATTGTAATGAATTTGAGTCCGAAGCAATGTGGAAGTTGTATTCAGTAAATGTGACTAACGCTGTTGCTATAGAAACTACATATCAAAGATTGTACCAAGCATTGGGTGAAGATCCTTATATCGATATTGGCAAGGTAAAGTACATTGATTACAGAAACCAGTTTTCCAACATTGGATGTGGTGCTTTTTGGTACAAACGAAAATCATTCGAACATGAGCGTGAAGTAAGAGCGCTCATTAGAAACCACGAAAACACGGGTAAAGGTGTTTCCCATCCGGTGAATCTTGATGTCTTAATTAAGAACATATACGTATCACCGTATGCGCCAGAGTGGTTTACTCAGGTTGTAAAAGATGTTGTAAAGAAGTATGAACTTAATAAGCCTGTGTTGTACTCTGCTATGATAGAGAAGCCGTTTTATTGATTGTGCTGTCTAAATAGATTTAGGAGAAAGATATTCTATGAATAACAAAGAAATAATCCTTGCAAAAATTGCAGAAATTTTGAGCAGAACTGGTTTTCTTGTAAAAGGTAACTCTGAGTTCAAAGCAAGACTTAAATGTGTTGGTTTGGGAGAATACTTTGACAAGTATTCTGATTATTTAATCCCATATTACTATAATAATGGCTATAGCCACAAATTCCAAAATGCAAACGATGAATATGATGTGTTTCTTGGAATGGACTGTATTTTTAGCGATTTATATCGCGAGAACAAAAACGAAGAAATTATCTCTTTACTAAAAGAGCTTACCAAGTCGTTTAATGTTTACTATATTTCTGAGTCCCTGATAAATGATTTTAATGAATTAGCAAACCTCTATGAATTGCTGGGGTTATCGATAAGTCTCGATTCTGATAAAGTGACTGTATCAACCTGTATGGAAAGCAACGAGCAAAGAATTGTCGAGCTATTCTCTGTAGAAAACTGGTTAAAACAAAATCATAAAGACGTATATGATGCTTATGAATCCGCAATCGATGCATATACCCAAGGTCATGCAGGTGCGTGCATTGAATCGTGCAGAACTTGTTTAGTCAGTATTTTTTCTAAATATAAGGGGACTGAAGGTTTTGCTAAGTGGATGCGCGGAATATATAATACAAGCGGTGACAATACGATTTCTTCTGCGCAGGATTTATCACAGGCGTTAAATACAGATCTTCGAAAAAATGATCTGGCAGATTTCTTTTACGAAAATCGTGCAGGTAAGTTGACCAAAACGAAAGCAATATATATGATCTATTCCATGATGTCTGATTATGGCACACATAGAAATGAATCAACAAACGAGAATCCGACATTGGAGGATGCGCTGTTTTCATTGAGATTGATGGATAGCATTCTGTTTTGGGTATATTCAAGAAAGAAATAGTCAAAAGTCGTATCTTTGTATTTTCCCAGAATTATGATATAATATAATTACTCCAAGAGGAGCACGACCTTTACATCTACCTTTGTATTCAAACATCAAAGCCGGTTGAACTGCAAGACAGAGCTAAGTATCAATTACTCAAAAAGAATAACGGATTTTTTCTCCACCGATTTTTCGGAAAATTGATACCAGACTTTGATACCAAAACAGTACCAAACGGGCTGAGAACTCAGAGAATACAGAGAAAAATGAGAAAATTTGAGGGAAAACTCACGGAAATTAGCCCAAAACAAGGCGAAAAGTAACTGCGGGAAAGACCCTCAAAGCGAGTGGGAATAATCGAAATTTGACTCTAAATGGTCTGAAATCTCTTGATTTCAGACCATTTTTTCTATACAAAAAAGCTCCGATGACAAACACCGAAGCCTTTATGATTCTAAATTCTCTTCGTCAAACAGTGAGAATTCAACAATGCCGATATATCTAAAATTATTTATTGTCTACTTCATACATATGTGCAATCAAATCTACAACCTTATTGGAGTAACCCCATTCGTTATCATACCATGCAATCAATTTTACGAAATTATCATCCAGAATGATACCGGCTGTTTCATCAAAGATACAGGTGTGAAAATCCCCCAGCAAGTCAGAGGATACCACCTCATCATCAATATAGCTTACAATACCTTTCATATAGGTTTCGGAAGCTTCTTTCACCTTTGCACAAATTTCTTCGTATGTAGCTGGTGTTTTCAGCCTTGCTGTCAAATCAACAACAGATACATCATTTGTAGGCACACGGAAAGACATACCTGTCATTTTCCCCTTCAGTTCAGGAATAACACGACCAACAGCCTTTGCTGCACCCGTTGTGGAAGGAATGATGTTATTGAATACAGAACGACCTGTTCTCCAGTCACGACCTGCACGCGCATCAACGGCTTTCTGTTTTGCTGTAGCAGAATGGATTGTACTCATCAAGCCCTGTTCGATACCGAAGTTTTCGTGAACGATTTTAACCAGCGGTGCAAGACAGTTTGTAGTACAGGATGCATTAGAAACAATATCCATATCTTTTGTATATGTTTCATGGTTTACACCCATTACAAATGTAGGCATAACATCATCTTTAGAAGGTGCTGTCAGAATTACCTTCTTTGCCCCGCCAATTTTATGCAGACCTGCTTTTTCCATCGTAGCAAATGCGCCTGTGGATTCTACGATATATTCTGCGCCGCATTCTGCCCAGTTGATTAGAGAAGCATCGCTTTCGCTGAATACATGGATTTTCTGACCATCAACAATAATACAGTTTTCACCAATTTCAATATTGCCTGTAAAACGACCAAAAATAGAGTCGTATTTCAGCTGATAAACCATATAATCCAGTTCTGCATTTCTCAGATTAATGCCACAAAGCTCAAACTGATCCTTTCGCTGCATCAGAACTCTGAATACAACTCTGCCGATACGACCAAACCCATTGATACCAACTTTAATAGCCATTGGACTCTTCCCCTCTCAAATAAAAAAATAAAATTGCTCCATTTGCATTATTATTTTATCATATTAGAAAGGAAAATACCCTCGAATTTGGCAAATTCTGTTTTTTCAGAAGTCTATACAGGAAATCTTTTATTTTATTCCATAGAATTTAGACAAACTTGCTATTTGTGTGGGACAAAAAATGTCCCTTTGCTATTTTTGTACAAAAATAGCATCTGATTTTTGTCCTGTTTTTTGTCCCAAAAAATGTTTTGCAGGGGTTTTCGCTTTATGAATGATATAGTAAAAAGGTCTTGGATAAAATGAACCAAATCATTTATCCAAGACCTTTGCATTTATTCTATATCATTATGCCTCATCTACTTTTTCCATATGCTTGATCAAATCCAGAACTTTATTGGAATAGCCCCATTCATTATCGTACCAGCAAACCAGTTTTACAAAGCGATCATTCAGTGCAATACCGGCTTTTGCATCGAAAATGGATGTATGCGGATCTGTCAGGAAGTCCGTGGAAACCACATCATCCTCTGTATAATCCATAATACCTTTCATTTCGTTTGCACAAGCTTTTTTCACTGCTTCTTTGATTTCTTCATAGCTTGCAGCCTTTTCCAGACGGCATGTCAGGTCAACAACAGATACATCTACAGTGGGTACACGAAAAGACATACCAGTAAGCTTACCAGCCAGCCCAGGAATAACCTTCCCTACTGCCTTTGCAGCACCTGTGCTGGAAGGAATGATATTTGTAGCCGCAGCACGGCCACCTCTCCAGTCTTTTCTGGAAGGACCATCTACTGTTTTCTGCGTCGCTGTAATGGAGTGTACTGTTGTCATCAGACCTTCTACAATACCAAAGTTATCATTGATAACCTTAGCCAGGGGTGCCAGACAGTTTGTGGTACAGGATGCATTGGAAACGATTTTCATATCTTTTGTATATGTTTCATGGTTTACACCCATTACAAACATAGGTGCATCTGCAGAAGGTGCAGAAATGATTACTTTCTTTGCACCGCCTTCAAAGTGAGCAGACGCTTTATCCATTGTTGTAAACAAACCTGTAGATTCCAGAACATAGTCAACGCCTGCATCTTTCCATGGAATATCTTGAGGGTTCATCATATTGTAAACGATTACTTCGTGACCATTTGCAATCAGCTTACCATCTTTTTCTTCCAGCTGACCAGAAAAACGACCATGGGCAGAATCATATTTCAGCATATAAATCATGTATTCTACATCAATAAACGGATCGTTTACTGCCACGATGTCCATATCGCCGCGTTCCAGTGCTGCACGGAAAAACAGACGACCAATTCTACCAAAACCATTAATACCTACTTTTGCCATAAAATTTTCCTCCTCAAAATGGGTTTTCGTTTTGTGGGACATTTTCAAATCACCCAAGCAAAAAATGTCCTATTGCAATTAGTATACCACAAAAAAATATTTTTACAACAAAAAACAAAAGAATTCACTAAATTTTTTGAAATATGCAAAAAAGAAAATCTGACGATGGAAATATTAAAAAACAAAGAATTTCCATCGTCAGCAGATTCATTTTACATTTATTATAGTTTTCCTACTTTTGTTGTTTTTATACAAAAATCAATATTCATCCCTACGGATTAGGTCAATGATACTCAGTGTCAGCAGTGCAGCAGAAACTGCAAGAGAAACTGCACTTACTACAAGACGAGATATTTTCATTTACTTCCCCTCCTCTAAAACCTGTTGCAATTTATTTTTGTTTATTTTATCATGATAACCATAACTTGTAAAATAAATTCTGAGATTTTATGACAGAATGTTTATGACAGAATAATCGAAAAATTTTTATAAATTTTATAAATAGGAAAAAAGGATGTGATTTGATGATATTTATAGGAGGCATCGCTCAAGGCAAGAAAGGTTTTGATTTCTTTCGACAGACGATAATCTGCCAAAAATGTGGTCGTTTGAGCAGTATTTCTGTTTTTATGGTATATACTTATTTCAGTTTTTTCTTTATTCCACTTTTCAAATGGGGAAAACAGTATTATGCCGTTTCTAACTGCTGTAGCACAATTTTCTCCATCGACAAGGACCTTGGAAAGGCGATTGAAAAAGGCGAATCTGTTACGCTTCGGGAAGAAGACCTTACTATGATCGGCATACAAGAAAATACTACCGCAAACTGCCCTGACTGCGGCTATCTTCTTACATCGGAATATGCTTTTTGTCCAAAATGCGGCAGAAAAATATAAAGACAGCATTTTGACGCGCTAAAACATCTGCTCCACCATCCAAATTTCCCTATCGCCCATATCAAAAAATCATCCGTCATCTCAATTTTTCTCATTTAACTAACTGAACAAGATCAATCCCTCTGCAAACAGCATTGCCAAAGGAAGCATCTCCCTTTGGCAATACACATTTAACTTATTTTACACATTTTTCCTGCATGATGGAAACCAGATCAGCCAGAGCAATTTCTGTTTTTTCGCTTGTAGCCATTTCTTTCAGCTCCACCTTACCGCTTTCGATTTCGGAATCACCCAAAATCACGGAATATTTTACACCAATTTTATTGGCATATTTCATCTGTGCCTTTACACTTCTTTCCACAGTATCACAATCTGCCTTGATGCCCGCTTTTCTCAGTGCATAAGCCAAAGACTGGGCTTTCAACAAGCCTGCATCCCCCATGGAACCGATATATATATCTCTTTCCGGCACTTCCTCAATGGCACCATTCTGTCTTTCCAGAATCATCATCAGTCTTTCGATACCCAGACCGAAGCCAACAGCACCTGTAGGCTTACCGCCTACTTCTTCCACCAGATTATCGTATCTACCGCCGCCGCAAAGGGTAAGGCCATTGGATACAAACTCAAATACCGTTCTGGTATAGTAATCCAGACCACGGACAATCATGGGATCAATGGTGAACGCAATGCCGTTTGCTGTCAGAATATCCTGCACCTTCTGGAAGTGTGCCGTACATTCTTCATCCAGACAATCCAGTACGGAGGGTGCATTCGCAACGATATGCTGGCAGGATTCTTCCTTACAATCCAGCACACGCAGGGGATTTTTTACAAATCTTTCCTTACAGGTGGGGCAAAGCTTATCCAGATTTTGACCGATAAATTCTTTCAGTGCTTTATTATATTTCGCACGACATTCGGGGCAGCCTAAGCTATTCATACGCAGCTCAACGCCCTCGATGCCCATTTCTTCCAGCAGTGTAATGGCTACGGAGATTACTTCCGCATCCTGTGCCGCACTATAAGAACCAAGCATTTCAATACCAAACTGATGGAACTGTCTTTGTCTGCCCGCCTGTGTGTTTTCGCAGCGGAAGGTGGGGTTAATGTAGTACAGCTTTGTGGGCTGTGCCTGATTATGCATACCGTGTTTGATATAAGCACGAACCACACCGGCAGTCCCTTCGGGACGCAGTGTTAGGCTTCTGTCGCCATCATCTATAAATGTATACATTTCTTTTTGCACGATGTCTGTTGTTTCCCCAACACCTCTGGCAAACAGTTCCGTAAATTCAAACATAGGCGTACGCATTTCGCCGATACCGAAGGTTTCGCAGATGCGTCTCATTTTTCCCTCTATCTCCTGCCAAGCCTTTACCTCAGCACCGTAAATATCCTTTGTCCCTTTTACCAACTGGATCATACATTACCTCCTTGGGGCAAGCCCATTCTTTTTCGTTCTATCATTTCATCAATCCTGCTGATGTAATCTTCTACACTTTTCACATTGAATACCCGCTCAATACGGTCTGTTTCGGGATCGACTGTCTTTGTACTTGCCCCTGCACCTGCCGCCAGAATGGTCTGTTTTTCCTCCATAATCTGGACATTATAGACGCCTTCCTTACCGGGATGGCAGTATCCGACATTTTCAAAATTCCCCACCATATTTTTCTGGCGGTACATATAATAGGGCTCCATACCCATTTTTTCTGCATATTCTGCGGCAATATTCAGCATTTCCTCCAGCGTTTCAGCCGTAGTCATATCATGCTGTGCCAGTTCTTCCTTCAGACGGGAAGCCCGCTTCACCGCAAGGGTATGCACCGTCACATTATCCGGTGCAAGCTTCATGATTTCTTCCATGGTATTACACACATCCGCCGCATCTTCACCGGGCAGACCTAAAATCAGATCCATATTGATATTTTCATGGCCTGCTTCCCTTGCCTCCCAAAACACACGGCGAATATCCTCCACCGTATGCTTTCTGCCGACACTCAAAAGGGTTTTATCATTCATGGTCTGGGGATTGATGGAAATGCGGTTTACGCCGTATGCCTTCATCAGACGGAGCTTTTCTTTGGTGATGGTATCGGGGCGTCCCGCTTCCACTGTATACTCCATATTTTTATCGGGATGAAACAGCTCCTCCACCTTTTGCAGCAAACGCTCCAGCTGCATTTCATTCAAAGAAGTGGGTGTGCCGCCGCCGATATAGATATTCCTCATGATGAAGCTTTTGCTGTAAGCCGAAAGCCACTCCAGCTCCCGAAACATGGCATCAAGATATTCATCCACCCTGTTTTTATACTGATGCAGGGGATATGCCGTAAAGGAGCAATAGAGGCATCTTGTGGGGCAGAACGGAATCCCGATATACAGGCTGATCTCCTCCGGCTGATTGCCCGCAAGAATTTTCTGCTCCGCCTTTGCCACCTTTAATGCCAGTTCTGCCTTATGGGGCATAACAAGGTAATCCTCCGTCAGATATTTCATGCAGTCCCCATCCGACTTCCCTTCTTCCAGCAATACGCTGATGAGCTTTGCGGGGCGAACCCCTGTCAGAAGCCCCCATTGGGGGCGTATCCCCGTTTCTTTTCGCAGCAGCTCATAAATCGTAAGTTTGACAATACGCTTCTGCTCCTTCTCCGTTAGGGAAGCTTCCTCGTATTCCATAGACCATTCGGAAATCTTCTCTCCACGGCGATAAAGCATTGCCGAAGCAATGCCTTTTTTTAACTCGCTTTTCACAGTAATTTCCCCATTCGTCACATCCTCTGTCTGCGTATAGTGACGGTTTGCAAGGAAAACCTGAATCATTGTCTGCACATCATTTTGCAGTGTATGCCCGCTGAGGACATAATAAATCATATCCGCATCCATAGGCATCAGAACAGCTTTTCACTGTCTAACAGCAGTGTAACAGGGCCATCATTGACCAGTGCAACCTTCATATCCGCCTGAAACACACCTGTCGCAACTTTTTTGATACCCAGTGTCTGTGCCTTTGCACACAGCTTATCAAACAGCTCTGTTGCAATTTCGGGTGCTGCACCGCCGCTGTAGCCAGGGCGTCTGCCCTTTCTTGCATCACCGTACAGTGTGAAGTTTGGTACAATCAGAAGTTCCCCCTCAATATCCATCAAAGACAGGTTCATCTTGCCGTTTTCATCCTCGAAAATACGCAGATTGATTACCTTGTCCAGCATATAATCAATGGTTTTGTCCGTATCTGTACCCAGCATGCCAAACAACACCATGATGCCTTTGCCGATTTCGCCAACCACCTGGCCGTCTATGGTAACACTTGCTTCTGTCACTCTCTGTAATACTGCTCTCATTTCTTCCTCCAAAAATGTTATCCCAAGCCGGAAACACGCTCCACCTCTACAATATCTTTCAGCGCTTTGAGGCGTTTTGTTACACGCTCCAGCTGCTCCTTTGTCTTGATCTCAATGGTGATATTGAAAATCGCCAGCATATCCTTTGTCGTCCTTACATTAAAGCCCTTTACGGAAATATCATCATCCGCCAACTGACGGCTGATTTCCAAAATCAGACCAACTCTGTCATTGGCTGTCACTCGCAGCTCTGCCAGATAAGAGGTATTGGTATCCCCTTTTGCAAAATGGGTATCCCATTCTGCATTGATGAGGCGGCCTCTTTCTTCATCACTCAGATTGATGACATTGATGCAGTCCGTGCGGTGGATGGTCACACCTCTACCTCGGGTTACAAAGCCGATAATCTCATCCCCGGGAACAGGGCTGCAGCACTTGGAGAAGCGTACGGCAACATCCCCGATGCCTTCCACCACGATACCGCTTTTGCTTTTATGCTTTTTCACAGGCTTATCGTCAATGGTTTTTTCAAAGTCCTTCAGCACATCCTCTGCCGTCTGGGTTTTCCGTTTTTCCTTCAGATATTCATCCTTCAGACGATTTACAACCTGACCTTCCTTTAAGCCGCCGTAGCCAACTGCGGCAAGCAAGGCATCCCATGTTTTGAAATCATATTTTACAACAACAATCTCCTGCCATTCAGGACGCAGCAGGTCATGAGGCTGAAAGCCTTTTCGCTTCATATCCGCCAGCAGCATCTCCCGCCCACGAATGATATTTTCTTCCTTTTCCTCTTTCTTAAACCACTGCTTGATCTTAGTTCTTGCCTGAGCGGATTTTACCACATTCAGCCAGTCCCTATTAGGGCCCTTGGAGTTCTGGGAAGTGATAATCTCAACGATGTCACCGTTCTGTATCTTATGATCGATGGGAACAATCTTATTATTTACTCTTGCGCCGACCATCTTATTGCCGACTGCGGAGTGGATCATATACGCAAAGTCGATGGGTGTGGAATCCTTTGTCAACTGGATTACATCCCCCTGCGGTGTGAATGCATACACCTGCGTGGAGAAAATATTGAAGTCATGCTTCAAGGTATCCAGATATTCTTTATTATCCGCCATGTCCTGCTGCCATTCCATAATCTGACGCAGCCATGCCAGCTTTTCCTCATCCCGTCTGGTTGCCTTGCTTCCTTTTTCGTTTGCCTTGCCTTCTTTATATTTCCAGTGGGCAGCGATACCGTATTCACTGGTGCGGTGCATTTCCCATGTTCTAATCTGCACCTCAAAAACCTGCCCCTGCGGACCAATCAGCGAGTTATGCAGGGACTGATACATATTGGGCTTGGGCATAGCGATATAGTCCTTGAATCGACCGGGCATAGGCGTATACATGGTATGCACGATACCCAACACCGCATAACAATCCTTCACATTATCCACCAATGCACGGATGGCAAACAAGTCATATATCTGATCCATGGTCTTATTCTGATTGACCATTTTCTTATAAATACTGAAGAAATGCTTTGTTCTGCCATAAACCTTACCTTTGATGCCGGCTTCATCCATTTTACTCTGAAGCTCTTTTACAATATCCTGCACAAAAGTATCTCTTTCCTCTTTCTTCTTCGCAATTTTGATTGCCAAATCAGAAAAGGCTTCAGGGTTCAAATAATGGAAGCAAATATCCTCCATTTCAGATCGAATTTTGGAAATGCCCAGTCTATGTGCCAGAGGCGCATAAATGTCCAGTGTTTCCTGTGCTTTTTCCTTCTGCTTTTCCGGCTTCATGTGGTTCAGCGTACGCATATTATGCAGCCTGTCCGCCAGCTTGATCAAAATGACACGGATATCCTTTGCCATGGCAAGGAACATCTTGCGGTAATTTTCTGCCTGCACTTCTTCCTTCGTTGTATAGGACAGCTTTCCTAGCTTAGTAACACCATCCACCAGTGCAGCAATCTCCTCGCTGAACATTTCAGCGATGTCTGCATAGCTGTATTCTGTATCCTCAATGACATCATGCAGGATGCCCGCCACGATGGATTCCATATCCAGCTCCAGCTCCGCCAGAATATATGCCACTTTCAAAGGATGGATGATATATGGTTCGCCGGATTTTCTTTTCTGATCCTTATGGGCACCGTCTGCCAGCCGGAATGCTTTTTCCACCATGGAAAAATCATCCGAAGGATGGTATGTTTTAATCTTCTCAATCAGTGCCTGATACAGCTGTTCCTCTATCGGTACCATACACATCACCTCCCCTGTTATAAAAATAAATTTTCTTTTGTCGAAAAAAAGATTATAAATGTAATTATACAATTTTCTATACAGCTTTTCAAGAAAATTTTCCTGTATACATCAATCAAATTGTAGGTTTGTCAATGATATGTTACACATTAGGGAAAGAAAAAAGGATGTGTTTCGGAGAGTTCCAGTTGAGCGGTCGCATGGGGAAGTTGTTATACTGGCGCTGTCTGACAGCGAGTTGTTTTTCAAAATCAGCAAAGTC
>JAZQTP010000053.1:0-5481 GCA_045630845.1 Anaerotignum sp. | reverse complement strand
AACGTTTTTAACGAATTCAGAGTTTAATTTAACAGCATCGCCTGTGTAACGATAGCCAAGAAGGTCGAAACCGATAAGGCCTTTGTTTTCGATGAGGCCGTTAGCTTCGTCGATCATGCCTTCGATTGTTCCTTCAAGAACTGATGGACGACCAGAAATCTGGCCTACGAATGGCATGTATTCCATACCAGCTTCGTCAGCGATTTTCTTAACTGAATCAAAGTACATTGTACCCATTAAGCAGTCAAAACCACATCTAACACCGATTTCAGCGCCAGCGATACATTCTTCTTCTGTGTAAGCTACTACTTCGAGGAATGTTTTTTTGCCTTCAGCTTTCATCATGTTAACGAGTTCTGTCATTTTGTCTTCTGGAAGACCTACTTCTTTGAAGCCCCAGTATTTAGCAGGTGCATCTTTAGCAGCCTGGAATACTTCGATTGCGTCTTCTACAGTTTTGTCATGCCATGTAAGCATTACGATTAATTCAGGGATATTAGCCATGATAATCATTCTCCTTTTTATATGTGATTTAATATTTTAATTTCTTAATTATTAAGGTTATGTTAGCTTTATTTTTTTGAATAGCGAGAAGGCGAATCGCCTTCCCGCTATTCTTAACGCCGTTTCAATAGAACAAAATAATATTTGTTATACTGTAAAAATTCAATATTTAGTTTTTATTATTACTAGAGATTATAATAATGGATCTTTACCTGGATGGTAAACTTCGAATAATTCTTCTACGTTGCTTGCATCAAGGAATTTGTTAGACTGGTATGTGATACCAGGAACTTCTTCACCATTTAATAATTCAACCATAACTTTAGCTGCAAGTCTAGCACCTTCTGTTGGAGCATAACATGTAGAACCAAGGATACCACCATCTTTGATACCCTGAAGGATAACTGTATCACAGTCTACTGAAGAAAGAAGGATTTCTTCGCCAGAAGCCTGGATAGCCTGGTACATACCCCATGTAGCTGCTGAGAACAGACCCCATGCACCGAGCATATCTGGGTCAGCCATGATAGCACCTTCCATAGCTGAGTAGAATTCTTCAGGTGTTTCACCTGTTAACATAACGAATTCAACATCATCGCCTTCGAATGCGCTCTTGAAACCAGCTTCACGAGTCTGTGCGTTTGGATGGATGTATGGTAAGTTACCATAGTAAATAGTACCAGAAAGTTCTTTGCCTGCTGCAAGGATAGCATCACGAAGAGCAACACCTGCTAAGTAACCCTGTTCTACTGCATCGTACATAACAACTGCATCATGAGTTGTATCTGCAAGAGGAGGAGCATCGAAAGATACTGTAGGGATACCAGCTTCTTTTGCTTTTTCAACAACGCCTGCTGCAGCTTTTGCGTCAACCATGTTTACAGCCAGTACATCAACGCCTTTTTCGATCATAACATCCAGCTGGTCGTTCTGTGTTGCCTGGTCGCCTTTACCATCCTGCATGATAACTTCTGCTTTACCATCCAGAGCAGCTTCCAGAGCGTTTCTTACTGTGGAAATGTAAGTATCGTCGTATTTGTAGATCAGAACACCTACTGTGGGCATATCGCCTGCTGCGCTGTCAGCGGGAGCTTCAGAACCGCCACAAGCTGTAGCGCCCAGTACCATTACGGATGCCATCAGCATCGCTAAAAGTTTCTTTTTCATATGAGTTTTCCTCCTCCACATGTCTTTACCGCTTTTTGCGGTGATAATAGGTTTTTCCAATGGAATATGGGCTTATTTTTCCATTGTCATATACATTATAGCAAAAACGATATTTGCAAAAAATATAATATTTTTCGTTCAATCTTCGATTTTTTTATCAAAGATAATGCATCATCAGAAAATAATTTTCTGTTCTGAATGATAAACCTGCCTTCGATTTCACTGCTCAGGCATCATTCGAACTTTTAATGGCACACGGACATAACGTTGATCTGTCAGCGGAATATCCTCTGAGATTTCCCCCTTCGATGCCAGCTCTGCCGCAATCAAAAAAGCAGTTTCTCCCTGCGCAGTCCCATTGCAGTCGACTGTTGCCCACAGTCTGCCTTCTTCCACAGCTGCCAATCCAACATCTGTGGCGTCAATACCGAATACAGCTGCAGTCACCCCGGCCTCTTCCAAAGCATCTGCAGAACCAAGGGCCATATCATCATTATTGCTCAATACCAGTTCAATATTGTCCCCATGAATATTCAGCCATTGTTCCATCAGAACTTCTGCGTGTCCTCTTTGCCAGTCGGCTGTACCATGTTCCAGTTTATGTAGTAACACATCTGCCTCTTCAATGGTCTTTCTGGAATATTCCGAACGCATGACTGTATCCTGATGACCCATTTCTCCTTCCAGCATAACATACTGCAGAATGCCGTCTCCATTTTTGTCCATTTCACCGTATCGTTCCAGACTTTCTACAACGGCTTTCCCCTGCAATATTGCGGATGTTTTTGCATCAGAACCAACATAGTAAATATGTTCTCCCCGAAAAACATCTTCCGGCACCGGCTCACGATTAAAAAAAATCACCGGAATCTCTTTCTGCCCCTCCAGCACTTCATCAATGATTGCAGAAGCACTGGTACGGTCTACCAGATTGACACAGATTGCATCATACCCCAAAGAAACATATCGTTTCACCTGCTCATTCTGCAGTCTCTGACTGCCATTTGCCACAGAAACATTCAAGATAACCTGTCTACCTGTTCTTTCTTCATATTCCCTTGCGCTTTTTTCCATTCCCGCAAGGATTTTCTCTATAAAAGTGTCTTCTTCCTGATACAGCGAGACTCCTATTTCCAGCGGTTCTGCCTTTTCGTCTTTCAGGCGCAAAAACAGAGAGACAGCAACAAGCAGAATCAGAATAAACAATCCCAATTTTTTCTTTCTATTCTCCATTCTTACTTTCATCCCTTTCTCACACATAGGGAAATACAATACTTTCAATCTCAGGCGAATACATATTTTTCTGTGTCACCAGAACAGATTCCACGATCATTTTTCTTTCTGCATCACTTTTCCCGTTCAGAATCTCCACCATCCGTTCCACAGAAAAATATCCTGCTTCATATGCACGATGCACCACCGTACCAGAAATCCAACCTTCCTCTACCAAAGAACGAATCCCCGAATGAAAACCAATACCATAAACAGATAATACATTTCCGGAACCCTTATTACCTTCTCCCAGCATTTGCAAAACAGAAATATCTCCGGAAACAAATACCCTCCCCAGTAAAGCAGATACATTTTTCACCAATGGCTGTACTTCCGCAAGGGAGTCCACCTGTATACGACGTACCAATAAACCTTCCGCCTCCAGTTGTTCCTGCAGACGGTCATGTAAATCCAGCACCCGTTCTTCACAGGATACGCGCTCTACCAGCACAATACCTTCCGCAATATTCTTATCCTGCAGGATCGCTTCCTGCAGCAGCCTGCATTCCTCCTTGGGGTCACTGCCGATATATCCGCTTACACATGGTTCTTCTGCTTCTTCATTATATAACAAAACCGGGATACCTGCCGGAATGCTTTCCAGAAGGGTTTGTGTTACCTGTTTATCTTCGCAATGCAGGATCACACCTTTACAGCCATTATCCAGTTCCTTCTGCAATACGGCCTGCTTGTCCTTCAACTCGTTCCAGGAGGACAAATTAAAATAATTCATATCCATATGAAATTCTGAAGAAGCCTCCAGCGTACCTGAGCGAAAATTATCCGCCTGACTCTTCACAGGGATATCCATGATCACTGCAATTTTATGTACTTCAACCTCTTTTTCCTTGATCAGAAGGTCTGTGGACGAAGCCAGAAAAAGCAGGAGCAACAGAAAAATATCTGCCAGGATGATATTTCTCATCCTTTTACTCTTCATACACTATCCAGCCCCCTTTCTTCCAGTTCTTCCCACAAAACGACAGGAATACGGATGTTCACTTCTGTTCCTTCATCCGGTTCAGAGCAGATCATCATTCCAAATCCGTCACCAAAGACCAGCTGCAGACGTTCCTGCACATTCTGCAGACCCACGCCGCCTTTTCCTTTGCTGACCTTCTTCCCTGCCATGATTTGTTCCACAATATCTTCCGTCATACCACAGCCATTATCTCTCACCGTAAAAAGTATCTTTTCTTCCTCTTTTCTCGCAGAAACCTGAATGACTCCGTCCCCATCCATAAATTCCATGGCATGATAAATACAGTTTTCTACAATCGGCTGCAGAATCAGCTTGATCGTTCCATATTGCCCCAATCCTTCCTCTACATCCAAAGTATAACTGAAACGATTTTTAAATCGTCTTTCCTGAATCATCAGATAATTTCGCACATGCTCAATTTCATCTTCCACGGGGATAATGGTTTTCCCATTGCTCAGGCTGATGCGGAAAAACCTTGCAAGTGCCGTCACCACTTCTACAGCTTCTTCTCTCTTTTCATTTTCAATCATCCATACAATGATATCCAGTGTGTTATACAAAAAATGTGGATTGATCTGATTCTGAAGCACCATCAGCTCACTGCGTCGCTTCGCTTCATGTTCTGCCACAATATCATCCATCAATTGTTTCAGTGTATCCTGCATATCACTGATCGCTCTCCCAAGATGCCATACCTCATAGAACCCGGATGGTTCAATACAGGTATCCAGATCACCGGCTTCTATTTTATTGACCGCTTCTTCCAGCCTCTGCATCGGCGCTGATAGCCTTTGAGACAAATACATGTTAATAAGTGCCATAACACTTAAAAAGAACAGTACTAAAAATGCTATCAGTAATCCACTTTTGAAACTATTTAAAGAAATCTCTTCATTTTTTACTACACCAACGATTTTCCAACCGGTATATCCAATCGTTTTTACAAAATACTCCTCGTCATCACCCACCTTGGAAAATCTATTATCTTCTGATTTATATAAATCGATCTTTTTTTCCTGAAGGTAACCACTTTCAATCAACTCCTGTCTGGGATGATAGATAATTTCACCATTTTCATTCGTCAAATATAAGTAGGAGTTACCACTCATCATGATATTGGATAGAATATCTGTAATACTGCTTTGCTTCAGCTGTACTAAAAGAATACCCTTTTCTGTTCTATCCCCTCGATTCAACTGCACCACACGACTCATCGGAATTACACGGGTATATTCTCCGCCAGAATGATCAAACAATCGTTCCACCTCAGGCATGCCAAAAGTAATGTTTTCTTCTTTTAAAATCGTTTCCCAGTACCAATTTTGATTAAAAAGAGAAGCTGTCTCTTTTCTTTTGGTTGCTGGGGCAACCTCTAATAATTCCCCATCCTCCGAAAAAAGCGCAATTCGTTCGATTGTATCTTTATTAGTATCGTACAGCAAACGAAAGGCATCCGAAACAGAACTTTTCTCCAGATCTATTTCCTTGATCACACTATAATATAAGGAATCAGAAACCTTCATCATATTGCGCAAAAAAGAAGTAAACTGATAATT
>JAZQTP010000052.1:0-8186 GCA_045630845.1 Anaerotignum sp. | reverse complement strand
TAAGACCGCTTGGCCTCCGACTTCCTTCGTCACCCCTGAATCATCTTTTGTGTCAAGACTGATTGAAATTTATTCAGCGCTGATGTATTTGTCGATGATTGCCTGCACTGTACCATCAGCAATCAGTTCCTGCAATGCAGCATTTACAGTTGCTGTCAGCTCGCTATCTTTTGCGAAACAGATTGCATAGTGTTCTTCGATATATTCTGTATCCAGAATTTTCAGACCTTCGTTTGCTGCAACAAACTGTTTTGCCGGTTCATTGTCGATAACAACACAGTCTACCTTACCTTCTGCCAGAGCCAGAACAGCGTCAGCACCCTTGTTGAAGCGTTCTACTGTACCCAGACCCATGTCTTCAAGATCCCATGTTGTATACAGGTCACCGGTTGTACCTGTCTGCACACCTACTTTGTGGAAAGCGCCTTCTGCAAACAAATCATCTACTGTTGTGATTGCAGAATCTTCTTTTACGATAACTACCTGTACGCCTGTTGCATAGGAATCAGAGAAGTCTACAGACTGCATACGCTCTTCTGTTACTGTCATACCAGCCATACCGAAGCTTGCTTTGCCGCTTGTTACCGCAGGGATGATTGCATCAAATTCCATATCTTCGATTGCAAAGCCCATGCCCAGCTTATCTGCGATTGCCTTACCTACTTCCGCATCAATACCAACGATTGCAGCGCCTTCATAGTATTCGTAAGGAGGGAATGCAGCGTTTGTTGCCATAATCAGTGTTTCTACTGTTTCATCGACTTCTTCCGCAGGTGCATTGGAGCCGCCGCAGCCTACCAGAGATGTCATCATTGCAAATACCATTGTTGTAGCCAAAAGGCCTTTCATAAATTTCTTCATAGTTACTTCCTCCCTTATTTTTATACACATTCGTCATTGTTTATTTATAAGTGGAATTATACTCTCATGATGCATAAAATGCAATACCAAAATTGAACTATAAATCACATTTTTCTGTACCTTTTTTAGATGTTATGCACAAGACGCAGCTATAAAACCAAAGAAAAGCGGCTTTTTCTTATCAATAAAGAAAAGTCGCTTTTCAAATCGCATTGATTATTATGCATAAAATAGTGCATATTTTGAAAATACCTCTGTTTTGTATAATCCATTTCTTTTGTATTGTATGCAACATTCTTCTTTTTATGTATCAATGTACGCTTTTATTGATAAACTCCGGCTGCACCTTGGAATACATAATCTTCTGTTCAGAATAAAGACCATAATAGCCAGAAAGCATATAGCTGATACCACAGCAAAGGATATAATACCCTGCCCCTTGAAAACCAAAAAGCTCAATACAAAGAATCACAGAGGTCAGCGGACAATTCGTTACTCCGCAAAAAACAGCCGCCATACAAAGGGATGCTGCAAATTCCGGCGGGATACCCAATAACGCCCCCGCAACGCAGCCAAAGGTTGCGCCGATGAAAAAAGAGGGTACAATCTCCCCACCCTTATAGCCGGCACCCAGTGTCAGTGCGGTAAAAAGAATTTTTAGGAGGAATGCCTCCCCTTTCGCTTCTCCATTCAGTGCATTGGTAATAATATCCATCCCTGCGCCGTTATAATCTCTGCAGCCTACCAGATAGGTCAAACCAATAACAATGCAACCGCCTACGAATACCCGCAGCATGGAATTGGGGCATACCTTGCGGTAGACATGGGAGGTATGCTCCATCGCAACACAGAAAAGGATACTGATGAGCGCCGAAGCAATCCCCAGCAGCACAACAAAGAATCCCATTTCCATGGTAATACTTTCCGGCACATGTGCAATCGAAAATGCCGTCGGTGCGATCCCCATTGCCTGTGACATACTGGATGCCACCAACGCTGCCACCGTACAAGGCACAATGGCAGAATAATGCATGACACCGACTGTGATTACTTCCATGGCAAAAATAACTGCGGTCAGCGGTGTACCAAACAACGCAGAAAAACCTGCCGCCATACCGCACATAGTCATAATGCGGGATTCCTTTTCATTCAACTCCCATGTGCGAGCAAAGCTGGATGAAATACTGCCGCCTAGCTGCAACGCCGCCCCTTCTCTGCCGGCAGAACCGCCCAACAGATGCGTCACCACAGTACTGAAGAAAATCAGCGGCGCCATTTTGATACTGACCTGTTCATTGGAACGCACTGCCACAAGAATAAAATTCGTTCCCCTGTCCTTTTCCATCCCCATCAGACGATAAGCAAGCACGATGGCAAGCCCGCCTATAGGCAGAAACCACAGCAATACAGGATGCTCCAAACGATATTCTGTTGCCCATTCCAGCGTCAAGTGAAAAGCAATCCCAACCAGACCAACTACCCCGCCAATAGCAAGCCCTGCACACATCCATGATAAAAAATGCAGGAAATTATCTTCACTTCTATTAAATTTATCTTCATGTTTTCTGTAAAATCGTTTGATCACAGAATATACCCCCGCTTCCTCCGATTTCGTCAAAAGTTTTCCATCTTGAATGATAGGGCTACCGCTCACGCATACTTGGTATTAGAGAAAACAAAATTTTAGATATAAAACAGCCACGCACTTTGAATGCACGCGGCTGTTTTGCACTATATTATTCGTCCCATTTTACATAGATGGTTGCATCGGAATTATTGTCTTCAGAGAAAGCAAAGGGTTCCGTACAAGCTGCATCAGCATACATCGTAAAGTTTCCTTCGTCATACAGATTCGATTCCACGCTAATCATCAGACCTTTAGGCACCCGAACATTCTCACTTTTTTCGTTTTCTGTGCCGGGATGGGAAACAATCGTGATTGTACGCAAATCTTCTATCTGCTGATCATATTCCAGGAATGTCTTCATCCCTTCAGGAATTTCCGCATCATAGAAAAATTCGCTACCGATATCATATACCGTTCCATCGCTGTAGGTGTAAACACATCTGGAAGAAATAAGCTCGCGGGTTTGTGCATCAAGCACATACTCGCAGTCAAGACGATAATCCGAAGGATCGTTATTTTCTTGCACCTGATAACTTACCACAGTGATACGATCATCTTTTTTCGTTACAGACTGAATGGTTTGATCTACAGTTTCCATTCCCAAAATGTTTATGTCATTATCTTCTTCACGATAGTTATCTACCAACCCCTCTTTAGAAAGAAGTATCGCGCGTGTATAGTTCCCATCGCTATAGGAATAGGACGCATTGTCTGTAGTCAAGAACGCCAAATCAGGTGTTCCGTAATATTCGCCCCCATAAAGCGAATATTTATAGTCCTTGTCCTCATAGCTTTCCTCGTAAACCACGCCGCTTTCCGCATTCTTAATGTATACGCTTTCGTGTTTCTCAAGCATAGCACTCACATTGCTTGCATCATAAATTTCCTGCATGGTGATCTTCTCACCGCCGCAAGCAGAAAGGGATGCAGTCAGTCCTAGCAAAAGGATAGCAGAAATAATTTTTTTCATACAATTCATCTCCTTGTTTGGTATTATTTTGCAAACTACAATTAACGATATAAATATATCACACCAAATGACAAAAGACAAGGGTATTTCGCCCAGCCTTTTATCTCACTGATATCAAAATTATCATATGCTTTTCTTGCATTGCTGCGAATGTTGCTATGAAGCATACTACAACGCTACTGTATTTCAATTCTACAAAAGACAATGTTAAGGGCAAAAGAAACAATAACAATCCAGTAATCTTGTTCATTATAGTATGTAGGGATATAAACTGTTTTTTAGAAACATATCCCCTTATGATATTATCAATTTTGATAATTGCGATTACAACACCCCATATCCATAACCATCTAGGAATATGAATTGTTGGCAATATTTTAATCAAAGATACTGTTACAAACGCAAGGTCGGCTACAGTATCGATTTTCGCCCCCAATTCGCTAGTGCTATTTGTCTTTCTTGCAATAGCACCATCTATCATATCGCTAAAGCCGCAGATGATATATATAATATAAAACTTTACCGAAAGCACAGGAAAGAACAGCAACAGAACACTACCCAAAATACGACAGCCCGTAACTATATTTGCAATATATTTTATCATCTATTCTCCTAAAATTCTATTTTTCCCAACTGTAGCGACACTCCCTCAAGAGGCAGCTTCTTCATATAAAAAATCATCACACAGTGACACCAGCTCAACAGGAAAAGCAAAGCCATCCGACAGCTTTTTCAAAAATGCTTCTGCCCTCTCTTGCTTCTGTGTAAGCCCCTCTACCCGGTCTTCCTCCTCTTGATTTCCCTTCGTCAGCTTTTTAATCGAAACCCCGTAGACAGAACCCTTCTGTGTCGGAGAACACAGCAAGGCATACTCCAGCGTAAAAGCCTCTCCCTCGTAGAGAAGCTCTTTTGTAAATAGAATCATTTTTTCCATATTGCCCCACTCCTTCCCCTAGATGCTCTTTCATTTATATTATTATAAAACACACATATATAAATATTTTGTTAAAAAATCTTTCAGCAATATTTCTTAACAGTCCCTTAATCCTGTTCCTTTCTTTTCAAGATGCAGTCATAACTGAATTTTTTTAGCCGTTTCTTATTTTCTCTTGTAATCGTACCATTATTTCATATATACTATTTTTACAAAAGCTTGAAATCCCATCCAAATATGATTGGAGGTAATAATATGGAGAATAGAATTACAAATTTGACAGAACATGATAAAATAACACTTCTTTCCTACTTTCCCTTAGCAGAAGGAACCGCTGAATTTTGGGGAGAAAACTGCGAGGTTGTTGTTCATGATCTTTCCAGACTAGATGCATCTGTCGTTAAAATCGTAAACGGACACCTTTCCGGAAGGCATACAGGTGCCCCCATTTCTGAGGTCACACTTTCCTTTGTTAATAAAATGTTGGCAACCCCCTCTATGCGTCATATTACCTACTTTGCTAAAAACAAGCGCGGAGATACTTTTAAGGCTTCCATCACTGCCATCGAAGGAGAAAAGAGGAATATCATTGGATTGTTCTGTGTTAATTACTATCTAACAGTTCCTCTCCTCTCTCTGCTACAGAATTTTACTCCTTCTGCAAAACCCGAAAGCGAAAACATCTCCGAAACCTTTGTGGAAAATGCAGAGGAACTGATGCTTAATGCGCTGGAAGAAGCAAAAAAATCTGTTTATGCCAATCTTTCCATTTCTTCCTCTAACAAAAATAAGGAAATCATTGCAATTCTTTATCAGAAAGGTATCTTCAATTTTAAGGATTCTGTCATTACCATTGCAAACCATCTTGGCATCTCCAAAAATACAGTTTATATGCACATTCGCAATATGAACAAATAATTCCAACAACAAAAAGAAGCGACACTCAATTAACAAATCGAGTGTCGCTTCTTTGGTCTAGCCAATCCTATTTGGCCGATGTCGTAAAATAGCCATAGTTTTGGTTTACTATTTCATGATTACCCGCCAATTCAACTTCATTCGACATTCTTATTCTTCTATATCAATCCCGTTCTCCTGTAGGAACTTCAGGTCTTTTGGGGTTAACTCTGCTACCTTTAGCAAATCAGGGCGTTTTTGTGCAGTGCGAAGAAGCGCCTGCTCCCTACGCCATTTTGCCACATTTCCATGGTGACCGCTCAAAAGCACCTCTGGCACCTCTCTACCCATAAACACCGGCGGGCGAGTATACTGCGGATATTCCAGAAGCCCCTCGGAAAAACTCTCATCCTCAAACGATTCTTCTTTCCCTAACACCCCCGGCACCAAACGGGATACCGCATCAATGATGGTGATAGCTGCCAGTTCTCCTCCGGTCAAAACAAAATCCCCAAGGGATATTTCATCGGTCACGATCTCCTCAATCAAACGCTCATCGATCCCCTCATAATGCCCGCAAAGAAACACCAGCTTCTCCTCCTGTGTCAGTTCCTCTGCAATCCGCTGGGTAAAAGGTCTGCCCTGCGGTGTCATAAATACTACTCTCGCCCCCTCTGCTCTGGGCATCAGGCTTTGGTAAGCATCATAAATCGGCTGGCTCTGCATCACCAGACCGGCACCACCGCCATAGGGATAATCATCTACATGCTTATGCTTATTTAAGGTGTAATCCCGAATATTCACAGCTTCTATAGAGACATAGCCCTCTTTTTGCGCTCTGCCCATGATGCTGTGAGAAAGTGTTTGTTCAATCATTTCCGGAAATAAGGTTAATACAAAAAACTGCTTCATTATTATCTCAACCCTTCCAGCAGATGTACTGTCATGATATTTTCCTTGATGTCTACCTTCAGAATACAGTCCTTGATGGCAGGAATCAATAATTCTTTCTCGTCTTCTGCTTTTTTCACTGCATATACATCATTTGCACCTGTTTCATAGATTTCCACTAGCTCACCCAGTTCTTCACCAGCATCCGTTACAATCTTCATACCGTACAGATCTCTTGTGTAGTATTCATCTTCTTCCAGCGGAATCGCTACAGTATCAGGAATCAGGATACGGCCATTTTTATACAATTCTGCCACATTAATATCATCAATTTCCTTTACCGTCAGCAAAATCATATTTTTCTGATATGCCACCTTTTTAATATGGAACACTTCCTGCTTATTCCGCACTTCTACAATAATCTCTTTCAATTTTTCAAAGCGTGTCGGGTCCTGTGTGGTAGGAAATACACGCATGGTGCCACGGATGCCATGAGTACCTGTAATTTTGCCGATTTCAAAATAATTTTCCATAATCCAACCTCACAAACTTGCTTCTTCCTTAAAAAAAGCATTTCGCTTGACGAAATGCTCCGCCTGCGGCGGTGTCGCTAGCGACTGATTACCTTGCCGCCGCAGTGCGATCCCCCGGAGGGTTTTTGCTCTATAAGAAACGAAATTTCTTATAGAGCAAAAAATACGGTGTGGCAGTTCCTACCACACCGCTTTTATCGTAGCCAATGCTTACTGCACGATCTCTACGATGATTTTCTTGTCTTCATGGACACCAGCAGCCTTTACAACAGTTCTGATTGCTTTTGCAATTCTTCCCTGCTTGCCGATTACCTTGCCCATATCCTCAGGAGCAACCTTCAGTTCCAGAACCAAAGCGCGTTCGTTGTTTGTTTCTGTCACAACTACCTGCTCGGGATGTTCTACAAGTCTTTTTGCAATAACTTCCAAAAGTTCTTTCATAGTCGAGGCCTCCGCTTACTCGGAATTATTCAGCGATTACGCCGGCTTTTTTCAGCAGAGCTTTTACTGTATCAGAGGGCTGTGCACCATTTGCCAGCCATTTGTTTGCAGCTTCTGCATCTACTTTCAGAACAACGGGTTCTTTTGTAGGATCATAGATACCGATTTCGTCGATGGATTTACCATTTCTAGATGTTCTAGAATCCGCTACTACGATTCTGTAGAAAGGTGCTTTCTTTGCGCCCAATCTTTTCAGTCTGATTCTTACTGCCATGATTTTGTCCTCCTAAAATGTTTGAAAATTTATTGGTTACTTGTTTGATCTATTTAATTCCTTGCGGAATAAAATCCACTTTCTTAGCGGAAGAAGGGAAGCTTCCCTTTCTTTCCCTTTGTCATATTGTTCATCTGCTTCATCATTTTTTTCATTTCTTCAAATTGCTTCAGCAGACGATTTACATCGGCAATGCTGCGTCCGCAGCCTGCAGCAATACGCTTTTTTCTAGGTCCATTGAGGATAGCGGGATTCGCCCGTTCTTCCTTTGTCATGGACTGAATGATAGCTTCTGTTCGCACCATTTCCTTTTGAGGATCCACACCGTTCAGTGCATCCATATCCAGTTTCCCTATGCCGGGCAGCATGCCCAAAAGGTCTTTCAAGGGCCCCATTTTCTTTATCTGCTGCATCTGGATAAGAAAATCCTCCAGCGTGAAATCGTTGGCACGCATTTTCTTCGCCATTTCAATAGCTTCCTGTTCATCTATGTTGGACTGTACCTTATCAATCAAAGAAAGTACATCGCCCATACCAAGGATTCTGGATGCCATACGGTCGGGATAGAAAGGCTCAAGGTCTTCCATCTTTTCGCCCATACCGATGTATTTGATGGGTTTGTTTGTTACACTTCTTACAGAAAGTGCGGCACCGCCTCGTGCGTCACCATCCAGCTTTGTCAGAATGATACCATCCACCCCAAGCTGACCATCAAAGCTTTCTGCAACTGTCACCGCATCCTGACCTGTCATCGCATC
>JAZQTP010000051.1:0-19734 GCA_045630845.1 Anaerotignum sp. | reverse complement strand
CCAGCATATGCCATAATTTTACCCATCAGCAGAGAGCCCTGACCACCAAAGCCTGCGATGATAGAAGAAAAGTTACTCATATTATTTGCCCTCCTCTACTGTGATATCTTTATATACGCCCAGAGGATAGTAAGGGATCATGGATTCTCTTACAAATTCCATAGCTTTAACAGGTGTTACACCCCAGTTTGTAGGGCATGTAGATACAACTTCTACAAATGTGAAGCCCAAGCCCTGTTTCTGGATTTCAAATGCTTTTCTGATTGCTTTTTTTGCAGCAGCAATCTGAGCAGGTGTAGAGATGGATACTCTTTCGATATATGCGGGACCTGTCAGGGTAGCCAGCATCTCAGATACACGGATAGGGTTACCGTTTACTTTGGGGTCACGGCCTTTCTGCGCTGTTGTTGCTTTCATACCGGGCAGTGTTGTAGGAGCCATCTGACCGCCTGTCATACCATAGATACCATTATTGATGAAAATTGTTGTGATTTTTTCACCACGAGCTGCTGCATGAACAATCTCGCATGTACCAATGGAAGCCAGGTCGCCGTCACCCTGATATGTAAATACAATCTGTTCAGGGCGTACTCTCTTGATACCTGTTGCTGTTGCGGGAGCACGACCATGTGCACACTGAATAGCATCAATATTGAAGTAGTTGTTAGCAAATACAGCACAACCTACAGGTACGCATGTGATGGAGTTACCCAGTTCGCCCATTTCTTCCAGAACTTCCGCTACCAGTCTGTGTACGATACCGTGACCACAACCGGGACAATAATGCAATTTCGCGTCTGTCAGACCTTTTGTTTTTTCAAATACAACTGCCATTATTTGTCACCTCCCATAACTTCTTTACCGAATGCTACGATTTCATCAACAGTAGGAACATTACCGCCTGTTCTGCCGTGGAATACTACTTTATTTTTGTCATTACAAGCTACGCAAACATCGGGAACCATCTGACCCATGGACATTTCTACATCCAGATATTTTTTGATTTTGCCATTTACTTTATCAAACGCTTTCTGAGGGAAAGGCCACAGTGTTTTAGGTCTCAGCATACCTACTTTATAGCCTTCCGCTCTCAGATAGCCGATAGCTGTTCTAACAACTCTGGAAGCTGTGCCGTATGCTACGAATGCATATTCAGCATCATCCAGCAGATATTCTTCCCAAGCCTGTTCGTTTTCTTCCACTTTCGCATATACCTTGAAGTGGTCGTGGTTCCAAGCTTCACAATCATCGGGATCGATTACCAGATTTTTAATGTTGGATCTCTTTTCACCCCAGTTACCTCTCAGAGCCCATGTTTTTTCAGGGATACCTGCTCTGGGAACATAGTTAAATTCTACAGGTTCCATCATCTGACCAATCAAACCGTCAGCCAGAACAATTACGGGCACACCATAGATATCAGCGATATCAAACGCTTCCATAACCATGTTTACAGCTTCCTGTACAGATGCAGGAGCCAGTACGATGTCATGGTAGTCACCGTTGGAACCGCCTTTTACTGCCATGTTATAGTCAGCCTGACCGGGCTGAATAGTACCCAGCCCCGGGCCACCTCTCATCATGTTGATGATAACTGCAGGCAGGGATGCGTTGGAGATGTAACCAATACCTTCCTGTTTCAGAGCAATACCAGGCGAAGAAGAGCTTGTCAGAACTCTTGCACCGGCTGCTGCTGCGCCGTATACCATGTTGATAGCAGCTACTTCAGATTCAGCCTGAACAAATGTGCCGCCTACTTTAGGTAATTCATTGGATAAATATTCCGGTACTTCGGACTGAGGAGTGATAGGGTAGCCAAAGAAATATCTGCAACCCGCCTCAATAGCCGCTTTACCAACTGCTTCGTTGCCTTTCATCAAAACTTTTGCCATTGAAATTTCCTCCTCTCTATTAGTCCAGTTTTTCTACTACAATTGCGCAGTCAGGACACATTTTTGCACAGCTTGTGCACGCGATACAATCATCGCTTACCATTTCTGCGGGATTGTAACCTGCTGGGTTGATTTTTGTTTTGGACAGATCCAGTACCTTTTTGGGACAAACAGATACACACAGCCCGCAACCTTTACAGATTACTTCATTGATAGTTACTTTACCTTTTGCCATTCAAAATACACCTCCATAAATATTTGAATTTACATCCAGGTTTTCCTCATATTAAACTCCATGGGGAAAAGCTCCCCAGAAAGTCCTTCTGGTACTTCCTCTGTCAAAAGCTCCTTAACAAAGGCTATGTACTTCACAGGTACACCTGTGCGTTTTGTAACTTCCTTCAATACCTCATCCCCGTGGAGCAGACAATCCCATGTCGTTTCTCTAACGAGGTTTGTGTTATTGATGAAGCCTGTCACCTTCATCCCCGCAGCATATTCCAGAATTTCCATCTGTTCCATGATGCCCTCAGGTGTAGAGGTACCGGGACGATATGCATTGACTACCATAAAAAAGTCTGTTTCCGTATGATCAATCACAGGCTTGATTCTACCCAGCACCAGTGTGCCGACATCGTTGCCGCCAAGGTCGATCAGATACTGATATTCCTTGTTCTGAACAGGCATGGTCATTGCACCGGAAACTGCGGGCACATCTGCAACTGCTGTATCCAGATTGGATGCAATCACCTGAATGCCCATCTCTTCCATTTCTGCCTTCTTTTCACGGGAACGGAAATAAACATTTACGATATCCAAATCGGCAATTGCGACTTTACCTTCTACGCTTTCACGCAGTTTTTTGATGTAATTGACAGAAAATTCCGTCTTGCCGCTGCCGTAGTGACCTGTAATAATTCTGATTCTCTTATCATCAGTTACCATATGCAATCTCCTTCATACAGTTTCATTTATCTGTCCTTCTTCCGCTGACGGAGCCAGACAGATATCCCCTATGGAAATCCTTTCTGAAAATTCAAATCCTATTCTTACAGCAATAAACTATTTTTCCGAAAAAATCCATAGAGAACCTCTGTACATTATAACGCAACTTTTTGCGGGTTGCAAGAAATTCTATCATTTTTTCATTTGTTTTTCAAAAAAAGCACCCTTTTCTTATGAAAAATCCGCATTATGCTTTGTTATTTCCGAAGCGTTTTTGTATGAATTAGATAATTTTTATGCTAAAATCAATAGATTTTTACTCATTTTTGCCACTTGTCCTACAAGCAGTGTTGCAAGCATTTCCACCAGAATCCCTTTTGAAATCAGAAAAAAGCCCCTTTTTCAACAACCTTTGTTATCAAAAACAGGGGCTTTTTCTATTTTTCATCAATCTTGTCACACAAGCATCAGATGTTATAAAGCAATTCACCATAAGTCGGAAAAGGCCATGCCGCCTCATCCACCAGCATCTCCAGCCTATCCGCAGGCTCTCTCAATTCCCTCATGGTCTGGAATACATAATCACGACAGAAAATTGCCTGCGATTTGCTGTCCCCTTTTAAGAGACTCGCCTGCTCCGTCACCTCTATTAGGAGCTTCAGCTTTTCATGTAATAAATTCAGATCCTGCCTAATCTCTTTCAACAGCTCCTCTTCTGCGTATGTATCCATTCCTACCGTCTTCACTGCTGCAGCAGCCTTTGCAATCTCCCCTGCATATTTCATTACAGCAGGTCTAATCTGCCTGGAGGCAATATCAATCATGGTTTTTGCCTCAATATTGATCTGCTTCACATAATTTTCATAACGAATCTCCGCACGAGATTGTAGTTCCAGTCTGCTCAGGACACCATGCCTGCCAAACAGCTCTATGGCTTTATCATCCAGAAATGCATCTACTGCATCAATAGAATTAGTAATATTAGGCAATCCTCTGCGCGCTGCCTCCTGCTTCCATTCTTCAGAGTAGCCATTTCCATCAAAAATGATTCGTTTGTGCTCCACATAGGTTCTGCGTACCAATTCATGCACTGCCAAATCAAAATCCTCCGCCGCTTCCAGTTCATCTGCAAACAAACGCAGCTCCTCCGCTACAATCGTATTCAGTGCAAAGTTTGGACCTGAAATAGAGTTCGAGGAAGGCGGCATACGAAATTCAAATTTATTGCCTGTAAACGCAAAGGGAGAGGTTCTATTTCTGTCTGTTGCATCCTTCTTCAATGCAGGCAGTGTATTTACGCCAACACGCATTTTCCCTCCCTGCAAAGAGCTGGTCGCCTCTCCGTGTTCAATCTGGTCGAAAATATCTCGTAGCTGATCCCCAAGGAATATAGAAACAATCGCCGGAGGCGCCTCCTGAGATCCCAAACGATGATCATTCCCCGGATTAGACGCAGATAAGCGTAGCAATTCGGGATATTCATCCACACCTTTGATAATCGCACAAAGGAATACCAAAAACTGTGCATTTTCATGGGGTGTTTTCCCCGGATCCAACAGGTTTTGTCCGTCGTCCGTGCTCAAAGACCAGTTGTTATGCTTACCGCTGCCATTTACACCTGCAAAAGGCTTCTCATGGAGCAAGCACGCCAATCCATGATGGCTGGCGATTCGCTTCATCGCCTCCATAATCAGCTGATTATGGTCTGTAGCCTGATTACAATCCTCAAAAACAGGTGCCAGCTCATGCTGTGCAGGTGCCACCTCATTATGCTGTGTTTTTGCGGGAACCCCCAACTTCCACAGCTCCACATTCAGCTCATGCATGAAGCAGGCAATCCTTTCCTTTATGCTACCAAAATAATGATCGTCCATTTCCTGCCCTTTCGGCGGTGCAGCCCCAAAGAGCGTGCGTCCAGCAAAAATCAAATCCTTTCTCTGCTGATACAGATCCTTATCAATCAAAAAATATTCCTGCTCCGCACCACAGCAAACAGTGATTTTTTTCGCCCGTTCATTCCCGAACAGACGCACAATACGCATCGCCTGTCTAGAAACAGCCTCACAGGAACGAAGCAGCGGTGTTTTTTTATCCAGCGCTTCCCCTGTATAGGAATAAAAAGCCGTAGGAATATACAATGTAATGCCACCTGCATCCTCTCGCAAAAAAGCAGGAGAAGTACAGTCCCAAGCTGTATATCCACGCGCTTCAAAGGTTGCACGCAGCCCGCCGGATGGAAAAGAGGATGCATCCGATTCCCCTTTGATCAGTTCTTTACCGGAAAACTCCATAATTGCTCTCCCATTGGAAGGCGGCGCCAAAAAGGAGTCATGCTTTTCCGCTGTAATGCCTGTCATCGGCTGGAACCAATGGGTATAATGTGTTGCCCCTCTTTCGATTGCCCAATCCTTCATGGCATTGGCAATAATATCTGCGATTTCGGAATTGAGCAACGCACCCTGCTCGATCGTCGTTTTCAGTTCTTCATATACTTTTTTCGGAAGATGCTCCCGCATCATGGCATCATTGAATACATTGATCCCGAAAATTTCGGGTACGGAAACCTTTTTATTCATAGATTATCCCTTTCTTTACATATCAGATGAACTTATATATATCATTGGAAAGCTGTTGCTATTTATTTTTATTATAGCGTTCTACCTCCACCTTGGCAATAATTTACTATCTCCTATTCAGAAAAAACAGTATCGTATCCTATACACCAAAATTCTCTATTTCGATATTTATATCCTGTGTAAGTCATCTGAATATTGTTTGTTCATTTATCCTGTCTCCGCGTTGTTTTTCTTGCAGTTGGCAGCCGTAGTTCTATTATAACACGGAGGTTTTGCATTATCACTTCGCTAAAACCTTGAACTGCCCCCGGACAATCTGGGAATTTTTTGATAAACAAAAAGACAGAGGGCAATTGCCCCCTGTCGAAATGCTTATCCTGCCGCGTTCAAGCACTTCGAAAAAGCTTCGCTTGGACTCAATGCTCTATCATATTTTCAATAAAAATCCCATAACCCTTTGTGGGATCATTCACCAGCACATGAGTAACAGCCCCCACCAATTTCCCATCCTGAATGATGGGACTGCCGCTCACGAGTGTGTCAATATAGGACCAACATATTTTTTAAGGGATTTTATCCATGCTTGTCGAAAAAGCCGCCTAAACAAGCCACTTTTAGGACACACAAACTTATTTTAACCTCAAAACCGAAAAATAATTGAATGATTGGGGAACTAAAAACAGACGAGTGTGTGATAATAGGACCAACACTCTTCTGCCCATAAAATACCAATAGCAGCAAGCTATCTGCTTACTGCTATTGGTACAGTTCATAGTAAAACAATATTACGGTCTGCTGTCATCACCCAGACGTACACTGCAACACTCTCCATATGTTTTTCCGCTTCCGCAAGGGCACATATCATCATGAGAGATTTCACCTTGTTGTTTTAAGTAGATGCTCAATCGCATATCAGCTCTGCTTTTTCCCAAAGATAATAATCTTTTGCTTTCTGTTTCGCTGATATCTGTTAAAGCATATTGTTTCATATTCATGCTCACCAAGTTATTGCCATTATCAAATTTAAAATCCAACAGAACTCGGTTATCATCAGTATTCCATATCATTGTCGAAAGAACGTAATCACGCTTATATTCTTCCGTAAAAGTATTTATCTTAGGTTGTTCCACAAAAGCTGTATACCGTAACGAAAATTCATCATCCCCACCAGTACTAATTGCTATCATATTTCCTATTTGTTTTTGCCGACGCAAAGCATACTCAATATATTGACACAGTTGTTCTTTGGCTTCAGTCGAAAAGTTTAGCAAATAGTTTGATACTTCAACTTTGTTTTTTATATCATTCTTCTCTAGATAATTAATTATATCCAAATACAATCGAGGTAACTCTTGAACAGGCTTTTGACACATAAGTTGTGGATGGTAGAGTTTACAAAAATAATTGTCTAGTTCTTCTCGATAACCATGGAATCTAATCTGTGCATCTACCGGATAATCCTTTAACTGAATACAATACATATTGTGTTTAATATACATTCCAAGATGGTCCAGTTCATCGTTCAATGCTAACTTATCTTCCAATGTAGCTTGCCTTCTTTGATTTAGGAAGTGTAAAAAAACTAGCGACGAATCGAAATACTCTCGATACACCATAAGATCGTCAATAGAAACACTTATGGCATTGCATTTCAATTTCAAAAAACTCAGTTTTTCAGCTCGTGCAGCAAAATCGTTTATATTATCTATTGTCACACAAACCATAAAAACATCATCGATTTTTGTCATATCAATCTGTTCTTTAACACTACCATCCTGATTATATAAAATTGCATTATCATTTGATGACAGATAATCATAAATCTTTTTACATTGATGATCTGCTTTCTCGATGAGATTTCTATAAGAGACAATATGATTATCAAAATCTCGGATCGGAGAAGTAAAAACAAAAGAACCCGCCTTCACTTCAACAATAATAAGCGTTTTGGCGTAAGTGACAAGTATATCGTTCTCATTTAAGTTTTTTATAGATTTATTTTTAGGATAATAATTATCTCTATGTATAACACATCCTGGTAAAATTTGCGAAAACACATCTGCAACCATGCTTTCACTTGCTTCTTTTTGAAAATCACTCCACTTATAATCTGGCTGTTCACGAGATACCGCCTTTTGAAGGGCGCGATAAAAATTGTCCATAAATGAGTAATAGTCAAAGCAATAATAACTATTACCTATTTTGATAAAAGGTCTCTTTTGAATTGGCAAATCAATTATAGGCCAACCACCAAATTCCTTTTTATCGTAAAAATCAACACATTCATTAATTCCCCAAGATAAACTCTTCACGAATTTTTCTGGCCATCCCGTAACATCAATTACATTACGCAATTTTGTCCCAAAAAAGTTCTCAGCAAAAGTTTTTCCAGCTTCAGGATTCTCTTCCTTGAACTGATTGATGTCTCCTTCACCACACTCAAAAAAGTCATCCATTAGTTCACCAAGATCATTAATAGCATCCAGTTTCCCTTGTGAAAGAGCATATTGTAGTTTTTTAATACCATCAATTATTTCATCACAGGAAATTCCAAAGAGACTAACGAAGATTTCGTTATGTGCTTTTAATAGTTTTTCAAAATATTCAATTTCAAAAATCTGGTATCGTTGACCTCTTACTGTATATAAGAATTGTGATTCAACTACAGTGTTTCTTATTTCTTCATCGTAGTCCGGATATAGTTTGTCCGTAGAAGCAGCCCATGAAAAATAAAAGTTGTCTATTAATTCATATAATTTTACAATGTTACGTTGAATCCAAAAGAAGCGTAAACTAGGATCTTTCCTGCTCGGTCGATATTTGATCGGTGAAGAAACGATAATGCTTTGTATGTATTCAGTCATTCTGGAAACATATATGTCTTCTTTTGAAGATTGGATTTCAGAAGATATTCCAAGGTTACTCATCAGAAACATATCCGAACTAAATGTCAACAATTGCACAGGATCACATTTACAAACTTGTTTTCTGATTGAACGAACCAATCTATCTATTTTCTTCTTGAGTTTCGGATATCTTTGAACAAGTGTCGTTTTGACTTTGGCATACTGTTCCGTACTCATGTTATTCTTCAATATAGTATGCCTACCAAAACGAGCCATCTCCATCAAACCGTTATTGAAATAATCGTCTGGCTTCATTTGCATAACAAGCACCTCTTTTTAATATCCATTCCTTGTATAAATCCATCTTTTCATCCATGGCATCCATCACTTCTCGTTGCTCTTTCTCTTCTACTTCCAGCCGCTTCATATCCTCACGGATCGGAATAGCATTTTCCGAAAACTGTTCTTTGGATATTTTACCATCCATATAGTTTTCAAAATTTTTCGCAAATGAATCCTGCGCTTTCGATGCCTGTGCTCTGGTATCCAGCACCTGCTTTCTTATAGCTACAAGCTCAGCTTTCAATGGCTCAATAGCATTCCTTGTAAAGTCTTTACTGAGAACAGTTTCAGCAAAGCTCAATATATGCACTGTGATTTCCTTTGCGATAGTCTCGCCTTTAATATAATGGCTTTTGCAGTTTCGTCTGTCAGAATTCAAATACTGGCTGTATTCGTAATAAATAAAGCTTGCTGACTGCGAATTGGCACGTGCGGTATTCTTCTTACCGGTCATCGGTTCGCCACAATCCGCACAGAAAATTTTATCTTTGAAAATTTCTCTATAATCAATATCCACATCCTGTCTCTTGCCTTGGTTTGCCTGCTTATTATTTTCCTCCTCGCTAATTACTTGGACTATATAGAATAAATTGGGTTTAACAATGGCCGGATGTGCGTTTTCAATGATAATCCATTTTTCGCCATCCGTGGCCTTTTTCGGCAAGTGGAAGGTTTCTTTTTGTTTTCTGCCATGCACACGATGTCCGATATATGCGACATCTGTTAAAATCTTACGAACAGTAGATCTGGACCACTTACTGTCTTTCAGTTTTTCATCACTACTCATACCACGCAAGTACCGCAATTTGCCCGGGCTTGGAATTCCTTGGTCATTCAAATAATTAGTTATGGCAGATATACTTGCCCGTTCAGCCCTCATGGTATAAATCTTCAGGACGACCGGCGCCGTTTCTTTATCTACTTTATAGGTAACATTGACGGCATCTCGCAGGAACCCATAGGGAATACTGCCTGCAGCCGGCAAGAATTCGCCAAGTTCAGTTTTGGCTCTTATACTGGAAGATACCTTCTTGGAAATATCCTCCGAAAACTTTTGATCAAGTACCGTTTGCAGAATAACGCTCAATTTAGGCAGACCATCTTCATCCTCAGCAGAATCATATTCATCGAGGATACTAAAGAAACGGACCCCCATATCTCGGATGGTTTCACTCAAAAGAGTACCAAGATTTTTATAATTTCTGCCAGCTCTGGATACATCTTTCACTACGACGCAGTTAATCAAGCCTGTCCTAAGGTCGTCCATCATATTTTGAAAATCCGGACGGTCAAAATCCAAGCCTGAATAGCCATCATCAATATAAGTTTTTACATGAATAAGTTCCGGGTTCAGTGCGAAAAATCCTGCACCAATTGCTAACTGTGTAGTGATTGAATCACTGATTTCATCATCGCCGTCTTCTACAGATAATCTTGCATAAAGACCAACCCTAAGAATAACAGGATCATCGAAGATCAGTTTGTTCTCTAATATGTATCAACTCTTACGTGCCAAAGCCTCACTCCCCATTTCGGGATTTGTTGTTTTAACACTATTATAATCGATTTTGAAGTTAATTGTACTCATTTTTTTGACTCCTTTCTGATTTTGAATGATTTATATAAGAAATGTGCCGGGATTCTGGTCTTTGAATCCCGACACACTCGTTACCTTATGATGCGTCTTTTTTTGCCTGTTCGTCAGCTACTTGATTTGCTGTTTCCAGCATATTTTCAATGAAAATGGCATAGCCACGGGTAGGATCATTTACCAAAACATGGGTAACTGCGCCTACTAATTTGCCATTTTGTATGACTGGCGACCCAGACATCCCCTGCACAATACCGCCTGTCAGTTCCAACAGCCGCTCATCCGTAACACGGATCGTCATATCCCTATGCGTCAGACCTCCATGCTTTCGTATCCCTTCGATTTGAATGTCATAGGCTCGGACCGTCCCATCCTCCAAATCCGACAAAATCACCGCCTCTCCTTCTTTCACCTCATCCATTCCCGCTATTGGTAATGCCTCTCCGGAAAATTCCTCCCCTTCCGAAAAACCAAATACACCATATTCCGTATTTTCTTCTACCACTGCCACCTTTTCTTCCAGCTCTGCCTTTCCAGATAACTCTCCCGCAGTTCCTTTCCTGCCTCTGACGATTTCCGTAAGCTCCGCTTTTGTCAGGGAACCCGTTCGTATTTTCATCAGTTCACCGGTATCCACATCATATACCCCATGTCCCAGCGCACCGAAGGTGCCGCTTTCCGGATCATAGCAGGTCACTGTCCCGATTCCTTGAATGCTGTCCCGAATCCAAATGCCAAGCTTATACACCTGCTCCGTATCACTGAATATCGGCATCACTTCCACCTGCCGCTGCATCCCATCTCGCTCCAAAAGCAGCTTTATCGTCTGCCCGCCGCAACGCTCCACCGCCGCCCGAAATGCCTCCTTATTTTCCGGCATTTCTCCATTTACCTGCAAAATACGATCACCCACTCGCAGGCCATTCCTCTCTGCCACTTCCGCTCCTTTCTCCCCATCTACCACACCTGTGCCCAACACAAGGAAACCTTCCGCATCCAGCGTAATTCCCACTGTTTTCCCCACGGGTACAAGCCGCTTTTGCTCCGCCGCCTGTACGGTCAGAGAAAAAAAAATACAAAAAAACGGAATCAGAAAAAGACGCTGCGTATTTCCCGCAAAAAAAAGTTTTCTTTTTTTCTGTCGCATCCACTCCACTCCCGCCATTATTTTTTTGAAGCAAACCGCGCGCTTTTGCTCCTCTCATACTTTTTCCGCATTACCGCGCCGTTATTCCGCCCAAATGTGCCAGAAGCTTACAAAAGACAGCAAAAAACCACTCTTTGCTCCTTGGAAAATATTACCAAAATACACACATCACGCCTTCTACATCACATAAAATCCATCTATGAAATAATAGAGCAGGGAACCCGCCACCTTCCCCATCGCAAACGCCAATATCAACCACGATAACCCTCTTGTGATTCCGCTACGCCGCATCAAAATCGGCATCACATTCAGCACCTCCGTCAATGCCATCGCTAACACCCCTACAAAAATACCCTCCAGCAATACGATGCCACCAAACAGCCAGAATTGCTCCTGCAAATGAAAATCCACAAACATAGTTAATGTACCGCATATCCCACCCAGCACAATCATATCCTCATAAAACCGTACCGCATTTCTTGTCCCTGTCCGCCATGCCATACGCGGAACGATGCCAATGGCAGCAATAAAAGCAAATACGCCCGCAGACACCATCAGCCCCGAAGCAAGGCTGAAAAAAATCAAAAAAAGCTCCTTCATCGCTTCTCCTGCCTTCCCAGACTTGCAATCACACTGGCGTTGGTTTCCTTTTCATAGGTTGTCATCTCAATTTCTATGGGCGTCGGGTCCTGCGTCAGAGAAAATGCCGAAAAATGATTGAAAAAGATGATAATGCCTAAACCAAGCCCAATACTGTAGGGAATAGACAGCAATGCCGGCATCTGCTCATTTTTCCCATAAAAAATATAATAAATATTCCGAAAAATCAACGGCAGCTGCACATCTGTATGGAAACACATAATTGTGGTTGCCGCACCGACAAAAAGCACCATTGCCACAAAAGCCGTCTTAAGCCAGCGCCATAGGGTATGCCTCTTTTTTTTCTCCGGCAGATACTCCACAAGAATATCCGCAGCCCCCACATTGGAAACCTCAGCCGTTGGGTATTTTTCCTGAATACAACGAATCAGATCGAGTACCGAAAGCAGATAGGTTCTTTTTTGCTCCTGTGGCACAGAAAAAACAGGAAGAAATGCCAATTCCTTCTGAAATGCAGCCTTTGTATAAAGTTCTGCAACATCCTGCAAATAAACTATTTTTCTTTTTATCAGCTGTATTTTTTCCACAGGCTTGATATATATTTCCACCGTTTCCGCCACCCTCCGTTTTTTCGTTACTATGCCCTTTCCTTTCTATTCCCATACAAAAAGGCGTATTTCTCAAAAAGAAATCCGCCTTTTTCATTATAATCTGAAATTCAAAATATTTTCATCATTAACAAAAATATCCGCCAAATCCGTGCAGGTGATTGCGTGTGCTCTGCTGACCTCCAGCACAACCCGCACTCTGCCGCCTTCCAGCTTTTCCATTTGAATATGATGCACAAGGATATTCCGCTGCTGCAATTCCCTTTTCAGCTCCTCCAACCGCTCGGGCGATTCTTTGAAGGTAATCGCAAAGGTTTCGTAAACAGGACCATCCAGCTTTTGCAGACTGCCATGGGTAAAAATCTGTATCAGCATAACCAACAATGTTGCAAAAATGCCCACACTATACATCCCTGCACCAATGGCAAGACCAACTCCTGCCATTGCCCAAAGCCCCGCCGCTGTTGTCAGCCCTTTGATGGATGCCTCCCGAATAAAGATAACACCAGCCCCGAGGAAAGAAATTCCTGTGATAACATTGGAAGCAATACGCGCCGCATCCACACGCATACCAGGAATCTCCAGCACATCCATAAAGCCGTATTTCGATACAATCATCAGAAGTGCAGAACCCACCGCAACAATAATATGGGTACGAAGCCCCGCTTCCTTTCTTCTGCGGCTGCGTTCGTATCCGATGATGCCGCCACATATCGCAGCAATCACCATACGCAGCAAATATTCCAAATCAGAAACAAAGCAGGATAAGATTTGTTCCATTTCCAATCCCCCCTTTTCATTCGCTCTCCAAAATTCCTGTCCTTTCTGCATACGCCGCCCAGTCTACATTCCAGCTTTCACTGATTGCAGGCTCATTTCTATGGTCGGGCAGCCCATAATTTGCATCTAGCCAATCCCCCAGCCAATCAGAAACCTTCATAACACCCGTCAAATTCATGTGTCCCTGATCGTAATAATCCACCTGCGGATCCAAGCCCAACTGGCTTCTGTATTCCGCCCGATCAAGGTCAAGGTATGTTACGCCATTTTCCTTTGCAAAGGATTCTACTGCCACACTCTGCTCGTATGTCCACGCCATTTTCGGCAGATGCAGCAGCACAACAGGGATTTCCCGCTCTCTGCATAAAGCGATGGATTTTTCAATATACTGCTGTGCCTCTTTATTGAACGGAGGCGCCGCTTCTCCCGTAGGCTCCATAAAGCCTTCCGGGTATTCCTGCGGCACAATATCCCGCAGATAAACATTCCCCTTTTTGAAGGAATGTTCCAGCAAGGGCTCCGGTTCATCCTCTGCCAAATCTATCTCTTTCCAACGGTCGTGATACCGCATTAACGGAAAGGCATAAGAAAGCATAGACTGCCTTTCATCCGCCGCCGTGACCTCACGGATAATGTCCAATTTATATTTGGACATCTTCATGCCATCCAGCCCTCGTCTTAAATCCCCTTCTCTTTCTGCATAATCATAATCCAGAAAAATATTATCACAAAGAAGCACGACCACTTTCGGACTTTGATATTTCAGCGATTCTGCCAGCAAGCCATAGGATACCGCCGGTGCCTGCAGCGCAGAAGCACGCACATAGCCTGTAAAGCCATGTTCTGCCCACATCACCATAGGCGAAACACCTCGAAGCAGCGGACTGCTGCCTACATACAGCACATCAATGGTATCTTTCGGCTCGCTGTAAAATGCGTGTATTTCATTGGATTCATCATCGTGGCGCATCAGAAGCTCTGTCGCATTGCCAAAAAGCATAGAAAATATCACCACAAAGGCTACACATCTAACCATAATTTTCAAACACTCTTTCTTATCTATACCAGCCATATCAGAACCCCCTGTAAATAAAGTCCGCGGCATCATAGTTCAGCCCATAAACGCCAAATAGAAGCAGGGAGAACAGCGCACAGAGGTAAATGAGCCAGCGGAAGTAAAGGTTCTGCTTTGCCAGTGCTTCTCTTACCCGAATACCACTTTCCTGCATCAGGCTGACACAAAGCAGCACCAGACAGGATAAAAGCAATACCCACATATCTTTTTCATCCAGCCCCATTGTCAAAAGACCGCCGTCCCAGATAGGCTTCATATCCCAGTTCTGCACCATGGAAGTAATCATATATTTTGCTGCACTGACACCGGGCGCACGGGTAATAATTTTCCCAATGGCAACCAGCATCAGGGTGCGAAGCACCTGAAAGATATGCCAGCTGATACATTCTGTGCGGATGCCGAGCTTTTTCACCAGCTTCTGCAACGGCTGTTCAAAGAGGATACCCAGCACAATCAGCGTACCATTATAGCAGCCGAACGCAATATATTTCCATTCTGCCCCATGCCAGATACCAATGAGGAAGAAAATAATAAACTGCGGAATCAGCACCGGGATAAGCTTGCCGATGTAATTCCCCAAAAGCTTCCTGCATCTTTTTCCCAATCTGGAAAAGAATTTCGACAGGGACAAGGGATAGAACACATAATCCCGAAACCATGCCCCTAATGTAATATGCCATCTACGCCAGTAATCCGGAATAGAAACTGCTAAATAAGGCCGTTCAAAGTTTTTATCCAGTGTAATACCAAAAATCTGCGCTGCACCTGTGGCTATATCAATGCCGCCGGAGAAATCGCCATAAATCTGAATGGCATAAAGCAATGCAGCAATGGCAACATAGGTGCCGCCAAAGGTTTCCGGGAAACCGAAAGCATTATCCACAAGAATCGCAGCCCTATCTGCAATGACCATTTTCTTAAAAGCCCCCCACAGCATCAGCTGCACGCCGAATTTGATGCGGGTATAGGAAAATGTATTCGGGCGAAAAAGCTGCTCCGCCAATGTGCCGAAACGGGAAATCGGTCCTTGCACGATCTGAGGGAAGAAAGAAATAAACAGTGCCAGCTTAAAGAAATTTCGCTCCGGCTCCTGTTTTTCTCTATACACATCAATCAGATAGCCCATAGACTGAAAGGTATAAAAGGATATGCCCAAAGGCAGCAAAAACTGAAATACCGGCAGCTCTGTCCCGATACCGAATTTCGCAAATAACGCATTGATATTATTTGTGACAAAAGCAGAATATTTCAGCACTGCAAGAATACCAAAATTAAACAGCACCGTTGGAACCAGCACCCATTTTTTCTTTTTGGCAAACTGCATTTTCCACGCTTTTTTGCCCTCTTTATCCAGTTCCGCTTTTGCTTCATTGAATGCAATCTTGTTTTTTGCCGCCATATTTCCAAGCTTCACCGTTGCCAGATATGTGGAAACAGTTGTCGCCAACAGATAAATAAATATCCTTCCGCCGGAAATAAAATAAAAGACATAATTCGCAACAAAAAGCGTTACCCATCGGCAACGCTTCGGTGTCAGGAAATATGCTGCGGCAGCCAATACAAGAAAAACGATAAATCGAAATGATGTAAATGCCATCGCTTTTACTCCTTTATTTTAATCTTCCATCAGACTTTGTACCAACGCCCAAATCGCTTCTACAGAATTGAAATTTTCCGGAACGATGTCATCTGCACTGATTTCAATATCATATTCATCGCACAATTCGCCAATCAGAGAAACAATATCAAAGGAATCCAGTTCTCCACTATCAATCAGCTCTTTATTTTCCTCAAAATCAACATCCGGTCTTAATTCTGTAAGAATTTTTAATAACGCTTCCATAATTTCATTCCCCTTCTTTATATATATTTTCTTTTTTCAGCATCACCGGTGCAATTCTGCCATCCGGCAGAAACCCCAGTGCTTCATACAATTTTATTGCCGGCGGATTATCCTCTCTCACCCAAAGCTGAAACTTTGCAGCAGCTTCCCTCTCCAGTGCAATCCAATCCCGCACAAGGCTGTTTCCAATGCCCTTTTGTCTGCCTTCCGGCAAAACAACAATCTGCCAGAGAACAGATACCTTCTTTTCTCTGCCAAAGCGTAGAAAACCAAGGAGTTTATCCGCCTCCCGATAGGCTAGAACACGATTTTCCTCCAAATCCCTTTGCAGCGTTTCCAAATCGGGCAGTGCCGATGTATAAGGCTCAAAAGAACGCTCCATCTGCGTAAGGATTTCTTCTGCTTCATCAGCCTTTGCAAATGTTAGCTCTCGCTGTTCCTCCGCCGCATTCTTCGCAGACAGGAATAACCGCTTCCGCTGCAAATATTTCTCGAATCCAACTCGCTTCCATTCTGCAAGATCAGGGGGATTTTTTGCTGCCGCTACCTGCTCCAGCACAAGCGGCTTATACAGCAACGGCAGTTCTATCGGCTTCACATCCTTTTTGAGAAAGAAATACAAATCAAACTGCCTTTCTCTTTCGCAAAAAAGATAGCATCCGCCGTCAAACTCCATTTCCCAAAGCTTCTCCTGCTCCGCAAAAAATTCCTCTGCGCTGCCATAAAAATTTGTCTGCATCCCATCTGAAAGGTATCGGGCAATTTTTTCTGCCCATCTCCTTTCATCCGAAATTTTCTTCATCTCTATCATAATACTCCTTCAAAGCCAATCTGTCTATCTTTCCATTTAATGTCTGCGGTATTTTTTCCAGCTTCATCATCACATTCGGAAACATATACTTGGGGACTTTATCCCGCAGCTTTTTCAAGATATAGGGCTGCTCCGCCTCTCCGCAATAAAACAGCAAAATACGCTGTGTTTTTTCATCATAAAGACAGACACCGCTTTCCACTTCATCAATGCTGTTGACCGCTGTTTCGATTTCTCCCAGCTCAATACGATGTCCCATGTGCTTGATTTGATGATCCTTTCTGGCAAGGAATACGATCTCTCCCCGCTCATTATATTTCGCAATATCACCCGTTTTATAGATACGCTCCGGATAATAGGGATTCAGCGGATTCTGGATAAATGCTTCCGCTGTTTTCTCCGGATTATTATAATAACCCAACGCCAGACAGCGACCTCTCACGCAAAGCTCACCGCTTTCTCCCGCTTCCGCCAGCCGCTCGCCATTCAGAATAAAAACATCTGTATTGCGGCAGCCATAACCGATAGGCAGCGGTTCATCATCTGCAAACACTCTGTCTACGATATAATAAGTACAGTCCACGGTGGTTTCTGTTGGGCCGTAAATATTGGCAAACAAAGCATCAGGATATTTTTCTCTCCATAGATTGAACTGCTTTGTCGGCATTGCCTCTCCACAGAACATGATTTTTTTCAAATGGGATGGCTGTAAAATATCCAATGCTCCCGTATTCACCACGATACAAAGTGCGGAAGGCACCCAGTCAATATAATTGATTTTTTTCTCCTCCAGATATTCCAGCAATTTTTTCGGGAAAGAAAATAGCATTTTCGGAATAATATCCATCTGCGCCCCTGTTTTCAGCACCGCATAAATATCCTTCACCGAGGAATCAAAGTAAAAGGGCGCCTGATTGCCGATAATTTCTTTTTCTGTAATATCAAAAGCCTCCGTATACCATTCCGTCAGGTTAACCACTGCCTGATGGCTGATGAGGACACCTTTCGGCACCCCTGTCGAGCCAGAGGTAAATAAGGCATACAGCGGGTCTGTATCAATGGCTTTTTGTCTGATTTTTCGCAGCCCATCTTCATCTATCTGTGTTTCAAAAATCTCCTCCAAAACGATAACCTTCCCTTTATACCCAAGGCTATCCGCTGCTTTTTTGCTCTTTTCGTCTATAATTATCACGCCGGGCATGAGGGTATGCAGAATAGAAAGTATCCTCTCCTTTGGCATAGTTACATCTATCGGTGTATAAAAATTACCACTGTAAACCACTCCCAGAAATGCCGCTACAGAAACAGGCGTTTTCTGTGTCATCACCGCCACTGGACATTTGCCAAAAGGGAGCAGATATGTTCCAATACTCTTTGCCGCTCGCTCCAGCTCTTTGAAGGAGACACTCTCCTCCGGTGTGGAAAAGGCGATTTTCTCCGGCAGTTGTTCTGCCGTCCTTTCCAGATATTCCAGTATATTACGAATCATATCAATCCCTCTATTCTCAGGCTTTTTTTCTTAGCTCATAAACTATTTTTGAGTATAGCATCATCATTCTTTTCCGTCAAGGAAGCATAAAAAAGGATACATAAAAAAAGAAGCATCACACACGGGGATGCATGATAACTCCTTCTTGTTTGTATCATCATTGCTCTGTCTTTCGCATGGTCAAGGATAAGACATTGCGCAACAATACCTATACAAATTCCCTTTACAGAGAAAAAATTTTATTCATTATATCACGCGAAAAAGATAAAAACAATGGTTTTTCTTCCTTGCATAATTCCTACTTTTCTGATATGATGTAATATATATTGTAGGATTTGTCTCACATGGTAAAATCTCTGCAATCTCGCACTAGACAGATACTGTCTTTATGCATTGATTTCGTACTTACTCCGAAATAATTTTTCAAAAGTAGCAAGCAAGCAATAATAAAGAGAGGTAAATTCCAATGTCTATTGAAAATGTACGCGCATACCTAAAAGCGATGAACTGTCCCAAGGAACCGATTGAATTTTCACAGTCCAGCGCAACCGTTGAGCTGGCTGCGAAGGCTGCTGGCGTTATTCCTGCCCGCATCACAAAAACCCTTTGCCTGATGAGCAAAGATGGTCCTATGGTAATCTGTGTCGCAGGTGATACGAAGATTGATAATCGTAAATTCAAAGATAAATTTGGCCTAAAGGCAAAAATGCTGACCGCAGAAGAAACACTGGAGGCAACCGGTCACGCTGTTGGTGGTGTATGCCCCTTTGATCTGCCCGCAGGCACAAAAGCTTATGCAGACATTTCCATGCAGCGATTTGATACCGTTTTCCCTGCTGCAGGTACAAGCAACTCCGCTGTTGAACTGACCTGTGATGAATTGTTCCTGTACGGAAAATGCATCGAATGGATTGACATTTGTAAGGGATGGCAGGAAGAAAACTAATCTCCTCGTTTCCATATAAAATAAAAACAAATCGGGAGGTGGCTTTATGAAGATTTCGACAAGAGGGCGTTACGGCATCCGCCTGATGCTGGCACTTGCACTGAATTATAATAACGGTACAATCCCCTTGAAAGCAATTGCCAAAGAGCAGGGGATTTCTGAAAAATATCTGGAACAGATTATCAATCCACTAACGAAAGCCGGTCTTGTAAAAAGCTTTCGCGGTGCGCAGGGCGGTTATAC
>JAZQTP010000050.1:0-3656 GCA_045630845.1 Anaerotignum sp. | reverse complement strand
AAGTAACAAAAAGTCTGGGAACCTTTCGCATGGTTCCCAGACCCTCCCAACGATTCAAGGGAAACGATGTTTCCCTCGAAACTCCCTTCCCCACAAGCCCTTTCGGGCAAAAAGCGGGTGAGCCATTGCTTATGACGAACGAACGCATAGGACACCTCCTATGTGAGTGAGGAATAATGGCGAGGGTTAGCCATTGCGGACAAAGTCCGCTAGCTAGCGGCAAAGCCGCGATGGGATTTTCGGAGCGTAAGCGGAGAAAATTTAACCTTATATTAAAGCAGCCCAGTCGGGCAAGAATGGGGGGTGGAAAAGGGGGAGTATTCGGGCAAAAGGGGAGGAGAGAGGCAGTTCGTTTGGGCTGGAAAGGCAGCCCATTCGGGCAGGATGGGTTCAGAAAACTTAGGTGAAAAAGTCGAAATTTTCAAATTCCCTCTTGACTTGCGTAAATGCAAGTGTTAGTATGAGGGTGAAACTTACGGATACGCAAGAAGCGAGAAGGAGGGAGAAGGATGTTCCGAGTAGAAAAATTTGAAGAAAAGCGTTTTGAAAAAGGGCTGACATTGGGGCAGATTGCTACATTCATCGGTGTTAGAGAGGCTGCGCTACGCAGAAAGATTGCGGACTGCGGCGACTTTACCCGCAATGAAATTCAGCTGCTCTGGCATCGGCTGGAGCTGAGTGGAAAGGAAATGGAGGATATTTTTTTTGCAAAGGAACTTGCGTAAACGCAATATTCGACAAAGTAACGGGCTTCCGCAGGCTTTGACCGAGCGAATCCTTGGCCGCGAAGCGGTTAAGCGAGCGAGGGAACGGCGGAAAGGTTAGTCATTGCGGACAAAGTCCGCTAGCCAGCGGCAAAGCCGCGATGGGATTTCCGTAGCGTAAGCGGAGGAAAACTAACCTTAAAAAACGGGAGAGAAACAGAGAAGAAACGGAGGGTGAACCTATGACAGAAACAAAAACAGAAAACAAAGCCTACGGCATCGACTACATCTATGAAAAGCACGGCAGGCTCAGCATCCAATTTGAACTGCTGACCGACGAGCTATTACGCACCAGAGCCACCCTACAGGAGCAGACAAAGGCGTTGGAGGAGGCGAAAGAAACAGCGTTAGGCTTTCAGCAGGAATTGGACGATCTGCGGCGGGAGCAGAGCCAGAACGAGGACGCCCTGCGGGAACTGCGGCGGGCACTTTGCAGCCGTGAGCTGACCATCGAGCAGCTGGAGGCGGCTTTGGCAGAGCAGGAAAGGGAGGGTGAGGCGTGATGGCATATCTTTGTAGGCGGCAGGACGGAAAGGAATGTGACTGCTGTATGGAATGTGTGGGGGAGCGGCTTTTTATCGCCTGCCCGGTCTGCGGCGGGACGGACTGCACCGTCTTTTACTGGCGGGAGGAGGAAATCCTCGGCTGTGACGGCTGTATCGACCGCATCCCTGTGGGCTGAAAGGAGGGTGCAGGATGACAGGCGGATGGATTAAGCTGCACCGGGCATTGACGGCACACTGGCTATGGGCGGAAAAGCCCTTTGATAAAAAATCGGCGTGGATTGACCTGCTGCTTTTGGCAAACCATCGTCCGGGAAAGGTATTATTCGGCAGCGAGCTGCTGGAGCTGGACTGCGGCGATGTGGTGACCTCGGAGGTGAAGCTTGCTGAAAGATGGGGCTGGTCCCGTCAGAAAGTCAGGGGCTTTTTGAAAAAACTGGAGAGCGACGGGATGCTTTTGGTGCAGAAGGACACCCACAAAACCAGACTACAAATTTGCCGCTTTGCTCATTATCAGAACGGTGCAGAGCAGCAAACGGACAGCAGACAGACAGCCCATGGACAGCCCATGAACAGCAAAAGTACACCCAACGGACAGCCGATGGACACATACAAGAAAGAAAAGAAAGAGAACCAGATAAAAAGAAAAGAAAGAAAAGAAAGAAAAGAAGAAATATTTATCCCGCCCACCTTAGAAGCCGTACAGGAATACTGTCGGGAACAGGGGTATTCACTGGATGGGGAGAAATTCATCGACTACTACAGCAGCAAGGGCTGGAAAATCGGCAGTACCCAAATGCAGGACTGGCAGGCGGCGTTACGCAACTGGGCGAAGCGGGAAAAGGAATGGAGGAGTGGAAATGACGGAGAGCCAACGGACAGCCATAGAGGAAATGCTGCGGGAGAGAATGCCTACGGCATCCCTAAGCTATGATTCCAGAACGGACAATTTTAACCGGCAGGAGGGCGATATGAAAGGCGTTTCCTGCGATATCTGCCGCAACAAGGGCTTTGTGATGGTGCTGATTGACGGATACGATTACTTTGTGGACTGTAAGTGCATGAACCGCCGCAAGAGCCTACAACGCTTGGAGAAAAGCGGTCTGGCACGGCTGGCGGAGGAATATACCTTTGCCCGCTTTGAAACCACCGAGCCACACCAGCAAGCCATGAAAGAAATGGCGGAGCGTTTTGCGGCGGAGAAAAAGGGCTGGTTTTACATCGGCGGGCAGATGGGCTGCGGCAAAAGCCACCTTTGCACCGCCATCTGCAACGAGCTGATGGAGGCGGGCAAGCAGGTTTATTATCTGTCGTGGGCGGATGAGGTGACACGGCTGAAAGGCCTGAAGCTGAACGAAAGCGCCTATAGTCGGGAGATGGATAAATGGAAAACGGCGGAGGTGCTTTACATAGACGATTTCTTTAAGACACGGCAGGGCGGCTCGCCCACGGATGCGGATATCCAGATTGCCTTTGAGCTGGTGAATACACGATACAACAGCGGGCGGATTACCTTATTCAGCGGGGAGAAAACCCTGCCCGAGGTGATTGCATACGATGAGGCGTTGGGCAGCCGTATCTATCAGCGGTGTAAGGGGTTTGTGCTGACGATTGGGAGGGATACGAAGAAGAATTATCGGTTAAGACAGTAGGAGAGAATCGCAGAAGCATGGCAATGCTTCTGCAACTCGGGGTGCAGCATTGCGGGCGAAGCCCGTTAGCCCGGGGGCGAAGCCCCAAAGGGGGGATGATTCCCCTGCCGGGGGTTTGGGGGCAGCGCCCCCGGAAAAAAGGAGGACTTATGCCGAACTATGACATCATTGCCCAATGCCCCTATTATGAGCGGGAGAACCAGACGACCATATTCTGCGAATCCCCTTTCTTAGGTGCGGCAGGGGCAGACCAATTTACCGCCCATGTATTCCCAAGCGGCGGAGAGAAAAACAGATTTATGCGCGCCCATTGCGGCAGATACCCCAACATGGACTGCCCCCATGCGGCGTACTTAGCACAGAGCTATGAGGAGGAGATGGAATGAACAAGCGACAACGGAAAAAACGGAAGAAGGAGCAATATCTACTCGGTTTAGAGCGGGGCAACCGCTATCTACAGGAGGTTATCGGGCGGCTATTGGCGGAAAAAAGTGCGGCGGCGGCACAGCTTCGGGGGGTGGAGGCGGTCTATCAGTCTTATCTCCTTGCCTTATGCGGCGGCGGACAGCGGTTTATCCCCTTTGCCGAGGCGGAACGGCTGGCGGCGGGATTTATGCTTGCCGTGGAGCGGCAGGAGGATGGGATTTGGCTTAGGACGCAGGAACGGCAATAAATAAGGCAGCCCATTCGGGCAGTATAAAGCAGCCCAGTCGGGCAGGATGGGGTAGGGGAAAAGG
>JAZQTP010000049.1:0-20239 GCA_045630845.1 Anaerotignum sp. | reverse complement strand
GTGTAGATGCGTAAGCAGATTTTTCGGTAGATATAACAAATAGAGGAGGCAAGAGTAGAGTCCTCTGCCGACGAAATTTGTGAAATATACCGAAATAATCTGCACGCAGATGTGCCTGCTGTGAATTGTGCGGTGTTGCCTAAAGATAAGGAGGTTTTGTGAAATGAAAAAATTGATGGCAATGATTCTGTGCTTGATGGTGGCAGCGGGGACATTGGCAGGCTGTGGCACAGGTGAGGAGAAACAGGACGATACGCTGCAGATTGTGACAACTATTTTTCCTGAATACGATTGGGTGCGGGAAATCTTGGGAGAGATGGCAGAGTTGGCTGATGTGACAATGTTGCTGGATAGCGGTGTGGATTTGCATAGCTATCAGCCTACTGCGGATGATATTATCAAAATTTCTGATTGTGATTTATTCATTTATGTAGGCGGTGAGTCTGATGAATGGGTAGAAGATGTGTTGCAGGAAACAGAAAATCCGAATAGAAAGGTAATCAATCTGTTGGAGGCGCTGGGAGACCGTGTAAAAACAGAGGAAATGGTTGAGGGAATGCAGGAAACGGAGCATGAGCATGAGCATGAAGAACAGGGAGAGGCTCACGAGGAAGATCATGAAGAAGAAAGCGATGAGCATATATGGCTGTCTTTGAAAAATGCTTCCGTGCTGTGCAGGGTGATTTCAAATGCGATACAGGAACTTGATCCGTTAAATCAGGCTATTTATGCAGAGAATACGAAGTTATATTTGGACAAGCTTTCTAATCTGGACGAAAGTTATCAGGCGTTGGTGGAAGAAGCGACCTATGATACGGTACTGTTTGGAGATCGTTTTCCTTTCCGCTATCTGATGGATGACTATGGGCTACATTATTATGCGGCTTTCTCTGGCTGTTCTGCGGAAAGTGAAGCAAGCTTTGAAACGATTTTGTTCCTTGCAAATAAAATGGATGCATTGGAATTGCCCTGTGTGCTGACGATTGATGGTGCAAAGCATAGGATTGCGGAAACGATTGTGGAGAATACGGCGGCAAAAAATCAAAAGGTGGTTACCATGGATTCTATGCAGTCTGTGACATCTTCTGGTGTGAAAAATGGTGTATCGTATCTTTCGATTATGGAAAAAAATCTTGCAGCACTGGATGAAGCAATCGGCTAAGGAGGGAGAAGGATGGAACAGCTTCTTTGTGAAGGTGTAACGATTGGCTATGAAAATAAGCCGATTTTACAGGAATTAAATTTTCAAGTGTGTAGTGGGGACTATCTTTGTATCGTTGGAGAGAATGGTTCCGGCAAAAGCACCCTTATGAAAACGCTGCTTGGTCTGCAAGCCCCTCTTGCGGGACGGATTGCGACTGGCGGCGGGCTGCGGAAAAATGAAATTGGCTATCTGCCTCAGCAGACAGTAGTACAAAAAGACTTTCCGGCATCCGTAAAGGAGATTGTTCTTTCCGGTTGTCAGGGGAGATGTGGAAGCCGTCCTTTCTATAATAAGGAAGAAAAGCAGATTGCGGTGCAGGCCATGGAAAAAATGGGAATCACCGCCCTATCTTCTCGTTGCTATCGGGAACTTTCCGGTGGGCAGCAGCAGCGAGTATTGCTTGCACGGGCATTGTGCGCGACGCAGAAAATATTGCTGTTGGACGAGCCGGTTTCGGGGCTGGATCCAAAGGTGACAGCAGAAATGTATCGCTTGATTTATACACTAAACCAGCAGGATGGTATTACGATTATTATGATTTCCCATGATATTGCTGCGGCTGTAAAATATGCCAGCCATATCCTACATATCGGGGAAACAGTATTCTTTGGGACAAAGGAGGACTATCTCCGTAGTCCTCAGGGAAAGGTTTTTGCAACAGTGAAAGGGGAGGAGAGAGATGGCGTTGATGCTTGAAAAGCTGGGGATGTATTTGGCATATCCCTTTGTGCGGTATGCATTGATTGCTGGGGTATTGATTGCCCTTTGCTCTGCCCTTTTAGGGGTGACACTGGTGCTAAAGAGATTTTCTCTTATCGGGGATGGCCTTTCTCGCGTGGCATTTGGTGCTATGTCGGTGGCGGCTGTTTTAGGGCTAACAAATGATATGCCGTTGACGCTGGGTATTACGATAGCCTGTGCGGTGCTTTTGCTGCGTTCAGGACAGAATGCCAAAATCAACGGAGATGCAGCAGTTGCAATGATTTCGGTTGGTTCTCTCGCTGTTGGGTATTTGCTGATGAATTTGTTTTCTTCCTCGACCAATCTGTCGGGGGATGTATGTAGCACCTTATTTGGCTCCACCTCCATTCTGACATTGACGGAAAAAGAGGTCTGGATGTGTGTGGTGCTATCGGTGATTGTGGTGGTTGTATTCATTTTGTTTTACCACAAAATTTTTGCGGTTACTTTTGATGAAAATTTTGCGAAGGCTGCCGGCACTAAGACAGAACGCTATCATCTCTTGATTGCGGTGACGGTTGCGGTGGTGATTGTTTTGGCGGTGAATTTGGTTGGATCGCTGTTGATTTCAGCACTGGTTATTTTTCCGGCGCTTTCTGCCATGCGGGTGTATCGAACCTTTCGGGGCGTAACCATTTGTGCGGTGGTGGTGTCGGTACTTTGTGCGGTAATCGGGATACTGGCTTCTATTTTATATGGAACGCCGGTAGGTTCTACGATTGTAGTGATTGATATGATTGTATTCCTGCTGTTTACATTGGCAGGTAAGGCGATGGGAGGAATGAGAAGATGAAACGGAAAATAAGTCTTTTTCTGGCGATGCTTTTGCTGTTAGCTTGTTGTGCTTGTGGACAAGAGGGGACAAAAGCCTCTGCGGATGGGCTAGATGTAGATTTGACAGCTATGAGCAGCACAATGGTATATGCGGAAGTCAATAATATGATGACATCGCCACAAGATTATATTGGTAAGAATGTGAAGATGGAGGGGCAATTTGTTCGCTATCCGGCGATGGATACAAATGGGAATGAAATTCCCGATAAGGCATATTTTGCTTGCGTGATTGCTGATGCGACATCCTGCTGTGTGCAGGGGATGGAGTTTATTACCCGAGAGGAATATACCTATCCGGCAGACTATCCTGCAGAAGGAGAAGATATTGTTGTTACCGGTACTTTCCAGACCTATGAAGAGGACGGTTACTTATACTGCACTCTGGTTGATGCGGTGCTAGGATAAGGGGCAGCAAGCGATTTTGTTGTGAGAAAAGAAAAAAGTGTTCCTGTTTCTTGCCATAAAAGTAAGATTGATGTATAATAAAATATCATTGATTTTAACAATTATATTCTGATGAATAAAATACAGGAGGGCAACCAATGGCTGAAGAAAAAATCATGGAAAACAATGGTGGTCTGGGTGCAACAGGTAACTTTATCCACAGCTACATTCAGGAAGATCTGGAAGGGGAGTTGAATAAAGTGCACACCAGATTTCCACCCGAACCGAATGGTTATCTGCATATCGGTCATGCGAAATCTATCTGTCTAAATTTTGGAATGGCAAAGCTGTACGGCGGCAAATGCAATCTTCGTTTTGACGATACAAATCCCACGAAAGAAGATGTGGAATATGTAGAGTCCATTCAGGAAGATGTAAAATGGCTGGGCTTTGACTGGGAAGACAGATTGTACTATGCCTCCAGTTATTTTGATCAATATTATGAAGTTGCGGTGAAGCTTATCAAAGAAGGCAAGGCTTTTGTTTGTGAGCTGACTGCGGAGGAAATGAGAGAATATCGTGGCACGCTGTCTACGCCTGGTAAGGAAAGCCCTTACCGCAATAGAAGCGTGGAAGAAAATCTGGATTTGTTTGAAAGAATGAAAGCGGGCGAATTTCCCGATGGATCTAAAACGCTGCGGGCAAAGATTGATATGGCCTCCCCGAATATCAATATGAGAGATCCCGTTATCTATCGTATTTCTCATTCCACACACCATACAACAGGAGATGCATGGTGTATCTACCCTATGTATGACTTTGCACACCCTCTGGAGGATGCCATCGAAGGCATTACTCATTCTATTTGCACAAAGGAATTTGAAGATCATAGACCGCTGTATGATTGGGTGGTAAAAGAAGCCGGTTATACAGTAAATCCTCCCAGACAGATTGAATTTGCCCGTCTTGGGATGACCAATACGGTTATGAGCAAGAGAAAGCTGCGTGCATTGGTGGAAAATAATCTGGTTGATGGCTGGGATGACCCTCGTATGCCGACTATTAGTGGTCTGCGCCGCCGTGGGTATACACCGGAATCTATCCGTGATTTCTGCGAAAAAATCGGTGTTTCCAAAGCGGACAGTACAGTAGACAGCGGTTTGCTGGATGCTTGTATCCGAGATGATTTGAAAGTAAAGGCAAAGGTTGTCATGGCGGTTTTGGATCCGCTAAAGGTTGTGATTACAAACTATCCTGTAGAGAAGTCTGAAATGATAGAAGTGGAAAATAACCCTGAAAATCCGGAAATGGGCACAAGAGAGGTTCCTTTTACAAGAGAAGTGTATATCGAAAGAGAAGACTTTATGGAAGAGCCTGTAAAAAAATTCTTCCGTCTGGCGCCCGGCAAGGAGGTTCGTCTGAAAGGTGCCTATTTTGTGACCTGCACAGACTTTATAAAGGACGAAAACGGTGTTGTAACAGAAGTACACTGTACCTATGATCCTGAAACAAGAGGCGGCAATAGCCCTGACGGCAGAAAAGTAAAGGGTACACTGCACTGGGTATCTGCAACAGAAAATGTGCCTGCAACTGCAAGACTGTATGACCATATGATGCTGGATAATCCTGATGATCCCAATGGTGAAATGATTATGAATCCTACATCTTTGGAAGTGAAGGAATGTTTTGTAGAGCCTTCTATCAAGGGTGTGCAGAAGGGCGAACGGTTCCAGTTTATGAGAAATGGTTACTACATCGTAGATACAAAGGATACAACAGAAGAGCATCTGGTATTCAATCGAATTGTACCGCTGAAGAGCTCTTTTAAGGTGAAATAAGAATGAGATTTTGAGCGAAGCCTCTGGGCTTCGCTCTAATTTTTTCTTTTGGCTTCCATTTTTTAAGATAAATTTCCTTTTTTACGGATTGAAATTGGTGTATACTACAGATAAGAGGAAATCCCAAAAGAAGCGGAGGGAATGTTTTGAGAGAAGTGTTGAAAGATTGCAATAGAATTGTAGTGAAGGTAGGAACATCTACCATTACATATCCCAGCGGTAGGCTGAATCTGAAGCGAATTGAAGAGCTGGCATGGGTGCTGACAGACCTGAGGAATCGGGGGAAAGAGGTTATCCTTGTTACCAGCGGTGCTATCGGCGTAGGTGCAGTTCGTATGAATATGAAGGAACGACCTACCGTTACAAAGGAAAAGCAGGCGGCGGCTGCGGTTGGGCAAGCGATGCTGATGCAGATTTATCAGAACTTTTTTAATAGATATAATCAGACGGTGGCACAGGTTCTTTTGACGAAAGAGGAGCTAAGCAGTGAAAGCCGTTATGAAAATACCCATAACACACTGATGACCTTGATTGAGATGGGCATTGTTCCCATTATAAATGCAAACGATACGATTTCTACATACGAAATCGAAATATCCGATAATGACCGTCTTTCTGCAATGGTGGCGGAGATTGTGGAGGCAGACCTGCTGATTCTTCTGACGGATATTGATGCATTGTACGATAAGGATCCTCGCCATGCTCCCGATGCAGTGCGCGTTTCCTATGTGAAAGATATTTCGGATGAAATCAAGGAGATGGCAGGAGAAAAGAAAGGCTCTGCATTCAGCGTTGGCGGCATGAAAACAAAGCTTCAGGCGGCAGAGATTTCGCTTTTTGCAGGGGTGCGAATGGTAATTGCGCTAGGAGAGGATCCGAAGGTCATCCATCGTATTTTGGATGGGGAGGATATCGGTACATTGTTTGGCTAAAGATAAAAGGAGGAACAAAATATGAGTTATTGTCAGAATTGCGGCAGAAAGATTTTGGATGAAAGCATGGGCTGTCCGGTATGCCATGTTAGGAATAATACCGCAGGCTTTATAGATATGACTACAGAGCAGACGGAGGAGATAAAAGCGGAAAAAATAGAGGAGTTTACGGTAGAGGAAAAAAACGGAAAAACCTATCATTTTGAAAGCAACGAAGAAACAGGAGAGGCTTCCTATACGAAGCGGACGGCACCACCTACAGAGGCAAGGATACATCCGGCACTGAAGGCGATTGTGATTGTGCTGATTGTAATGGTTGGTGGTGTTGGTTCTATAGCAGGCTGTGTTGCTGGTGCGGTACTGATGAAAAGTCCGTCTGAGGATTATCGCCGTTTCGGTAAGCTGATGCTGATTGTCAGCATTGTAATGATGGCATTTTCTCTGCTGTGCTGTGTGGTAAGCGTGGTGGTGGGAGGCACAACCCATTATATGATAAATTTTGATTGAGCAGATGAATATACTGAGTAGATTTGGCGCCGCTGTCTGTCATCGGATGGCGGAGCGCAGTTTATTTTTTGATGGAACACAGATGCCCCTTTGTGCCCGTTGCACGGGCATCTATCTGGGGGCATTTTTTGCGTTTTGCTTTTTTTACAGGAAGAAAAGAATGGAGGGAAATTCTCCGTTTACGATGCAGCAGGCGTTATTAACGGCGGCAGCGATCTTTCCGGTGTCAATAGATGGGCTTGGCAGCTATTTTGGATTTTGGGAAAGCAGCCAGTTGATGCGGCTTTTGACGGGAAGTCTGGCAGGGGCGATATTACCCGGAATGCTTCTTTTGGCAGTGAATTTTGCTCCAAGTGGAGAGAATGCAATTATGCTCTATACAGACACAAAGGAATTGCTGCTGCTGCTGGGGATTGCAGGCGGAGTTGGACTTAGCTTGTGGGCAGGATTTCCGCTCTATGGTGTGGCTTCGGTTTTGTCTGTGGCAGGAGAGGTGCTTTTTTGGAGTGGGATTTTTTGGCTGCTTCTAAGGTTGGCAGGAAACCGAAGAAGGCTGCCGTTTTGGCGTATTTCTATTGTATGCACGATGGGGCTTTTATTTTGGATTGGAGGCTTAATCGCATGAGAATGTAGCTGCGACAGGCTGCCCTTGCAAAACGAAATGGGATTTCTGCGGGAGAATTTGATGTTCCCTTGGATGCTATTGTAACAGAAAATGGATGGGAGGATGAAAAATGAGCAATTTGGTGGATATGGGAAAACGGGCAAAAGCGGCGTCTGTTGTGCTGGCAACATTATCTGCGCCGATGAAAAATAAAGCGCTGCTGGCATCTGCGGATGCCCTTCTGGCAGCAAAAGAGGAAATTCTTGCACAGAATAAAGCGGATGTGGATGCGGCACTGGCAAATGGCATCAAAGGTGCTTTTATTGATAGATTGACTTTAACGGAGGAAAGACTGGCAGATATGGCAGACGGGCTTAGACAGGTGGCAAAGCTGGATGATCCTGTAGGCGAGATTCTTTCCATGAAAAAGCTGGATAATGGTCTTGTGGTAGGGCAGAAGCGGGTGCCAATGGGTGTAATTGGTATTATTTTTGAAGCCAGACCAAATGTAACAGCGGATGCCTTTGGGCTGTGTCTGAAGGCAGGCAGTGCTGTCATTTTGAGAGGCGGAAAGGAAGCCTTCCGCACCAATCATGCTGTGGTTCATGCCCTTCGTTCTGCTTTAACAGCGGAAGGTCTGCCTGCGGATGCTGTGCAGATGGTAGGGGATACCTCCAGAGAAACAGCCAATGAAATGATGCGGCTGAATGGATATTTGGATGTACTGATTCCCAGAGGTGGTGCAGGGCTGATCAATAGTGTGGTACAGAACAGTACAGTGCCTGTTATTCAGACAGGGGTAGGCAACTGCCATGTTTATGTGGATGAAGGTGCAGACCTTGCAAAAGCCGCAAAAATCGTTATCAATGCAAAAACACAGCGCCCCGGTGTATGTAATGCCTGTGAAAGCCTGTTGGTGCATGAAAAAATCGCAGAAGCATTCCTGCCGGAGATCGGGCGGGCGTTACAGCAGAAAAAGGTGGAAATCCGCGGCGATGCAATCACACAGAAGCTGGTGGAAGGCGCAGTTGCGGCAACAGAAGAAGATTGGGGTACGGAATATGCGGATTATATTCTTTCTGCCAGAGTGGTGCAGGATATAGACGAAGCGATTGCACATATCAGAGTGTATTCTACAGGTCATTCCGAGGCGATTGTGACAGAAAATTATACCAATGCACAGCGTTTCCTCAATGAGGTGGATGCGGCAGCGGTTTATGTGAATGCCTCTACGAGATTTACAGATGGCGGTCAGTTCGGATTTGGTGCGGAGATTGGCATCAGCACGCAGAAGCTTCATGCCAGAGGGCCTATGGGCTTAAAGGAGCTGACTACAACGAAATATATCATTTATGGAGATGGTCAGATTAGAGAATAATGAGGAGGGAAGACCATGCAGGATAGCCGTTATATGGATGCCTGGATACAGGTGCCTCTTTGCAGAAAAGGAGAAAAGCTATACCATTACACCACTGCCGAGGGGATACGCGGCATTGTGGAAAACAGAGAGTTTATGGCAACAAAAAGTGACTTTCTCAACGATAAGCTGGAGTTTCAGTATGCGGTGGAGGTTATGGAGCGGCTGACAGAAAAGTATATCGTCAATGAAGGTTTGCGGGAACGGTTTTTTCTTGGACTGAAAAAGGAGATAGACAGATTGGGGATTATTGCACCCGCCTGCACACAGGGCGGCGGCTGTGGTGGAGATGGTCTTAGCTTTTATGTGGTTGCCTTTTCCAAGCTGCAAAATAATGCACTGCTGTGGGCAGAGTTTACAGATTTTAAGGGATACTGTCTGGAGTTTGATTATGAAAAGCTGGTAGAGGGATTTCGGCATCGGGTATTCCTTCATGGTACGGTTATTTATAATGAAGCGGAGCAGATGAACGGACTGTTGGAAAGTCTGCTTTCCTGCATCCGTTATCTACAGGAAAAAGGTATGACAGATTTGGAGAGCTTTTTTGAGGAGGATGGAAATATATCGGATTGCTCCTTGCAAAAGCTTGCGGAGGAAATGGCGGTGGTTGTTTCGGTATATGCCATGTTCTTCAAAAAAAGCTTCTTTGAAGGGGAAGAAGAATATCGCTTTATTTTCCCGCCTGTGATCAATGCGATTGGAACGGCGAAACCGGAATTTCGTTTGCTGCATCAGATATTCCTGCCATATATTATGGTGGAATTTAACAGAGAGCAGAAGGAAATTCCTTTGGAAAGTGTGATGGTGGGTGCAAAAAACAACAGCGACATTGCGGTGCGTGGGATGAAATATTTTTTGCAGTGTCAGGGGTTGGATATTCCGGTGCTTCTTTCGGATATTCCTTTGCGATATTGAAAAATTGTGGTATGATATATTTGATTTGATTTTATCCAATAGATACGATGGGGAGGAAGAAAGTATGGAAAACAAAAATACATCTGCTGTTTATTATACAGATTTTCGCTGTGGTCCCTTTGAAAGCCGTATCCAGAAGCTGCATCGGCTGATGGAGGGTGCCGGGATGGGCAATATTGATTTTGAAGGAAAATTTGTTGCCATCAAAATGCATTTTGGGGAATTGGGAAACCTGAGCTTCCTGCGCCCGAACTATGCGAAGGCTGTTGTGGATTTTGTAACGGCGCGAGGTGGAAAGCCTTTTCTGACAGATTGTAATACGCTGTATCCCGGTTTCCGTAAAAATGCACTGGAGCATTTGTACTGTGCGTGGGAAAATGGGTTTACGCCGATGACGGTAGGCTGTCCGATTTTAATTGGGGATGGCCTGAAAGGGACGGATGATGTAGAGGTGCCTGTTATTGGCGGTGAATATGTGGAAAAGGCAAAAATTGGCCGCGCGGTGATGGATGCAGATATTTTTATTTCACTCTCTCATTTCAAAGGCCATGAACAGGCTGGCTTTGGCGGTGCGATTAAAAATATTGGTATGGGATGCGGTTCCAGAGCAGGCAAAAAGGAGCAGCATTGCAATGGCAAAGCAATTATCAAGGCAAGAAAATGCAGAGGCTGCAAGCAGTGCCTGAGAGAATGTGCCAACAATGCCCTGCATTTCAATGAAGAAACAAGAAAAATGGAGCTGAATGCGGAGAGCTGCGTTGGCTGCGGCAGATGTATTGGGGCGTGCAACTTTGACGCGATTCAGTTTGCACAGGATGCAGCAGTAAAAGAGCTGAACTGCAGAATGGCGGAATATGCCAAGGCGGTTGTGGATGGCAGACCACACTTCCATATCTCTCTGGTTATGGATATTTCTCCTTACTGCGACTGTCATGCCGGCAATGATGTGGCTATCCTTCCGGATTTGGGGATGTTTGCAGCCTTTGATCCGCTGGCATTGGATCAGGCGTGCGTAGATGCCTGCCTAAAGCAGGAGCCCAGACCGAATACGGTGCTGACGGATAATATGGAGAAAGAGGATTTCCACGATCATCACGATCATTTTATCAATACAACACCTGAATCCGAATACAAGAGCTGCTTGGAGCATGCAGAAAAGATTGGTTTGGGAACCAAATCCTATGAACTGCATTATGTGAAATAATAAAATAGAGGGGTCATCCGACAGGATGCCCTTTTTTTTACTCTATAAGAAATTTCGTTTCTTATAGAGTAAAAACCCTCCGGGGGATCGCACTGCGGCGGCAAGGTAGTCAGTCGCTAGCGACACCGCCGCAGGCGGAGCATTTCGTCAAGCGAAATGCTTTTTTAAGCTTTAGTACACCAAAAAAACTCTACAGACAATTTTGTCTGTAGAGGATGAAGAAAAGATATTATTTTGTTGAAATAGAAGAAAACAAGCGAGAATAGGGAAGGGATTATACGAAATCGCTGTAGGAATTAAGATTCAAATAAACCGAATTGGCTTAAAGCATATATTTTCGGTCAAGAGAGCGATATTGTAGCACCTCAAGAAGATGCTTCAAGGAAATCTGTTCTTCGCCAGAAAGGTCAGCAGATGTTCTTGCCAGTTTTAGTATCTTGTGATACGCACGCGCACTCAGTTCCATCCGTTCAAAGGCCGAGCGCAGCATATCCTTATCCTTTGGCAGAAGAGGACAGTATTTTTCGATTTGAGCAGCATTCATCTGTGCATTGAAAAAGATACCTTCTTCACGAAAACGCTCCAGCTGGATTTTGTGGGCACGAACCACTCTCTCTTTGATAATAGCAGAGGGTTCTGCGGAGACATTATTTTCCAAGTCATCATAGGAAACAGCAGGCATTTCCACCATAAGGTCAATTCTATCCAACAGAGGACCACTGATTTTTCTATGATATTTCATGATTTCGTTGGTGGAGCAGTGGCATCTTTCGCTATTGCCCAGATAACCGCAGGGACAAGGATTCATTGCCGCTGCCAGCATAAAATCGGAGGGAAATGTCAGTGTGCCATTTACACGGGAAATGGTGACTTTGCCATCCTCCAACGGCTGTCGCATGACCTCCAGCACATTTCTTTGAAATTCCGGCAGCTCGTCCAGAAACAACACACCATGATGGGATAATGAAATTTCTCCCGGTTTGGGGATTCTTCCACCGCCTGTCAGTGCAGAGGCGGAAATGGTATGATGGGGAGAACGAAAAGGTCTTGTTTTTACCAGATTTCGTTTTTCCTTCAGCAGACCTGCTACGCTGTATATTTTTGTGATTTCGATGCTTTCTGCAAAGCTAAGGTCTGGCAGAATAGTTGGCAGACGCTTGGCAAGCATAGTTTTGCCGCTGCCGGGTGGGCCGATAAGGAGGATGTTATGTCCACCTGCGGCTGCAAGCTCCATAGCACGCTTGGCATTTTCCTGCCCTTTTACATGGGAAAAGTCAAGATTTTCAGAGGCTGTAGACGAGAAGGAAATCTCTGCTGTTTTTTGGAAAGGCAAAATTACTTTTTCGCCGGAAAAATGCAGTGCAATTTCTTTAATGGAAGAAACAGGATAAATTGTCATTCCATCTATCAATGCAGCTTCTTCCACATTTTCCAATGGCACAAAGCAGCTTTTTACACCACGGAGATAGCCGTCATATACCATGGGCAGAACGCCGTTTACAGGGCGCACAGAGCCGTCCAGCGAAAGTTCTCCTGTTATTAGCGTATCATTGGGCAACGGCGTGGAAAACAGACCGCCCGCTGCGAGGATACCCAATGCAATAGGTAGGTCAAAGGAAGCACCTTCTTTTTTGGTGTCTGCTGGTGCAAGGTTTACAGTAATTCGTTTTACAGGAAAGGAAAATCCTGAGTTGCGAATTGCAGTACGCACCCGTTCTCTGGATTCCTTGACGGCAGAATCCGGAAGCCCAACAATATCAAAGGAAGGTAATCCGTTGCTTAAATCCACTTCGATGTCTACCGGATAGCTGTCGATGCCCATTAGAGCAGCTGATTTTATAATTGAAAGCATAGTAACGCCTCATTTCCGTTCAAATTTATTTTCATCATATCAATTTTTTCTAAAAAATTCAATTTTTATCGTAAATTTCTACTATTATAAATGTTTGAGATGGGGAACTTTATTAATCCGAAAAATTTTGTATTGAATTTTATGAAGAAAGCATTTATAGTATAGAGCGTAACTGAGAGAGGGGAAGGAGTGTTCGCATGGAAGAATATTATCTGATGTGGCTAAGCCGTATAGATGGCATGGGGTATAAGCGCATCTGTATGCTTCTGGAGCACTTTGGCTGTGCCGAGGCGGTATGGAATGCTGCGGAAGCAAAGCTGAGAGAGCTTCCCTTTCTTCGAGATAAAATGCTTGAGCAGCTTCTGGCAAGCCGAAAGGAGAGCTTGCTGGCGGAATGGCTCCTGACAATGGAGAAAAAAGGAATTGAGTTTCTTTCCTGCTGGAATCCCCGCTTTCCAAGATTACTGCGGGAAATCGCAGACCCGCCTGCGGGTATCTATATCAAAGGAACGCTTCCGGATGATGATATTGATACTGTAGCTATTATTGGTGCAAGAAACTGCAGCAATTATGGGGCGAGAGTCGCTTATAATACAGCGAGGGATTTAGGCAAAACAAATGTGGTTGTTGTCAGCGGAATGGCACGGGGCATTGACAGTGAAGGGCATAAAGGCATTCTGGATGGTGGCGGAAAGACCATTGCGGTGCTTGGCTGCGGAGTAGATCTCTGTTATCCTTCGGAAAATCGGGCGCTGATGGAGCAAATTGTCGAAAACGGCTGTGTTTTGTCCGAATTTCCTCCGGGAACACCAGCTGTTCCTGGGAATTTCCCCAGAAGAAATCGTATCATTGCAGGGTTGAGTAAAATGGTAGTGGTAGTGGAGGCTGGCAAACGCAGCGGCACACTGATTACTGCAGACCTTGCGCTGGAATATGGCAGAGATGTATTTGTGGTTCCGGGGAATGTGACTAGTCCAACAAGCAAAGGGACAAATGAGCTAATCAAGCAGGGCTGTCCCATTATCACAGAAGGAAATGATATTCTGGATGCCTTGGGGATTGCCTATCGAGAGATAGAAAAAACCAAATTTCAGATTAAAACTGCAGAAAATATTTCTGCGGAGGAACAGGAGGTGCTGGCGCTGATTGGAGTAGAAGAACCCATTTCGGCAGAATTCCTGTGCCGCAGATTGCATAAAGATATACAGGATATACAATATGTCCTGTCTTTGCTGGAGCTGTCGGGGTATATCGTAAAAATACCTCATGCCGGCTATATCAAAGCAAATGGAAACTGAGGTGAAGAACATGGCAAAAACAGCCACAGCCGAAAAGAAAACGGCTGCAAAGAAAGTAAAAAGAGCGGCAAAAAGCGGTAAAAAATATCTGGTGATTGTAGAATCTCCTGCAAAGGCAGCGACGATTGGGAAGTTCCTTGGGAGTAATTATAAGATTCAGGCATCCATGGGACATATTCGGGATATTCCGAAGAGCCAGATGGGAATCGATTTTGAAAATGACTTTGAGCCAAAATATATTACGATCAGAGGAAAGGGGGAGCTTTTAAGCAAGCTGCGTAAGGATGCCAAGGCTGCGGATAAAGTATATCTCGCAACTGACCCGGATCGTGAAGGGGAAGCCATCAGCTGGCATCTGCTTCACGCCCTTAATTTGGATGAGGATAAAACCATTCGCCGTATTACATTTAATGAAATTACAAAAACTGCTGTAAAAAAATCTATTACAGAAGCAAGAGAAATCGATATGGACCTTGTGGATGCTCAGCAGGCAAGGCGTGTGTTGGATCGTATTGTAGGCTATACCATCAGCAATCTTTTGTGGAAAAAAGTAAAAAAAGGGCTTAGCGGCGGTAGAGTACAGTCTGTTGCTTTGCGTCTGGTGTGCGACCGTGAGGAAGAAATCAGAGCTTTTATTCCGGAAGAATATTGGACTTTAGGTGTAAAGCTGACGGATGAAGCAGGAAAAGCATTTGAGGCAAAATTTTACGGAAAAGGTGAAGAGAAAGCGGAGCTTCACAGTGAGGAAGAAACGAAGATTGTGATGGATGCCATTACTGAAAAGCCCTTTGCTGTGACAGAAGTGAAAACAGGCAGCCGACAGAAAAAACCTGTCGCTCCTTTTACCACCAGCACGCTACAGCAGGAGGCGAGTAAGCATCTGAATATGGCAACACAGAAAACGATGATGATTGCTCAGCAGCTTTATGAAGGCGTCAATATAAAAGGAGAGGGCACAGTTGGTCTGGTTTCCTATATTCGTACAGATTCCTTCCGAATTTCTGATGAAGCATATACTGCTGCAGTTGATTACATCAAGGAAACATACGGTACAGAATTTGTAAATCCTGAGCGTACCGTATATAAATCCAAAGGAAAGACACAGGATGCCCATGAGGCAATACGCCCTACGGATGTAAACAGAACACCTGAGCGAATCAAGGATTCTCTTTCCAAGGATCAGTTTCGTCTGTATAAGTTGATATGGGAACGCTTTGTCGCCAGTCAGATGAGCCCTGCACTTTATGACACACTTTCTGTGAAGCTGACTGCAGGAGAATACAGTTTCCGTGCATCCGGCTCCAGAATGCGCTTTGCAGGATTTTTAGAGGTTTATAATAAAGGCGAGGGGGAGGATGAAAAGGTCATTCCCAAGCTGGCAGAGGGCGATATGCTACAGGCAAAGGCATTGCTGCCGGAGCAGCATTTTACACAGCCGCCCGCAAGATTTACAGATGCTTCTCTGATTAAAACATTGGAGGAGATTGGGGTGGGCAGACCATCTACCTACGCACCCACCTTAACCACGATTCAGGCGCGTCATTATGTGACAAAGGAGGCGAAAAATCTTTTTCCGACAGAGTTGGGAGAAATGGTCAATGAGATTATGAAGGGTTATTTCCCCGATATTGTGGATATAGATTTTACTGCCAATATGGAAGATCGTCTGGATGATGTGGAAATGGGCAAGGAAGAATGGAAGCAAATCATCCGTGACTTCTATCCCGATTTCAAAGAGAGTGTAGAAAATGCCATCGGAAAGTTGGAAAAAATTGAAATTAAGGATGAAGAAAGCGATGTTATCTGCGATAAATGCGGTAGAAACATGGTCATTAAATATGGTAAATATGGTAAATTTCTTGCGTGTCCTGGTTTTCCTGACTGTCAGAATGCAAAACCATATTTTGAGGAAGCAGGCGTAAGCTGTCCCGAATGTGGCGGAAAGGTTTTGATTAAGAAAACAAAAAAAGGAAGAATTTATTATGGCTGCGAAAATAATCCAGAGGAATGTAGTTTTATGAGTTGGAACAAACCCACAGGAGAAAAATGTCCTTCCTGCGGCAGCCCACTCGAAGAAAAGGGCAGAAAGGCACCGAAGATTGTTTGCTCCAATGAAAAGTGCGGCTTTGTGAAAGATAAACCGGCAGACGAAGAATCTGAGGATTGATATACAGCAAAAAACAACTGTTTTTTTGGTTTTTTGAAAAAATCAGAAATAATGGTTGTTTTTTTATTTTTGATATGCTATAATCCCATAGGTAACTTTTAGTACACACGCATCCTGTAGAGCGGATTGGTGCCGATAGTGTGTCGGTGATCCAGCTGAAAGGATGCGGAGGATTAACCAATAGGAGGTTCATAAAATGAGCGTAATTTCTATGAAACAGTTGTTAGAAGCTGGTGTGCATTTTGGCCATCAGACAAGAAGATGGAATCCTAAAATGGCTGAATACATCTTCGCGGAAAGAAACGGTATCTACATTATTGATCTGCAGAAAACAGTGAAAAAAATTGATGAAGCTTATGCTGAAATCTGCAAATGCATCGCTGACGGCGGCGAAATTCTGTTCGTAGGTACAAAGAAACAGGCACAGGAATGCATCAGAGAAGAAGCTGAAAGATGCGGTATGTACTATGTTAACCAGAGATGGTTGGGTGGTATGCTGACAAATTTCGCAACAATCAAAACAAGAATCGTAAGACTGAAAAATCTGGAAAAAATGCAGGAAGACGGTACATTCGATGTACTGCCCAAAAAAGAAGTTGCAAAACTGATGCATGAAATGGAAAAACTTCAGAAAAATGTTGGCGGTATCAAGGAAATGAAAAAAGTTCCTGACATGATGTTCATCGTTGACACAAGAAAGGAAAGAATTGCTGTTCAGGAAGCTCACACACTGGGCATTCCCACAGTAGCAATCGTTGACACTAACTGCGATCCCGATGAAATTGATTTCGTAATCCCCGGCAACGACGATGCAATCCGTGCGGTAAAACTGATTGCTTCCAAAGTAGCTGATGCAGTTCTGGAATCCAAACAGGGTGAACAGGAAACAGCTGAAACAGTAGAAGCTGAATAATTTTAACTAAGGCATTTGCCCGAGCTTCAGCCTAAACGGGCTGAAGCTCTTTCTTTTTCATACGAACTCATCTAAAGATAAACAGGAGGTAATTTGATATGGCTATTACAGCAGCAATGGTAAAAGAACTGAGAGAAATGACAGGCGCAGGCATGATGGACTGTAAAAAAGTGCTGACAGAAGCAGACGGTGATATGGAAAAAGCAGTAGAACTGCTGAGAGAAAAAGGTCTGGCAGCTTCTGCGAAAAAAGCAGGCAGAATCGCTTCCGAAGGTATGGTTGAAATCTTCCTAAGCGCAGACAATAAAATTGGTGCTATCGTAGAAGTGAACTCTGAAACAGACTTCGTTGCGAAAAATCAGGTATTCAGAGATTATGTTGCAGCAGTTGCGAAACAGGCAGCTGAATCCAAAGCAGCTGACATTGATGCTTTCTTCGATGAAAAATGGGCTCTGGATGCGCAGTTCACTGTAAGAGAAGCGTTGTCTCAGCAGGTAGCTGTTATCGGTGAAAACCTGAACATCAGAAGATTTGAAAGATATGAGAAAGCGCAGGCGGGCAAACTGGTTTCCTACATTCACGGCGGCGGCAGAATTGGCGTTATGATTGAACTGGCTTGTGCAAACGAAGCAGAAGAACTGGTTGAACTGGGTAAAAACATTGCAATGCAGATCGCAGCGCTGAACCCTAAATTTATCTCTGAAGCTGATGTTCCCGCAGAATTTATCGCAAAAGAAACAGAAATTCTGACAGCTCAGGCGAAAAACGATCCTAAGAATGCAAGCAAACCCGACAACATCATTGCAAAAATGATTGAAGGCAGACTGAAAAAGGAACTGAAAGAATTTTGTCTGGTAGAACAGCCTTATGTGAAAGATACAGATATGACTGTAAAACAGTACATTGATTCTGTAGCAAAAGCAGTTGGTGCACCTATTGAAATTTCCAGAATCGTTCGTTTTGAAACAGGTGAAGGTATGGAAAAGAAAGAAGAAAACTTTGCTGAAGAAGTTGCAAAAGCAATGAACTAATCGGTGATTTTTTCGGATTATAATTAAAAAAAGAAAAGGAAACGGTAGCAGTACGGAATCGGTATTGCACACGTTTCCTTTTTTACAGGATAAAATTGAAATACAATTTGTCCACAAGATAAAATATGGTGGAAATTTTTTGTATTTTGTGTTACATTAAAAGGGTAAGGAGGCTGTGAAAATGTATAAGAGAATCGTACTGAAAATAAGTGGCGAAGCATTGGCAGGAGAAAAAGTCGGTGTGACATTTGATGACACAGTGATTTTTGGTCTGATTGACCAGATTCAGTCTGTTATGGAAAAGGGAACACAGGTATCTCTTGTAATCGGTGGCGGCAATTTCTGGCGTGGTAGAAGCGCAGATTCCAGTATGGATCGTACAAAGGCCGATCAGATTGGCATGCTGGCAACCGTTATGAATGCAATTTATTTTGCAGATGCGCTGCGTCAGAAGGGTATCAAAGCTTTTGTGCAGACACCTATTATGATTGGTACGATGACAGAAATGTTCTCCAAAGAAAGTGCGATTGCACACATGGAAAATGGTGAGGTCGTTATCTTTGCTGCGGGTACGGGGCATCCTTTCTTCTCTACGGATACAATCACAGCTTTAAGAGGTGCTGAATTGGATGCAGATGGGCTGTTCTTTGCAAAGAGCATCGACGGTGTATATGATGACGATCCGGAGAAAAATCCAAATGCGAAGAAAATCGCTGTCATCAAAGCGGAGGACATTGTGAAGAATAACCTGAAAGTCATTGATATGGCAGCTGCAAATCTTTGCTTTGAACGCAGGATACCTGTTATTATTTTTGGTCTGAATGAAGAAAACAGTATCGTGCGGGCAGTAGGCGGCGAAAAAATCGGTACTATTGTAACTGTTTAGAGATTTTGTTCACATAGGAGGAAATAATTATGGCATCTGAAATGACAAAACCTTATGAAGAAAAAATGAAAAAAACACTGACAGCACTGGACAGTGATTACAGCACAATCCGTGCAGGTCGTGCAAATCCCCATGTTCTGGATAGAATCACTGTTGATTATTATGGCACACCTACACCCTTGAATCAGGTAGGTAATATTTCTGTTCCGGAGCCTCGTCTGCTGCAGATTCAGCCTTGGGACACTTCTCTGCTCAAGGAGATCGAAAAAGCAATCAATATGTCCGAATTGGGTATTAATCCGAATAGCGACGGCAAAGTAATTCGCTTGGTTTTCCCTGAACTGACGGAAGAAAGACGCAAAGAGTTGACAAAGGATGTCAAGAAAAAGGCGGAAGCATCTAAGGTTGCGCTGAGAAATATTAGGCGTGATGCTATGGATCACTTCAAAAAGGCAGAAAAAGCAAAAGAAATCACAGAAGATCAACTGAAAGATCTGGAAGATGAAACACAGAAGCTGACAGATAAATATGTTGCTGAGATTGATGCAAAATGTGAAGCGAAGAGCAAGGATATCCTTACAGTTTAATCCATATAAAGAATGCCCCTCTTTTCCGTGAGGGGCTTTGTTACAGGAGGCAATTTATGTTTTTGGGGAAAGAAACGGCGGAAAGTTATCCGTTGAATCCGGATAAAATGCCGAAGCATATTGCGATTATTATGGACGGTAATGGCAGATGGGCAACAAAGAGAGCGTTACCCCGTAAGGCAGGTCACAAAGCTGGCGCAGAGGCATTGGAAAAAATTATATATGCAGCAAAGGATATGGGGTTACAGCATTTAACGGTGTATGCTTTTTCTACAGAGAACTGGAAACGCTCAGAAGAAGAGGTAGATGCTATTATGGATCTGCTTCGGATGTATTTGAAAAAGTATTTCAAAAAATTTTTGAAGGATAATGTTCGTATGGATGTGATCGGCGATATTTCCCGCTTGGATCAAGATATTCAGGAAAGTATCCTCGAAATTGAGGAAATATCTAAAGAGAAAACAGGGCTTTCTGTGCATATTGCGTTAAACTATGGCGGCAGGGATGAGTTGCGCCGTGCTGTATCGAAGCTGGTGACAGCAGCAGCAGCAGGCAACCTCAATGCAGAGCAGATTACGGAAGAAGTCATATCCAATGCACTGGATACTGCAGGTACACCCGATCCGGAGCTTCTGATTCGTACAAGCGGTGAAGAACGCATCAGCAATTTCCTGCTGTGGCAGATCGCTTATTCTGAATTTTATTTCTCCGATATGCTTTGGCCTGACTTTGATAAAAAAGAACTGGAAAAAGCAATTTATTACTATCAGAACAGAGAACGCCGTTTTGGCGGCAGATTGAAATGAGGTGACAGTGCATGAAAACGAGAATTATTTCCGCACTGGTAGCTTTGCCTTTGCTGATTTTTATCGTTGTAAGCGGCGGCCTTTGGATGCACCTTGGTAATGCCGAACTTGGTCAAGTC
>JAZQTP010000048.1:0-91232 GCA_045630845.1 Anaerotignum sp. | reverse complement strand
AGGCACATCTGCGTGCAGATTATTTCGGTATATTTCACAAATTTCGTCAGCAGAGAACTCTACTCTTGCTTCCTCAATTTGTTATATCTGCCGAAAAATCTGCTTACGCATCTGCACCACCAGAATTATGCGGTATTGCCTTTATTTCTTCTATTTTAGTATAAAGCTGTATACAATTCATCCCTTTTTGCAAAGATTTTGAAAAAAAGAGAAAACAGTAGTGATTTTGTGGATTTTGTGGTATCATATCCATGAACAGCAAGTGTTTTTGCGTGTAATTTTAAGGATAAGGAGGAATTTTCTGTGAAAGTAACAAAAGATATGACAATCGGGGAACTGTTGATGATGGATAGAAGTGCAGGCGTTATCCTGATGCAGAATGGTATGCATTGCGTAGGCTGCCCTTCCGCTGCAGGTGAAACATTAGAAGAAGCATCCATGGTTCACGGCATGGATTGTGATAAGCTGGTTTCTGAAATCAACGCATTTCTGGAGAACAAAGAAAACTAAGCTATGGGGATGCTGTCCCAACCCCTCCGCCCTTTTTTGCAAGAAAGTGCGGTAAAGAATTCGAGTGAAAACCGTGCATATGCACGGTTTTGGTCTTTAACGAGAGAGGATATTGAAATGAAAGTATTATTAATCAATGGCAGCCCGAATGGGCATGGTTGTACTTATACGGCATTGAAAGAGATTGAAAAGACCTTGCGACAGGAAGGGATAGAAACAGAAATGTTTTATCTGGGCAATAAGCCCATCGGCGGCTGTGTTGGCTGCGGCTCTTGCAGAAAAACAGGAAAATGTGTGCAGGATGATATTGTGAACAAGCTGCTGCCCAAGGCATTGGCTGCAGATGGAATAATATTGGGTGCGCCGGTGCATTTTGCTTCTGTGGCAGGTCAGGCATCTTCGGCTTTTGACAGACTGTTTATGATGGGCCGCGATGAGTTTGCCAATAAGCTTGGGGTAGCGGTGGTTTCCTGCCGCAGAGGCGGTGCTTCGGCATCCTTTGACCAGCTGAATAAATATTTTACCATCAGCAATATGCCGGTGGTTTCCGGCACTTATTGGAATCAGGTGCATGGCAATACACCGGATGAGGTGAAGCAGGATTTGGAAGGGATGCAGAATATGCGTGCCATCGGCAGAAATATGGCTTGGCTTCTGAAATGTATTGCGGCAGGAAAGGATGCAGGAATCGCCCTGCCTGAGCAGGAAGAAAAAATCAGAACAAATTATATTCGGTAATAAAAAAACAGGCATTTTTGCCTGTTTTTTGTTGTTAGCTATTCAATTCTTCCCATTCCGCATAAAGCTTTTCCAGCTTTTCTTCCAGCTTTGTTTTTTCTGCGAAGATTTCATTTGCCTTATTGAAGTCTGTGCCGCAGGCGGCCATATCTTCATCGGCTTTGCTGATAGCGGTTTCGGTTTCCTCAATTTCTGCCTCCAGTTTTTTGATTTGATTGGCAAGCTTTCGTTCTGCAGCCTGCTGTTCCTTTTGCTTGAGCCAGTCATTTTTTGTTTCGCTGATGGGCTGTGCAGGGGCGGCAGAGGGGGTGTTCTGCGGATTTAGCAGAGCCTTTTCCGCTTTATTACGGGCACGCTCTGCCTTCTTTTCCAGATAGTAGTCGTAGTTACCGTTATAAAGGATAACGCCATTCGGTGTCAGCTCCAGTATCTTTTCTGCTGTTTTATTGATGAAATAACGGTCATGAGAAATATAGATACAGGTTCCCTCATAGCGGGTGATAGCGCTTTCCAATACTTCCTTGGAGAACATATCCAGATGGTTTGTCGGTTCATCCAGCATCAGAGTATTTGCCTTGGAGAGCATGATTTTTGCCAGAGAAACACGGCCTTTTTCCCCGCCGGAAAGGGCGCTGATGGGTTTGAATACATCATCCCCCGTAAAGACAAAGGCTGCCAGCATATTTCTGATCTGTCCCTGTGTAAGATTGGGGTAAGAATCGGAAATTTCTTCAAAGATTGTTTTGCTGTCATCCAATTTTGCCTGCTCCTGATCGTAATAGCCGACAAAAACATTAGTGCCGAATCGAATCAGACCGCTGTCGGAGGAAACCTCCTTCAAAAGCATTCGGAACAATGTGGATTTGCCCACGCCATTTGGCCCGATGATGGCGACTTTATCGCTGCGCTTTACATCAAAGGATACATTTTGGAATACCTTTTGTCCGCTGTAGGACTTGGAGAGGTTTTCTGCATGCAGCACATCATTGCCGCTGGTGAGGAAAGGCGCCAGTGTCAGCCGCATCTGATCGGGTAAGGCATCGGGGCGCTCGATGCGCTCCATTTTATCCAGCACTTTTTCACGACTTTCTGCACGCTTTATGGATTTTTCCCGATTGAACTGCCGCAGGGTGCGGATGACATCCTCCTGATGCCGAATTTCTTTTTGCTGCATATCATAGGCCTTCTGCTGGATTTCGCGGTTAATCTCCTTTTGCTGCCAGTAGAAGGAATAGTTGCCGTTATACACATAGGATTTCTTGTTTTCGATTTCCACAACCTTTGTTACAATGCGGTCAAGGAAATAGCGGTCGTGGGAAATGATGAGGACAGAGCCGGGATAGGAGCGTAGGAAATCCTCCAACCATTCGATGGATGCGATATCCAGATGGTTGGTAGGCTCATCCAGAAGTAGTACATCGGGGCGGGAAAGCAGTAGCTTACCCAGATGCACACGGGTTTTCTGACCGCCGGAAAGCTGGCTTATGGGGCGGTAGAAATCATTTTCTGTAAAGCCGAGACCTCTTAAAACGCCTTTCAAGCGGCTTTGATAGCTATAGCCGTCTTGTTGCTCGAAGAAATGCTGCAATGCTGCATATTCCTCCATTTTATCTGCCAGAGCTTGTCCGGAAAGACCGCCCATTTCGTTTTCCATTTCACGAAGATTTTGTTCGGTTTGGATGATTTTCTCAAAAACCGATAGCATTTCTTCATAGATTGTTCTGTTGCTTTCGATGCGGATATTCTGTGCCAGATAGCCCACAGAGGTATCCTTTTTCAAATAAAACTCACCGCCGTCAGCAGAGATTTCTCCGGTCAGAATCTTGAATAAAGTGGTTTTTCCGGCACCGTTAACCCCTACGATTGCAGCTTTTTCCCGTTCTTCTATATGGAATGTGATCTTCTCTAAAATCACATCTATGCCATAAGCCTTGTGTAACTGTCTACAGGCAAGTATCATGATGTATTACCCTCCATTTTGCTTACATTCTATTTTTTAATCATACCAGAAAATGAGAGGGAATAAAAGAGTTATTGTTGACAATAAAATAACAGGAGTGCTATACTAAAATTATAATAAAAAGTAGAAAAAGGCATCTGCATGGCAGTAGCCTTTTTAACTCTATCATGAGAGGATTTGGAATTTATGGATAGCGACAGAAAGATTTCCCCGGCAGTCATCAACCGACTTCCCAGATATTACCGTTATTTGGGCGATTTGCTGGAAAGTGACATCACTCGCATTTCCTCAAAAGAACTTAGTGCAAAAATGAATATCACGGCATCTCAGATTCGTCAGGATTTGAATAATTTTGGCGGCTTTGGACAGCAGGGCTACGGATATAATGTGGAGTATCTTTATAATGAAATCAAGAAAATCCTTGGTCTGGACAAATTATATAATATGATTGTTGTAGGCGGCGGCAATATTGGGCAAGCGCTGGTGAATTACACTAATTTTGAGAAGCGCGGCTTTGTGATTCAAGCGGTTTTCGACATCAATCCCCGTCTGATTGGTATGACGATTCGCGGGGTGGAGGTATATGATATTGACCAGATGGAGGAATATGTAAAAAATAACCCTGTAGATGTGGCCATTTTGACATTACCTCGCTCTCAGGCGGTACGGGTCGCAAATGATTTGGCAAAATGGGGCGTAAAAGGTATGTGGAATTTCAGCCATGTGGATTTGCAGGTGCCGGAGGATGTTCTGGTGGAAAATGTACATCTGACGGACAGCTTGATGACTTTGTTGTATAAGATTAACGAAATGTATTACAGTGGCGATGAAGATATGCATGAGCAGCATCTGCGGAACGGTTTGCCGGTGAAGCCGATACTGGAAGAAGAGGAATAAGAAATGGAGCGAAGGGCCGTTTTATATGGCTCTTTTTGTTTACAAAGCAGAAGGCTTTATTATAAGGAGAGATACGGTAAAAAGGTGGAGGATATGCGTGTTTAACTGGTTTGCATTTTTGTCTTATATGTTTGTTTCCTGTATTACACCGGGACCGAATAATCTGATGTGCATGGCAAATGGTACGAAATACGGCTTTCGTAAAAGTTTGCGATTTTGTTTTGGTGTTGCCTCCGGCTTTACGCTGATTTTACTGATTGCCATTGGGTGCAATTTTTTTATTTATCATTATATCCCTGTTATCATAAAGGTGATGACACCGCTGGGGGCGTTGTATATCCTTTGGCTGGCGTGGATCATCTGGCGGGATAAGCCGAAGCCGAAAAAGAAGGAAAAGGCGGGCTTTCATTTGGATACGACGGCTTTTCATACGGCGGTGGTGCTGCAATTTGTGAACCCAAAGGGATTGCTGTATGGGATGACGCTGATCACGAATTTTGTGTTTCCCTATGACCGCTCTATTGGGATGTTTGTGCTGGTATTTATCATCAACTGGGGCATGGTGCTTTTTTCCAATGTTTGCTGGGTGATGTTCGGCTCTATTTTCCAAAAATTTTTTGAGCAGTATAAAAAAATATTGAATGCAGTGATGGCATTGCTGCTGGTGTATTGTGCGGTTTCCTTATTCAGATAAGTCAAACGGCGTGCAAAAAGGCATTTTCCCTAAGGAAGATGCCTTTTTGCTTGTATTGCTTGTATTGGATGCTTTTGAAAATCACTTTATTTTGTCTTGCCGAGATAAGCTTGTTTAATTTCTTCGTTTGCTAACAGCTCTGCACCGGTGCCTTCCATGGTGATGGTGCCTGTTTCGATCACATAGGCTTTGTGGGCAATCTTCAATGCCATATTTGCATTCTGCTCGATAAGAAGCACGGTGATACCTTCTTTATTGATGGTTTCAATGATTTTGAAGATATCTTTTACAACCAGTGGAGCCAAACCCAGAGAGGGTTCATCCATCATGATTACTTTTGGCTTGCTCATCAGCGCACGGCCTACTGCCAGCATCTGCTGCTCACCGCCGGACAGCGTGCCTGCCATCTGCCATTCTCTTTCCTTCAGACGGGGGAAGAGTCTGTAGATGTATTCCAAGTCCTCCTGCAGATTATCTTTTCTCAGATAAGCACCGATTTTCAGATTCTCCAGAACGGTCAGATTGGGGAATACCCGTCTGCCCTCGGGAACCAGTGTGATACCCAAAGAAACAATCTGATCGGGCGTTTTACCGACGATTTCCTGACCGTTATACAGGATGGAAGCCTGCTTGGGCTTTACCAGACCGGAGATGGATTTCAGCGTGGTGGATTTGCCGGCGCCGTTGGCACCGATCAGCGTTACGATCTGACCTTCGGGAACGACCATATCAATGCCTTTTACTGCTTCGATACCGCCGTAGGAAACGGTCAGGTTTTTGATTTCAAGAATATTACTCATCGTCAGCCACCCCCAAATATGCGTCAATAACACGCTGGTCGTTCTGAATTTCAGCAGGAGTGCCGTTGGCGATCTGCTTACCAAAGTCGATTACATAAATCCAGTCGGAAATATCCATAACCAGATTCATGTGATGCTCGATCATGAAAATTGTCAGATGGAATTTATCCCGTACATCTCGGATGAAGTCTGTCAGCTCGTCCGTTTCTTGTGGATTTAGACCGGCGGCAGGCTCGTCTAAGAGGAGGAGCGTAGGCTCTGTTGCCAGTGCGCGGGCGATTTCCAAATGACGCTGTTTGCCATAGGGTAGGGAAGAAGCAATTTCATCCCTTACATCGTATAGGTCAAGGATTTTCAAGAGCTCCAGAGAGTCCTCTTTCATTTTCTGTTCTTCCTTGCGGTTCAGACGGAATGTGTCGGCAAAGATGTTTGCTTTCATTCTCATGTGTTTGGCGATCAGAACATTTTCCAGCACAGTCAGCTCTTTGAACAGGCGGATATTCTGGAAGGTGCGGGCGATGCCTAGCTTTGTGATTTTATCCGGAGTAGGCTCCAGTGTTTTTTTGTAAACACCTTTGTTTTCCCCTGCGTAGAGCTTATCCATTTTTCCCTTGGGAAAGTTGGAAATGATGGTTTCACCGTGGAATTTTACTTCACCGTTGGTAGGTGCATAAACACCGGTAATCACATTGAAGGCTGTTGTTTTGCCGGCACCGTTGGGGCCGATTAGGGAAACGATCTCGCCTTCTCTTACCTTCAGTGTGAGGTTATTTACGGCAACGACACCGCCAAACTGCATGGTAATGTCTTTTACATTCAGGATGGTCTTTTTCTCACTCATTGCCTTCACCTCCTACAGAAGTCTGTTTTTTCTTTTCCATATGTTTTAAGAGGAAGTTCCAGCTGAATTCCTTGTTACCCATAATGCCTTTACGGAAGAACAGTACAACAACCATCAGAATGATGGAGAAAACAACCATACGGAAGCCTGTTTTGAATAGAGGAATCTGCACACCTGCGATAATAAGGGGCTGATCCAGAAAGCGCAGCCACCATTCTCTTGCTGCAATCACAAGGAAAGAGGAGATGATGCTACCAGTCAAAGAGCCCATGCCGCCAATTACGACAATTAGCAGAATGTTGTAAGTCAGGGTTACATTAAATGTTGTGGAGGTGATGGCACCCATATACATTGCCATCAATGCACCGCCCACACCGGCAAAAAAGGAGCTGATGATAAAGGACATCTGTTTATGCTTTGCCAGATTGATACCCATTGCTTCTGCCGCAATTTCATCTTCGCGGATGGCTTTGAAAGCTCTGCCATAGGAAGAATTGATTAGCAGCCATACGATAAAGATACAAACGGCCACAACAATGAAGGGGAAGAAGAAATTAGGGAATTTCGGGATCAGCTTCAGTCCCAGAGAACCATTTGTGATGCGATTCAAGGGAGAAGAGCCTACTACGATTCGCACGATTTCCGCAAAGCCCAGCGTTGCAATGGCGAAATAGTCACTTTTTAGACGCAATACAGGTGCGCCGATGAGTCCTGCCATCAAAGAACAAACCAGACCGGCTACGATCAGAGCCGGAATAAGAGGGAGTTCGATATTTGCCAGCCAATCTGCTACGCCATAAAGATAGTAAACGCCGGGGCGCTGTGCGACAGGAATGGTAAAGATGGCAAATACATAAGCACCCAGTGCCATGAAGCCTGCCTGCCCCAGAGAGAACAAGCCGGTAAAGCCGTTCAAAAGGTTCATGGAAACGGCAACCAGTGCGTAGATAGCACCCAGCTGTAAAACGGTACGTAGCATGGCTGTATTAGATGTGGTTGCATATACGCCAAAGAGTGCGGCAGCCAGTACGGCAATACCGATGATGGAAAGCATAATAGAAAGCTTTTGTTTTTTCTGTTCTGTCATTTCAATCACCTGCCCCCCTTATACTTTTTCTGTGATCTTTTCGCCGAACAGACCGGTGGGTTTGAACAGCAGAACAACGATCAGCAGAATAAATGTGAATACATCAGAAAATTCGGAATAACCCGCAGCTTTGATAAAAGTTTCGGAAAGTCCGATCACAAAGCCGCCCAACATAGCGCCGGGGATGGAGCCGATACCGCCGAATACCGCAGCGATGAAGCATTTTGTGCCGGGCAGAGAGCCTACCAGAGGGTATACGGAGGGACGGGGGGTGAAGTACAAAATGGAACCAACCGCAGCCAGGAAACAGCCGATGACAAAGGTGAAGCTGATGACACGGTTGATTTTGATACCCATGAGCTGGCTGGTTTCAAAGTCTTTGGAAACAGCACGCATTGCCATACCAATTTTGGTATGGTTGATTAGCTGCATCAGAAGGAATACGAATACCAGTGTCAGAATGGGGGTGATAAAGGTTACCACAGATGTGGAGATGCTGCCCAACTGAATGGTTTTTGTAAGAAAACCGATGGAAGGATAGCCCTTGGGCAGTGCAGAGAATAAGTATGTAGCCAGATTTTGCAGCAGATAGGAAACACCGATGGCAGAAATCATGATGGACATACGGGGAGCGCTTCTGAGGGGTTTATAGGATACGCGCTCAATGACAACGCCCAAAAGGACGGTAGCAGCCAGAACGATGCCGATAGATACATACCAAGGCAGCATGAAGTCTACCATTGCGAAAATCATGAAATATGCAGCCATCATAAAGATGTCGCCGTGGGCAAAGTTGATCAGACGCAGGATGCCGTAAACCATTGTATAGCCAATGGCAATCAGCGCATAGATGCCGCCGATGGAAATACCTGCCAAGCAATATTGTAAGAATGCAGATGATGTCATGAATATACCTCCTGACATAATTTTTTTGAAACCGACTTGGAAAGAGCCAAAAAGATGCCAAAAACTTTTTTTCGAATCTTTCCAAGTCGATTTAAAAATGCGGCGGGAGGGTATCCCGCCGCAAAAGTTTTTGAAGCAATAAGAGGAAGCTCCTCTTTCTTTTTATGGGAAACAGATTATTTTGCTGTTTCGTCCAGCTGTTTCTTCACGAATACAAATTTGCCGTCTACTACCTGTTTCAGGTAAGCGGCGTCTTTGTTTGCATCGCCGTTTTCGTTGAATGTGATGTTGCCTGTTACGCCGTCAAAGTTAATACCAACCAGAGCATCGCGCAGATTTACGCTTGTCAGTTCGCCCTCTACACCGTCCAGAGCTTTCAGACCTTCAACCATAGACATATATGCATCAAAGCCTAGAGCGGATACTGCTGCAACACCGTCTGTGCCGCCGTTTAGCGTAATTCTCTGTGCATCTTCGTTCAGGTATGCTTTGAAGCCTGTTACGAAATCTTTTGCCAGAGGAGTGGATTCATCGTTTTCATCAAAGAATGTGGAGAATACAACGCCTTCCGCTGCGGAGCCTGCTGCCATAACGATGGATTCGTTTTCCCATGTATCGGAAGCGATGATCTGAGCTGTTACGCCGTTTGCCTGCGCCTGAGGCAGAATCAGTGTTGCAGTAGCGATAGAAGAAGGAATGAATACTACTTCTGCGCCGGATTCTTTTACGCTTGTCAGAATTGCATTGAAGTCGGATTCGTTTGTCTGGTATGTTTCATCAGCAACGATTGCACCACCCAAAGATTCAAATGCCTGTTTGAAGTATGCAGCTAGACCTGTGGAGTAGTCATCGCCGTTCTGGCTGATTACAGCTGCTGTTTTATAGCCCTGATCTACTGCTGCATAGGAAGCCATTACTGTGCCCTGGAAAGGATCTAGGAAACAAGTTCTGAAGTAGAAATCATTGCCCAGTGTTACCTGGGGGTTTGTGCAGGAGCAGCCGATTGCGGGAACGCCTGCTTCAGCAAATGTCTGACCTGCTGCGATGGAAACGCCGGAGCCGTAGGAACCCAGAACGCCAACAACGCCGGAGGAGATCAAAGACTGTGCAGCTGTAACTGCTGCTGTTTTGTCGGACTGATTGTCAACCTCTACTAGCTCGATGTTGTATGTTGTGCCGTTGATATCAACTGTGGGTGCAACGGTGTTTGCGTAGCGGATACCCAGAACTTCCTGCATACCGCCGCCGCCGTTTTCGCCTGTTGTGGGTTCGAAAACGCCGATTTTGATTGTGTCACCGCTGATGGGTGTACCTGCTGTTGCAACAGAATCTGCAGCCGGCTCAGAGGAACCGCCGCAAGCTGCCAAAGACAGAGTCATGACAGAGGCAAGTGCCAGAGCAATAAATTTTTTCATTTTTACAACCTCCCAAATGGTTCCGGAAAGCATCGAACCGGAAAGAATTGTTTTTGTTGAGTGGCTTCGTTTCTCACACAAATGTATCTCTGCGAGAAACAGATGCTTTTGCCGTCATTCAAAATATACCATAAAATCACAAGAGAATCAATAATCTGTTGTGATTTTTACATAATAATGTAATTAAAAAATTATAGAGATATAAATAGAAAGAAGAAAGATATGGTGCATTTTTTTATTGTTGCTAGATGAAAAAAAGGCTAGGAAACTGCCTCTCGAAATGATATAATATATTGATTTTATAAAGAAGAAAGAACGGAAAGGGAGGAGATTTTTTGAGTAGAGCAGATGAAATATTCAAGGCAAATTGTAGGGAAATTCTGGAGCATGGATTTTCTACGGAAAATGAGATTGTCCGTGCAAAGTGGGAGGATGGTGCACCTGCCCATACCGTAAAGACATTTGGGGTGGTGAATCGTTATAATTTGCAAGAGGAATTTCCTATGATGACATTGCGCTATACAAACTGGAAGAATGCCATTGATGAAATTCTGTGGATTTGGCAGAAGAAGTCCAATAAGGTAGCGGAGCTGGGCAGCCATATCTGGGATCAGTGGGCAAATGAGGAAGGCACTATTGGCAAAGCATACGGCTATCAGCTGGGCGTGAAATATAAATTCCGCCATGGCGAGATGGACCAGGTGGATAATGTGCTGTGGCAGCTGAAGAACACGCCTGCCTCCAGACGCATCATGACGAACATCTATAATTTTGCGGATCTGACAGAAATGGGGCTGGAGCCTTGTGCCTACAGCATGACCTTCAATGTAACGGGAAATAAGCTTAACGGGATTTTGAATCAGCGTTCTCAGGATACACTGGTGGCAAATAACTGGAATGTGGTGCAGTATTCTGCACTGTTAATGATGTTTGCGCAGGTGAGCGGTCTGGAACCTGGCGAATTTGTACATGTTATTTCCGATATGCATATTTATGACAGACATATTGATATGGTGAAGGAAATGCTGGAAAGAGAGCCGCTGCCTGCGCCTAAGGTAAGGCTGAATCCAGAAGTAAAGAATTTCTATGACTTCACAGTGGAGGACTTCATCGTGGAGGATTATGAATATCATAAATCCTTGGGCAGGATTCCGGTTGCGGAGTAAGGAGGCCGATTATGGATTTGATCGTAGCGGTAGATGAAAAATGGGGCATTGGCAAGGATGGTGACCTGCTGCAGCACATTTCTGCGGATATGAAATATTTTCGGCAGAAAACGACGGGCAATGTGCTGGTGATGGGCAGAAAAACACTGGAATCTTTCCCCAATAAAAAACCGCTTCCCAACCGTGTGAATATCGTATTGACAAATAATAAGCAGTATGAGGCAGAAGGAGTTATTCTGTGCCATGGTCTGGAAGAACTGCCTGAAGTGCTGAAGGCATACGAAGATAAACAGATCTTCGTAGCAGGCGGCGGCACCATCTATGAACAGTTGTTGCCCCGATGTGAAACAGCTTATGTAACAAAAATCTATCATACTTATGATGCTGATACGGTTTTCCCCGATCTGGATGTACATCCTGACTGGGAACTGGCGGAAAAAGGCGAAATGCAGGAAGAAAAAGGGATTTATTTTTCTTTTGATATTTATAAAAAGAAAGGAGACAGACAAGTATGAATGAAGAAGAAAAACGCACAACAGAACTTGAGCAACAGGAAGAGGCTGCAGAAACATTGAACACGGCGGAAAGTCCAGCAGGGGATGCGGCGGATGCTGAAAAGCGTGCGGAAATGGAAGAAGTGGCAAGAAATGTGGTGAATGAGGCTCACGAACAGTGGGAGATTGAAAAACGCCAGCGTAGACGCAAAAAGAGAAAATGGACATTGATTATAATGGGGATTGTGATTGCGGTGCTGGCTGTGGTTGTTTATGTACGCTACTTTGCAGAGCCCCAGAGAGAGCAGATCGTTGTGAATGAGGAAACCATTCCAGTGCTTTGTCCGATTGATGAAGAGGCGGCTGCACGAATTGATGCAATGGAAGGATATTCTCCCGAAGATACATGGACATTTTATCTGTATATGGTAGGCAGCGACCTGGAAGCGGGTACAAGCAATCAGCTTTCCGATCTGGTAAGATTGCAGACCACAGAAGAAGCACAGACATATCAGGCAGAAGTATCTCAGCGAAATCGCTCCTATCTGCTGCAGCTGAGTGAAGAAATTTCGGCGCAGGGACTGGAACTTCCTTATACAATGTATGCGCCTCAAAGTGATCTGGACCAGATTGCAGACGAGGAAGCTGCACCTAGTGTGACCGGGTGTGCAACACAGGATCTGCTGGAATACATGAGTGTCCCTTTGCCGGAAAATGTGAGGTTTGTTATCCAGACTGGCGGGGCTCCTGCATGGGCGGATCCGAATGTCAATCCTAACCGCAGCCAGAGATTTTTGCTGGATTCCAATGGGTTGAAGGAAATCTATAACGGCCCTGTCTGCAATATGGCTGATCAGGATACACTGGTAGATTTTCTGAAATTTGGTGTGGAAAATTATCCTGCGGATCATCAGGCTGTGATTTTCTGGAACCATGGCGGCGCCGATACCGGCTTTGGTTCTGACCGGATCTACGGCGGTGATCTTCTGACACTGCCCGAATTGAGAGAGGCATTTTCCTCCGTATTTACACTGGATCCTGAGAATCCCCCTCTGGAACTGATTTATTTCGCAAGCTGCCTGATGTCCAATGCAGATGTGTTGGAGTATATGGAAGGAACAACGAAATATATGGTGGCGGCAGAGGAGGTAACTTTCGGTTTTCCCGATCAGGGTGCCTGCAAGGAATGGCTGGAACAGTTTGTAGAAAATACAGGGATCAATGGTGCACAGTTAGGTAAACTTATGGTGGATAGTTACATGAATTCTGTCCTGCGTTTTGCAGAAGATCAAGGAATTGTTTTGCCTACAACGCTGAATTTGATAGATATGCACCGTGCGGGAGAAGTTTATGATGCATACGGCAAGTTTGCGCAGGCTGCACTGAAAGCGCAGATCGAAGATCCTGCCATGATCCGTAGGGTTGCTGATGCGGCAGGCTCCTCCGTCTTTCTGGGAAACTATGCTTATGCGGAATTTAATCTGATCGATTTGCCTCTGTTTATGGAAGGTGTAGCAGAATACTTCCCTGAAGAAGCGAAGGCTGTACTTGATGTGGTAGATGAAGTCATGATGTATAAACGCGCTACGGAATATCTGAAGGATGCCGGCGGTATCTCTGTTCATTATCCATACCATCTGGATGACATCTACGCTATTGCCAGAACGATGGGATACATCGATACAGTCAGCACAAGCATGGATATCAATGCCATGTACTACTATAAAATGACAGGCTGCATGAACGATGTTTATCAGAAATATTGTGAAGATGCAGGCTATGGTACTGCAGAGGCACTGCGGTATGAAGAATTGTATCGTCTGCGTGATGTCAAAGTGGAACTGGATGAAAAGGGCGATATGAGCCTTGTGCTGACAGATTTGGAAGACCTGCTGTTGCAGGATGCGGTTTATGAGCTGATGAAGGTAGATGAGGAAGTAGAAGAAATCACTTATCTGGGCGAAGAACGGTATGCAAACTTTGGTTCCAAGCAGCTGACTACAGAATTCCCTGTAAGCTGGGTTACAATCGATGGTGTTCCTTTTGCTCTGGAAATCATCAATACAGATGACGAAGATATTCAGTATAGTACGCGTGTTGTATATCGTGATATGGATAAGTATCTGATCCTGAATTATAATTTCGAGACAGAAGAAATGAGTATCCTTGGCTTAAGGGATCCTGCTTATGATGCTGCAACTCTGGACAGAAGCGTTGAGCCTCTGGACTATAATGAAAAGATTACTCCTGTTTATAAGGTTACAGATCTGAATGGTGGCAATGTTCATTATGATACGGCAGACTCTGCAAAGTATAAAAACAGCAGCAATATCTCCGATGCGACACTGGAAGATGGTACATATATCGCCAGAATCAAGATGGAAGATATGCGTAGTGACCGATATTACAGCGAGCCAATTCGTCTGATCGTAGAAAATGGAAAAGTGACAGAAGCAATGCCGGAAAAGGAATACAGAGTGGTAGGCTATCACTGATTCTGACTGTAATGAAAAACAAATGAAAGAAAGCCCTTGTTCTCAATGTCATTTGGCTTGGGGAACAAGGGCTTTTTCTACGGGGGATATGCCTGATACAGCGGGCTCAGAAGGTTTCCGGATGCAGGCCGGAAAAGCCTGTGCGGGGCATGGTAAGAAGGCGGAATATGTCCTCCTGCGATATGTCAAAATCAAAGATATTCAGATTTTCCTGCATCCTTTGCAGAGAAGAAGATTTCGGCAGGGGCAGCACATTTTGCTGTAGGCAAAAACGCAGACAAATCTGTGCCGGCGTTTTTTGATATTTTTCCGCCAACTCCAGAAGGAGCGGTGTATCTAAAAGGGTAGCCCGTCCCAGTGGGCTCCAGCCTGCTGTTTGGATGCCTTGGCTCAGACAGTAGTGAGTGGTGGCAGACTGGGTATAGCCGGGGTGAAATTCCAGTTGATTTACCATTGGGCGGGTATTGCAGTCCTTTAGGATATGCAGCAGGTGCTGCGGCAGATGATTGCTGACACCGATAGCACGGACAGCGCCTTCGTCATAGAGGCGCTCTAAAGCCTGCCATGTTTCCGTGAGGACAGGCTTCCAGTTGGCATTGGGGGCTGCTTGCGGCCAATGAATTAGGAAAAGGTCTAGGTATTGCACGCCCAGATTTTGCAGGGAAGCTTCAAAGCTGCGGAGGGTGCTGTCATAGCCCAGCTCGGTTTTCCAGACCTTTGAGGTCAGAAAAAGATCTCTGCGGGGGATTTGACACTCCTGCAAAGCTTCACCAATAATCATTTCGTTTTGATAGGCAGCGGCAGTGTCTATATGGCGGTAGCCTGCCTCTAGTGCTGTGAGAATGATTTTTTTATCCTGCACCTTGTATGTGCCAAAGCCGGTATAGGGGAGCGTGACTCCGTTTTCCAAAACAAAGCCGTTTTCGCCAATCATGATTATCCCTCCTTACAACAGACCTTTTTCCTGCAGGAGAAGCTGTGCTTTTTCTGTCAGGATGTTTTTTTCGTTTTGTGCGGGGGTTTGCAGCACATGCTCCAGAAGTGCGCCGAGGATTTCGCCCAACAGCTTGCCGTGGGGAACACCCAATGCCATCAGGTCTTTGCCGGAAAGTGCCAACTCCTTCAGTGTCAGACAGTCACCATCTGCAAGGATATTTTCCAGAAGACGACGGCTTTGTGCATGGGGGGAGTTGGGGCGCAGGATGGATTGGAGTGTCAGAAGTGACAATAGCCAATCAGCCCCGATGCTACCCGCCAATTTGCGGAGGTGGTAGGGCGTTGTTGGTGCATCCTGTTTGAGCTGTTCCAGCAGCAAGGATACATTTTTGATGGTATGGTTATCGCATTTCAGTGTTTTCAGAAAGTCTTTTGCTTCTTGAGGCGTATGATTTTGCAGGACGATACACCAGCGCAGCAGCGCATCCCGTGGACAGGCTTGGATTTCGGACAAAAAGCGCTTGTTGGAGGAAAGCCGCTTGGATAACAGCGGATCAATCTGGAAAAGAAGTCCGCTTTCCCATAAAAGGGGCATTTTTTCTGTATGAGGAGAAAGCCAGAGTTTTTCCAGCTCCTCGCGAATCCGCTCTGCACTGATTTTTCGGATGAGCGGCGTATTCTCTTTCAAAGCGGTCCATGTCAGAGGATCAACGGAAAAGCCTAGCTGAGCAGCAAAGCGCACACAGCGCAGCATCCGCAGGGCATCCTCTTGAAAGCGTTTTGCAGGCTCGCCAACGCCACGGATAATCCCTGCGGCAATGTCTTTTTGCCCAAGGAAGGGATCACGGAAGCCCTCGGTGGGGTGGAAGGCAATGGCATTCATGGTAAAATCCCGCCGCAGCAGATCTTCTGTCAGGTTTTGTGTAAAGGATACGGCATCAGGATGGCGGCAGTCGGCATATTCCCCGTCTACCCGATAGGTGGTTACTTCATAATTTTCTTTATGAAGTACTACGGTGATGGTTCCATGTTGGATGCCTGTATCAAAGGTGCGGTCAAAAAGTATTTTTGTTTCCTCTGGTAGAGCAGAGGTGGTGATGTCCCAGTCTTGAGGGATACGCCCTAAAATGGAATCTCGTACACAGCCGCCGACAATATAGGCTTCGTGGCCGGCTGCATTTAGTTTATTCAGGATTAACGCTGCATCGGAGGGCAGCTGTATTTTATTTTCTGACATGGAGAAGCCTCCTTTTTTTAACTAGTATAGCACAAAAAGAGAAAAAGAAAAATGCTTCGTGCAGGGATGAAGTGATATGAATAAAATTAGATGAATTTTTTTGGATTTTTGGGCAGATTCATTAGGACTTTACCAGCAGAAATGGGGATGGCTATATATGGAAAAATGCAGATAGAAATTTATTTTTGTGGAAATTTTGAAAATATAGGTTGACAGAATGGGGTGTTCGTGATAGACTAATCTCTGCAATTAAGATATGCGCCCTTAGCTCAGTTGGTAGAGCAACTGACTCTTAATCAGTGGGTCCAGGGTTCGAGTCCCTGAGGGCGCATCAAAAAAGAACGATTATTGTGATACAATAGTCGTTCTTTTTTATGTTTTAAACTTCTATGTTTTAAAAACCGTGTTTTTGAAATAATATAGAGACTTATTACTATATTTGATAAAAATATTGCCATACGACTTGACGTTGACGTAATTCAATATTATGCTATTATCATAATAAATTCAGGGGGCGCTTATGAATTACGAAAACTTTTTTAATTGGCTTATCAATGAAAAAAATATGAGCAAACGTGCAGCCAAGGATGTTATTTCTAGATGCAAAAGATTATGCAAAATATTAAATATTACAAAAATAGAAAATACAACCATTGAAAAACTTAATAATAATATGGACTTTCTTGATAAATCTATGTTTATAAAATCACAATTGCGTCGCGCGTGCGCTTTGTGGAATGAGTTTGGGGGTAAATAATGGAAGGTAAAATAACAGTTGGAAGTATGTTTGCCGGCATAGGAGGCATATGCCTTGCTTTCAAACAAAATGGCTTCAAAATAATTTGGGCAAACGAAATAGATAAACACGCGTGCAAAACATATCGTTTAAATTTTGGGGATGAATATTTAACCGAAGGAGATATCCAAAAAATTGATACAAAAGATATACCCAAGTTTGATGTTTTAACAGCAGGATTTCCAGAAAGCTTTATTCTTCCAAAAGAAAACGAAAAACAAGTTTACAAACAAATTGGGAACTCTGTTTGTGTGCCTGTCGTAGACAGGATCGTTAAAAATATTTTGCGTTCATTAGTATAAGGAGAAAGCATGAAAAAGTATAATATCATTGATTTGTTTGCGGGTGTAGGTGGATTGAGTTATGGTTTTTCCCAACTTCATCAATTTAATATCATTGCAGCAAACGAAATTGAAAAAGACATTTCAGAAGCATACAAATTAAACCACCCTAATGTTAAAATGCTTAATTGCGATATTAATTCTTTGACAGAAGAATTGCTAAATGAAATATTACAAGGAGAAAAAGTAGATGTTGTAGTAGGTGGCCCTCCATGTCAATCGTATTCGACGCTTGGGAAAAGACGAATGGATGAGCGTGCAAATTTATTTATGCAGTATAAGAGGGTGCTGAAAATTTTACAGCCAAAAGCATTTGTTTTTGAAAATGTTGTTGGAATTTTAAGCATGGATAAAGGAAACCTTTTTAAGCAAATTCAATCCGAATTTGAGGAACTTGGTTATAGTTTACAGCATAAAATTTTAAACGCTGTAAATTATGGCGTGCCTCAGCAGAGAGAGAGAGTTATACTTGTTGGTTTTAAAGGTAATAACAATTTTGTTTATCCTGAACCAACTCACGGAGAAGGATTAAAACCTTATGTTACACTAAAAGATGCTATTGGCGACCTACCGGTATTAAAAAGCGGGGAAAAGAAAATAAATTATGCCGGTGGAGTAACAAATGAATTTCTTGAATTTGTTAGAAAAAACACTTCTGACTTTGTTGAAGAGCATAGTGCCCCTAAAAATGGTGCACATCTTATAAGGATAATGGAAACTTTAAAAGATGGACAATCAAAAGATGATTTGCCAGAAGAAATTCGACCGAAAAGTGGATACGGCAATACATATGCAAAATTATGGTGGGAAAAGCCTTCGACAACTATAACAAGAAATTTTGCCTGTCCTTCATCTTCTCGATGTATCCATCCAAGGGATTCAAGGGCGATGTCGATTCGTGAGGGAGCAAGGTTGCAGAGCTTTCCGGATGACTATAAATTCTATGGTTCCGATGGTATGAAACGATTAGAAATTGGGAATGCCGTTCCTCCTTTGCTTTCTATGGCAATAGCAAAACAAATGCTAAAAGTATTTAAATAAAAACAAGGGGTATCAAATGAAAAATCCATTTGACACCCCTTATTTTTATTTGGTAAATTCACAAATTTTCTTAAAGCTATGATGAAATTGTAAATCACCAGGAATAACTTTTCTAGGACTATGCCATTGGACAAAACCAAATGGCAATTGAATCGTACTACCGCCATTTCGCGTACCATACTCGGCTGTAGCTGAAATATTATGAACTATATCCGGTAAATATATCATTTTATCAAGCTGATTTTCTCCTATAAGATTTTTGTACCAAATAATATGTGCCCAATCACTATTGTTCTTTGCTAAGCCTTTCGAAAAACAAAAATCAAAGAGATTGTTTATATTTATATTGATCCAATTTAGCAAAATATCATATAATTTGTTGTCATACGACTTGAGTGTGTCTGCGACTAACCTGTGCTTTCTCAATTCCAATGATTTATTTTTCGTTGAAAATTCTTGGATTATATCAATAACATCTGTAGCTGATCCAAAATACAAAGAAAAGGCTCTTTTTACATCATCGCTAATTTTTGTGTTATATTGTTTTTCAAATCCATCGATAAAACGGTCGATTCCAATTAAGAAAGCTTGTCCCCCTTCATCTTTTTTGATGGAGACATTGATCCTTCTTCCATCAGAAAGAAGTAACCACATATCTGTTTTTGACTTTGTTTTGCCTCCAAGCACGCAGTCAACATCGGTTTCATAAAGCCCACCAAATCCCACTTTTGTTATGGAAACATTAGATAAATGCGCACATCTTAATAAACGAGTTTGAATATCTTTATTTGATTGTGTTAATTCCGCGACAAGTTCTTCGTTTTTATGTCCGGATAATTTAGCGTGTTTCCAACCAGCAGCTCTATCTCTTTGTTCCATTTTTAGTCCTCCTTGAATAACTTGTAAGTTTCAATTTCAAGAGCATCTGCAATTCTCTGAATATTTTCAAGAGAAATACTTCTACGATAACATTCAATTGCACTTATATATGTTCTATGCATTCCGCATTTATTAGCAAATGCTTCTTGAGAAATATTCATAGCAGTACGGTATTTCTTTAGATTGTTTCCGAAAACTTTCACTATATCCATAGAACAACACCTCCCTAGTATAAGCTACTATATCCATTTGAATACAATTAGTCTACATACAATGAGTATCGAGGGGCGCCGCAATTAAGAATGGCACACATTTTCTTAAAAATATCGCACACTTAAAATAAAATGTTATGTTTATATGATTAACTATATTATTGTCCTTAATAAGCAGGGCGGGCTATACGAGTGTATGGATCGCCCTGTTTGCATCATACGGAATTCATAAAAAAGTATTTTGCCAAGCAAAATATTTTTTTATTGAGAAAGAGTGCGATAAGCAGATTCGTTATTCCAAGGAGTTCTAAAATGTCCCTGTCCTCCATAGATTGTTCCAGAGAGAGTTTGTCGGGAAGCAGGGGGAATGAGGATGGAAGACAGGAATGAAAAAATATTGTGGGAGGGGTATGGGCTGCGTCTACGGGGGGCTTCTCGTACCCGAACGGGGCTGATTTGCCGTACAGATCAGGGAGTGCGGGAATTGAAAAAGCCAAGAGGTGGAGAGGACAGTCTGTATCTTGCCTATCAAGTAAAAACGCAGCTACAGGAAAATGGCTTTGATCGCATCAGCAGGATGTATGAAACGCTAGAGGGGGAGCCTTTTTATTGCTACGATGGGGTGCTTTATATTTTGGAGGACCCTATGCCGTCGGAGAGTCTGGGAGAGGAGAGTACAGCAGATTTTGTGAGAGGAGCAGAAACATTAGGTCAGCTCCATACAGCTGCTACAGGGCTTTCGGGGGAGGGGTGGAATCGGTACCGCCTTCCAGAGCTTTACAGTAAGCGCAGGAGAGAACTTTCCAAGATGCGGCGGCGCAAGGAGAAGAAAGGGAACTATGACAGCATCGACTTACTGTTGCTGCGCTATTATGAGCAGTATTTTGCCCAGGTGCAGGAGGCAGAACAGCTTTTGGCAAATGGGGATTATAGTGTGGCTGTGGACCAGGCGGCAATGGAAGGTGCTTTCTGCCATAATGCCTATAAGAGTGAAGCGCTGCGGCTGGATAGTAGTGGAAGGGTGTTTGTAGGGAATTTTGATAAATGCAGCCGAGAGCTGCCCCTTGCGGACCTGGCTTTTTATCTGTTGCGTTATGGGAAAAAGACGGCGGGAGAGAGTGATGGCGTATGGGCTATGCTAGATGGTTATAGTAGACACCGCCCTCTTTCGGAGCGAGACTTGACGCTACTAAGAGGGATGCTGGTTTACCCTGAAAAATTTTTGCGGCTGGTAAATGAATACCATAATCGTCGCAGGGCCTGTGTGTCGCCGGCGATGCAGGAGCGGTTGTCTGCAGCGGCAGAGGAGGCGAAAAAAGGGGTATGGCTAAAGCGTGTGATAGAAAGAGGCTGCTGAGGAGAAACCTCGGTGGCCTTTGATATTTTTTCTGTTGCATCTTCAGGGGAAAAGACTTAAAATAAGAATGAAATATTCTGTATTTTCCCCTGAAGGAGGAGAAGTGGATGAAGGATTATCATTTTCAAGAAAATGAACAGGACTTCGGAAGAACCGTTCGTCTGGATGATATAAATGAAAAAGTAAAAAAGATGGAAGATGGCGTGGATGATGAGCTGGGAGATGCCAGAGCATTTCTGAATGCCTTTGAGTCAGAAAAATTTGATATATCGGAAGAGCCTGTGTCAGAAGGTGCGGAACGCCGCAGATGGGCATGGGAAGGAAAGTTCGGATTGGATAAAAAAAACGCAGGGATTTTAGTGCTGGTAGCAGTGCTTGCCTGTATGCTTGGCTTTGTAGCAGTTAGATGGGGATTTTGGACGGAGAAGTCGTTGCTTCCTACGACAGAAAATACTGTACCAATGCTGGTGGAAAGTGTTCTGGAGGATCGCCTTAAGGTATATGATATTGCGGCGGAAAAAAGAAGAACGATCCAACTGACAGAGAAAACTGTGCTTCTGGATGAAAATGGACAGGAAATGTCCCCAGATCGTATTCAAATGGGGGATGTTGCCATGGTGAGCCTGTCGCAGGATGAAGAAACAATGCTTTCTATGGATTATGGCAGCGACCAGATTTGTGTGCAAGAGGCAACGGGACTTCGGGCAGAGGTAAATGCAGGCAAATTTGTAGGAGAGAATATATCTTATCCCTATGGCAAGCAGGCGTTCTTTTTTTATCAAGAAGAGGAATTATCTCCAAAGAATATAGAGTCTTGCGACCTTCTTGCGCTAACATTGGTGGGGGATACTGTCTGGTCCGTAGAGGTGCTGGAGTATCATGGTTATATTGAGGTGGAAAATGCCAAGAATATCAAGGATGGGATGCTTCGTCTGGACGAGGAGGAGGAAGTGCCTCTGGAAGAGGGGATGAAGCTTGCCGTTCGGGCAGGACAGCACCAGCTTACGGTGACCGGTTCCAATATTGAGCAGAGAACAGATGCTGTTTTTGTGGAGGCGGGAGAGGAATTTTTGTATGATCTTTCCAAAGCACAGGAAAAAATGGGTGTCATCATTATAGATGCCAATGTGACGGATTATAAGCTCTACATCAATGGAACAGTGGCAGAAAGCCCAGCCGTGCTTCCTGTGGGGGAATATGATGTGGTGATTCTAAAAAATGGATACATGGAATGGAATCAGCGTGTGACACTAGACAGTGACTCCGTGACGCTTCATGCAGAGCTTTTGAAGGATATTCAATATGGTACGCTGACAGTAACGGCAGATGTAGAAGGTGCTTGGGTATATATCGACGGTGAAAAATATGGTGTTGCACCGATGGAGGTAAATCTGCCTTATGGTACCTACCATGTGCAGGTGGAAAAAGAGGGTTATGAAACATTCCAAGAGAGTGTTTTTATTCATGCTCCTGCAGCGTCCTTGTATGCGGCAATGGAATAATATAGTGGAAATAGAAAAACGACAAGGAGGAAAAGGAAGTGGAAGAATATCGTGTAAGATATGAGCAATGGCTGAATGATCCTTTTATTGATGAGGAAACGAAAGCAGAATTGAGGAGCATTGCTGATAATGAAATGGAGATTAAGGAACGCTTCTTTAAGGAGCTGGAATTCGGTACAGGTGGTCTGCGCGGCATTATCGGCAATGGCTCCAACAGACTGAATCAGTATACAGTAGGGAAGGCTTCTCAGGGTTTGGCAAATTATATTCTGCAGGAAGGCACACAGGCACAGGGCGTTGCGATTGCTTATGATTCCCGCTTTATGTCCCCTGAATTTGCAGAGGTTGCCGGTCTGATTTTTGCGGCAAATGGGATTCCTGCCTATGTTTATCCTGCGCTCCGTCCCGTTCCCATGCTGTCCTTTGCAGTAAGAGAGCTGGGCTGCACAGCGGGCGTTGTGCTGACAGCATCCCATAATCCTCCCGAATACAATGGCTATAAAGTATATTGGGCAGATGGTGCACAGGTGGTAGCCCCCAGAGATAAAGGTATCATCACAGAAGTAAATGCTGTGACAGACTTTGGTCAGATCAAGAGAATGGAAAGAAAAGAAGCGGAGGAGAAGAAGCTTTTTCAGCTGATTGGTGAAGAAGTGGATGAAGCCTTCGATCAGAATGTACAGGCGTGCCTGATGAATAAGGATATGATTGCACGCATGGGCGATAAGCTGAATATTGTTTATACACCGCTCCATGGCTCCGGCAATATGCCTGTTCGTCGTAATTTGGAAAAAGCGGGCTTCAAAAATGTGTTTATTGTAAAAGAACAGGAAATGCCCGATTCTTCTTTCTCCACAGTGGAATATCCCAACCCCGAGGATGTTAAGGTTTTTGTGATGGCACAGGAATTGGCGGCAAAGGTGGATGCGGATGTACTGATCGGTACAGACCCTGATGCTGATCGTGTGGGTGCGATGGTAAAAGACGAAAAAGGCGAGTTTGTTGCGCTGACAGGCAACCATGTTGGCGTGCTCGCAACAGAATATATCCTGAGCCAGAGAAAGGCACAGGGTAAGCTGCCTGCAAACGGTGCGGTAATCAAAACGATTGTATCCACAGAAATGGTTACACCTATTTGTGAAGCATACGGTGTTGAAAAAATGGATGTTCTGACCGGCTTTAAGTTCATTGGTGAAAAGATCAAAGACTTTGAAGAAGCAGGCTCTTATGAATATCTGTACGGCTTTGAAGAAAGCTATGGCTGCTTGGGCGGTACCTATGCAAGAGATAAAGATGCGGTGTATGCGGCAGTTCTGATTTGTGAAATGGCGGCATATTATAAGGAAAAAGGTATGACACTGTACGAAGCACTGTTGGCGCTGTATGAAAAATACGGCTACTACCGTGAAGGTATAAAATCTCTGACCATGAAGGGGCTGGAAGGCATGGCACGCATTGCCCTCATCATGAAAACCTTTAGAGAAAATACACCTGCTGAGCTGGGCGGTTTCCGCGTAGTAGTAGCAAAAGACTATAAAACACAGGTGTTCAAAAATCTGCTGACAGGGGAAGAAAGTGGAAGCCCGCTGCCTGTATCTGATGTGCTGCATTATACACTGGAGGATGGCACATGGGTATGCGTCCGTCCTTCTGGCACAGAACCGAAATTGAAATTCTATATCGGTGTAAAAGCTGACAGCCTGCAGGCTGCACAGGATAAGGTGGATGCACTGAATAATGATATCGATGTAAAAATTGCAGCAATCTAAAAAAATGATAAAAAGCCCCTCTTTTGAGGGGTTTTTCTTCTGGACAGAGATTCCGTGAGGACAGGAGGAAAAAGACGGATGAATGAACAAAAGAAAAAGATGCTTCTGGCAGACCTTGCACTGCTTTTGGCGGCGACCTTTTGGGGAGTTGGCTTTATAGCGGGAGATATGGTTGCGGAAACATTTCCTGCTTTTTGGATCATGGCGGTGCGTTTTACAGGTGCGGCGCTATGCCTTGGGATCATATTTCACCGACAGATCTGCTGTGCATCAAAAACAGACAGAAAAGCAGGGCTGCTATTGGGCAGTATCCTTTTTGTTGCTCAGCCCTTTCAGATTATCGGGCTGAAGTATACTACACCCTCCAAGCAGGCGTTTCTGCTGGCTACCTATGTGGTGATCGTGCCCTTCGTTTCTTGGCTGGTGCTGAAAAAAAGACCGAAGGCAAAGGCATTTCTTGCGGGGCTGTTGGCACTGTGCGGCATTGGGTTGATTTCGCTGCAAGGGGCTTCTTATGTGGAACTGGGAGATATGCTTTCCCTGACCTTTGCATTTCTTTATTCCTTTATGATCGTGGCAACAGGCATCTGTGCGAAAAAGGCAAATCCTCTTGCGATGAGCTTTTATCAGTATTTGACAACAGGCTGTCTTTCCATCCTTGCCTCTGTTCTGGTGGAGGGAATGCCTGCGGTCTTTCCAAAGGCGGGGCTGATTGGCTTGTTTTATCTGATGACAGTAAATACGGTGGGGGCATATACCATACAGAATGTTGCACAAAGACATACGACGGATACGCATGCAGCGGTTCTGATCTCGACAGAATCGGTGATTGGCTATTTCTGCGGGGTGGTGCTTTATGGGGATCCCTTTACGCCGCGGGTACTTGTGGGCGGCATTATCGTATTCAGTGCAGTGCTGCTTTCGGTAATAAGCTGGGGTGAGCTTCTGCGAAGAAAAACGGGATAAATAAAAAAGAAAGACCGATTTCTGAACCGATCTCCAAAAGTTAGACCTAAAAATCTAACGATTGGGGGTCGGTTCATTCTCTATCATTTGAGAATCGGTCTTTTTGTTGTCTTTGAAAGGTACTGTCAATAATATTCCTTAGGGGATAAGTGTATCGTGCAAATCAGTTCTCAAAGAACTGTTTATGCCATACGAGGAACATATAAACAGTCCAGATTTTTCGGCTGTTATCCGCCTTGCAGGCTTTATGCTCGTCCAGATATTTCATGATTTCTTCTGTCTTGAAATATTCCTGTGCGGTGGGGGAGAGGAAGGCCTCTTTTACGATGCTATAATACTTTTCTTCTCTCAGCCATACACGGATGGGAACAGGGAAACCAAGCTTTTTCTTTTCTGCCACCATATCGGGCAGATGGCGATGGGCTGCCTGCCGCATGGCAAATTTCGTATTCTCTTTTGTCACCTTATATTCTGTAGGGATCCTTCTTGCTACATCAAATACCTTACGGTCAAGGAAAGGTACCCGCACCTCCAGAGAATGTGCCATGCTCATCTTGTCAGCCTTCAGCAGAATATCGCCGATCAGCCAGAAATGAATGTCGATATACTGCATTTTTGTTACATCATCCAGATGCTTTACCTTTTCATAGAAAGGCTTTGTCAGCTGGGTGTGGTGGAATTTGCCACTGGGGTTTTTCAGGATGCGCTCTCTTTCCTGCTCATTTAACATGAAAGCATTGCCGATGAAGCGTTCCTGCAATTCCTTGCTGCCGCGAATCAGATAATTTTTGCCTTTCATTTTTGGCAGCTTTTGCGCCACTGCACCCAGTCCCTTGCGTATGGGGCGAGGTAAGCGGGTTAAAGGCAGCAGATCGTGAGGTTCACGATAAATATTATAGCCGCCGAAAAATTCATCGGCACCTTCGCCGCTCATAGAGGTTTTTACATGCTGTGCCGCAGTGCGGGCAACAAAATAAAGAGCGATGGCAGAAGGATCGGCAAGAGGCTCGTCCATATGATACTGCACTTTGCCGATGGAATCCCAATATTCCTCCTCAGAAATCAGATGACTGTAGTTGTCGATCTGAATTTTCTTGGATAATGCCTTAGCATAGTCGATTTCATTATAGTTTTCGTGGGCAAAGCCTACGGTAAAGGTTTTATTTCCCTGAAAGCACGCTGCCACATAGGAGCTGTCTACACCGCTGGAAAGGAAGGAACCAACCTCTACCTCGGCATTTTTGTGTGCCTGAATGGAATCCTGCATAACGGCATCTATCTCGTCTACAAACTGTGTCAGGCTCTTGCTGTAGTCTGGCTCGAATACAGGCTCCCAATACCGTTTGATGTTCAGTTTTCCGTTTTTGAATGTAAAGCAGTGGGCAGGCATCAGTTTGAAGATGCCTTGAAAGAAGGTTTCCTCCAGAACGCTGTACTGGAAGGTCAGATAGTTTTCCAGTGCGATGGGATGCACTTCTTTTTTTACATCTGGATGCTCCAGAATGGATTTGATTTCGGAGCCATAGATGAAGTTGCCGTTGGCAAGGGTATAGTAGAAGGGCTTTATGCCGAAAAAGTCACGGGCGCCGAAAAGCGTTTCTGTCTTTTTGTCCCAGATGACAAAGGCAAACATACCCCGCAGTTTTTGCAGGATGCCTTCTCCCCATTCTTCATATCCGTGAATGAGAACCTCTGTGTCTGCATGGCTGCCCATCACATGGCCTTTCGCTTCTAGTTCCTCTCGGATTTCCCGATGGTTATAGATTTCGCCGTTGAAGGTGATGACCATATCTTTTGTTTCGTTGTAGATTGGTTGATGACCGCCCTCCAGATCTACAAAGCTCAGTCGGCGGAAGCCCATGGCAATGCCGCCATCTATGTGAGAGCCGCCGCTGTCGGGACCACGATGGATGATTTTATTTTTCATTTTTTCCAGTATTTCTTCGGGCGAAGCAATCAGCCCGGTAAAGCCGCAAAAGCCGCACATAATATTTCCTCCTAAAATAAGGCTTGTATTGCAAAGGTATTATTCCTAACTGTAACAGAAAAGGAGAAGAAAATCAATAAAACAGTGGGGCTTCAAATGCTGAAACCCCACAGAAATATTTTTTTGAAAAAGATGCGGTTGAATCAAAGGGCTTTTTCTGCGGTAGGTGCTGCATCCTCTTTCTTGGAAGCGGCTACGAGATTTCTGCCAAAAAGCTGAGAGGTATACTTCAAGCCGTCCGTAAAGCCATCCCACCACCAGTCAAAGGAGAAGGAAAAGCCCCAGTTGCCATCGGAGGTGCCGGGGACATTCATGCGATGCTCTGTGCCAAGAGAAAGCACATCCTGCAATGGAATGATTGCCATATCTGCGGCGGAGGAAAGGGCGAGGCGGATCATGTCCCATGCCGCATTGGAGCCGTCTGCGTTCATATATCTGCGGTAATGGTCTTTTTCCGCTTCGGAAGCAGCTTCATACCAGCCCTTTGTCGTATCATTATCATGGGTGCCGGTGTAAACAACGGTGTTTCTGTCATAGGAATGGGGCAGATAAGCATTGTTTTTATCCCCACCGAAGGCGAAATGCAGAATACGCATACTGGGCAACCCTGCAAATTCCCGCAGTTCCAGCACTTCTTCTGTGATAGTGCCAAGGTCCTCTGCAATCAGGGGGAGATTTTCGCCCAGCGTTTCCTTCAGCTTTGCGAAGAAGGCTTTGCCGGGGGCTTTTACCCATTTGCCGCCTCTGGCATCCGCTGCGCCAAATTCCACTTCCCAGTAGGCCTCAAAGCCACGGAAATGATCAATTCGCAGAATATCCACATCCGCCAGCGTTTTTTGGATACGAGAGATCCACCATGCAAAGTCTGTTTTTTCATGCTGCTTCCAGTCATAGTGCGGGTTTCCCCAGAGCTGACCGGTTTCGCTGAAGTAATCAGGCGGTACGCCTGCGATGCAGGTCGGAAAGCCATTTTTGTCCAGACGGAACAGCTTCTGGTTCGCCCATACATCAGCACTGTCATAGGCGACAAAGATAGGCGCATCCCCGATGATGGAAATGCCCTTTTCATTGGCATAGGCTTTTACAGCCTGCCATTGCTTAGCAAAAATGTATTGCAGGAAAATTTCTTTTTCCACAGCATCGGAAAGCTCTTTTTTCCATTTTTTCAGAGAGGGTACGCTGCGTTTTTTTAGGCTTTTGGGGAAGGATACCCAGTTTGCACCGATATAGTAATCTTTGAGCTGCTGCGCTGTCAGACCAAGAGTGTCACATTCTGCGACAAAGGCATCAAAGGCTTCTGTTGTTTTTTCTGCGGCGCGTTCTGCACGGAAATGGTTTTTCAGTGCGATATAGAGGGCGTAGTCCTCCAGCCAGAAAGCGTTTTTTTCGCAAAAATCTGCGTAGTCCGCAGGTTTTTCGGCTGCAAGAAAGGCGCGGTATGCTTTTTCCAGCAAAGGCAGTTTTGCCTCTTTTGCCTTTTTGTAATCTACACGAGGCAAAGAAGGAATTACTGCGGTATGCAGGTCAGCTTCTGTCAGATAGCCGTCTGCCATCAGTTTTTCGGGGCTGATGAGCAGGGGATTGCCTGCAAAAGCAGAACAGCTGGAATAGGGAGAGCCGCCGTCATCTGTCGGCACCAAAGGCAGCACCTGCCAAAGGGTTTGGGCAGCATCTGCAAGCTTATCCACAAAGGTGAAAGCCGCTTCGCCGAAATCACCGATGCCGAATGCAGATGGCAGAGAGGTGGGATGCAGCAGAATGCCGCTTTTTCTCTTAGTCATATTGAAACACTCCTTTATGTTAAAAATCTTTTTTCGATTTGTTATTATATCAATTTTCTGTAGTATCCACAAGGTTTTGCTGTTTGAATCATCGGAATGAACTGCCAAATTCTGACGGTCATACCAATGAAAAGTGCGGTTTTTTCTCAAAACAGGGAGAAAACTATAAGCGCAATCCATATTGCAAAAAATATTGTGGGAGGGATCAGATGATGGATAGAAAAACAGGACTGATTGCTGTGGCGGTGCTGGCGATGTGTCTTTGCGGTGGGTGCAGTGCAGATGGCACAGTAGATGAATCGGAGGCAAGGCGCTGGTATGAGGAAATGAAGGAAAACGATCCGAAGGATACGGCGCCCGGCGGCGGAGTTCACAGCACGAAGGAGGATTTAGAGAACAATACAGACCGAAACACCTATGGGATGCAGACGGACAACAATGATTCGGGGATGGATATGCGTGATATGTGGGAGGATTTGAAGCAATAATAAGGGATAGCATTGGCGCGGCGTATGAGCCGCGCTTTTTTTGTCATACTAGGAAAAAGGAGGCGATTTGTATGAAGCAAAGCGGAAAAAACCTAATGATAGGGGTGTTCACAGGGTTTCTCAATGGGTTGTTTGGCTCCGGCGGCGGCACAGTCGTAGTGCCTGCCATGGAGCGGCTGCTGGGGGTGGAAGAACACAAGGCCCATGCTACGGCGATTGCCGTGATTTTTCCGTTGTCTGTTTTGTCTTTGGGGATTTATCTATGGAAAACAGGGCTGGGTGAAGTATGGCAGCTTGCACTGTGGGCATCTGTTGGGGGATTGGCAGGGGGCGTGTTAGGAGCAAGGCTATTGAAAAAGATCGGCGGGCGTTGGCTGCATCGCATATTCGGTGCATTTCTGTTGGCGGCTGCTGTGAGGATGCTGTTTTGATGGGGATGGCTGTGCTGGTGGGCTTTCTTTCCGGCATCATCAGCGGTATGGGGATTGGCGGAGGGACAATCTTAATTCCTGCGCTGCTTTTTTTCACAGATATTAGCCAGCAGCAGGCACAGGGAATCAATCTGATTTATTTTATTCCGACAGCCATTGCCGCCCTTATCACCCATAGAAAGGCGGGGAATCTGGATATGAAAACGGCGAAGCCTTTGGCGTTGTTCGGACTTCTGGGGGCAACGGCAGGGGCGCTCCTTGCTGTTTCTGTGGAATCGGCGCTGCTGCGGAAGGGATTTGGAGGATTTCTCTTTCTGATGGGGCTTTCGGAGATATTTCACAAAGGAGGAAAAAAGGATGCAAAAGGATGATTTTATGAAGCTAAAGCTGAAATTTGCACAGGCGGATTTACAGGGGAAGATTGCGATCTACACAGAAACACCGGATTTGAGCAGCGGGCAGTATAAGGAGCTTTTGCGGATGTATCCGGTGGATCAGCTCAATGAGCTGGAGCAAGCTTTGGCGCGGCTGTGAGAAAATGGGGAAAATTTATGGATGGCTTGTGACTTCTTTCGGTTTTATGCTATAATATTTCCAAAAAAGGAAGCAGAGGAAAAGAGAAAGCATTTTTGGAGGGGAGGAGCAGTATGCAGCTGATTGAAAATCTGTTTGTGGCGGGCAATGTGACAGAGCTGGAAACAGTGGTGTATAGCCTGCGGCGCAGCATACCTGTGCTGCATTTATACTGCATCGTCCTGTTTGAAGATAAAAATCGTCTGGAGATTCTTTCCAGCAGAGAGCTGTTTCGGGAGAGGAATAAAAATCGTCCGGGGCAGATTGCAGGAGTTGCCATGGGCAAAAGAGAAGCCTATGAGCTGCTGGCATTTATGGCAGAGGATGCTGTGAAAAACGGGCGGAATCCTGCTTCTGCGGCAGAGCTGATCCTGTAATGGAGAAGAAATAGAGGAATGCGATGAAGGTTTTATTGATTTTATTGGGAATTTTCAAATGGGCTGGCATCGTGCTGCTGGCACTGCTGCTGTTGCTTCTGCTGATCGTGCTGGTGGTGTTGCTTTCACCAATTCGCTATCGGCTGAGTGGGCGAAAGCAGGAGGCGGTCGGCGGTTCTTTTGATGTGTCTTGGCTTTTTGGCGCGATAAAGATAAAGGGCACTTATGGGGCTGAGGAGAAAACAAAGCTTTTGGTAAAGGTGCTTTGGTTTACGCTGGTGGATACAGAGAAGAAGCAGACGGAGGATGCGGAAGCACGGAAAGCCGTTGCTGCAAAGGAAGTACCGCCAAAGAAAAAGGCGGACAGGCAGGAGATACCTAAGCAGGAGCCGATGCTTCAGACTGCAGAAAAACAGCCGGAAGGAAAGAAAGAAGCGGCGGCAGAAGAAAAGAAACCGAAGGCAAAGCCACAGGCGCAGCGGATGGCAGAAAAACAGCCCAAGACGGTGCGGCGGGTGCAGCTTTCCGAAATTACAGAGCTGCCGCCAGAGGAGATAGACGATTCGGAGGAAATATTTTTCTCGGACGAGGTAGAAGAAAAGAAAAAGAAAGGTCTGCCGCCAATCGTTGGGATGCTTTGGAGCATAGAGGAGAAAAAGGAGATTTTTCGGGCGTTCGGAAAACTGCTGAAGCGGCTGATCAGAGGGGTTCTGCCGGGAGATTTGTTCCTCAGGGCTGTGGTTGGAACGGGAGATCCCGCTGCAACAGGATATGTACTGGCGGCAGCAGGTGTGCTGACGGCAAAGTTTGGTGATGATATACAAATTAAAGGTGATTTTACAAAGGCGGCTTTAGAGGATGCAGAGCTGCGGATCAAAGGGAAAATCGTACTGGGCGCACTGCTTTGGGTTGTGTTGGCATTTATACTGACAAAGCCGGTTCGGAAGGCTATTTGTAAAATGATAAAATTTCTTCGTGAGAAGGATGCATAAGAAAGGATGAGGCACAATGGGTAAGGATTTTAATGAGGCAGTAAATGTTTTGTTTGATAAAGTAGAGGATTTGGTTTCCACCAAAACGGTCGTGGGGGAAGCAATCGTGATGGACGGGCTGACACTGCTGCCACTGATTGAGGTTTCTGTTGGTGCTGGGGTAGGCACAAAGGAAAGTGCCAGTGCTGCCGGTGGTGTAGGGGCGAAGATCACGCCTTCTGCTATTCTGGCAATTACAAAGGATGGAACACACCTGATCAATGTAAAAAATCAGGATGCTGTGACAAAGCTGATTGATATGGCACCCGGAGTTGTGAATAAGCTGAACTTTGGCGCTGTTTTCTCCGGCAGAGGGAAAAAGGGTGAAGCAGCGGAGGAAGTGAAATTCGAAGAAGAAACCATTATTGAGGAATGATCGGAGAGGGGAGAGATCCCATGAAGGTTCTGATTGAGTATTATGATAAGGATGTTTTGAAGAATATTGTGGCACCGCTTACCTTGCAGCCCGATGTGGTGGTTTATCTTCATGATAGGAATATGATGGATCAGAATGTATTTCGGTCATTAAAGACATGCTTTGCAAAAAGTATGCCGAAGCTTCGGGTGGAGGCAATTCCGGTGGAGAGTGAATCCATAGAAAAGATCAGGGCTGCAACCAAACAGGCGGCAGAACGCTATGGGGCGGAAAACTGCACATTGGAGCTGACCGGTGGTAGTGAACTGATGATGATAGCCGGCTATCAGGCGGGACAACAATGCGGGATGCGTATGGTACATACAGACTTGGTGCAGCAATGCATCAATAATGCGGAAACGGGCGAAAAGGTCTGCGATATTGTGCGGCTGACATTGGAGAATTTCCTGGATGCCAAGGGGGCAGAGCTGATGGGGGAGTCCCATCGTCCGCCTGCGCCGGAAAGATATGAGCCGATTCGGAAGATGGCACAGTATCTTTTTCGTAATCTGAAAGAATGGAAGGGAACCTGCAGCTGGCTGCAGACGGTGGTTTCTCGTGGGCTGCCCCATGAGCTGTTTGTTGATAGTCCGAAGCTGGTGACACAGAAAAACGGCAGAGAAGTGCGGGTAGAGGAAGAAGTCCTGTGGGAATTTCAGAGGAATGGATTTATTGAAAGGCTGGAACTGTCTAAAGGGCGTGTGTCCTTCCGCTTTTGTTCTATGGAGGATAAGCAGTATTGTATCAGCTACGGCGTGTGGCTGGAGCTTCATGTTTATGTGGCGGCGGCATCCAGCGGCGTATTTGAGGATGTGAAGCTGGGAACCATGATTGACTGGGATGTTTACGATGGCACGCGCATGGGCGGCAATGAGATTGATGTGGTGCTGATGGATGAATCCTTACCGGTGTTTATTTCCTGTAAGCTGCGGGAAGCAGATACGGCTGCACTGAATGAGCTGCTGATTGCGAAGAAACGACTGGGTGGATGGTTCTCCAAGGGATTGATTGCAACATTCAGCAAGGAAAAGCAAGAAAAAACAGGAACTTATCTTCGGTGCAAAGAACTGGGGCTGGAAATGCTGGATGAGCGGGATATTCTTGCGCCGGACTTCAGTGAGCGTCTGGTGCGTGCAATCCGAGAGCATGATCTGGTGAGCTTGAAGTGGAAGAAGGTATAAAGCATTGCGGAAAGTAATGAAGTAAAATCTGTGATGATGAGATAAGGAGGTGGATGCGTTGGCGAAAAAAAATACAAGAAATACCAGAAGCCGTATCGTTTCGGCGGCGTGGAAGCTGTTTTATGAACAGGGCTATGATGATACCACGGTAGAGGAGATCGTGGAGGAGTCCGGCACCTCCAAAGGCTCTTTTTATCATTATTTCAGTGGAAAGGACGCGCTGCTTGGCTCGCTTTCCGATTTATTTGATGATAAATATGAGGCACTGATCCCCACTTTGGAAGCAGATATGGACAGCTTTGATAAACTGATGTTTCTGAATCAGGAGCTGTTTCTGATGATTGATAACAGTGTATCTCTGGATCTTGTGGCGAGGATGTATTCTTCTCAGCTGGTGACGACAGGAGAAAAGCATTTGATGGATCATAACCGCCTGTATTATAAGCTGCTGCGCCAGATTGTATCGGAGGGGCAGCAAAAGGGGGAGCTGCGTAGGGATGCAGCGGTCAATGAGATCGTAAAGGCCTATGCTCTGTGTGAACGCGCCCTTATTTATGATTGGTGCATCAGCAATGGGGACTATTCCTTGAGCCAGTATGCCAAAACAATGATGCCGATTTTTCTGGGAAGTTTTCGTGCAGAAAAGATAAAATAAGAAGAAAAAATTTTTAGATTATTTTTCGGATAAAAAATAGTTCTAAAAATCGTACAGCCATTAAATATTGAAATAACAATGTTTATGGCTGTTTTTATTTTCTTTTGTTCTGAATATAGTTCGTACTTCGTTCTGTATTTCATTCTGGTTTGTTTTGTGTTATACTGCCAAAAGCAAAAGAAAAGAAAGAGGGTATTTTATTATGACAACAGCGCACATTATTATGCTGGTGACCATTGCCATCTATTTGATTGGTATGGTAGCCATCGGCGTATATTGTTCCAAATCCAATGAAACAGTAGGTGACTTTTATCTGGGTGGCAGAAAGATGGGGCCGCTGGTAACGGCGATGTCTGCGGAGGCTGCGGATATGTCCAGCTGGCTGCTGATGGGGCTTCCCGGTCTTGCTTATCTGGCAGGGATTGCAGAGCCTGCGTGGACGGCGATTGGGCTTGCAATCGGCACCTATGTAAACTGGCTGATCGTCGCAAAGCGTATCCGTACTTACACCCATGAGGTGAATGCGATCACACTGCCGGACTTTTTCTCTCTCAGATACAAGGATGAGAAAAATATTCTGATGGCGATTGCAGCGGTTGTAATTATCGTATTCTTTGTTCCTTATACTGCATCCGGTTTTGCGGCTTGCGGTAAGCTGTTCAGCTCCATTTTTGCCATTGATTACCATGTTGCAATGATTATTTCTGCGGTGGTTATTGTAGCTTACACAGTAACAGGCGGCTTTCTGGCTGCATCTATGACAGATATGATTCAGAGTGTGGTTATGAGTATTGCACTGATTGTGGTTGTATTATTTGGTGTAAGCGTTGCAGGTGGCTTTGATGCCGTGGCAGAAAATGCAAATAATCTGGTGAGCTATCTGAGCCTGACAGCTTCTCATGTGGCAGCAGATAATTCTTCTTCGCCTTATGGCACACTGACCATTGTTTCTACACTGGCGTGGGGGTTGGGATATTTTGGTATGCCCCATATCCTACTGCGTTTTATGGCGATTGAAGATAGGGAAAAATTGAAAACCTCCAGACGCGTTGCGACAGTGTGGGTATGTATTGCCATGACGGTTGCGATCATCATAGGTATTGTTGGCAATGCGGTAACGGCAGCCGGTGCGTTGGATTTTCTGGATGGTAATACATCTGAAACCATTATCGTCAGAGTGGCGGATTTGATGGGGAAATACGGTGTTCTTTTTGCAATCATGGGCGGCGTTATCCTCTCCGGTATCCTTTCCTCCACAATGTCTACAGCGGATGCACAGCTGCTGGCGGCATCCTCCAGTATTTCTGAAAACCTGCTGCGTAAATTTTTCCATATAGATTTGTCTGCAAAGGCATCTATCAAGATCGCCAGAGCAGCAGTTGTGGGGATTGCAGTAGTAGCGGTATTTCTGGCAAGAAATCCGGATTCTTCTGTATTCCGTATCGTATCCTTTGCATGGGCGGGCTTTGGTGCTGCCTTTGGTCCTGTTGTACTTCTGGCACTGTTCTGGAGACGCTCGAATAAACAGGGGGCGCTGGCAGGTATGCTGACAGGCGGTGCGATGGTATTTATTTGGAAATTCGGCATTGCGCCTATGGGTGGTGTATTCGCAATCTATGAATTGCTTCCTGCATTTCTGATGGCATTGCTGGTAAATATCGTGGTAAGCCTTGCAACAGGGAACCCGGAAAAAGCGGTAACAGATGCTTATGACAGAGTGATGGCTTCTCTGTATGGCAAGAAATAAGAAAAGGATTCTCAGGATCTTTGCGAAAGCGAAGGTCCTGTTTTTTTGAACGAAAGCGTGAAATAGAAAAAAGCCGGCATATGCCGGCTTTTTTACCGAAATTATACATTGAAACGGAAGAGCACTACGTCGCCATCCTTCATTACATATTCTTTGCCTTCGGAGCGAACCAGACCCTGTTCTTTTGCGGCGTTGTATGTGCCAAGTCTATCCAGATCATCGAATGAAACAACTTCCGCGCGGATGAAGCCGCGTTCAAAGTCAGAGTGGATTTTTCCTGCAGCCTGTGGTGCTTTTGTGCCATTTGTAATCGTCCATGCTCTTGTTTCCTGGGGGCCAGCTGTTAGATAGCTGATCAGTCCCAGCAGCTTATAGCTGGCTGCAATCAGTCTGTCCAAACCGCTGCCTTCTACACCCAGATCAGCAAGAAATTCTTTTTTATCCGCTTCGTCCAGATCGGAGATTTCTTCTTCGATTTTTGCACACAGAACGAATACTTCATTATGTTCTGCTGCGGCATATTCTCTTACTTTAGAGACAAATTCATTGGAAGCACCATCATCTGCCAGATCATCCTCCATAACATTTGCTGCGTACAATACGGGCTTTGCGGTCAGGAGTGTAAGGCTTTCTACAAATTCATAGTCCTCGGAAGCATCAAATTCTACGCTTCTTGCGGATTTACCTTCTTCCAGCGCATCTTTCAGCTTCTGCAGAATATCCATTTCTCTTTGCAGGGATTTATCCTGTTTTGCCAGCTTACCTGTTTTGGCAATGCGTCTGTCAAGCACTTCGATGTCGGAGAAGATCAGCTCCAGATTGATGGTTTCGATGTCACGGATGGGATCCACGGAGCCGTCTACATGGACAACATTTGCGTCCTCAAAGCAGCGTACAACATGGCAGATTGCATCTACCTCGCGGATATGGCTAAGGAATTTGTTGCCCAGACCTTCCCCTTTGGAAGCGCCGCGTACCAGACCTGCAATATCAACAAATTCGATGACAGCGGGAAGGGTTCGCTGGGAACCATAGATTTCTGTTAATCTTGTCAGACGAGCATCAGGGACAGGAACTACGCCAACATTGGGGTCGATGGTACAGAAGGGATAGTTTGCGGCTTCGGCTTTGCCGGTTGTCATGGAATTGAATAAGGTGCTTTTGCCTACATTGGGTAGACCTACGATACCAAGTTTCATAATTTTCACTTCTCCTTTATTTTCAAGCGTTTCTTTGGCTCAGAATGGTGCTTAGTGTACCATTACTGTACCATTTTGTATTTGTTGTGTCTCGAATTGTAATATAGCTTTTGACATGGACTCATCTGTTACATGAACATATCTGTCCATTGTCGTTTTGATACTTGCGTGTCCAAGCAGTTTCTGCAGCACTTTTGGTTGCATTCCGCTTTCGATCGCCCTGGTGGCATATGTATGCCTCAGAGCATGCATACAGAATCGTTTGATTCCTGCTTCGTCACACAATTTGTATAAGTGGGTATCATAAGAACTGTTTTTGGATGGTTCCCCTGTTCGCCAGTTGATGAAAATAAGATCACGCAGAACGAGGGTAGCTTTTGCACCTGTTCTTCTGTCAATGTATTCCAGAGACTGGGAAAGCATATCGGATTCCTTTCTGGTTTTGGCATCAGAACGAACAGATTCCAGTAGCCCATAAGCCCGATTGGTTAAAGGGATCGTGCGGTAACTCTGCTGCGTTTTGGGAGGACCGGCACGCCAATATTTTTCACCGTGGCGGTATTCCAAAGTCTTGTTAACGGTCAGTGTTCGATTTTCCCAATCGATTGCATCCCAGGTTAGTCCGATCAGTTCGCTGGTTCGCAGTCCTGTTTCCAGGATCAGTGCATACTGTGCGTAGTTATGGGATCGTTTCGCTGTGTTCAGAAATTTTCGCTGTTCTTCTACTGTTAGGAATTTGATATCATCCACTGCACGGACGGGTTTTGTATATCTGACCCCATCCATAGGATGCTTAGGGATAATATCATTCATAACAGCAGAGCGGAACATAGACCCCATAAAAATATAGGTCTGACGAATGGTCGATCCAGCATAGACCTCTTCCATACGATTCAGAATGGATTTACAGTGCATCGGTTTCACATCGGAGATACGGATATTTCCAATATAAGGCTGTACATTGAACTTGTACCGTTCCCGATAGTTTCGTTTTGTATTAGGAGCGAGGTTACAAATCAGATTGTTCATCCAGAATTCAAACCATCCATCTACTGTCATATCAGAAACAACGGGCGTAAGACCGTGCTTATCTTCGTACTTTGCATCTGCAAGCCAGTTTTTGGCTTCTGGAAGAGAGGAAAAGCATTTTACCATGCGCTTTCCCTGTTGGTTTATAAATCTTGCACTGTATAAACCGTCTTTTCTCTGACAGATACCCTTGCCGCATTCTTTACCTTTTAAGTTTTTACCCATCTATTGAACTCCTTTCTCTGCAAAGAAAAGAGCCAATGCAATAATCTATAGTATATCACATCGGCTCTTGTTTCTCAATAGTGAAACTACCTTCAAATCAGCAGTTTATCGCTGATATACTGCTCAAATGCCTTGCGTTTTACCAGCTTTTTGGTACCTACATACAGAACAAAAGGACAGTTGGGGTGTTTAAGCATCTGTTCGATGCGGTTGATACCGATGTTGCTGTATTCGGCAGCTTCTTTGATGGTCAAAGTCATTTTCAGGTGAATGGGTACTTGAGTCTTTTCTGTATTCATAATTTCACTTCCATTCTTCATCAAATAAATATGCTCGAAATACCGTGCCTTCATGATTTAGAAAAAGTCCCTGTGCATCTTTGGGAATCTGATCCGCAGCATCGGTATTGTCTAAAATAATTTGAGATAATACATTATCTGCTCGTCCGTAGACACGATAGTCGATGTTGTTTCTGATTTGTCCCGACAGGATATTTGCATCCGGTCGCTGCGTTGCTAAAATCAGATGGATACCAAAGGCGCGCCCCTGTCTGGCAATGACAGAAAGGTTGCTTTCGATTTTGATCACTATTTCCTTTTGTTCTTTGGAAAGACCCGTTTTATCCAAAACCTCTGCCACTTCGTCACAGGCAAATATGTAGCGTTTTACATCATCCTTACATTGTTCTTGGTATTCTTGTTCTTGGTGTTCGGTCAGATTGGCACAGCTGCTTTCCCGAAACAGAACCTTTCTGTTTTCCAGTTCCTCCACGATCATTGTCAGTACATCCAACAGTTCTGCTTCTTCTGTGATGATCTTGCAATTTTGATGCCATGCAAGAGAAAAATCAACACCGCCCTTAAAGTCAGCAATATAAACTTTCGCACCTTTCTTCACGCACTGCATCAGGAGCAGTTTCAGCAGAACACTTTTGCCGGAACCGGTAGAACCGCCCAATAGGATATGAGGGACTTTAGTCAAGTTGACTTTCACCTTTCCACCGAAACCCTGCCCCAGCACCAGTTCAAAATCTTTTTTACTGAGTTCTGTATCTTTCCAATGGAGAATATCAGGTAGATCCTGTTCTCCTGAAACTGTGTGCAGCAATATTCTTTTTCGATTCTTTCCGTGGGTAATTTTCAGAATATGAATGTTCAATGCTGTTTCTATACGTTCTTTTTTCTCCTGCCATTCTTTCAGAGGGATACCGCAGGGTTCGAATTCCATAACTATGGCATTTTTCTCTGTGTATTTCCGTATCAGTAGGGGTGTTTCCCCTGCGTGATTCGTCAAGCCGATTCGCCAGAGATCCTCATGGATATTCCTTGCACCAACAGGCGTTCCAAGAAACATCAAAAGCATAATCGCACCAACAAAGACTGCAATTATATATGCGATACGAAAAGATACTCGGTACAGTTCTTCCAGAAATTCATACCTGTTCTCCAAGGGATATTTCTGCAAAAACATCCATCCGATCACGGCCAAAATAATATAGCCTGCTGCAGCGATCGCTGCTTTTTTCTGATGGATCACATTATGTATCCCTATTTTCATCCGCAGGAACTGATACTGATTTCTGGTTCGCTGTTCCAACACTTCCTTGTCCGGTCGGTTCATCGTTTTTCCCCCTTTCTGTGATCGTTCCGTCTGCGTGATATTCTGCGATCCTGTGCACCCTTCGCAGAAAAGCCTTCCATGTTTCAGGGCGATATTCCTGTACCTCCCGATACTGCTCCTCAATCGGTAAGTTAGATGTGATATAAATCTTCGTGTAACAGGCTGTCCTATCTGTATATCTGGCAGGTAATGATAACGGGTAAATATCCAGATAATTCAACATTTCTTCAATGGGTATCTGCGAATTGAATTCTTCAAATACCAGTACGTCCTGTCCGTTATATCCATCAAAACTGATTCCTTTTCCCTGTCGGTAATTGGTGATACGGCAAATATCCTTGGCTGTGTGCTTCTCATAGATGCTTCTGGTTTTGCCTGTGCCGCTGGCACCGAACAGATAGGATACAAATACTTCTCTGTTTTCGTTTCTGAATCTTTCTGACAGCAGAGCCTCTCTTAGAATTTCTAAATCTCGCACCCGAAAGGCGAATTCCGGTGATTCATCGATGATCTCTACAGCCTGTTTTCCTTCCCTGATATCTTCGATCAATTTACTCATCCTCGGATTCTTTTCTTCTTTTTCCTTTGGCACCTCACCATGTTCATAAAAACTTCCTTCTACTTTTGTTTCTGCCTTTTCATCCAGTTCCCATTTTCCTTCTTTCAAAATATAATCTCTGTTTTCCTTTGCACTCCCGTATGCTTTTTCGATGTGAGCAATCGGGAAACGGTTTTTCAGCGTACTGAACCGTATGGGGGAATGGGAATATAGAAACACATGGGTATGAAAAGTTCCTGTTTTTGCTATCTCGTCAGCTATGCAGAAATAATCAGGGAAAAACTTCATCAATAGTTCGCAAATATGGCTATGATCAAACCCACATTCCTGCGGATTGTTTATCACCATCAGCCACTTGCGTGATTGTGAATTGCTCATCCGTGAGCCTCCTTCTTTGCTACTTCTGCTACATGCTACATGCTACACCATAAGGGTAATACTAACCCTTATGGTGTAGGGCAGCACGGCAGATGGATTTCTGGTTGAAATCCACCCACCGCACTGCGAACATCAGGACTTAGGATTCGCCAATGCAATACCCGTTGCTTTCGCACCGATCTGAGGCTGACCGTTCATCCAATAGATAAACACTTCCAAACCTGTAAAAGATACTTCCGCATAACCAACAGGCTGTTCCATCTGCTTTTTGCCTTCGATTTTGATGCTGATTTTATCCAGATTTCTTTCGGGCATCGCTACAACATAGCGATAACCTGTTACAGTTTCTGTACGTCTGTTGTTTCTGTATTCATATACCGGCATAACATCCACCAGCCACAGTTTTGTTCCCAGACTTCTGGGATCGATGATCACATCAGTAATTGTCATAAGGATTCCTCCAATCGTAAAATGTAAATTCTTATATGTCCGTAAATCGATTTACACCTTGATATAACCATATATTTTCCGTGTTGTCATTTTTCAGTGATTTATGAAGAATCCTTGATTTTCAAGGGTTTCTGATTTTGGAAAAAAGAAAAAGGCGGAATTCCGCCTTTTTCTGTAAATTGTCAATTTATGAAATTTAAAAATTTTTTTGAAATGGAAAAGCCGTGCATGTTTCCATGCACGGCAAACTCTCAAAATTTCTCATCCAGATCAAAAGACCCAAGGAAATGCTTTTTATCGAATCCCCAAGATTTCAAGAATTCGTTACACTCCCGAATACCAAATCCAAAGACCTGATATACACGGAGCAAATCCATGTAAGCGCAATGGACAGGATCTTCGGGGCTCAGTGCATACTTTTTCAGTCTCAGAAGACGATACGTTTCTTCTTCGGAAGTGTACGTACCGATGCAAAAAGCAAGGATCGTTTTGACACTGGGTTGATACTCCGGATCATTTTTCAGATGGGAGCAGATCGTACCGCTCAGATGTGTGGCGGCGATCAGTTTTTTGTTGCTTGTTCCATCCAGACCTCTTTCCTGCATTATTTTACAAATGGATTCGTAAAATGTTCCGTACTCAGGAAGTTTCTGTCTGGTTCTGGCGTGAAAGGTTTCTGGCGTGAACCATTCGCCGGAAAAATTGAGAGAATTAGGAATAACCATAAAAGCCTACGCTTTCTGGTTTTGCGTCAGGGCGATAACAAGAAGTAGGGCTTTTACAACGGGTAACCCAGACCCTAAAATAAATCTTCCCTATGACAAATTCATATTCGCATCAAAATATATTGTTTCCGAATGTCTTCTTCCTAATTCGTTACACATCGTTTCGCCCGGAAACGAGTTAGAGCATGAAAGTTTGCAAATTGCAAAACCGGTGGTCATTTACTGGCTCTCGGTATGTTGCTCTATGTGTTTTCGCCTTCTTTACTCAAACACAGCTATAATGGGCTATGTTTTTCATAATCATCCTACTACATACTGCCTGGGACATACCAATCCCTTACGGCATCCATACCAACAACTTGCCCGGGGCATACCCCCCCCCTTCTGGCATCCTTTCTAATAAATTCCCTTTCGGCTCGGATTTATTCGTGATACATTCATCCTAAAAATGTGTACACAAAGAACACTTATCCGTTCATCCTTAAACCCAGATACAGCCCAGAAACAACGCTTCTTCTCTCATTCATAAGATATGCACGCAGATGTTCTGCTGCAAAAATCCTCTCTGGTTGTCGGTCTGATCTTCCATAAAATCTCTCTACACCTAGATACAATCCATTGGCAACACTTTTTCATTCATAAGATATGCATGGTAAAAACGATTTACCGCAGGAATCTTTTGTTGTTGTTGAATTGATCTGTTTTTTTAAAAATCCATAAACATACTGCCTCATCATGCGACTGCGGCCTCTAATCACTTCCCTGGAAAGCAGTTCAACCTCTGTGCAACGCCTTCGGGCTAATTTAATCATATCCTGGATGAAAAAGTTATGTCAATCGGGAGGTGGAAATTGTAAGGAAATATTAAGAATTGTGTGCAAAAGAGAATAATGCTACGATAAATTATAAAATTCCGTGGGATATGAACAATTATTTTTGCCATTTAATTGACTAATTTTAACAATGCCTTTCAAAAAGCTTTATTTTGTATCATAATGAAAAAAGAGGTGATAAATTATGCGAGTTGCAATTTGTGATGATGAAAACATTGCTGTGGAGATGCTTCACGAGCAATTAAAAGAAATAAAGGAAATAACACAAATCAGAACAGTTCTTTCTTCGGCAGACTTTCTGTCTGTTGTAGAAAACGGAGAGCGGTTCGATCTTGTGTTTATGGATATTGATTGGAAAGAAGAAAAAACAGGTATTGATTTTGCGGCTGATTTGCTGAAATTAAGTCCACTGACGCAAATCATTTATGTAACAGGCTATAATGACCGCTTTTCTCAGCAGATTTTTCTTAAAAATGCGAATTTGTGTGGTTTTCTGGTAAAACCTGTCAATATGGATACTTTATTGCAGCTTTTAGAAAAGGCAAAGGAAAAGATGGTCTTGCAGGAAGAAGAAAAGTTGGTGGTAAAGAGAAATGGCATCATTCATGCGATTCTTTATCAGGAGATTTCCTATTTTGAAAGTGCAGGCAGAAAACTTGTTATTTTTACATTGGATGGTAAAATCGAAATATATGAAAAGCTGGATGACTTGCGGAAAAGGCTGCCAGAAGGCTTTTTGCAGTGTCACAAAAGTTTTCTGGTAAATATGAATTATATCCGCAGGATTGATAAAAATCATATACTGTTAAAAAGTGGTACAGAAATACCAATCAGCAGAGCAAAATATGCGGAAACGAGGGAACGTTACTTTAGGTATATGGGAGAAACATTGTAAAAGGGGAATTATATGTATTATTATATTTTGAATGGTCTGATAGGGGGCTTTCTATATCCGTTTATTCTTGGCCTGATGTGGAGTTTCTGCCTGGAAAAAAGATGGCCAAAAGTTCCTAATTGGGGGATGGCGTTAATCCTTGCATTGCTGACACAGCCAGCGGGCTACATTCGTTCGCAGAATATTGGCAATGTGCTGTTTGAAATTATGGGTGTATTGCAGGCAGCTTTGATTTTGGCGTTTGTATTTTTAGGATTTAAGGGTAAACTTTGGAAACGGATTTTGGCATACACTATTTTTGTTGCAGCCACCTTTATTGGGGAACTTTTCAGTATCACAATAATGAGACATATTTTCGAGGTAGAATATCAGAATACATTTGCCAATCATGAGATGTTCGTATTGCAGACTGCTTGTATGATGTTTGATTTCGCATTATTTGCAGTAATGGCATTTATCTGGAACAATGTTTTTAAGCACCAGAAATTACCTCGCCATGCATGGGTTTTCGTTTTGTTTCCGATCAGTCAGCTGATTGTTTTGTGGAACTGGACAAATCAAGAACTGTTTTTTCATAGAGAGATTGGAATTTTTGCAGCTTTGGGTTTCATGTTGGGTTTTGTGGCTGATATTGTACTGCTATATGCATTTTTGAATCAAGGCGAAAAAGAGGCTCTTGCGAAGCGAGTGCGAGAAATGGAACATTTGCAGCAGGTGGAACAGTTACATTATCAATCAATCGAAATACGAAGAGAGGAATTAGCCCAAATTCGTCATGATTTTAATAATCAGTTGACGACTGCGCTATATCTGACAGAGCAGGGAGAACAGGAGCAGGCAAAATCAATGCTGGAACAGTTGCGTCGAAATCTTGCTAATACCAAAGAAAATACATGGTGCGGCAATGTTGTCATCAATGCTGTACTCAATGAACAGGCGGCTGCATGTGAAAGAGACAATATTGATTTTTCTGCTGAAATCCTGATAGAAGAGACTGCAAAAATCCAGCCAGTACATTTGTGCAGTGTATTTTCCAATCTTCTGGATAATGCTAGATGGGCAGCAGCTGTGTGTCCGGTGGAAGAAAGAAAAATTGTGGTGAAGGCAGCTCAAAAAGGAGATTATATACATATCAAAGTAGAAAATACTTCGGCTTTTCCGGAAAAAAGAAAGAAAACAGCCGATGGTCATGGTTATGGACAGGAGATTCTAAAGGATATTGCGATGCAATATAACGGAGATTTTTATACAGATTGGAAGGAGGGTATATATACTGCTCTGATTTCCGTGGAAAATACAATAATAAAAGATAAACCACCTCAATGAGGTGGTTTTTTCGTGCCAATTTTATCAAAAAAGTGTCTGTTTTTTACAGATGCAAATAAGAGAGAATCTGATTTGATAAAATGATTTTGTCATTTCGATTTATATTTATAGGTCAGATAATCGATATGATCCATAAGGTCTTCCATTGCGGCTTCGGGGAAGTTGAGAGGTAACCGAACGCTGTTCGGATGATCTTTGTGGGGAATGGGGGAATCGGTGATGCCGAGAAGATAATCTACAGATACGCCAAAGTATTCGGCAATCTGTATTTTGATCTCGTCAGGAGGTTCGTTGATATTTCGTTCATAGGAGGATATGGAGTGCTTGTTGATAGAGAGGATAGCCGCCAGATCATCCTGTGTCAGACCTGCTTCTTTGCGTAGGTCTAATAAACGTTCGCCAATCATTCGCATTCCTCCTTTCTGATGAATAGATATTTTATCTATTATAGATTATTTCTCGATACTATTTTAAAAAGTAGACGAAATAGACATATTATGATAGAATTATAGACAAATAATCTATTTCTATAAGAAAAATGCAATTAAGAAACGAAAAGAAAGAATTAAACTTACTGATTTGATTGAAAGGAAGACAGGAGGAAGAAAAATGAAGAAAGATATGTTAAAGGGGTATGCTGTAGGGGCATTATCTACATTGATGATTGCCGGAGTGGCAGTGCCTGCGGTGGCGCAGAACATTGATGTTATGCGTGGTGTGAAAATCTTTGTGGATGATATGGAGCTGCAAGATGCAGAAGGTTTTATCTATGATGGTACAACTTATCTGCCTGTCAGAAAGATTTCTGAGGCACTGGATAAACCTGTTGCTTGGGATGGCAAAACAAAGAGCGTGTATATTGGCAAGCATGAAAGCAGTACGCCTGCTGTGATGCTGGCGGATATGGAATATTTTTATAAAGAAGGGTATTCGTTTGAAAGAGCAAGTTCTGCAAAAGATAATATGGGGAATTCATATTATGATGTAATTAAACTGGGACGAGGGGACGGATTTGAAGAATATAAAATTAATGGTAGATATGAGAAAATCAAAGGTAGATTGATTTTAGGGTATGAGGATAAGTCTAAAAAAGGGAGAACTTGGGTTAAGATTTATGGCGATGGAAGACTCTTATATACGTCTCCGGAATTTACTGGTGGCGTAGAACCTGTTAATTTTGAAGTGGATCTGACAGGGGTATTGAGATTGAAAATTGAAAGAGGATTTGAAAAAGGTTTCAACGAATATGATCCGAGTGTTTATATTGTAAACACAGGTCTGTATCAGTAAAGAAAGGGTAGGGGGAATTAAAATGAAGCGTATCATTGTGTTATTGATTAGTACTGCTTGTCTGATGTTTTCTCTGGCAGGCTGTGCAAGTTATACCTGCTATAAATGTGATACAACAACAAGTAAAGCATATTATGATATCGATGTAAAAGAGGAATGGGTAATGTGTGAGGACTGTGCTCGTAAATACTGGATGCCTCTGCCTTATGAAAATTACAGAGTGAAATAATATATGGGCAGGAGGTTCTCTGTAATTTGGTTTGAGAATCTCCTGTTTTCGTGTCTGCTATTGAGTGGAAAGTAAAGAAGGGAGAAGTACTATGAAGAAATTTAATTTGCTGGCAATGGCAGCGGTTATGACAGCATCTATGGCTGTGCCTGTAGTTGCAGCGGAAAACTGGGAAAAGGCATATTCGGATATTATTTATGAACGCAGTTTGGAAGAGAATTTCAAAAGAGCGACGGATATTTTTGCTTATAGATATGCAATATATGATATTGATGGTGATGGAACGCCTGAATTGTTCTGCGGCGAAAGAGATGATCTCTATGTTTATACGATGAAGGATGGTAAGGCAGAGAAAATCGGGGATAAGATTACTTGTTTATCTATGTATGCTAAGCCAGATGAAAATGCTATTATTGAGGTGCCATTTACATTTGCTGTTGGGACAGATTCTTTTAATACAAAATATGTCATGAGTAATGGGGAGTTTAAAAGTAATCCAGAAACACTGAGTGTAAAGTATAAACAAGAAGCCTGGAGTGCTCACTCTCAAGAAGAAGCGGAAAAGTATGCAACCTATTACATCAACGGGAAAGTTGTAAGTGAAAGTGCTTATGATGCAAAAGTAGAGACATTTTACGGTGATAGAGAAAAACTGATAGTTCTTGATGAATATGAAATGACACACGCTGGTTTTCGTGTAAATGATCTGAAAAGCAAAGTCACAAAACGCATTGTAAACAAACAGGCAACAGCATCCTCTCAGAAAATCACAGTGAATGGCAAAAATGTGACAGCAGAAAGTTATCTGATCGATGGCAATAACTACTGCAAACTGCGTGATATTGCGTACATCCTAAAAGGAACAGATTCCTGCTTCAGTGTTGGCTGGGACAGTAGAGAACAGATGATCGTGATTACAACAGGTCAGGATTATACGGGCAAGGGCGGCAAAGCTGCCAGCGGTAAGAAAACAGCAACTTCCACAGCGGCGGATATTTATATCGATGGCGACTATGTGCAGTTGGAAGGTTATAACATTGGTGGTAGTAACTATTTTAAACTGCGTGATATTGCGGAATTTGTAAATGCAGAAGTGACTTGGAATAATGCAACAAAGTCTGTAAATATCAGAACAAAAAATGCACCACAGTATGATTCCATAGAAGACATGATGGAGGGGTATGATAAATTCCTTAGAAGTTATTCTGGAGAAAATGTGGCTGTTGCGACTACAGAGTATAAATCTCTGGATACAGAGGCTTATCGTAAGTGGATGAGCAATCCTCCATCCAAAGCATCAATCAAACAAGGGAAAGTTTCTGTAGAACCAGAAGTTTTTGCATTGAGAGATATTACGGGTGATGGTATGCCGGAATTGTTTGTTGGTAGAAAAGAAAATTCGTCTGTGGTGTATGATGGAAACAGTACTGGGTTTTTAGTGTATACATGGGAGAATGGAAAAATGAGACCCCTGTTTGGTCGAGAATATTTAGATAGTATTAACCCTACATTATTTATCGTGGATGGGAAATATATGGCAACTTTTGGACATGGAACCAGTGGTTATGAATCCTGGGAATACGTATCTGTAGTGAATGGTGCGGCGAAAGTACAGTATTACGATAGAACGGAAAGACCAGATGGTTCTGGTGAATATGAGTATTTTTCCAATGGCTCTAAAATAACCAAAAAAGAATTTGATATGCATGATGCATATGAATCTAAAGCATTTTCGTTTGAAAAGATGCGCTTTGTAGATAATACATCCTCTAATCGTGCAGCATATCTGAAATAACAGAATGGGGTGAGTAAATGAAGAAAGTAATTGCAATACTTCTGTCTGCGATTTTTATGACAGGCATGACTGCAACAGCCTTTGCAGCGGACGGGCAGGATGCCTACAGAGCAAAAATGGACGAACTGGCCGTGAATGATATGTATCCCGAAGCGGAAGGTCCCTGGGGTTCCTGGGACAGAGTTTCTTTTTATGATATTGACGACAATGGTATTCCGGAGATGTTCTACAATGGAACGGTTTATAGTGTAGAAAATGGAAAAGCGAAGAAAGTTGGTTCTGGCAATTTTTCATACGTTGTTCCTGCTAATGATAGTATCCTGTTGTCACATATACAGCAGGATATGTTTGGGGAATGGTGGATGGCAGAGGTTAAATTGGAAAATGGAAGGCTGACCCCAAAAGCTGAAGATATCATGAAAAATGGGAAAGTAGTTGTATCTCCGGAAAAACTTTTCGCCTATGCCGATTATGACCACCAGAAATATATGGTGAATGGCAAAAAGGTGAGTGGGGATGCTGATATTTGGAAGCAGGTGGAAAAACAAGCAGTTTGGTTGGAGGATACATATGCATACTCTGTACGAAAATCCAATAAACCGCTGGCAACCTTTGTGCAGGAAAGAACAGAACAGGCATCTCCTTCCCAGCAGAAAATTACTGTGAATGGCAAAAAGATGAATGTTACTGGCTATCTCATCGATGGCAGCAATTACTGTAAATTGAGAGATGTTGCTTACATGCTGAAGGATACGGATTCTTCTTTTGATGTGGTTTGGGACAATGCCAGAAAGAAAGTATTGATCCAGACAGGAAAATCCTATCAGGGAGATCTGAAACAGCAAAAGATGGTCAAGAAACAGGCAACGGCAGTTTATGATGGTATTCTTTGTGATGGCGTGCAGTATCAGGCAAAGGCTTATCTGATCGACGGTAATAATTATTTTAAACTAAGAGACCTTATGGAACTGGTTGACGCAGAAATTACTTGGAATAATACAACCTCTACTGTAGAAATTCATACGGGTAACTGAAATGAAATCCTTTGAAAAGGGGGAGAATGTATGTTGAAAAAACAAGGACTTGCAATATGGATCGCATTAGTGATGCTGTTCAGTTGTTTCCCTGTACAGGCATTTGCTGTAGGAGCGAGCATCACTAATGTCAAAGCAACAGACATTTCGAAAACGGATGCGACATTTAAAGCAGTTCTGAATAATCCTACCGGTATTCAGCCTTCTGAAGTAGGTATTTATTTTGGCGAATCTGACAATAATATGCGTCCGGTAGCCAAAGATACCTACGTGTATAATCAGGCAACTTTGGATTTCTGGTACAACGCTAACAGTGATATGGGTATTTATCTGGAGCCTGCTACAACATACTGGTATCGTTTATATGCAATTATTAATGGTGAAACAGTATGGGGGCCTTTTAAATCCATGAAGACGGAGGGGAAAGTAAAGCCACAGGCAAGTTTTGGCGATGAAAAAGTAACAGACAAAACAGAAACAAATGGAACTTTCCGTGGTGTGTTGTATAATCCTACAGGCATTCAGCCCTCAGAAGTGGGGTGTTATATTGGGACAAGTAGTAGCAATATGAAACTGCTTGGTAGAGATACCTTTGTATATAATCAGTCTGAATTGGACGTTTATTATAATGCTAATGACGAAGGCATGATGCTGGAACCGGGAACAAAATATTATTTCCAGTTCTATGCGATTATTGGTGGCGAAAAAGTAGAAGGAAAGAAAAGATCTATTACTACAAAAGAGTCACCTAAAGTCGAAGAACATGTGCATAAATGGAAGACGGCTGTCGATGAGGAACATCCTCATAAATCTGTACAGACCTGTGACTGTGGTGCAAAGGAAACAGTAAGAAACAGTAATTATGTATCTGACTGTGAAATCTGCAATCCCGTTGCAGAGGAACATATGCACAACTGGAAAACTGCAGTTTCTGATCAGCATCCTCATAAATCCGTACAATCCTGTGATTGTGGCGAAAAAGAAACAGTAAGAGGCAGCAACTATATGTCTGACTGTGAAATCTGCAATCCACAGGAAGATGTGGCTTGGGAAGACGAATATGTGGATGAATACGAAGATTCTTATCTTGATGATTATTATGCGGATGAATATGACTATGGTTTTACAGAAGACTTTTATGAAGATACCACAGCATATTTAGATGACAGTTATTTTTATAAAAGTGCGACGATTTCAGTAGGCATTGGACAGAATTATGTTCGTAAACAGGGAACGACTATCTATATGGATGCGCCTGCATATACGAATGAGGCTGGTTATACAATGGTTCCACTGAGGGCAATTGCAGAATGTTTGGATGGTACAGAAGTGGAATGGGATAATAATACAAAAGTAGCTAGTGTATATCGTTATAATGGTGATGTAATTAAAATGTCTACTACTCTGAATTTTATTCAGGTGAACGAAAGTGGTTTTTGGGGTAAAACCAAACCAGAGTTGAAAAATGGTAGAATTTTTATTCCGATGAGAGATCTGGCAACAGCATTTGGCCTTTCCAGTGATTCGATTGAATGGGATGCAGCTACAAAAACAGCAACGTTTTATTTCTAATTCAAAGAAAAAGGCTGAGTCATGCTAAATAAAAGGAAGGGGAGAGAAGATATGTTGAAAAAACGATGGATAGCGATATGGATGGTATTGATTATGTTGTTCAGTTGTTTCCCTGTGCAGGTATTTGCCGCTGGGGCAAGTATTAAAAGTGAAAGGGCAGTAGATATTAGTGAAACGAATGCGACATTCAAAGCGGTACTGAATAATCCTACCGGTATTCAGCCTTCGGAAGTAGGTATTTATTTTGGTGAAACACAGGGCAGTATGCGTCCTGCAGCGAAAGATACCTATGTGTATAATCAGGCATCTCTGGATTTCTGGTATAATGCGAATGCTGATATGGGTATTACCCTGAAACCTGCAACAACATATTGGTATCGTTTTTATGCGATTATCAACGGACAGACAGTGTGGGGTTCTTTTAAGTCTATGCAAACAGCTGGTCAGGTAGTGCAGCAGGCTCAGCCACAACCACAGGCAAAACCTCAGGCTAGTTTCGGGAACGAAAAGGTAAATGATAAAACGGAAACAAATGGCACTTTCTATGGTGTGCTTTATAATCCAACAGGGATTCAGCCTTCCGAAGTTGGCTGCTATATTGGCAAAAGTACAGATAGTATGATGCTGCTGGGCAGGGATACATATGTATATAATCGTTCTTCTCTGGAAGTATGGTATAACGCAAATGCTGAAGGCGTGAGACTGGAACCCGGTACAAAATATTATTATCAGTTTTATGCAGTCATCGGTGGTCAGAAAGTAATGGGGGACAGGAAATCTGTTACTACTAACGGGGCAGCAGCGGGGGTGCATATCCATGACTGGAAAACGGTAGTTGAAAAAGCGCATCCTCATAAATCAGTACGCAGTTGTGCCTGTGGTGTGTCCGAGGTTGTAAACAGCAGTAATTATGTAACCAGCTGCACAACTTGTAATCCTCCAGCAGCAGTTAAAAAAGCGGTTTTTCAGAATGGCACTTACGAAATCAGCAATAATGCCAGTGGCAAATTCCTGAATGCATATGGTTCTGGAAGTGGCTGGAAGGTAGTAACAATTGCTGGTGATGGTTCTGCGGAACAGAGATTTACACTGAATGGCAGCAATGGTAATTATGCAATCCAGACACAGGGATATGGCGGCAGAGGTCTGTATCTGAACGGCACATCTCTGCTGACAGGTCAGACAGGACAGTTCTGTTTTGTTAACAGAGGCAACGGTTATACGATTTCTCCTGCAAATGATCCTTCCAAAGTTTTGACGCAGACCAATACTGCTATGTATGGCGGTGACCATGTGGTAACACTGCAAAATTATACTGGTGCGGCAAATCAACTTTGGACATTGAGTCATAAAACAGCACCGCAGCAGGCAGCTGCATCTTTTGAACAGAGAACATATGCTCCGACATACGGTCAGGGTTATTTTGGTGCACCCTATAATAATTTCCCTTTCAATAATGGCAACTGTACATGGTATGTTTATGGCAGAGCTTATGAAATTTTAGGGAAAGCACCTGTTTTTAATGGAAATGCAGCCGATTTCTGGAATTATAGGGATAGTTATTATGGTCATAGCACTAATCCCACTGCAGCGAAACCCGGTGCAGTAATGGTATGGGGCGGCGGCGATGGCGGTTATGGACATGTGGCGGTCGTTGAAGCGGTGAATGGCAATACGATCACAATCTCTGAATCCAGTTATGGTGGCGTATGGTATACAGGAAGTTATTGGGGTAGAACAAATCTGAATGTGAATAATCTGAATATTTATGGTCTGACATTTAAGGGGTATATTTATCTGATGCCGGGATCTTCTGCTGCGGTACAGACGCAAACGCCAGTGACACAAAAACCTGTAGTGCAGAAGCCGACAGAAACGGTATCGGCACAGAAAAAGCCTTACTTTAGTGATATAAAAGTTACGAATCAGACATCGACAGGAGCACAGTTAAATGCTGTGCTGAATAATCCAACAGGAATAAAACCAAAAGAAGTTGGCTGTTATATAAGTGAATCTGCAGCTGCATTAAAACTGGGGGCGAAAGATACTGTGGTCAATAATCAGGGATCTTTGCCTATTTGGTATGATGTAAATAAGGATATGGGGAAAACATTGAAACCGGGTACAACTTACTACTATCAGTTTTATGCCGTAGTCAATAATCAGAATATTGAAAGTGATGTTAAAACTTTTATGACAAGATCTATTACAGCGACAGAAAAGCCCATATTCCGAGATTATATACTTCAAGACCTTACGTATGATAATGCAAATGTGAATATCGTATTTTATAATCCAACAGGTGTTGCACCTTCTGAAGTTGGTTGTATGCTGTCAGGTGTAAATTTGGATTTTAGGACGGTTGGTAAGAATACATCTTGTTCCAATAAAACGGATTTGGATATTTCCTATAATTTTAAGAATGAATGCAAGAAGACCTTGACACCAAATACACTGTATCATTGTAAATTTTATGCGGTTGTGAATGGGACAAAATATGTGAGCGGAATTTATTCTTTTACAACAAAGGCTGCGCCAGTTGCTGAAACAAAGCCAGCAATTACAGTGAAAGAAACAAAAACAAATTGGGATGTATTTTTGACGGAAAGTATTCCTGGGGCTTTAGAAGTGATTTATAAAGTATCGCCGTTAAGTGATATTGAAACTTGCCGTAAAGCAATTGTAGAGGAAGATTATGTATCGTTGATGGAAAACATTACTGAAGGATTTCTGGATGATACAATGGAAATGATTGGGGGTACTCCTGCGGCGAAATATTCGAAAGTTGCTACAATTGTTAAATGTGCCCCTTATTATATCGATTTTGCGGATGCGGTAGGGAAACTTGCGTTTTCTGAAGTGGATATTCATAAAAGGATTTATGAAGGAACGGAGAAATATTATCAAGGCGTAGCGAAAGAAGCCACCACTGCTTTGCTTCTGGGTCAGAAACATAGAAATACAAGTGTACCGATTCCGAAGGACGATATTGAAAAGGCGCAGCATGATGTTGATCAAGAAGCCAAAACGCGTATTGACTGTTGTGATATGATGCGAAACAGATGGTACATGACATATCACTTAACAATAGTTGACGGAGTAGCAGCTGCAGGATTGAAAAAATATTATGATGATATGCAAAAAAATGTTGAAACAGTTCGGGATGCAACAGATATTATGGAAATCTATATGGAAGGGAGATACGGAAAATAATGAAAACGTTAAAAATAATTGTTGCGGCTGTTAGTGTTATTTTTTTGTTTAACACAATGGTTTTGGCAGCTCCGTTGATTTCGGTATCTATCGATGGTGAAAAAGTTGCATTTACAGAAGCGAAACCATTCGTAGATGAAAACGGCAGAACACTGGTACCTTTAAGAAGAATTTCTGAAGAACTGGGTTTTAACGTGAAATGGGATGCTGCAACAAAGAAAATTACAATGGCTGCAGACGTGAAACAGAATCCTGGTAAAGAATGGTTCGACTATAATTATACTTTTGTAGGAGAATTGTTCGAAAATTTTAGAAATCAAAAATCTGATGTAGAAATTTTTTCTCAGATTTATTATGTCGGTGAAAAAACAGTAGGCATTGAATATAGTGGTAATGGAAAAACGGAAGTTATTACAGGTGAGGTTGATACCTGCCCTGTAGTGAAAGATGGATATACTTACATTCCGGCCAGAAGCCTTGTTGAGATGATTGGTTACGAAGTTGGCTGGGATAATACAACAAAGCACATCTCAATTACAAAAATCAATTAAAATATAAAACAAACCCATGTCTATTGGTTTAGACATGGGTTTTGTTTTTATATTGCAAGGCTCTATTCTTTGGTTACTATAAAAATACAAATGAACTGTACCAAAGCTGTACCATTTTTGCATAAAGCCATAGAAAACTGCATGAAGATATATATAGATAAAAAAATGGGGGGATTGCAGATTATCAAATTTTATGAAAATCTACAAAGTTTTAAAGAATTATGAAACCTGGATATCCGCTCTCGATACCAAGTTTCATAATTTTTCACTTCTCCTTTATGATATACTCCGAGGATATTTCCCTTTTTGATTTCGATAAACTAAATTTCATTATAGCATATTTCAACAGGTTTCTCAAGGGCGAACCTGCCGTATAATATGGAATTTTGCAGGAGTAGAATATATGTTGGACAAAAGAATAAAAAAGATGAAGGATAGAGTCTCATAGGTTATAGTTGAGTTGCACATCACCACTTAACGAAAGGAGACCATATCCTTCATGAGCAAAAGTATAACACGGGACATGGCGTACAGAGAATTTTAGGGGGTTCAAGAACGCTTCTGTCCCCATGCAAAAATAGCGTAGCAGTCCATTAAAACTACTACGCTTAAAAGTCTAACCTTTCGGGGTTGTTTTGCTATTTTACATCTATTATTGAAGGCGTACACAAGATTTACAGAAGTAGCCGATTTATTTTGAAAAGAGCTGTACCCAATATATACGAGCATCTTTGTCACGATAAACGCCTACGCCAATTTGATTAAAGGTTTCTCTTAAAATATTTTCGCGATGTCCTTCAGAATTCATCCAAGATTCCATAACAATAGATGGAGATTTCTGCCCCATTGCAATGTTTTCTCCTGTATAATATTCGTCAAAATCCACTTCGTCTAAGACGGTTCTCCAGGAATCACCGCCGGGTCTTATATGGGCAAACTTTTCTGTTAATTCGTAAGCACGAATATCTGCAGCTTCCATTAAAGTATCGTTGATTTCTAAGGGAGAAATACCTCTTTGTTCCCGTTCTTGATTTACGAAAGAAACAACATCAGAAGCATAGTTGGAAATATCCTCTTCAAATTCTAACATAAGTTTGGAGAGTTGGTGTATTTCTGTTTCGCTCTGGGCGTTTTCTATGCGATCGTGGATGGAGGACTTTGTTGCTGCATCTTGCGAATTTTGATAGCCTTCGCTTAAATCAAGAGATTCTTGGTCGGTATGGAGGATAGGAGGGCTGTCCGGGGTATTCTCTATTTGTGTCTGGACTGCAGGCTTTTGGTATTTCATGCGGAAGGTTCGATAGAGTGCATCTTTATCAATTTCTTTTTTCTCAATAGTAATGATATGTGTAGCCTTGTCCCATTTGAGGCTGATAGCAAAAGGATTACAAGGATTTGGGCTATAATAATAATCGTCTTGGAGTGCGGGGTTTTGGGCATTTTTTTCGATAGATGTATAACAGATATCCAGATAAAGCGCAGAAGCTGCTGCTAAATCAGCCAATCTGAAAAAATATCTTCCATTCAAAAGGAAGCAATTTGCTGATAGTGTAGCACTTTCGTATAGGATACGGCCTTGCTCCATCTTTACTGTAACACTTTCTTGTTTCAGTGGTTCGAGTGCTTCGAGAGGTGTTTGCTTTAAGGATCTACTTATGGCGAAGCCTATTTTATTAGGGGCAATGGGCGAGACACCCATATCCAGAATGCTTGATATTTCTCGTGCCCTTACATAGTTGTAGCCGTCAATATTGTAGCATTGCAGTACATTCATGGTGCTTCCGTTGTTAGATCTTACAATAATGGTATTTAATTTCGCTGTTTTTGTATTGTATGCAGCATAAGCCGGCTGCGGAGTTCCAAACCCTAAAAATAACATAAGACAGAACAGCAAAATAGGAATGCAGTTTTTTTTCATAGAGCTTTCTCCTTTTTGTTTGTGTTTGATGTGAGGTGTTTTTGTTTGAAATTATTATATTAAATCGTATCAGTGGCGTCAATATGATGTGAAGTTTTGTGACAATTACAGTCGCAATAATTGATAGTCATAGGCAGCCATTCTTTTTTGTGTCAATGCTATTACGCAGGTGCAAGATTTCGCAGCAAAATTATTGTTTTTCAAAAATTTTCCATTGTCGAAAATACTAAAAAGACCTTGAAATTCGTTTTTTTTCATATTATAATAGGGGAGTAAATAAATATGATATTCTTCAGGGCAGGGTGAAATTCCCGATCGGCGGTAAAGTCCGCGAGCGTTATCACGCAGGATTCGGTGCGATTCCGAAACCGACAGTATAGTCTGGATGGGAGAAGAAGATAAGCTGGGCATATTTTTTGTTCTTATGAGCAAATAGAAAGCTGCGCCGCAGCGGCAGGGTAGTTAGCCGCAGGCGGGAGTATTTCGTTAAGGGAAATGCTTTTTACAGATTTCTGTAAAGATATGCCAAAGCCTTATTTTGCTTGTTTAGCCTGAAGAAATTTCGGGCTATTTCTTTTTGTGAAAATAGTGCCGGAATGACTAAACAAAAAATGGAGGTATTCAAAATGGCAAGTGAAAACAAAAAATTATCAACAAGACAGATGGTATCCATGGCGATGCTGGGGGCAATCTCTATTGTGCTGGTGGCGGCGATCCATTTTCCGCTGATCCCTGCGGCGGCATTTCTGGAGTATGATCCAGCAGACATACCCATTCTGATTGGCGCCTTTGCTTTTGGCCCGATGGCAGGCTTTTTGCTGACAGTGGTAGTTTCTGTTATTCAGGGGATGACGGTATCCGCTCAGAGCGGTATCATTGGTATCGTGATGCATATTCTTGCAACGGGCTGCTGCGTGCTGGTTGCAGGAAATATCTATAAGCGGAACAAATCGAAGAAAACTGCAGTATTTGCCCTTGTTTGCGGTGCAGTTGCACAGACGCTGGCAATGATCGTGATGAATATGATTTTTACACCACTGTTTATGGGGGCACCTCTGGAAACGGTTATGGCAATGATGATTCCTGCAATCATCCCCTTTAATGCGCTGAAGGCGGGTATTAACTGCACGATTACATTCTTCCTGTATAAGTCTATTTCTCATTTGATTAAGGGACATTGATAGCACATACATAAATAAAATAAGGAATGGATAATTTTTTTGAAGAAGGAAGGGTATCGACTTTGTCGATACCCTTCCTTTTTTATTTCTTTACATAATGTGCGGGCTTTCCATTAAAGCTTAATTCTTGAAAGAGTATTTTTTAAGCGGAAGAGAGCCTTTGGAGGAATATCCGTAGGTGGTAAATGTTTTTATTTCTGTGTATAGATATTATTTGTTCGGTCGAGCAAATAGTCTATGCTCACATCATAGTAGTCTGCCAATTTTATTAAAATTTCGGCTGTTAAGGCAATAGTGCCCGTTTCATATTGGGAATATGTGTTTTGTGAAACATTTAAATATTTTGCAATGTCTTTTTGTCTGATATCTCTATCTTCCCTAATTGCTCTTAAATTTTTGAATCGCATAGTAATCACCTTTTGATTATTATGCTTTATCTGTAAAAAAGATATTGACTTTTATCTGTAATACAGATATATTATATTTGTTGACAAGATATGACAAAATATTATACGGAGGGATTTATATGCAAACGGTACAGTATATGACATCATTACTGACTTTTTATTTGAAAGGAGAAATTAAACAGGATCTAAATTTCGTTCATCTGAAAAGACCTAATACGATTTTAAGATTGATTCCTTTGGGGGCTCAAAAGGATTCTATGCCTGTTTCGCAATTATCTTCTGTTGAATCTAATTTCAAACTACGCATTGGCTCTCTGATTTTTGGGATGTTGATTGCCAGTATGGGTTTGAGTATGCTTTCTGAAAGCTTTATAGCAGCCTTGCTCTTTATACTTATAGGCGCAAACACAGCAATTACTGCTTTTGAAACAATCCTTACAATCAAGACAACTGCCGGAGATGTGAAAAGTATTTCTTTCTTAATTTTTGAAAAAGCAAAGGCAGAATTAGCTGAAAATCAAATTAGAAGTATTATTTCGGATAGATTGGATGCAACCAATAATAGAATGCAAACAGATAGAATCGTAGAAGCAATTAACAATAAATAACAATCCATAGCAATTAAAGAGTGCCGACGAAGTCGGCACTCTTTTTTACGCTATAAGAAAGATTATTTCATGTGAAAGCAGGAAATGTTTTTATGGAAAATACTGAAAATACACTAATTTCGTAAGTTTTTGTTGTCATTGTGGGGGGAACTGCATATAATAGAAAAGAATTGGTTTGAACGGTGATGCCGTTGAAAGGAAGGGTGTTATGAACAGGAAAATAACGGTTGCAGTCATTTTCGGCGGGCAATCTTCGGAGCATGAGGTTTCCAGAACTTCTGCAGTGCTGATGCTGAATGCGCTGGATAAAGAAAAATATCAGGTCCTTCCAGTGGGTATCACAAAAAAAGGAAAATGGATGATCTATAATGGACCGGCGGAGTATGTAAAAACGGGAGAGTGGGAAAAATTTGCAACACCTGCTGCGCTTTCCCCCGATGCGACGAAAAAATGTCTTTTGAAGATTGTTAATGATAATGTGAAGGAAATCCCCATTGATGTGGTGATTCCTGTGCTCCATGGGGCATGGGGGGAGGATGGAACGATTCAAGGGTTGCTTGAAATGGCACAGATTCCTTATGTGGGCTGTGGCGTGCTTGCTTCTGCAGTTTCTATGGATAAGGTTTTTACGAAAATCATTGCAAAGGCTGCTCGTATTCCGCAGGCGAAATATCTGTGGTGCCACAAGGCGGATTTGAAGAAAAAGCGAGAGAAGCTCCTAGATCAGGCGGAGAAAAAGCTGGGGTATCCCTGCTTCGTAAAGCCCTCCAACGCAGGATCCTCCGTTGGAATTTCAAAGGCGAAGAACAGAGCAGAGCTTTCTGCTGCATTGGACTATGCAGCGAACTACGACAGAAAGATCATTGTGGAAGAGGCCATTGATGCCAGAGAATTTGAGTGTGCCGTGATGGGAAACGAAGAATTGATGATCAGTGGCGTGGGAGAGGTGCTTTCTGCTGCAGAATTTTACGATTATGATGCGAAATATAACAATAGTGAATCCCGCACTGTGATTCCGGCAAAGCTGGAGGAGGAAAAAGTAGAAGAAATGCGCCGCATTGCGGGAAGGATATTCCGCTCCGTAGATGGCAGCGGTCTGGCGCGTGTAGATTTCTTCCTCGATCGGAAAACAGGAAAAGTGCTCTTTAATGAGCTGAATACCATGCCGGGCTTTACGCCCATCAGTATGTATCCCATGCTATGGGAGGCAGCAGGCATAAGCAATCAGGAACTGATGGATCGTTTCGTACAGCTGGCGCTGGAACGGGATGCAGGCATCAGAGGGTAAGGAGAAAAGTATGGATACAAGACCTATCGGCGTATTTGATTCCGGGGTGGGCGGATTGACTGTGGTGAAGCAGATCATGAAGGTCATGCCCCATGAAAATATTGTCTATTTCGGCGATACGGCAAGAGTGCCTTATGGCACAAAGTCGAAAGAAGCTGTAACAAAATATTCCAAGCAGAATGTACGCTTTCTCTTGTCTAAGGGAGTGAAGGCGATTATTGTTGCCTGTAATACAGCCTCCTCTAACAGCATGGACGCTCTGCGGGAAACCTTTGATGTGCCAATTTTCGGCGTAGTTGTACCGGGTGTAGAGGAAGCACTGCTTTCTACAAAAAATAAAAAGATTGGCGTGATCGGAACACCGGGAACAGTACGCTCCGGTGCTTATGAAAAGCTGATTTGTGAACGGGATGGAGAAATGCAGGTATTCACCAAGGCGTGCCCGCTGTTTGTGCCTCTGGCAGAAGAAGGCTGGACGGATAATGAAGTTTCCCGTCGGGCGGCAAAGCGTTATCTGGATGAGCTGGTGGAAAAGGGCATTGATTCCCTAGTCTTAGGCTGCACCCATTATCCACTGCTGAAGCGATGCATTGGAATGACTGTAGGGGATGCCATTCGTCTGGTAGATCCGGCAAAGGCAACGGCTCAGCGGGTGATGCATTTTTTGGAGGAAAGAAATCAGCTGAATCATGAGGAAGAAGAAGGCGAAAAGCAATTCTACCTTTCAGACAGTACAGATACTTTCCAGTTTGTCTGCGAGAAGGCATTGAAATTTCCTTATCAGCCGCAGATTATAGATATTGAACGATATTAAGAGAGAAAAGGACAGCAGAGTGAAGCCTGCTGTCCTTTTTTAAGGGGAAGAAGTAGAGAGAATGTTATAGAAGTCTTTTGACTTCAGGGGGAGAATAACATCCTCGGTTATCAGTATTACCTGTTTTTTTGGAAATTATGCAGAGCAAAGAAGATTTTATGGCTTTTTCAAATAATTAAAATTAGTTGATAATAATTATTGATTTTCGGCTGTTTTTGTGATATACTAAATAAAACATAACAAGGAAACAGATTGGTTAAAATAGAGTGTATATACAAGGAGGGAAGAATGATGAAACAGATTAAATCCCATGAATTTCAGATGGAAGTATTAGAAAGCAAAGTACCTGTGTTGGTGGATTTTGCTGCAAGCTGGTGTGGGCCTTGCAAGATGATGGGGCCTGTTTTGGAACAGCTTTCTGCGGAATATGAGGGCAGAGTCAAAATCGTTAAGGTGGATATTGATGAGTCTATGGATCTTGCGCAGAAATATCAGATTATGAGCGTGCCAAACATGGTCATCTTCAAAAGTGGTATTCCGGTAGATGGTGTGATCGGGGCGGTGCCTCCGGCAGTCTTGAAGGAAAAATTAGATGAGATGGTATAAAAGAACAAAAAAGGGTTGGGAAAACGAATTTCGTTTTCTCAACCCTTTTTTTACTCTATAAGAAATTTCGTTTCTTATAGAGTAAAAACCCTCCGGGGGATCGCACTGCGGCGGCAAGGTAGTCAGTCGCTAGCGACACCGCCGCAGGCGGAGCATTTCGTCAAGCGAAATGCTTTTTTATCTGTTTACCATCAGTTTTTTCAGGGATTTATTCAAATCATCTAAGGTCAGGCGGTACATATCAAATTCATTGGCGAGAATATCATAGGTTTTGCACCACCAGCCGCCCCATGCGGGACGCTCCGAAGGATTCAGCCACACCAGATGAGGATATTTTTCCTTGAAACGACGCATCCATTCGATGCCAGGTGTCTTATCCCTTGCCCCATAGCTGTACCAGCTGCCTTCCATCAGCTCGTAAGGGTCCATCTGCGCATCGCCGACGATGATAACCTTATATTCGCTGCTGATGTTCTGCAATATCCATTCTGTGGGAATGGCAGAATCGGGACGCATACGGGGGTCCTTGAAAATCTTGGAGTAGATACAGTTGTGGAAATAGAATACCTGCAAATCCTTGAAATGATTGGAATTGCGTACTGCCTGAAACAGCGCAGAGCACATACGGCTGTAATAATCCATGGAGCCGCCGCTGTCCATCAGCAGCAGAACCTTTACAGTATTCCGTCTTGGCTTATCATAAACCACCTTCAGACTGCCGGCATTATCACAGGTTTCCCGAATGGTGCCGTCAATATCAAATTCTGTTTTTGCCGCATCGGCACGGGCGGAAAATTGACGCAGGCGGCGGAATGCCATCTGAAACTGACGGGTATCCAGTACATTATCCTCACGGAAATCACGGAATTTTCTGTCCCCTGCCACCTGAAAGGCACTGCGTTTCTGGCTGACACCGCCCACACGGATGCCTTTGTTGATCTGTCCGTTATTGCCGAAGGGGGAGGCACCTCTGGTGCCGATCCAGCGGGAGCCGCCGTTATGCTCCTCCTGCTGTTCCTTCAGCCGTTCTAAAAACATCTGCTGGATCTGTTCCTCGGAAAGCCCCATATTCCGCAGAAGGTCAGCTTCGCTGAAGCTGCCGTCCAGTTCCTCTCTGGGTTTATTCAGCCAGTCTAAAAGCTCCTTGGGCAGCTCGTCGCCGGCTCTTTCCATATCCTTGAAAAACTCCAGAAAAGTACCGTCAAATTTGTCGAAATCCGCTTCGCTTTTTACCAGAATAGCACGGGCAAGGTAATAAAATCCTGTAAAAGAGGAATTATGCAGACCTTTGTCCAGTGCTTCTATGAGGCTCATCCATTCATTCAGAGAAACCTTCAGCCCTCTGGCACGAAGCAGATAGAAAAAGGAAGTGAACATACGCCATCACCCCATCACTTCAAATATCTTCGCATGGTGTCAATATCTTCATTTTTTTTCAGAAGCACACCGGCAAAGGGGACGGTTTCCTTGATTTTATAGGAGGGTACACCGCCCAGCTCCAGTGCACGAATCCAGTCGATCACTTCGGAGGTGCTGGGTTTTTTCTGGATATTATAAAGACCTCTGATCCAGTAGAAGGTTGCCAGAACCTGCTTCAGCACATTTTCTTCCACATGAGTGAAGTGTACTTTGATAATTTCTTCCATTTGTTCCGCATTGGGGAATTCAATATAGTGGAAGATACATCTGCGCAGAAAGGCATCGGGCAGCTCTTTTTCCGCATTGGATGTGATGATTACGATGGGACGCTGCTTTGCCTTGATGGTTTCCTTGGTTTCGGGGATATAAAATTCCATTTTATCCAGCTCCCAAAGAAGGTCATTGGGAAATTCCAAATCTGCCTTGTCGATTTCATCGATCAGCAGAATGACCTGCTCATCGGCGGAGAATGCCTCCCCCAGTTTGCCCAGCTTTACATATTTTGCAATATCATCTACGCCTTCGTTGCCGAACTGAGAGTCATACAGACGCTGCACCACGTCGTAAACATACAGCCCGTCCTGTGCTTTTGTGGTGGATTTGATGTTCCAGATGATGAGTTTTTTGCCTAATGCCTGAGAAATTGCCTCTGCCAGCATGGTTTTGCCTGTGCCAGGCTCGCCCTTGATGAGCAGGGGCTTTTCCAGTGCGATGGCGATATTTACGGAGCGCATCAGCTCTTCGCTGGCTACATAGTCCTTACTGCCTTGGAATGTCATATTCATAATGGTTTTCCGCCTTTCGTTATTTTTCAATCTTACAATATTTTTATTTTATGGGGATTTGGGGGCATTGTCAATATACTTGGTAGGAATTGAGCGGAGCAGAAAAAAAGGATACCACTCAGCAAGAGTGTTACCCTTTCGATTTTCTTTATTATCTTATATCCAGACCGGCAAGTCTTGCCATTTCCAGAATAGAGGCTTTGGAAACTTTTTTTCCTTTATAGTCAATTAAGTTTTCCATGCTGCCTGTAAAAATATCAGCAGGCTCATATTTTTTCAGAACGATCATGTTTTCATCTACGAAAATTTCAAGAGAATCCTTGATTTCGATACCCATATTCCGACGAAGTTCAATGGGGAGTACAACGCGTCCCAATTCGTCTACTTTTCTGACAATGCCTGTTGATTTCATTCGATCAAATCCTCTCTTTTATATGCAGTGTTAATTCGGTGTTAAGAATCTTAACCAAATCTTAACACACAAAAGATAGGATTTCAACACAAAAATAGGATTTATTGCAAAAAAAGACAAAGAATATACAAAGTGTTATTTTATGGAAGCTGCTCATAAACAGTAATTTGATGCATAGTCTGGAAGGAGGGGGTGGAGTGATGCTGAATGGGATATGGGGCTTTTTTCTGATCGGCGGCATCTTAACGGGTGCTTTTCTGGGCAGAATGGATATGGTGACGCAGGCGATTATTGGAGGAGGGAAAACAGCTATGGAGCTGGCTTTCACCATGGCGGGCATGGTGGCGGTTTGGTCGGGGATATTGAAGATTGCAGAAAAAAGCGGAATGATGGATGCTTTGGCAAACAGGCTGACGCCGATGATGGATATATTATTTCCGTCTATACCCCGTACCCATCGGGCAAGAAAATACATAGCGGCAAACTTTGCGGCAAACTTTCTGGGACTGGGCTGGGCGGCAACACCGGCGGGGCTGAAGGCGATGGAGGAGCTGCAAAAACTGAATCGGGAAGAGGAGGGAACGGCATCGGCTGCCATGTGTATGTTTTTAACGGTGAATATGACCTCTTTGCAGCTGGTGACAGTGAATATCCTTGCCTATCGTACAGAGTATGGTTCTCAAAATCCGGCAGAAATCATCGGAGCGGGGGTTGCGGCAACACTGATTACGACAATTGTGGGAACAGCGGCAGCAAAATGGATAGAGGGGAGGGCGAAAAATGGCATTTTTGCTTCTCGTTTCTGATTTTCTGATCCCTGTAACGGTATTGGTTATCGTTGTCTATGGCAGCCTGCAAAGGTACACGATTTATGAGGTGTTTCTGGAAGGGGCAAAGGAGGGGCTGAAAACGGTGCTGGAGCTGCTGCCAACCCTGATTGGGCTTATCACGGCGGTGGAAGTGGTGCGGGCAGGGGGATTGCTGGAGCTGATGGTTGGGCTGATTCGTCCGATAGCAGAGATGATCGGTTTTCCGGCGGAGCTGGCACCATTAAGTCTGGTGCGCCTGATTTCTTCTTCTGCGGCGACAGGGCTGCTGACGGATTTGTTCCAGACCTATGGGCCGGATTCTTATTTGGGCAGAGTAGCTTCGGTTATGATGAGCTGTACGGAAACGGTTTTTTATACCATGAGCCTGTATTTTCTTTCTGTGGGGATTCGCCGTACCCGCTGGACGCTGCCCTGTGCGCTGCTTGCCAATGTGGTAGGCATGCTGACGGCAGTTTGGTTGGTGGGCGTTCTGTTCTGAAATAGAATTGAAAAACAGGGCAGAATCATATATAATGGGTTCAGAAAACTGGGAAGGCGAGCAGTAAGCTTTTGTTCTTCCCGAATAGAGTAGTGGAAAAAGGGGAATGGCGATGAAAAAACGGATGCTGGCTTTGCTGAGTCTTTTGCTGCTGACCGGCTGTAGCGGGGATGCTGCGGAAGAACAGAGCTTTCGTCTGACGGCGCAGGAGCAGCAAAGCTATACAACAGCCATTGACGCTGTGATGGAAGAATATTATTGGGAATATGACAGAGCCAGCCTGACCTTTGCCCAGGCAACTGTACCGGAGGAAACGGCAGAAACGGAGCAGCTTTTTTCTGCCAGTGAAGCCTGCGGATATCGGCTGCGGCGGGCGGCAGGGCAGGAGGCTGTGCTGGCAGAGGCTACGCTGCTGCATTATAATGGCGATACAGCGGGGACGCTGCAGTGCTGGTTTATGGGAGATGACCTTTCCGGCATTGTGTACAACGGCGGCTATGATAAAGCGCCTTATAGCCTGTTGGAGCGCAATCCTTTCCTTGCAAACGGAGCCTTTACTGCCTATGAAATATGGACAGGTATGGGGACCGATTTTGAAAATGGAAAAGGAGAGATTTCTGCGGAGGGGATATATTCTGCGGGCAGAGATGCGGAGGGGAATCCTCTGTTTGTTTCTCTGCAGGGTGGAGATGCCATCGTCTATCGTTATGCGGATGGGCTTTGGGCGTATCGCCGTTTTTCCTATGGCAGCGGATTGGAGGCAACCTCTGTGACATTTTTGGAGGGAGAGGGCGTGCGCTTTGCGGTTCTGGTATCCAGCATTGAGGAAAGCAGCGGAATAGATGCGGAAAAAACATATTTCCGTGCAGAGCGAGTGATGCTGTATGATGGAAAGCTGCAGCTTGCAGGAGAAATTCCGCTGGAGGGAACGCTTTATACTGCCTTAGGCGCAGAAAAGGACGAGCTGTATCTCTTTGATGACCAGAATTGTGATATTTATCAGAAGAATGAGGATGTATGGGAGCGGACAGGCAGCCGCAGACTAAAGCATAGCGTGAGTAAATTCCATGGAACGGATTTGGATGGAGATGGTACAAGAGAATATCTGATGAGCGATGGGCAGGATCTCTATCTGTATCGAAATAGCGGCGGCAGCTTCCGTAAGCTTTGGAGCACACACCTTGGGGTGGATAATTTCTATGGCCCCATTTGTAGCGGTGACCTAAATGGAGATGGCGTAAAAGAGATATACGCCTGCGATACGACAGCAACAACGATCCGTTATATCCTGACGGAAAAGGGGCTGCAGACAGCCAACGAAGATATTGATTATGGACAGTGCATTTACCCCGGTGATTTCGATGACGATGGGAAAACGGATTACTGGATGGTGCAGGATAATATTGACCGCAAGGGAAAGCTTTTTCTTGCCCGCGGGGAGGAATAAAATATGACAGAAGCAGAAAACAGGGAAGCGTTGCCGGAAATGACTGAAGCGGAGCGCTATATGCTGGAAGCACTGCAGGAAGCGGAAAAAGCCTTGGCAGCAGGAGAAGTTCCTATTGGTGCGGTTATGGTGCGAAATGGAGAAATCATTGCCAGAGGGCATAATCTTAGAAATACGGAGAAAAACCCCTTGCGCCATGCAGAGATAGACGTCATTGATGCGGCTGCAAAAATCGTTGGGGACTGGCGGCTGGAGGATTGTGTGCTTTACGTTACGGTGGAGCCCTGCCCCATGTGTGCCGGTGCCATTGTGCAGGCGCGTATCCCGAAGGTGGTGTTTGGAACCAGAAACAGCAAGGCGGGGTGCGCCGGTTCTGTGCTGGATGTTCTGAATGAACCAAAGCTGAACCATCGGGTGGAGATAGAAGAAGGCATCCTGCAGCCTCGATGCAGTGAGCTGATGAAGCTGTTTTTTCGGCGCTTTCGCAAAAATGCCAATGTTTCGCCATTGACAGAAGGGGAATAAATCGGTATAATAACGAAGTTAAATTGTGACGGAAGGCTTTGGGCGTATATGGCGTCTGAGGGGAAGTCGTCGGGGTGAGCGTTGCTTGCCCAGGAAGAACAGCGTTGCTGTAGGCGAAAGGCTGTTTCTGTATTTGGTAAAGTCACTTGAAAACTTGTTTTCGGGTGAATCAATATTTCCGTGCTAGCCGGGGTGGTAGCGGTGCCCTGTACTCACAATCCGCTATAGTGAGGGTGATGCCCGCTTTCGACATATGGCTTGATGGCCTGCCCATCGGAAGCAGTGATGAAGTTTGGGTCTTACGCAACATGAGCCTGTGAACCGTGTCAGGGTCGGAAGGCAGCAGCACTAAGCAGTAAACTTGTGTGTGTTGTAAGGGTGCTCAGATGGAGCTGTGGAACTTGGTAACGCATGGGGCGATATGGCAACAGCGGGTGCACGGTACCTTAGAAGTGAAAGTTCTGTTTAGACAGGACTTTTTTTACTCTATAAGAAATTTCGTTTCTTATAGAGTAAAAACCCTCCGGGGGATTGCACTGCGGCGGTAAGGTAGTCAGTCGCAAGCGACACCGCCGCAGGCGGAGCATTTCGTCAAGCGAAATGCTTTTTTATTGCAGACAGAATGGTTTATGGTGTATGATAAGATTGAGGGAATATGTTTATGAATCTTCCGTTTTGCACAGCCTGTCGGCAGGATAACCAAGGTGACTGTCTGCAAAATGTAATAGGGCAGAGATGTGCGCTGCGAAGAAGGAGGCAAAGTATGGCTTATACGGCTTTGTATAGAAAATTCCGTCCGCAGACCTTTGGCGGAGTCATCGGACAGGAACATATTGTGCGGACGCTGAAAAACCAGATGCGGTCGCAGCGGGTTTCCCATGCGTATTTATTCTGCGGCACAAGAGGCACCGGAAAAACCTCTACGGCAAAGATTTTTGCCCGTGCCATCAACTGTCTGGAGCCGACAGCGGAGGGGGAGCCTTGTAATCAATGTGCCCTTTGTCAGGATATTCTGGCAGGCAGAAGCGTAAATGTCATTGAAATTGACGCGGCTTCCAATAATGGTGTGGATCATATTCGTGAGATCAGAGAAGAAGTGAAATATCCCCCTACACAGGGGCGCTTTAAGGTATATATTATAGACGAGGTGCATATGCTCTCCACGGCGGCATTTAATGCGCTTTTGAAAACGCTGGAGGAGCCGCCTGCTCATGTGATTTTTATTCTGGCAACAACAGATCCCCAGAAGGTGCCGGCTACAATCCTTTCTCGCGTGCAGCGATTTGATTTCCGGCGTATTACGACAGAAATCATTGCGGATACCCTGCAAGGCTATCTTGCGGAGGAGGGGCATCGGGCAACGGCAGAGGCAGTGCGTTATGTGGCGCAGCTGGGGGATGGCTCCATGCGTGACTCTTTGAGTATTCTGGATCAGTGCCTTGCCTTTTTCAGTGGGGAAGAGGTCACCTTGGATAAGGTGCTGGATATTATGGGGGCGGTGGATCAGACCGTATTCTTTGCCATGACAGAAGCCATTGCCTGCAAGGATGCAAAGCGGGCGATGAGTCTGGTAGAGGAAATGATGGTATCCGGCAGAGATGTGAAGCAGTTTGTTGCGGAAATGCTCCGCCATCTGCGAAATCTGCTGCTGACGGCAACGATTCCCGATGCGGGTGCGCTGTTGGAGCTTTCGGCGGAAAATACGGAAAAGATGCAGGCTGCGGCAAAGAACATTTCCGCAGAGGAGCTTATGTATCTGATTCGGAGATTTTCTGATCTGCAAGCCGAAATGAAATGGTCGTCCAACGATAGAATATTGTTGGAGGTAGAGCTGATGAAGCTCTGTGCACCTTGGACGGAAAAGGATGTGACAGCACTGGCTGCAAGGTTGGGCGAGCTGGAGCGGAAGGTCAGAGAGGGTGTGCCGGTGACGGCGGTGTTGCCGGAAGAAAGAACGGCAGAAAAGCCGAAGCCGAAGCGGAAACCCCCTGCATTGCCGGAGGAGCGGAAACAGGTAAAGGAAAAGTGGCCCATGCTGTGCAGTATGGTGAAAAGTGTCCCGCTGAAGCAGGTGCTGAATCGGGTAGAAATCGGCTTCAAAGAGGATGATTTTATTTATCTGATCTGCGATTATGGCGTTTTGGCTGATATGGTGAACCGTGGGCTGGAGGAAATCGAGGGGCTGCTGGAACAGGAACTGGGTAAGACCTTTTCTCTGCGGACGATCACCAAAGAAGAATATGATTCGTGGTATACCGCAAATTACGGTGCTGCGGAGAAAGCGGCGGCAGAGGATGCAGATGCGGCAGAATTTGAAAGCCTGATGGGATATTATCTTCCTGAAGCAGAGATGGAATAAATTCTTGCAAGGGCGATAGGATTATAATAAAATAAAAAAGATATAAAATAGAAAGTTTATTTAAGGAGGAAAAGAAAATGGCAAAAGGCGGATTTCCCGGCGGCATGGGCGGTATGAATATGAATAACCTCATGAAGCAGGCGCAGAAAATGCAGAAGCAGATGATGGAAAAGCAGGAGGAACTGGCAGCAAGAACACTGGAAATGACCAGTGGCGGCGGCGCAGTGAAAGTGGTGATCTCCGGCAAAAAGGAAATTCAGGAGCTGAAAATCAATCCCGATGTGGTGGATCCCGATGATGTGGAAATGCTGGAGGATCTGATTATTTCCGCAATGAATGAAGCCATCCGTCAGGTGGAAGAAATGTATAATAATGAAATGGGCCGTATGACCGGCGGCATGGGTATGTTCTGATAAGGAAGGGATACGCATGAATGTTTACGGCAACCCTGTAACAAGACTAATCGAGGAGCTGGCATCCCTGCCGGGCATTGGTGGAAAATCTGCCCAGCGGCTTGCATTTCATATCATTCATATGCCGCGGGAAAAGGTGGCGGCGTTGTCAGAGGCGATTCTGGAGGCGAAGGATCAGGTACGATACTGTTCGGTCTGCTGCAATCTGACAGAGGAAGAAGTTTGCCCTGTCTGTGCCAGTGTAAAGCGGGATCGCAGCATTATCATGGTGGTGGAGGACCCCAGAGATATGGCGGCATACGAGCGGACAAAGGAGTTCCATGGTGTATATCATGTGTTGCACGGTGCGATTTCTCCTATGACCGGTGTTGGCCCGCAGGATATTCGCATCCGTGAGCTGATTAGCCGTATTGATGGCACGGTGAAGGAGGTCATTCTTGCCACAAACCCCAATGTAGAGGGGGAGGCGACAGCAATGTATCTTGCTAAAATGCTGAAGCCGTTGGAGGTGAAGGTGACGCGTATTGCCAATGGTGTGCCTGTGGGCGGCGATTTGGAATATGTGGATGAAATCACGCTGTCCAGAGCGCTGGAGGGCAGACGGGAGCTTTGATATTATTTCGATACAATCAAAAACGAAGGCATTTGCCTTCGTTTTTTTCGTGTAATAAAGTTATACAAAATACGCCAGTACCAGCCCGACACCTCCGGCAAGAGAAGCGGCAATGACCAATGCTTCGACTGCCTTTGTGTAGCCGCTGATGATATTTCCCTCCATCAGATCTCTCATGGATTTAGAGAAAGTGACGCCCGGCAGTAGTGGCATAATGCCGCCGATGACGATGTCATCCATACTGTCTGCGGGCAGCATGGGCTGTAGCATACCGGCAAGGAGGGCAATGAAACAGCCGCAGAGAAAGGCGGGAAGGAAATAGGGCATTTTTTTGGAGCTCAGACGAAGCATCAGGATGCCTACGAGCATACCGGTGAAAAAAGAAGCAACGCTGATGGAAAGACAATGGCAGCGCAGGAAGGAAAAGCAGGTGGAGATCATGCCGTAGCCGATGATGCGGGTGGGTGGCAGATAGCTTCGCTCGCTGCGGATTTTTTCCAGACTTTCCACAGCCTCGTCCAGAGAGATGTCACCGGAAACAAAGGCGCGGGATAGCGCATTTACTTCGCATACCTTTTGCAGATTGGTGGAGCGGCTGTGAATGGCACGCATCATGGCAAGGGGTTTGCCATTCCCCTGCGGTAGTGTCACTACCAGCAAGGTTACCAGAGCATGGGCATCTGCTTTTTCCTGTCCAGAAACAGAAAGGATGCGCAGCATGGTATCCTGCACCCGATAAGTTTCTGCGCCGCTGCGGATCATCACCTCGCCGGCATCCAGTGCCAGATGAATCAGCTTTGTATTCGTGTCCATTTTTCTGCCCTCCTTTCTGTTTTCGGTAAAAAGAGACCTCCGGATATACAAGCATATATTGGAGGTCGGTGGATATTATGCATATTTCTATTTTGCCCGCAGAGGAAGATTGAACCATTTTGCAGGCAGAACCAGCACGATAACGGAGCCGATACCGATGGCACCGGCAAGCTTAAAGGCGGTCAGAATATTGAGGGTGGTATTGAAAGCGCCGCCTTCCATGGCAGAGGTGATGCAGTGATACACAGCAGCACCGGGAACCAGAGGAAGAATACCGGGCAGATGATAGACGATGGTAGGCTGTCTTCTCAGGCTGGAAAGAATGCGGGAAAATGCAGTTGCCGCACAGGTCGCCAGCAGTGTGCCGAGAAAGGCGGTGCCGTTGTGGCGTGTCACCATCTGATAAGTCAACCAGCAGATAAAGGCTGCCATGCCGCAAAAGGGGATTTCCTTTCTGGGAGCGTTGCATACAATAGCGTAGCCCATGCAGGCAACCATGGCAATGATGGGGTGTATCAGATAATAAAATATAGCTTCGTTCATGAATGAAGACCTCCGTTCCTTAAGACATATGGAAAATGGTCAGAGAAATGGCAACGCCGCCTGCGATGGAAACCGCATTGAGTAGAACCTCCACAACCTTGGAGTTTCCGCTGATGAGATTGCCTTCCAAAAGGTCACGCATGGCCTTGGAAAGGGCGAGCCCCGGCAGGAGTGCCTTCATGGTGCCGATGATCATTTTGTCCAGTTGGGTATGAGGCAGGAAGAAGTTGGCAGCACAGGCTGCCAGTCCTGTCACCAGACCGCCCATCAGTGGACCGAAGAAGAAAGGCACCTTTTTATCTCCGAAATAAACCAGTGTTAGCCCCATTAGAAGGCCAATGAAAAAGGAGATAAAGCCCTCCAGTGCGCCGCCTCCAACCATAACGGCAAAGCCGGCACCGTTGATGGCATAGCCCAGCACACGGGTGCGGAAGCGGAAATTAGGTGCATGATAAATCTCTTTGCAGCGTTCGCCGGCTTCATCAATGGAGATAGTACCGGAAACAAAGGCACGGGACATATCATTTACCGCACAGATTTTTTCAAAATTGACAGCACGGCTTTTTACACCGCGGCTCATGGACAGAGGACCCTTCTCCTCTCTGGGAAGGGTAACGATCAGGAGGGTACACAAAGCCAGTGCCTCCACCTTTTCTCTGCCGGAGGTGCTTAGGATGCGGAGCATGGTGTCCTGCACACGAAAGGTTTCTGCACCGGAGGCAAGCATCAGCTCGCCGGCATCCAGTGCCAGATTGATTAGCTTGGTATCGTAATCCATTCGGATTTCCTTCTTTCTATTATCATAAAAAATGTATTTTTGTGGCAATCATCTATATTGTAGTCATTTTTGGCGAAATGTAAAGGGGATATTTCCTTAGCGCACAAATTTTCTCGACTTTTTTCAAAAAAGCGAAAAACAGGGAGAAAGAAGGGCTTTACAATGCTTTGTTTTCTGCTATAATAAAGAAAAACAGAATAGATTTCAGAAAGCTGGGGGTGCTGCCGAGAGCAGCTGAGAGGAAATGTTCTTTCCAACCCTTTGAACTTGATGTGGTTAGTACCAACGGAGGGAAGCGAATCTTAGAAAGCAATGAAAAGCCTTTCCTGATGGGGAAGGCTTTTTTCTCTATAAGAAATTTCGTTTCTTTATAGAGAAAAAGCACTCCGGGGGATTGCACTGCGGCGGCAAGGTAGTCAGTCGCTAGCGACACCGCCGCAGGCGGAGCATTTCGTCAAGCGAAATGCTTTTTTACGGTATTGTGTATGAAAGGCGGCAAGGAAAAAGCTGCCGAAAAGGAGAAATGAAGATGTTGGAATTTAGCAATGTAACATTCCAATACGAGGGAGATGACTTCCCCATGATGAAAGACCTGTCTTTTTCCGTGGAGGATGGCGATTTTGTGTCTATCATCGGTGCGTCCGGCTGCGGCAAAAGCACGATTTTTCGTCTGATCAATGGGCTGGAGCGGCTACAGCGGGGAGAGATTACCGTGGATGGCAAGCCTATCGCTGGGTTGAAGCAATACAGTGCCTTTATGCCCCAGAAGGATCTTCTGTTTCCGTGGCGGAATGTGACGGAAAACATCTGTCTACCGATGGAGCTGGCGGGTGTGGAAAAGAAAGAGCAGGAGCGGCGCTGCAAAGAGGTGCTGGAGCAAGCAGGGCTGCTGGAATATGGGAAGAAATATCCAAAGGAGCTTTCCGGTGGCATGAAGCAGCGGGTATCCTTTGCTCGCACCTTGCTTTCCGGAGCAGATATGCTGCTCTTGGATGAGCCGTTTTCTGCGTTGGATTTTCTGACACGAGTGGATATGCAGGAATGGCTTTTGAAGCAGTGGGCGTATTATCATAAGACGATTCTTTTCATCACCCATGATGTAGAGGAGGCGATTTTTCTTTCCCATAAAATATTTGTGATTCAGGAAAGACCTTTCTCCTGTATGGAAACGGTGGAGGTGCCGCTGCCCCAAAAGCGAGACCGCAGCGACTTGAAGCGTCCTGAGATCGTGGAGCTGAAGGAACAGCTCATCGGGAAGCTGAGAAGGAGTGTGAGCCTATGAAAAATATTTCCTCATTGATATTGGTGTTTGTGCTTCTGATGCTTTGGCAGGGGGCTGCCATGGGCATAGATGCCGCCTATATCCTGCCTTCTCCGCTGGAAATTCTGGTGCGGCTTTGGGAGCTGCGGGAACCGCTGTTTCTGGTGCATTTGCCGGCTACTATGGGCGTGACAGCACTGGGGCTTTGCATTTCTATGGTACTGGGGCTGTTGCTTGCAGTTTTTATGGATTGGAGTATGCGGCTGGAGAAAGCGCTGTATCCTGTAATCGTGGCATCGCAGACCATACCTACCACCGCCATTGCACCACTGTTTATTTTATGGTTTGGATATGGTATCTGGAGCAAGGTATTGGTGACGATACTGATCACATTTTTCCCAATCGCAATCACTGTATTTGATGGTTTGAAAGGGACAAAGCGGGAAATGGAGGAGCTGTTGTTTACCTATGGTGCATCGAAAAAAGATATCTTTCTGAAGCTGAAGCTGCCCACAGCACTGCCGCATTTTTTCTCTGCCATTAAGATGGCGGTTCCGCTTAGTGTGATTGGAGCAGCGATTGCGGAGTGGTTGGGCGCACAAAGTGGGCTGGGCTATTTCAGCAAACGGATGATGACACAGCTGGACGGTGCGGGAGTGTTTGCGCCTGTTGCGCTTTTGAGTATCGTTGCTATGCTGACGGTATGGGTGATTACATGGATAGAAAAGAAAGTCGTTACATGGCGGAAGGAATTATAAAAGGATATTTTGATAAAAAGTGTAAGCGAAATTCTGCGGAGGGAGGTTTTTCAAAATGAAAAAATTATTTGCAATGTTTTTAACTGCTGTGCTAGCATTTTCTGCGGTGGGCTGCGCCAGTGAGCCAAAGGCGGAAGAAAATGGATTAGAGGACTTTTCTGTTGTGCTGGACTGGTATCCTAACGGGATACATGCTTTCTTGTATGTTGCACAGGAAAAGGGTTACTTCGCAGAGGAGGGATTGAACCTTGTGATAAATTTCCCTGCAAATACGAATGATGGTATTTCCCTGCCGGCGGTAGGCAAGGCAGATTTAGGGGTATATTATCTGCAGGATGCTATTCTGACTGCAGTAGAACAGGATGTTCCCATTGTTTCTGTTGGTGCATTGGTGCAGAAATCTCTGGATGTGGTGATTGCACTGGAGGAGAAGGGAATCAAAACAGCGGCAGACTTGGCTGGAAAACAGCTGGGCTATGCAGGGACAGCCCTTTCCGAGGCGAAAGTGAAATGTATGCTGGAAAAAGAGGGGCTTTCGGCAGAGGATTGCAGCTTGATTGATGTAGGCTTTGATCTTCTGACTGCAACAACGACAGGGCAGGTGGATGCGACCATCGGCAATATGGTGAATCATGAGGTTCCGCAGTTGGAGGAGGAGGGGATTGCCATTCAGTATTTCTCCCCGACGGAATATGGTGTGCCGGAATATTATGAGCTGGTTTTTCTGACGGGTAAGGATACTGTGGAGAACCATCCCGAAAAATTACAGAAATTCCTGCGGGCGGCGAAAAAAGGCTTTTCCTTTATGCAGGAAAATCCGGAGGAGGCGCTGGAAATCCTGCTGGCACATCAGAATGCAGAAAATTTCCCGCTGACGCCATCTGTAGAGCGGGCGGGGATGGAAATGCTGCTGCCGCTGATGGAAACAGCGGAGGCTCCTTTCCTTTCGCAGGATATTGCCGTATGGCAGGAAAATGCGGATTGGCTCTATGAACAGGGTATTCTTAGTGAGCAGACGGATGTTTCGCATCTGGTTGTTGATCTTTTGGCAGAATAATAAACAAAAGAAAAGGGACACGCTCTTGAAAAAGAGATGTCCTTTTTTTATAATAAGGAAGAAATGGCTTTTTTGTAGTCTGATTGTGGGGAACATATCCCATGCAATCTAAGAAAAGATAAGCTTCCGCCGTTTGGTGGGCTTATCAGAAAGGAAGGAGCTATGCATCATATCAAAGAGATTTTCCGCCTGACCATTGGCGGTTTTATCCGAAAGGGGATCGGCAGACGCGCCGCTGGATTGACCTATTATCTGGTTTTTGCTATTTTCCCTTTTATTCTATCTGTGGTTTCTTTGCTGGGCGTGCTGCATTTGCCTCTGATTTCATTGGAGGGGCATATGGCAGCATTTCTGCCGAAGGATATTATTACTTTGTTGAATATCACACTGGTTCATATGACGGCGTTTTCCAATGGAGCATTGCTTACTTTTGGGGCGGTTTTTGCGCTATGGTTTCCGTTTCGGGCAGTACTGAATTTGACTATTGAGGTGGCAGACATCTATGAGGAACCGCAGCAGGGGAAGTGGCGTCTGGCGCGAGTATTTCTGCTCTATGTGCTGATACTCATCATCATTCCCCTTACGGTGCTTCTTCTGATTATTGGAGAAGGGGTGTTGGGCTTTGTGGCGGAGTTTGTTCCGATTACAGCGGAATTTATCCATCTGTGGAATAAAGCAAGATTCCTGCCGGTGGGGCTGGCGTTGACGCTTTTGACTAGTGCGGTCTATACTTTTTCGCCCCATAGGCGTCCCCGTTGGCGTTATGTGCTTCCTGGTGCGCTTTTTTCAGCGGCGGTATGGATGGGTTTTTCCCTCCTGTTTGCAAACTATGTGAATCATATGGGAAGTTATTCCGTAATTTATGGCTCTATCGGGGCAATCATTGTATTTTTGATCTGGATGAACTGGTCTTTGACGGCTTTATTGGGAGGCGCCGTGTTGAATCAGGCGTTGCGGACACATTGGGAAAGTGAACCGACAATGGAATGATACCATTGTCGGCTATTTTTACTCTATAAGAAATTTCGTTTCTCATAGAGTAAAAACCCTCCGGGGGATCACACTGCGGCGGCAAGGTGGTCAGTCGCAAGCGACACCGCCGCAGGCGGAGAAGCTCGCAAAGCGAGCTTCTTTTTTTATTTTGGATTGTATTTTTGAAGGGGTATCAGGAATGCTGTGAGGCGGATATGGAAGAAGAATGGAGAGTTACCAGAGAAGAATATTGTCGTTTTGTTTACTTTTTTGTATTTGAATGATACAATAGCTTTGCTAGACTATGCGAATGGAAGGGGATTCTATGAGCGACTTACGACGAAAAAATAAATTTATACTGGTTATGGATATTTTTGCAAATGTGGCTGGGCTGGCACTGATTTTTACTGCTATCTGGTTTATTTTCTACCGTTATAATCTCTCTGTCGGCTTTCTGTATAAGAAAGGAACAGCGGTATTGATTTTCATTTATTCTATACTGTATTTCCTGTTTGCCAGTCTTTATGGTGGGCACAATCTGGAATATTACCGCACTTCAGAAATCATCTATTCGCAAGCACTTTCTGTGATTTTTGTTAATGTAATCACATGGTTGCAGATTTGTTTGATTGATAGAAGGATTGTAGCCTTTACCCCCATTTTATTGCTTTCTGTGATGGATATGTTTTTTATCTTCTGCTGGTCTGTTTGGGCTGTGGGGCGATTTCGGGAGCGGAATGTCCCGCGGGAAATGACCATATTGTATGAAGGGGATATTCCCTATGCACTGGAGGAAAAGCTGCAACATTATGAATATAAATTCAAAATTAGAAACCATATTGATATTAGCTGTGGCTATGAAGCGATTATCGAACAGCTGGAAATAAATGATGGGGTGCTGATGGGAGAGATTGATCCCTGCTTGAAGAAGAAAATCATCCGCTATTGCTTTGAGCATAAGATGCCGGTGTGTATCCTGCCTAATGTTTCAGAGATTGTGTTAAGGAGTTCTTATGTAATTAGCCTGCTGGATAGGCCTATGTTGATTTGCCGCAAGGGAGAGCTTTCTCTTTTGGATGAGTTTATTAAACGGCTTTTTGATTTGGTAGTATCAGGATTGGCACTGCTGGTGCTTTTGCCATTGCTGCTTTTGATTGCAGCGATGGTGAAGTTGCAGGACGGTGGACCTGTGCTCTATAAGCAGACAAGGCTTACCATACACGGAAAAGAATTTGAATTATACAAATTCCGCAGCATGATCGTAGATGCAGAGGGGGATGGTGTTGCCCGTCTGGCGAAGGCGGGAGATAGCCGAATCACGCCCATTGGGGCGATACTGCGGCGCTTCCGATTGGATGAATTGCCCCAGTTGTTCAACATTCTCAGAGGGGAAATGTCCATTGTAGGGCCCAGAGCGGAACGGCCCGAAATTGCGACGCAATATGAAAAAGAGCTCCCGGAATTTTCCTATCGCTTGAAGGTGAAGGCGGGGCTGACGGGATATGCACAGGTTTTGGGCAGATATAATACAACGCCTTATGATAAGCTGATGTGGGATTTGATGTATATTGAAGGATATTCCTTCTTTATGGATCTAAAAATTATTATGATGACGATAAAAATACTGTTTTTGCCGGAAAGCACCAGTGGCGTAGGCGAGCACGATGTGACGGCACAGAGATAGGATAGCTTGGAAAAGAGGGAATTTTGTGGCAACCATAAAAAAAGAAAAATCAACCCAAAAAAAGGAACAGAAGCTGGAAAAGATATTGCTTCTACCGATTTTATTTTTCACAACATTATATTTGTTTGGGGTAAGAGTGAGGCTCGTTTCTACCTATGTAGGGGATCAGTTCTGGCATATGGGTGGCGATCAGGCAGGTGATTTGTATGGCTATTTCCGTATGCAGATGCTGGTTCTGGTGACAGTGGTGTTCCTATTGTTTTTGATTGCCTGCATTGTGACGGGCAGTGTGAAGCTGCAAAAGCATAAGATATATATTCCCATGGCAATTTATAGTCTGATGGTGATGCTTTCCTATGCTTTCTCTGCCCATAAGGGAATTGCACTTTTTGGTTACCTTAGCAGATATGAGGGGACGGTTTCCCTGCTTTGCTATATGGCACTGATTTTTTATACAATGCATGCCATTGGTAGCGAAAAAGGCGTAAGGCTGATAGTGCGCTGCTTCGCAGTGGCGTGTCTGGTGCTGGGGATATGGGGTATTTTGCAGACAAGGGGGATCCGCTTGAGTGCATTGCCGGATTGGCTGTATATTCCTGCGTCGTTCCGTGAGAACGCACAGATGTCCCAGAATATGGTGACGACTGCGGTAAACTGGTTTTTCAGCAATCAGAACTATACATCTTTCTTCATGGTATTTCCGATAGGGATATTTTCTCTTGGGTGTGTTGCGGAGGAGGATTTCAAGAAAAAACTGCTCTATGCGGTGCTGACCTGTCTGATGCTGTTTAATCTGTGGCAGTCAGCTTCTTTGGGTGGCATGGTCGGTTTGGCGGTTGCGTTTGTGGTGGCGCTGCTTGTGGTTGGCGTGGAGAATCTGAAAAAATGGCGCAAAAGCATCGGATTATTGTTTCTTGCGGCGGTGGTATCTGTGGCGGCAAGTCTACCAGTGATTTTGCGAGAGGTGCAGAGCGGTACTGCTTTCGGCAAGCTGTTCGATGTGGATGTGGCGTATGCGACAGAAATGCCTCCGGCAGAGTCTTTTCAGTTTGAAGAGATTGACTATATTAAAACCGAAGGGCTGGATGTGATATTTGCCTTTGATGGAGAGGAATTCCGTGTAAAAACAGATGGAAATGCAGTCATCGGCATTATAGATGCGTCTGGAAAAGATGTGACAGATAGACAAAATCTGCTGTGGGCGGATACCTATATAGATGAAGATTCCGGTTATCCAATCGTTGCCGTAAGAACAGCAAGAGTGACATGGAATTTTGTATTGGCGGATGGACAGTCTTATTTTATCACACCTTCTGGCAAAACGATTCAGCTGGATCGGGTAGAGAGTATGGGCTTTGAAGAGCATCAGAGTTTTGCCACATATCGTGGCTATATCTGGTCCAGAACGCTGCCGTTGCTGAAGGACACCCTGCTGCTTGGACATGGGGCAGATACCTTCCCGATGTATTTCCCGCAGGATGATTATGCTGGCAGATATAATATCGCTTATTACAATGATGCGAAGAATATTATTATTGATAAACCCCATAACCTGTATTTGGCTACGGCAGTAAATACAGGAGTTATTTCCTTGGTTGCGCTTTTGGCGATTTATGTGATTTATCTAATCGAATCGGTAAAAATTTATCGGAAGCATGAATTTATAGGCTTTGTGGATTATATCGGGCTAGGGATATTCGTTGCTATTGCGGGATATATGATATCTGCCCTTGTCAATGACGGCACGGTGCAGATGATGCCTCTCGTATATGTGTTCCTTGGTATGGGCTTTGCCATCAATCGCATGATAAGAAACAGAGAAAAATAAGAGAAGAAATGCTGTAACCGACCCTGTTTTCAAAGCAGTGGTCGGTTTTTTATGGAAAAGGGGAGTGGATGTAAACTTTTTATGAAATTTTTTGTTTCTACTGGATTTTCCGATAGAATATGGTATAATTGGTTTTAGTCTAAAATCAAATTATAATGGAGGCATAAAAAATGAAGACATTTTTATATAAGGTGAAAGGTGCAGTGGCCATTATATTAGCCATGAGTATATTCTGTCCGCAGGTGTTTGCGGCAGAATCCCTTTCTGCAAAGGCGCAGGAAGCGGGTGAGGCGGCTGTGGGAAAGGAAATTTTAACGATAACAGATGCAGTGGAAAGAGCGAAAAAGCATAGCCCGGAGATTTTGGATATGGAGGCATCTCTGGAGTTGTTGCGGGAAAATAACGAAGAACTGTTTGATAGCTTGGGAACCAATCCGGTTCCGGCGGATTATGAATATCAGAAATGGGTAAGCGGCGGCTTACATTCTGTTGTAAACAGTGTTTTTCAGTTGCAGCAGGGCATCAAGCAGGCAAATCTTGGCGTAGAGCTGCAGGGAATGGTTTTGGAGCTGACAGTCAGAACTTTTTTCCAGAATATTGTTGCGTTGGAGGATACAGTGGAGCTTCTGAAGGAAAGTGCCAAGATACAGGATACTACCTATAAGCAGGGGCAGGTGAAGCACCGTCTGGGGATGCTGAGCAGCTATAAGCTGGAGCAGCTTGCCATTGCCGCACAGCAGGCAAAGGATACGCTGCGTATGACAGAGGCGGGGCTGGAGCAGGTATATATCAGCTTTAATGATATTATTGGCGTAAACCCCAACACAAGATTTGAATTTGTATATGAGGCGACTTTTACGCCCTATGCGTTGCATGGCACCCTAGATCAGTTTATAAATGATAAGATGAATGATGATATTATGATTAAAATGCAGGAGCTGTCTGTGGATACAGCGAAGTTTACGAATAACTATCGCTCCGCAGATACGCTGGTGTCTACGGAGGATAACGATCAGTTAAACTACGATAAGGAAAAGCGCGCGCTGAAAACGGCGAAGGAGGAAAAGGAAACCCTTATCCGAAACACATATCTGAAGATCAAAGCACTGGAAACAGAATATGAAACGCTGCAGGCATCCTTGAAGAAGGCAGAGGCGGAATATCGTGCGGCACAGCTTTCATTCCAGACAGGGGCATTGACGCAGCTGGCTGTGGATGGTGCGGAAATGGCAGTTACAAAAGCGAAAAATGATGTGAAAAACCTTGTGTATGAACATGATATGCTGGTATTCCAGTTTGAAAATCCCAGTATTCTCTTTAGCAGCACAGGGGGACAGTAAAATAAGTGTATAAAAAATTTAAGCAGTGTCCGAGTATGATTCGGACGCTGCTTTTTGTTTTGCGTGACTTTCTTTTTGCATAAAAATTTCCTTTTTGCCAAAGACTAAGCCAAAAAGGACAGGCGGTGAAAGGATGCATCTGACAAAAAGTTTGAAGGAAAATAGAGCGGCGCTGCAGGAGGCACTCAGAGATTGCGGCGATGTGGTATGGCGGGAATTTTGCGTAGGCGGCGGAGGCAGGCTGCTGATGCTTTATACAGATAATATTGTGGATGGGGAGGCGATTCGGGAATCCATACTAGAAACGCTGATGTTGGATTATCGGAGCGAGCAGCAAACGGGGATGCTTTCCCGTTTATTGGAGGATGCCATTGCCATCGGGGAGGTGAAACAAATTCAAACCGTTGCGGAGGTTTGTGATGGGGTGCTTTGGGGCGACACCATTCTTCTTATGGAGGGGGATGATTTTGCTCTGCAGGCGACCACTAAGAAATTCCCCAATCGTGGCGTCAACAAGGCGGAAACAGAGGTGGTAGTGCAGGGGCCGAAGGATTCCTTTATGGAGGTGATGGCATTTAATATTGTGCTGACACGGCGTCGTATCCGTGATCCGAGGCTGAAGCTGAAGCGGAAGAAGGCAGGACGCCGCAGCCGCACGGATATTGCTTTGATGTATATGGAGGATTTGGTGCGTCCGGAGGTGCTTTGGCAGGTTGAGCAGCAGCTGGATGCCCTTTCTATGGAGGGGGTGCTGGATAGCGGTAGCGTAGAACAGCTGCTAGAAAAATGGAAATTTTCGCCTTTTCCGCAGATGCAGATGACGGAGCGTCCCGATAAAACGGCGGCGGCGTTGTTGGAGGGGCGGGTGGTATTGCTGGCGGATAATACGCCCTATGCTATATTATTGCCTGCTACGCTGAATACCTTTTTTCAGGCGGCGGAGGACTACTATGAACGCTGGGAGATTATGAGTTTGATTCGTATGATTCGCTATGGAGCGGCGTTTCTGGCGGTGGCGTTGCCGGGGCTTTATATTGCTTTTGCGGTCTATCATCCCCAGCTGATGCCGACAGCATTGGCACTGAAGATTGCTGCAACAAGGGAGAATATCCCTTTTTCGGTAATCGGTGAGGTATTGATTATGGAGCTTGCCTTTGAGCTTTTGCGGGAGGCGGGTATTCGCCTGCCGTCCCCTGTCAGTTCAACCATTGGCATTGTAGGGGGCATTATTATCGGCTCTGCGGCAGTGGAGGCGGGCATTGTTAGCCCTGCGGTGGTCATTGTTTCGGCTTTGACAGGGATATGCACCTTTGTGCTTCCTAATGTTTCTGTGGTTTCGGGTATTCGTATCAGTAAATATCTGGTGATCGCCTTGGGGGCGGTGTTGGGGCTTTTTGGTGTGTGGGCGGCGTTGCTGCTGCTGATTGCCCATCTTGCAGGGCTGACATCTTATGGGATTCCGTATCTGTATCCTTTTTGCTCCTCGTCCATCAATCAGGATCGGGATTGGGAGGACAGCATTTTTCGTCTGCCGCTGCTGAAATGGAAGGCAGAATCCATCTTTGCAAGACCGAAGAAAGCTGCGGAAAAGGAGGCTGAATGATGTGTTTGCGGAAAATCGGAAAATCTCTCTTAGACAGCTGCAAATCCTTTTATTATTGGATTCTTTTGGTACGGCTGTGCTGTTTCTTCCGGCGGAATTGGCGCAGCTGAGTGGAAAAGGCTGCTGGGTGGCAGCTTTAATCGGCGGGGGGATATTTGCGCTTCTATCTTTTTTGATTGCATACATGGGGCAGCGTATGCCGGAGGGGAATGTAGTGCATTGGTGCAGACGGTGTTTTGGCTATCGAATTGGCACGGCGGTAGTTTGGGGACTGGGGGGGAAACTTCTTTTTGATGGCGTGCTGGAGTTGCGTTTGTTCAGTGAGATTTTGTGCCGCTTTATGCTGCCCCATACGCCTATATGGGTTATTTCTCTGGTGGTGCTGCTGGTGGCGGCGTTGCTGGCGGCACAGGGCGTGGAAGGGCGTGGAAGGACGGCAGAGATACTATTTTTTCTGGTAGTCATTCCCTTGCTTTTGGTGTTGCTTTCCGTGGCAGTTTCAGCGGAATATGGGCGGCTTCGCCCGATGGAGCTGCCGCAGCTTAGAGAAATGGGTGAGAGCTTGCTCTCCATGAGTTTGGTATTTCAGGGGATTCCTTTCCTTTATTTTGTATTACCCTATTTACGCAAGAGAGGGGCAGCGCCTGGGGCTGCAGGCATCAGCAGCCTGCTTACAGTAGGACTAATGACAGTTATTGTGCTGTTGTGCCTTGCTGTTTATGGAGAGGGAATATTAGCGAGAAAGCTGCTGCCGACATTGCAGATGATGGAGCGTATCAGTTTTACGGGAGTATTTTTAACAAGGCAGGATGTTTTGTTGTTGTGGTTCTGGATGGCATCGGTCTGCATTTTCCTTTCGGGGGTGTTGTTTTATGGGGCGTTGTGTGGGCGTGCGTTGTTTCGTAAGCCGACGGTACAGGAAAAAAATTGGCGATGGGGTGTTTTTGTGCTTTTGTTTGCCCTTTCCTTTTTGCCAGAGGAGCTTTCTATGGCTTATCGACTGCGATTGGCAGTTGCTCCATGGCTAAATCTGATTTATTTGGTTTTGTTGCCGATTGCATTGCTGCTTTGCGAGAGAGGGGGAAAAATGGATGCATAGATGGATGCTTTTACTGCTGCTACCTTTGTTGTTAACAGGATGCTGGGATAAAAAGGATCCGGAGGATCGTGTTTTTATTCTTGCTTTGGGCGTTGACAGAGCAGAGGGTGCGTATGATTTTACACTGGCTCCGGCGGATATAGAGCAGGGGGAAGCGGAGGTTTATACTGCTAAAGCAAAAACACTGGCAGGTGCAGTAGCGCAGATCGATACTTTTACCTCTCGCAAAACAGATTTGGGGCAGATGAAAACAATTATTCTTAGCAGAGACATTCTGGAGGATAGGCGGCTTCTGGAAGGGCTGCTGCAAGAGTTGGAACGCAGCCGTACCGTTTCGGCAAAGGTGATGCTGCTTGCATCCGAGGGAAAAGCTGCTGAATGTGTGGAGGCGGTAATGCAGGAGGACGGAGATAGCGGGTTATTTTTATGGGATTTTTATAAGAATACAGCCAGAGAGGTAGCAGTGACTAAGGGAATGGATTTGGATACCTTTTTAACGGAGCGAGAAGAAAGAGGGGGGAATATTGTTTTGCCCCGTATTTCTTTGCAGGCGGAGAAATTGCGTTTGGGCGGTGGGATTGCCATATCTTCTAATAAAATTTATTCTTTCGGTGATAGAGCGGAGCGGGGCTATCTTTTTTTACTAGGCGAAGCGGAGGGAGCCCTGCTGGAAGGACAGTATGGAGCAGAGATATTGCCTTTGGAGATTGGAAAAAGTGAAGTTTCTTATGAATTTTTGCCTCTCGAGGAAGGAATCTGCTGTTGGGTTACGCTGCCACTGGAGGGGACATTGCAGGGTGGTAGCGATAATTTTTTATCGGCGGAGGAGCGGAAGGAAGTGGAGGTACTGTTTTCAGAGTGTATAAAAGAGGAATTGCTGTATACGATGGGACAAGCGAAGGAAGCTGACCTTTTTGGCATTTTACCCCGTTTGCGGCAGCAGTCACCAAAGCTTGCGGAGGGGGCAGAGTGGAAGGATATTTCTTTTGTGTTTCAGCCAGAATTATCTTTGAAGGATGCAGGACGAAAACGCTGAGGTTAAAAAAAGAAATTTTTGGATATACTGCCCTTGAGCAAATAAAAAAGAGGTGCAGGCGATGAAATGGAAACAGCAGATAAAAGAGATTTGGGAATGGGAAAAATGGATTTGGGCGGCAGCAACGATTGTGGGGCTGGTATTCAGTTTGATTTTTGGTGCCTATTGGTCAAAGGGATATTCACAGATGGTTCAGAATGGCATTGCCGCCAAGGTGGTGCGGTTTCATGTGCTGGCAAACAGTGATTCCTCCGTAGATCAGGCCCTGAAGCTTGCAGTGCGAGACAGGGTGCTGGCGGAATTTGGCGTGCGGATGGAGCGTTGTGCCAGCAAGGAGGAAACACTGCGGGTATTGATGCTTTCTCGTGATGAGATTGGAGGTATTGCGGCGGAAGAGATACGAGAACAGGGATATGATTACCCAGTTCGGGTTTCAGTAGTACGGGAGGAGTTTCCCTTAAAGAGATATGATACATTGACATTTCCGGCAGGGGTTTATGATGCACTGCGTATTGAGATTGGTGAGGCAAAAGGACAAAACTGGTGGTGTGTTCTTTATCCAAGAATGTGTTTTGTAGATGCTTCGCTGGGAGATACAGCAGAGGAAAGCTATCAACGGCTGGAAAATACATTGACGGAAGAAGAATATTTAGTGGTATCAGCAATGGGGCAGGAGGAGTTGATGCCAAAGCTAAAGCTGAAGCTGAAGCTGCTGGAGCTGTGGGAGTAAATGGATGATTTATATTTTGAAATCTTTCTTATGAAGCAAAAAGCCCTCGGATGCCGAAAACAGGCGCCGAGGGCTTTCTTTATTTTGGGATATGTTTTTGGGATTTAATTTGCATAAAATGCAAATTTTCCTACTAACAGGAAGGCTGCAACCATATGCAGAATGGCTGTGGTGGTAAAGACAAGGATGAAGTCCATGTGTCTGTTCTTATGGCGTTTGAAAACCATGGCGATCAGACCGCCGAGACCGCCGCCCAGAACAGAAAGGATATACATATACTTTTCGGGAATACGCCAGCTATTTTTCTGTGACTTTCTTTTATCAACAACCATTACAATATATAGAATAATGTTAATGAGGGCATAATAGCCGAAGATGATACCCAGTGCAATGGGATTAAAATACAGTTCCATTTACAATAACGCCCTTTCTTATTTTATTACATTTCTCCAATCCAAATCACCTCTGTCCAGTGCAAGTAGCATAACTTCGGCGGTTGCCAGATTGGTTGCCAGAGGAATATTATGCATATCGCATAAATGTAGGAGGGAATTTATCTGAGATTCGTAGGAATGAGGAGAAACAGGATCTCTCAGAAAAATCATGAGGTCGATGTCATTATTGATAATCTGTGCACTCATTTGCTGTTCACCGCCGAGATGGGCGGAAAGATATTTATGGATTGTCAGGCCAGTAGCTTCTTCTACCAAACGGCCGGTGGTTCCAGTAGCAAAAATATCGTGCTTACACAAAATGTGGCGATAAGCAATGCAGAGATTTTCCATCAGTTTTTTCTTGTTATCATGGGCGATCAAACCGATATTCATAATGACCCTCCTTCAAATAGTGATTTTGTTTCTTTTTTTCGGATATTCAGAATCAGACCAATAGCGACCATATTTGTCCACATGGAGCTGCCGCCATAGCTGATAAATGGCAAAGACATACCTGTATTTGGCAGTATACCGGTGGCTACGCCGGCATTAACAAAGGTCTGAAACGCAAACATACCGGCGATGCCTACAGCAACTAGCTGGCTGAAAGTATCCCTAGCTGATGTTGCTACTACTATACACCGAAATACAATAAAAAGCAATATAGCAAGGACAAATATACACCCCAGAAAGCCAAATTCCTCACCAATCACGGAGAAAATAAAGTCATTGTGGGGCTCAGGTAGATAGCTGAGTTGGTTTAAGGTGCCGTGGAAAAGACCTTTTCCTGTCAATTGACCGGAGCCAATGGCAGAAATGGATTTTTCTGTCTGATAATACAGATTGGCATCTCTGCTTGGATCGACAAAAGACAGGATGCGATTGAATTGATGAGGCTGGAAAATCTTATCGGTAAAAACAGGATTTTCCAGAGAAACATCAATAAGAATCAAACCGATAATGGGAAGTACAATTAGAAGTACTGTGCGGATGAAACGCCAATCCAGACCAGCGATAAACAGCTCGATGCAGAAAATTGCCACTAGAACAAGGCTAGCGGAAAGGGCGGGTTGTTTTTGAATTAGCACCAGAGGAATAATCAGCATCAAGGATAGAAGCAACAGGGTTTTTAGGCTGTTTAGTTCCCGGTGCCGCAGTGTGATGACTTTTGCCAGACAGAAAATCAGAACAACCTTGGCAAATTCGGAGGGCTGAATAGTCAGGGGACCTATAGCAATCCAGCGTGTTGCACCCTTATTGTCAACGCCAATTAGTAGCACAGCGACTAAAAGCAGCGTGTTGACAATATAAATTGGGATATGAAATTGTGAGAAATATTCGTAATCTACATTGGCAGCTACAAGCATCAGACCAAATCCGATTAAGAAAAAAACGCCATGCTTAATCACATTGGATGAGGATTCGCCCAAGTTTACATGGGTCGCACTGGCAATACAGAAAAGGCTGAAAAGAACTAGCACGCAAACTGCACCAACAAGCCAAAAATCCAGATTCTGAAAATATTTTCTGATATTCATAAAACACCTCACTGTTTCAGATTCTTTGGAAAGGCCCCATTTTTATAGGAATATTCCAAAGAACCCGAAAAGACCTTCAAACAATAGGCTTTGAAGGTCTTTCGTATTCATATTTAAGAAGATGCTCAATCCTGATTTACCTTACGCATACTCTTAATGGGAATATTTGCGTACAATACAGGAACAGTACCACTGTTATCCTCGGATTGGGTCTGGGTAATCTGAATATCCAGTTCTTCGGTATCAATCTCCATATAGTTGGAGATAACCTTGATAATATCTGTTTTCAGCATTTCCAGTACCTGAGAGGAGCAATTTACTCTGTCATGCACCAGCACTAGCTTCAGTCTGTCCCTAGCAACACTGCCAGAGGCGGGCTGTTGTTTTTTACGGAAAAAGCTAAAGAAATCCATCGTTACACTTCCTTTCGATGCGGTTTATTTCTTGAACAGCTTTTTCAGCTTGTCCACAATTGTTTCGGGTGCCTGTTCAAATGTCATGATGGGGACATCCTCGCCCAACAGACGCTGCACAATGTTTCTGTATGCCTGTCCAGCTTTGGATTCGGAGTTTGTTACTGCGGGTTCCCCTTTGTTGGTTGCAATAACAACGCTCTCATCATCGGGTACTACGCCGATAATGTCGATAGCAAGGATTTCTTCCACATCTTCAATGTTCATCATTTCGCCACGCTGTACCAGATCAATACGCAGTCTGTTCAGAATCAGCGTAGGATTTCTCAGCTCATTTGCCTCTAAAAGGCCAATGATTCTGTCTGCATCGCGGACGGCAGAAACCTCAGGTGTTGTAACGACGATAGCTTTATCGGCTCCGGCAATTGCATTTTTGAAGCCCTGTTCAATGCCAGCGGGGCAGTCCAAAATGATAAAGTCAAAGCCTTCTTCTTTCAAATCATCGCACAGCTTCTGCATTTGTTCCGGGGAAACAGCATCCTTATCTCGTGTCTGGGCTGCGGGCAACAGGAACAGACCATCATAGCGCTTATCCTTGATGAGTGCCTGTTTCAGACGGCAATTTCCTTCTACCACATCTACCAGATCGTAAACGATACGGTTTTCTAGACCCATTACAACATCCAAATTACGCAGACCGATGTCTGCGTCGACTAAGGCTACTTTTTTGCCTAATACAGCAAGGCCGCAGCCGAGGTTTGCGCTGGTGGTAGTTTTGCCAACGCCGCCTTTGCCGCTGGTGATTACAATTACTTCACTCATTGATGTTCCTCCTAATCTCAGAAATTCTTTATATGAATTTTCTGAACTACATAATAAATATCTAAAGCTATTTCTATATTAACAAAAATATACAGCTTTTGCACTCCTTTTTTCAAACAAAAGTAAATAAGTTTTCACAGATTTCGACAAAGCCGGTCAAGAGAGTGCCATAACGAAGATTTGACCATTCTGAATAAAGGCATATTCTGGGGATTTTGGGCCTTTTTTATTTTCTTCTGGAAAGCGGGTAATGATGTCAGCGATGCGTAGCTGTACCGGTGCCATAAAGATAGCGGTTACAAAAGCATCTGTCATGCCTTTGCAGCCAGCGTGAGCCATTCCCTTTAGCTGTCCCAGTACGATAATATTTCCGCCGGCTTTGATTTCTGCCCCGGGGTTTACATCGCCTACGACAACAACACTGCCTTCAAACTCGATTTTCTGACCGTTTCTGAGAGAACCCTTGTGAAATTTTGTCATATTAGAGGATTCCAGTTCCTGTGCCAGCAGATGACTAAGTTCTTTTATTTCACTGGTTTCTGTTTTTACAAAGGTGATATCCATTGTGGCGTGTTTGCGGATAATTTCCAGCAGTTCATCTTCCTCGGCGGGTGTGAAGTTGCGCCCCTTGAATGCCATGGCGGTTCTTACATGGTCAAAAAATTTACTTGCTTCTATAATTTTTTTCTCCAGCTGCCCGCAGAGAATGGGAAAAGGAATCTCGGGATCGAAAATGATTGTGATGCCGTCTTTTGTGCCTTTGAAAATTACATAATTGTTTTGGTTACTCATCTTTATTTTCCCTCCTGTATTTACTCGGCCAATTTAGTCTGCATATAGGTGTGGGTTGGTTCGTGTTCCAGACCTAGATATTCTTTGATGATCGCCTTTGCGGTGGCAGGTGCGGGGGTGCCGCTGTTTTCGCCGAAAGGAATCATGACGGTTATGGCGATCTGCGGATCCTCGTAAGGTGCGAAGCAGACGAACCATGTGTGTGAATTACGATTTTTATCTTCTTCTGCAGTACCCGTTTTGGCGGCAACATCTATCGGTAGGTCATCAAAAATGCCGCGCAGAGTGCCTTGTGTGCCGTTGGTTACCAGATACATTCCATGATAAACGGTTTGCAGACTTTCCTCCTTAAATTCAATCACATTTTCTACGGTTTCTTCTACTGCGCTATGCAAAGTGCCGTCGGGATTCTGAATCTGATCCACCATATGCAGGCGATAAAGTGTGCCACCATTGGCAAGGGTGGAAATATATTTTGCGATCTGCGCAGGTGTATAGCTGTTGATGGACTGGCCGATAGCAGTACGAATCGTATCGCCATCTGTCCAGCGTGTTTGGCTGGTAGTCGCATCAGGGTTAAAGGTTTTCACAGCCCGCTCTTTATTGGCGGGGGATGCCATGGTAGGTCCGTATTCATCCAGCTCCAGCCCTGTATAATTGTTCAGACCAAAGGCAGCCATATATTCATTTAGGGTGGTGATAGAATTATTGCTATTGCCGGTGGTGATATTGCCCATGCGGTATGCCAGTTCATAGAAGAAGTAGTTGCAGGACTTCTGCAGCGCCACGGTTACATCGATGGTAAGGTGGGTGCCGCCATTCATGGTCCAGGCAAGGCAGGTGGGCGCAAAACCGGTATCGGCATACGCCATATAGACACCCTCTGTCTTGATGGGCGTGGAGGAACTGATGTAGCCATCGTGGATGCCAGCGATGGCCATAGCCATCTTGAAGGTGGATCCGGGAGGATACTCTGCCTGGAGCGCCCGGTTGAACATGG
>JAZQTP010000047.1:0-4397 GCA_045630845.1 Anaerotignum sp. | reverse complement strand
GTAGGTTTTGCGGGAATGGCTTTAGGCGGTGTACTAATGGGAATGTGGGGAGGATTTAAGAGTAGGGTAAAAACATTTGCTTTTGGGCTACTGATACTCAGTATTATAAGTCGGAGGCCAAGCGGTCTTAGGAAGACAAATCCCCACTACAACTCCTTGGCTCACAGAACGACATGGCTACGATCCGACTTCCATACCAATTGTCATAATACTGAGTATCAGTAGCCCAAAAGCAAATGTTTTTACCCTACTCTTAAATCCTCCCCACATTCCCATTAGTACACCGCCTAAAGCCATTCCCGCAAAACCTACAAGCTCAACAGCAGTTAAATACCAATATACATCTCCATACACTCGACTTACCAAAAGTGCCGACATAAATCCTGCAGGCACACTTAACAGTATGAACAGTCCATAAACGATTAGTATTTTTCCAATCATCTTATCAGAAAAAGAATAATGAATTCCCGCTTTTATCTCAGAGAAAACGGATATATTATCATTTGCCACTTCTTGTTTTGGTAACAATATGCAAGATAATAAACCTATACCAATGAGTGCTGTCACTATATCAATAAAAAGTGTAGAACGAAATGTTCCTATTGATAATACAGTACCTGCGACGGCAGGAGCTACAAACTGAACTATTGATTGCAAGGTTGCATTAGTCCCGTTATACTTCATCAGATGCTCCTCTGGTACAAGGTTTGGTATCACCGCATTAACTGCCGGTGTCTGAACACCTGCTCCTACGGAACGGATAATCGAAATTACCAGCAGAGCACTTAGCAATACGAAATCCGAAGAAATCATAGGTATTACAAAAAACATGATAAGAGTAGCAATTGTAATTACTCCATCGGCAAGAACAATTAGCTTTTTACGATTGTATCTATCTGCCCATACCCCTGCAAAAAAGGAAATCAAAAATTGTGGCAGATAAGAGCATATCGTAAATGCTGCGACCCACCCACCACTTGAGGTTTTCAATGTTACATACCAAATGATTGACATTTGTACAATCATCGAACCGAATAATGTAATACATTGGCTGGAAAGAAAAAGCATCGTCTTTCTTTTCCAATTATTTTGTGTTTGCTCCATTTTATTTGTCCTGCTTTTATTTGTTGTTATAATAGAATAACAACAAATAAAAGGTTGGTGTTATAATGGAGAGTTATGAAAACTTTTCTTTCATCTCTAAAAGTATAGTTATCATTTTTTCGGCATTTTCTTCCGCATCTTTCAAAGATACAATAAGCCTGTCACAAACAGATACAATATCGGTATCTTCCTCTGGCGCATTTAGTACCTGCTTCAGGTCTATCTGTGGATTATGCTTAAGAGCATTTAACATTCGCAAGATAGCTTCTAACGAATAGTTCGCCAGACGAAGTGTGCGTATCATTTTTAATCGCTCTATATCTTCACTTGTGTAAACACGATATCCATTTTGTTTTCGTTTTACTTGAAGTAAACCGTTCCGTTCCCAATTCCTAAGTGTGTCCATCGAAATATCCAAATGGTCTGAAACTTCTTTTCGCTTCCAAAAATGAGTATGTTCTACCGAGTTACCAGATAAAATTTGTTTTGCAATACCAATAGCTTCCTCTGCATCTATTTGTTCTCTCTGTATTTGACTTAGATATTCTTCGCCAAGCATAAGCGCTTTATCAAAATCTCCATTTGCAGAAAGTTTGATTGTTTCTACCACTTTCTTTCTCAGCCCGTTTTGAAGCACCTCTATTTGAAAAGCAATTCGAGCAAGCTTCAACTGTTCGATATGAAACTCTGTAAACACTCGATAACCATTCGATTTCCGCTTTGCAAGCGGTATCAGCCCCCATTCTTCATACATCCGTACTGTATTTGGATGTATACCAATGATTTTTGCTACATCCGAAGTCGTATATGTATTCATTCAAGTTCACCTACCAATTCAAATTCGCTATTGACCTTATATTATCAGATTTCTCTCGAAATCGTACCATTCCAACATAAATTTTAATGCACCGACTTCATCCTGCCTTGGTTGCGGTTGAATAACGCAGTGCAGATAAATTTTATTAAGCACATCGTATAATAGTGTAACGCGCAACTGGTTGTAACCTTTAGGAACACTTTTGTTGCACATATAGCTTTCTGATTTAGGATTTCTAGGCATATTAACCGCAGTACCGTCAACAGCAAGAATCCTATATCCTTTATAAGTTTTTGTGTCGAGATGATAAGAATTGAATACATCCAATATCTTTTCAAAATCCATCCATGACAGCTTCTTTCTGCTCTGCACAAAAGCAGGCGCAGTTGCTGATATTCCTGCTTCATGTAATTCCTTTTGTAAACCGTCTCCCTGCATGGAAATAAGCAGTTTCATCATTGTTTCTACATCCAGAATACGATTTCTGGAAAAGTATTTATCTTTTTCTTTTTGATAATTCCTCGCCGCTTCTGCAACGGCAAGGTTCAGTTGTGTTTTTATCCTATAGGGAATATTGCACCAATACTCATAGTGAAACCTCGCTTCGTTCGATTTTAAATATTTGAAAAATAAAAAAGAAAAGGATATTCCCTTGCATGGCAAGAAACACACTTTTCCCAAATCTCTCCGTTCTCTCTTTTCTCTCAAATATTACAAACTCAAACAATCACTATTTCAATAAAAACCGAAAATCTCTCAAAAACACACTTACTAATTATATTTTACGCGATTCACACAAAAAATCAACAAGTTACAAGCCTTAAATAAATAAAAATTTTCTAAACTTAATATCCAAAGCAGAAGAAAAGGGGCATTAGAAAAGGGAAATCGGCTGATTTCCCTTAACTTAATGAATTTCGTCACAAACTAAATGACATTGCTGCTGATGCTCCTCTTTTTTCGATTCTATTTGATTTTGATTGCATTCATTTCTTTAAAAGTTTCTCGGTGGATACAGCCCCAAAATCACCTTTCCCTGAAGATCATCGCAGGAAATCGCCCCCATATTGCGGCTGTCATAGCTGGTTTGCCGATTATCTCCCAGCAGGAAAACCATGTTTTGTGGCACCACCATATCTACCAGACCTTCGGTTTTTCCGATCACACAAGACTCCTCTAGTGTCTTTCCGTTTACCTCTATCCCATTCGGCAGAATACGGATCGTGTCCCCTTCCATCGCAATGATTCTTTTCACCACTGTATGTTCTCCCATTTCATCAAAATAACGGAACAGTACAATATCTCCTTTTTCATATTCCCCCTGCATCGCAGCAAATCGGTTCATCAATACGATGTCCCCATCCCCCATACTCGGCTCCATAGAACTGCCCTCCAGTCGTACAGGCCAGCAAAAGAAAAACAGCACCACTAAAATCACTGCAGCCCACAAAATAGCGATGCCCCATTCTTCTAATTGTTTTTTCAATGTATTCACAACCTTGCTCTATTTTTGAAATACAGACATTTTATGTCGTGTTTCTAGTATAGGGGATTCGACAAAAATCCGCAAGGAGGTTTTTTCGGAAATTTGTTCCATGTGGTCACATTTACCTTGAAGGTCTCTCCGTACACAATCGGATTACATCTGTTTCCGCACTGTTTTATACTCATCCTCCAACCGATAATAAGGGCATCCGCCTCGAAAACTATCGGTCAAAAATTTTTCCATTTCGTCCTCGTCCAGATTTACTTCGCAGTAATATTCTTCAAATTCTTCATCATATCCAAAATACATACATGTATCGCAATTTGACTGCATTTCGATTTCTCTCCATTCCATGCTTTATCATCCCATAGATCCATTTGCATAAAAAGATATGCTTCTACTTTATACGAAACAATCTTCCCTATAAAGTAAAAAAGCCTCGCTCTTTGAGATAAAAGCGGGCATAAAAAAAGTGGAAGTTACAGGGCTCGAACCTGTGACCCTCTGCTTGTAAGGCAGATGCTCTCCCAGCTGAGCTAAACTTCCACATTTGCAGTTGGAAAAACCAACTGTTGTAAGAACAAGGTTCTTACGAAACGACTCAGAAGGGGCTCGAACCCTCGACCTCCGGCGTGACAGGCCGGCACTCTAACCAACTGAGCTACTGAGCCATATATCTTTTTCAAAAAAAATGGCAGGGGCAGAAGGATTCGAACCCTCGACATTTGGTTTTGGAGACCAACGCTCTACCAGCTGAACTATACCCCTGTATAATACGGTCTCCCAAAGAAGGAAGCACCTTCAAAACTGAATACAAACTTAGCAATCCTTGAGTAATCTATTCTGGCGCAACGCTTCGCGTTGTCGCTCATAATGGCTTTGCCAACTTTTTTTGGTCAAGCCCTCGATCTATTAGTATTGGTCAGCTGAACACATTACTGTGCTTACACCTCCAACCTATCAACCTCGTTATCTTCAAGGGATCTTACT
>JAZQTP010000046.1:0-3425 GCA_045630845.1 Anaerotignum sp. | reverse complement strand
AGGAGTGCTGCAATGATGTTTTTCTTACCCTCGGACATTCTTTTTCTTTTTGCCATAAGTAAAGGCCTCCTATGATATATTTTTATTCTATCATAGAAGGCCTTGCTAGTTATGATTTTACAGAGATTTTTTCACAGGCTCAAAAATTATAGCTATAATACAGACAAAGGGCAAAGTCCTGAAAATCGGCTTTGCCCTTCATAACTCATTTCATTATTTTGCATCAGTTTTTTCACTTTACACAAACTTTGAAACAGACTCTATCAGAAAAATATCCATGCGCTTTATCCATTCTGGCGAGGATAAACCATATTTTCTTCTTTCAGAACAGCCAGCACTTCGTCTACGAATTTCTGACATTCTATTTTTGTGATGCCGAGATTGTGGTCTAAATAGTTGCCGCACATTTCGGATTTTGCCGCAGGAATTTCACCTGTAAAGCTTGCCATATACTGATAGCATTCTTTCATGATTTCTGCTACATCTGCACTTTCCAGATTACCTTTGAAAATCACATACATACCGGTACGGCAGCCCATGGGGCCGACATAGATGGTTTTTTCCGCCCATACAGGGTGTTCCCGCAGATAAACTGCCATCAGATGCTCGATAGTATGCATCACGGAGGTGTCCATCACCATTTCACGGTTGGGTTCTTTCATGCGAATATCGAAGGTGGTCAGTATGCCATTGCCAACGGTGTCTTTTCTGGAAACATAAATACCCCGCAGCAGACGGTCATGATCTATGCCAAAGCTTGTTACATCCATTTTTTTCATCCTTTCCATAAATAAAGTGCGTGCATAGTTTCATTCATTTTACTCTCTTAAAGAGCAGATTGCAAGTATAAGTATCCATACGGTATAACCTGTTGCATCCTGTGAAAATCAGTTGCAGGCTACATGGAAGTTCGCTATAATTTTTATAGATAGAAATACAAAAGAAAGAGGGGCTGGATTATGGGAAGAATACCGACAAGAGAAGAAGCGTATGAACTGCTGAAGGAATATAATAAAGAACCATTTCACCTGCGCCACGGCGAAACTGTGGAGGGTGTCATGCGCTATTTGGCGCAGGAGCTAGGCTATGGAGAGGAAGTGGATTTTTGGGGCAATGTAGGCCTGCTTCACGATCTGGATTATGAGCTGTGGCCGGAACAGCATTGCATCAAGGTGCAGGAGCTTTTGAAAGAAAGAGATATTGATGAAAAAATGATTCATGCCATTGCTAGCCATGCTTATGGTATCTGCTGCGATGTGGAGCCTGTGCATGAAATGGAAAAGGTATTGTTTGCCGTGGATGAGCTGACAGGCTTGATCGGGGCGGCGGCTTTGATGCGTCCGTCCAAGAGTGTGAAGGATATGGAAGTGAAATCTGTAAAGAAAAAATTTAAGGATAAGGCATTTGCTGCGGGTTGCAATCGTGAAATTATCAAAACCGGTGCAGAGCGCCTTGGCTGGGATATGGATCAGCTGATGGAATATACATTAAAGGGTATGCAGGCAGATGATAGAAATCCGTAAAAAGGTTGGATTTTTATGTAAATTGAGCACAATGAAGAAGTGGCAGGCTTTTGTGTGATTGTGAAGAAAGAGGAAATTGTAAATAGGCAGCTTGAACTGTGAAAGAAATAGAATACTGATTTATTAGCATTTGATAAATCATAAAAAAGAAAAAATCCCGGTATGTTTTCTGAAAAAGAGTGCATACTATTCCTGTACTAATTTAGAGGAGGGATTTTCACATGGAAAAATGTAATGAATGTATCAAATGTACGGTGGAACAGTGCAGACATCATCACGGCACAAAGAATTATTGCACACTGGATTCCATTCAGGTGGGCACACATGAAATGAATCCGAAAAAAGATCAGTGTACAGACTGTATGTCCTTTGCTGTGAAATAAGGACGAAAGTGCGGGTGCTTCTTTTTGAGGCATCCGCTTTTTATTCTATAAAAAAGATGTTATAATGAAAGCTCGATGCAATAAAATAGAAGGCAATATAACTTTTTCGATAGCCAGAAGAAATACTGCAAACAGAGGTGAAAAGAATGAAGATTTATTTTGTGCGTCATGGGGAAACGGATATGAATGTCAGAAATATGTTTTATGGCTGGTATGATGCAGACATCAATGCAAAAGGCGTGATACAGGCAGAAGAGTTGAGAGAGGCATTTCGGCATATTCCTATTGATGTGATTTATTCCAGTGATTTGACGCGAGCAGTACATACAGCAGAAATCATCGCGGCAGGCAGACCGGTAAAGCAGATGCCGCAGCTGCGGGAGTTATATTACGGAAAATGGGAAAATCGCACATGGGAAGAAATGACGGAGGAGGATCGTACCATCCTAAAGCAATGGCGGACGGATTGGGCGGAGCTTACGATGCCGGAGGGAGAGTCCTTCAGAGAGTTTTATCACAGAGTAACAGAAGGTCTGGAGCAGATTATTCGGGAAAACAAAGGCAAGAGCGTGCTGCTGGTGTCCCATAACGGTGCATTGAGTGCCATGCACTGCCATCTGACGGGGGCAGGGGAAAAGGGCTTCTGGAATTTTAATTCCAAACAGGGACATTATTCGGCAGTATGGGTATCAGAGCAGAAGGTGACCTATGATTGCTTTAATTATCCTGCCAGTTGGAAAGAGAACAGCAGTATTTCGGTATATCTGGATGTGGAGCAGACAAGAGAAGAGAAGGCAGATAGCAGTGTGATTCCTGTGGGAAAGCAATTTGATGCCTTTGTGATGACCTGTGAGGAAAACGGCTTTACCTCTTTGCAGAGAAAAAGAGGCATACATCTGATTTTTGAAGGAAATATTCCGAAGATAGCGTTTTATCCGGTTCCCAGTCTGACGCTGTTTGCCCATGATGGGGATGGCGGCTATTTTGCCCATATAGGGAAAAATCTGGAGGGAGAAATCTTCTTCATTTCAAAAGAGCGTTCCTGTTATAGGCTGGCAAAGGATTTTCGTACCTTTGTGCAGATGGCGATTTTTGAGCCGGAATGGAAAGACAGCATTACGGGAAAAAAGACGGAAAATACGGAAACAGAAGAAGAAAGACGGCAATTCGGGCTGGAGATGGGTTTTCGTCCGCCGACAGAACGCCTTTCGGATAAAATTTCCCCTGCTGCCGATTTTCATATCTTTGAAAACATGGAAATAGCAAAAGAAAAATTATCTATATTATGAGGGCATATAGCGATGGAAGTATTGATTTTATCGAAAAACATGGCTTTGAAAATTTTTTTGGTTGTAAAGGAAAAATACTTGACAAACGGTTTTTTCGATGGTAAAGTATTCAAGGTGATTGTAAAGTAGTTTCCCTTTACAGGAGGCAGGAACGAAATGGACGATATTTTGCAGCTGACTTTGCTTTATGATTTTTATGGCGAATTGCTGACAGAAAAGCAGAAGCAGGT
>JAZQTP010000045.1:0-83629 GCA_045630845.1 Anaerotignum sp. | reverse complement strand
TCACCAAAACGGAAGATATTGAAAGTAACACCTTCGATACCTTTGCCATCCACGTCCACTTTCTCGATCATGATGCCGGAACGGAGGGTATTCTTGATAGTCACTGTACCGGGTCTGCCGCTTTCCGCATAGACTTCATATACCTTATCGGAAGGAAGATAGCCTTCTGCAGGAGTCACTTCTTCTACCTCATACCAGCCTTCTTCCACATCGATCAGTTCGATCATACCGTCTTCGTCTGTCACGCCCATATATACCTGCTGAGTATTCTTATGTGTGATCTCAAAATGAACACCTTCAATAGGCTCAGATGTTTCCGCATCGATCTTTTTGATCTCGATCGTAGGCTTCTTTTCGTTTTCCATCACAACGACAGTTTCTTCGCCCCAGTCCACTTCACCGATCTGAGGTGTATCGTCAAGGATATAATCGAATCTGGCTGCGATCTCTGTCACTTCATAACTGCCTTCAGGCAGGTCATCGATGGTCACTTCACCGCCGTTACCTGTTACCACGGTCTGTTCAAATCCTGTGGTATGGTTTACAACCTTAAAATAAAAGCCCGCCAGTTCTTCCTGTGTATGTGTATCCACTTTGCGGATGGTCAGGGAACCGTAGGGCTTATTTTCGAATACTACTTTAGGATGTACCTCTGCATCGTCCTCAACCAGTACACTCTGGGAGTTCTGACCCACAGCTACAGAATAATGAGGAGGTGCGGAGATTTCTGTTACTTCATAAACACCTGCAGGAATGCCTGTCAGCTTGATAACGCCGTCAGAGATCTGGATATCTGCACCTCTACCCAGAATGGGCTCTGTAGCGCCGCTGGAGGCCTTCACTGCGATATTGATATGGTTATTGCTGTCATTCAGACCACGGATATGGAATACAGCGTCCTCTACTTTTTTCTTTGTGTTATAATCCAGTTTTTCTACAACAAGACTTCCGTCATTAGAGGATGTAGGTGTATCAGGATCATCGGGGTCCTCTTCATCGGGGGTATCAGGGATGGCGGTAGAACTGTTATAGGTCATCACAGCAGAATCTGTACCCTGGGGACGGAAGTTATAGACATAGCCCTGCCAGTTTCCAGACAGACCTACGGGATCGCCCAAATAGGTAGCTGCTGTTTCCAGATCACCGCCAACGGTTGTGCCATACAGCGTATAATTAAGACCTGTTGCCTCTGCCAGCGATTTGGGGACTTTCACAGTGACATCATCGCCCATATCCACCTTAAAGGCTTTGGCAGTATCCCATGCACCGCTGACATTGGTCTGAGGCATGATCTTTTTACCGCCTGCGTAGACCTCGATAGTACCGTTTTCCACCATGGACATAATGTCATCACCGAGGATACGGAACTTCCATATATCCCTATCGATACTGGCATCAAACTGATAGGTATTTACGATCCACTCGCCGTCAACACTGGCTTCTTCAGAACCGCTGACAGGAGAAAACTGTACTGTCACTTCAGGAGGTGTATAGGGGTTAGAGATACCCTCGTTATAGATCTTCTTTAGTGCGTTCAGTACTCTTGTATTTCTCGCTGTATCACCACTCTGGATAGACCATTTATCTAAAGAACCGCCTACAATGGCTGTATGGATGGCAGCATGAGTCGCATAATAGGCTTCATCCACATTGTTGCAGCCAAGTTCTGCAGGTGTTTTATATGGATACCCTGCTCTAGCCACACCAAGAATCTTTTTCTCCTCTGCGCCAATGGATTCCAGAGGATCGATCTGATACTCACCAGCAGAGTGCTGCGCGGTACCCTTCCAGCCGGGATTCTTGCAATACGCAGGATACTCCAGAATAGATGGATTATCGGATACCCATTTCGCAATATGGATGTTATCAACGATCTTACCGTCATAGTGCAGGATATTGTTCAGTGCTCTATCTGCTGTAATCGTCAGATAGCCGCCGTTTGCCTGCAGATAATCATAGGGTCCCGTTCCTGTTGCAGAACGAGCCTTTGGCATAGAATCTGTACCATAGATCTCAGAATAGTTATCTGCCAGTACAGGCATAGAACTATTTGTAGGTCTTAAGGAAAACATAGCAATGGGGCTCGATACATCTTCATAAGTCACGTCTGTGTCATCTTCCGATTCTTCTGTCTCTTCCTCCTCTCCTAAATATTCCTCATCATCGTCTTCATCAAAATCCGATTCAAATGTACTACTGTCGATGGTTAGGCCATCATCTGTGTGCTCCCAGAACAGGTCATCATAACCCGACGAACCACCGTTCTTCCCAGGGATGACGAATCCATCTTCCCACGCAGCAAAAGCCGATAATGGTGTGCCTGCTGTCATGATGAACGCTAAGATTAGGGATAACCACTTCTTTGCGTGTTTCATATAAATCACACTCCTATTTGAATTTTTTATAGTTAAAAAGGAGCTCTGATACAAATCAGAACTCCTTTGAGTTGTTAAGTATTCTTCTATTTAGTTAAGTTATTTAATCTATAATTTTATAAATCACTAATATCTATTCTTTAATGAGTATACAATGGTCAACTTTCGCTCTTGAACTATCATTTATTCTTAAAATTGGATTGTTTCCACTTGAAGTATATCTAAAATAATGTCCATGTAATGTCATTAAAGCGTGTTTTACTAATAATCTTGCTTTTTCTTTAATATTATTTATTTCTTGAGCATCATCGAAAATTATCTCATTTAAAGGTACCTTAAATACAATTCCGTAGTAATTTGATTTTTTTCTGAATTCTCTAAGTATATCTATTCCAAGATATCGTTCAATACAGCCAATAAATTCAGGACCAAACCTTAAACTATTATAGTAACCATCTGATGTGCTTTCAATATCTGGCCAGAATGTAAAACCATTTATACAAAAATCAGGTTCATTAGTATATCCCAATCTTCTGCCCAATAGAGAATGTCCTCTTTTCGCCATAAGTTGATCTGGTGTAATTAAGTCTTCTTTGTAATAAAACTTTATCTGCCCATCTTCTTCAGCAAACTTAATTTCTTTCTCAGCCAGAAAATCAGATATACTATTCTTTGAAAGAAGTAATTGCTTTAATGGCATCAATTCAATGGGCTGATTAAAATGTCTTCCGAGATGATATACATATATTTCATCAATTAAGTCCAAATCAGCATTTTTCTCAATAAATCCATCTAATAAGCCATAAAACTTATTGTAATCAAAAATAATACCCTTACAACATTTAGCATCATAAGTAGATAAAGTTTCGTATAAGTATTCCTCAACACAATCACAGATTGTCGCAATATCTTCTTCTAAATCTCTATATGTTTCTGTTCGAATAATCATGGTTTATTTCCCTCTTCATATGTTTTTCCTATTTTAAAATAGTTAATTAATTCTATCCTATTTACTTTATTCCACCTTTTTCAATCAAGTCTGTTACAACCTGATGCAGTTCCACTGCAGTCCTTTCTGTGATCACAGGTACTCCAGTCCTTGCTTCAACCGCTTTTCTCGCTTCCCCTGCAGCTTCACCACCGGCACGAGCAACTGCCATATTTTCAGAGAATGTTTCCGGTTCTTTCTGCTTGGAAATCTCTGTTGTAGTCGCTTCTGCCAGCATAGTAAGTACAAGTTCAAGATCCGTCATATTATCACGAAGGTTTTCCTTCTTCAATCCTTTATGATCCTTGTACTGTCTTGTTGTCATACCCGCCCAAGATCTAGAAATCTCATCTGTCAGAATCGCATATTCACGACCTTTTTCTACGCCTCTCTTCTGCCATTCATCTGTCAGACCATTTCTGATACGGATACTAAGTAATCTTTGTCGTACCCATTCTTCGTTATATCCCTTTTTGAGGTATGTTTCCAAAGCTCTGTCAATTGCCTGCTCAGGATCGATCGTTTCTTCGATACGATCTCTACCAACCTGTGCCAACCACATTTTGAAAGGTTCAGCCTTTGGAGAAGGGATGGATTGGATGATACGAAGAAGCTGTTCTGTATCAGCAACATCAGTCATTCTTTTTTTACCATCCAGAGCAGTCATCTTCAAACCGTGACAATTTGTCACGGTTTCATTTCCTTCTTCTTTTAATCGCTGTTTCAACTTTCTCCAATATGCTGTTGGATTTGTGCTTTCGGTTAAAACACTTACCACATCAACAATAGAAAAAAACCATTCTTCTTTTTCCGGATCCCATGCAGTTCTGATTCTTTTATCTTCGAATAACTGGATTTTATTATTATCATCCATAATTTCTCACTCCAAAACTATAGTATCTTTTATTATTTTCGCTTTTTGAACGACTTACTTACAGAACATTTTTTTTACATCTTTATGAGAAACAACTCTGCGGGCTTCAGCATCTTCAATGCCCTTTTTTATATTGTACTCAACATACAACTGATACTTCTCTCGCAAATTCTCAATTCCCATTTTCGCATCAAGAACATTGTTGCTTTCAAAGTCTTTTTCAGATTTCTGGAGTAACTGATAAATATATTCTTTTTTCTCCATAAAACCACCATCTTTCTATTTTTCATTATATCATCTCCACCAAATCTGAAAAGCGAACATCATCTTAAAAACAAAATAGCGATTCCGTTTATTATTGACGAAGTAATACCACAGCATTATAATGGAACCAACTAATACCACAGTATTCCTTCGGAGGTGTATTATGAAACAAGATTTAATCATCTATCACGGTTCCCAACAAATTGTTAAAAAACCGACTTTTGGTATTGGCAAAGGCTATAATGATTATGGTCAAGGCTTCTACTGCACAGAAAGTATTGAACTTGCAAAAGAATGGGCTTGTCCCATTAAAAATGACGGCTATTCCAATAAATACATCATGCACTTCGATGGTCTGAATGTTATGCATCTGACAAAAGGTAAATTCAATATTCTAAACTGGCTTGCCGTATTGCTTGCGCATAGAAAATTTGATATCACATCCCTAATCGGGAAAAATGCAAGAGAATATATTTTATCCCACTTTCTGCCAGATACAACAGATGTTGATATTATGATCGGGTATCGCGCAGACGATTCTTACTTCTCCTTTGCAGAAGACTTTGTAAACAATACCATTTCCCTTCGTGATCTAAATGTTGCCATGCAGCTTGGTACACTTGGAGAACAGATCGTATTGCTTTCCAAGCGATCCTTTGAGCATATCGAGTTTCAGGAATATGAAATCGCAGATCACCGAGAATATTACTACAAGAGAGCTGAACGAGACCAAAATGCCAGAAGCACTTATGCAAACAGGAAAAAAAGTTTGCAACAGCTTATGGATGATATTTTTATTCTGGATATCATGAGGGAGGACATGAAACATGATGACCCACGCTTACAGTCAATTATATCTGAGTAAAGCTTCCCGTTCGATTGGAAACATGCTGCATAATGCCGTTCTGGAGTTTGGCATGGACGGTACAGACTTCTTAAACCGCTTTATCCAGTCTGATGTAGCAGAACAGTTTGAAAACGGTAATCCTAAGTACATCGCCGGTAAAAGCGGTATGGAACTGTTCCTGGAAGTAGTCGAAAAGACTTCCGGAGAAAAATACAACTCTCACCTTGTTGAAAGCTATATCCGAAGTGATGTCTATTGGGTGGGCTGGATTCTGACACATTATCAGTGGTATTCCGGATATACCTTCAAAAGTATCCTTGATACCATTTCCTATAACGATCTACTCTTCCTTTACGGAACCCTTCATGAAGCCGATATTCAAAAGAGCTACGAAGTATTTGACGCCCATTTTGAAAACAGCGAGAGTAAACTGAAAATTGCTCGAAAATATCGCGGATTAACACAGGAAGCTCTTGCAGAACAGTCCGGGGTTTCTTTGAATACCATCAAAGCATACGAACGAAAAAGCAAGGATTTAAACAAAGCCCAGATCGATATTCTAATCAGACTTGCCAAAGCCTTAAAATGCGATATTTCAGAATTACTGCATTAATAATTCATCCCCTGCCCCACCGAGCAGGGGTTTTTCAGTATGTCCATTCTTTGCACAAGTTCAATCAATAACATTACTTCAGATACGCAAACATCTGGTAAGTCGCCTTCGGGCCAACTGCAAAACCAGCCACTTCATAGGTATCACTTAGATAGTTCTCTCTATGTCCTTCCGAATTGGTCAGAAGGTTATGGGCTTTCGCAGCATTAGATGCATTTGTTACTGCATTTTCTCCCACACGATATGTATTGAGCCCAAAGGTTTTCGCCATATCGGAACATCTGCCATAGAACTGGGATACATGCCCTGCAGCAACCGACTTACCATCCACATGGATCAGCTGACTGAAGGTATCCATGCCATAGATGGATTTTTCAATCATCTTGATCTCGCAGAGGGCGTTCAGATCTGCATCATACTTCAATTCTTTGACACCATCATATCTTCTGGCTTCATTAACCAGATTCAGAAGTTTTGCTTCTTCCTCCCAATAGTAGCTATGGTAATTCCCATACAGGTTATCACTGATGCTATCCATATTAAAATTGGATTTTTCCAGCACTTTATAGAGCATCACAGCCAGTTCCGCCCTTGTAACTTTGGCTGTGGGACGGATTGTTCCGTCTGCATACCCAGAAAGAATGCCTTCCTGCACCAGTCGTTCCATGGCTGTTCTACCTAATTGAGAAGAAAACTGGTTCATGTCCTTAAAATATTTCTGTGTTCCGAAATCCACTTCCATTGGGTCCAGCATATTCGCGAGGAATGCTGCAATATACTGTCTTTGCGCCTGGTCGCCCAAAGCACATTTGGGATACACGATCATCGTATCATTGGCTTTAGAGGGATTCCCCCACACCCCCGCCTCCCCACAGATATAGGCTGCCTGGGATACAGAATGATTGGGATTCCAAAGGGCATAGTCATTGAATACTTTATAAGAGATAGAACCACCGTTGAACTCCACAGAATTCAGACCTAATCTGGCGATAACAGAAGCAAATTTTCCGTAAGTCACAGGCTCATTGGGCTTGAATGCCGCAACATTCCCGTTCATATAGCCTGCCTGAATGAAATAGGTTAAATACTGTTCCGCCCAATGACCTCTTACATCAGATGGAATTTTCGTATAAGAATATCTTGATAATGCTGTATATTTAGACTCGCCCGGTCTTGGAACGATGATTTCGCTCTCTGCATAAGGTGCCATTGGATGATTGCCATCCGAAATATCACCAAAGGCGGCAGCTGGCGCAGCAAATGCAGTACTGTTCATACCCATGACACACGCCAACAGCATTCCAATCAAAACAGGTTTCTTCATTTTTCTTCCTCCTTTTTTGTCTTTCTACTGTTTTATACGTACAGAAAAATTGTAAAACAACAAAATCTCCACAGAATTTTCAATTTTTCTGTACCGCTTGTACCATTAGGCGTTTGGTAGGCTGATCTTCGACACAAGTGATCATTGTTACCTGATTCATATCATTGACCTCCAGAACATCATCCCAGTCCGTTTCAGAAATCGCTTCAATTTCATTCACCACATAGGCACGAGTACCAAAACGAGTTTCATAGATGACTGTATCGCCTTTTTCAATATTTTTCAGATTTCTGAAATCATATTTATAGTCCCTGTTATGGGCACAGAACGCTACATTGCCGTCCCATAAGGGTGTTTCTGCAAAATGACCGATAGCAGTCTGAATGGTTTCCAGATCGGCACCATCTTTCACAGGATATTTATTGATACCAATACTCTCAATGGTCAAATATCCAAGAATGTCATGGGGAATGGAGCTGACCATTGCCACACTTGTATTTGTAAGTGTAGTATTCGTCTGCACCGAGGAAGTTTCTTTTTTCGTCACCGTAATATTATTAGTATCAAAATCATAAGTACGCATCATTTTATCCAGCATTCTCACCATTTCCGCCCTTGTAATCGGTGAATTGCCATTGATTGCATTTCCGTCATAGGCACTGATGATCCCTACAGCATAGAGATTTTTTACTGAATCTTCGACCCATTCGGGAATGTCAAACTTATCGGTATAGGGCAGTTGAAGATTATCATAATCACCGCTTGTTACCATTCTGGAAACGATAGAAATTGCTTCATAACGGGTGATATTCTTCTGAGGCTGGAAGGTATTATCCTCATAACCGCTGACCAGTCCACTTTTTACAGCATTTTGAATGATTTCATAGTACCATTCAGAAGTGGATACATCAGTAAAAACAGTGCTGTTATGATTTTCTGCCGGAAGTTCCAGTTTATTGATAAAGGCTGTGACCTCTGCCCTGGTGATATTGGCATCGGGCAGGAATGACCCATCCGGATACCCACTGACCAATCCATGGGAGCTATATTCTGTGATATAGGCTTCATCCTTATGCCCCACAATGTCCGTATAAGACGCCGCATGAACAGTCATTGGAGCAATGGCCGTTACAACTGCCATAGAAAGCAGTACACCTTTAATCCGCATCAGTACCACCTTCTTCCTCATCATCCACTTCATTCTCCTCATCCCGTCTTTTTTTCTTAAATTTACGGTACAACAACACGGCTGCTGCAATCACAGCTAGATCCAACAGAACAAAGCCAATCAAAAACGGAACAGGCACATTATCAAAGAATCCTGTATCCACCTCCTCGCCTACATAAGTGACTTTATAGGCAGTCTGCTCGGAAATTTCTTTTTCTACTGTCCCTTTATACATGACTTCTACCGCATAACCAGAAGGGATATTTACCTGATATGTGCCCTGATAAACGCCTTTGGCCGCAAAGTTATTACCAACTGCTGTATCGGCACTGGCAGAACGGTTATTCCCGATCCACTGCACATCCATCAGTTTCAGCTGAATACCGTCTCTCCAGATGGATTTCGGGATCTGGCTGGTATCCATGGAAGACAGGTTATAATACATCTGAATACCGTTCTTTGTCATAGTCTTATAGGTATAGCCGGAAGCATAGTATTTTACATTGTCCAAATCAGGCTTTAATTCTCCTTGGAACCCGTCTTCATCGGCATATTCCAAGGTTTTACCGATTTTTTCATAGATCTCTGCTGCACTTTGGGCAGATACTGATGCTGTTTCCAGCTGTTCCACTTCTTTTTCTTCCGTCTGGACCACGGGCTCAGATTTAATGTCGATCTGAAAGTAGGCGCATCCATCCAGTTCAAAAGTAGTATCGGCCACTTCAGATATTTCTTCTTCTGCATCGATCACATAAGTTTTTTCGATATACTTCATACCGTCTTTTTCATAGTTTTCCAAATCAACCTTTGGCGCACCGAAAACGGGCATCGACATAGATATGGTACAAAGCGTGGCAATTATCAGTCTTTTTTTCACGTTTATCAAACCTTTCTATCAATTTTTTTATAGTACCGGAGCAATATCACTTCAAACAACAGAAACAGCAGAAGTCCATACTGCAGCCAATCCCAAACAGGAAATCTGATCATAGATATTTTCAAGATATAATGCACACTGCCATAGACCGAAATCACCATCCCTACCATCACGAGATACCCGATCAGGATAGTTTCTGATGCAGTTCGGATCTGTAGTTCCATCTGTTTCTGTGCTTTATGCTGCTCTTTATTCTTATGAAATCTTCGTCGAGCCAACAGGCATTGCATCATCTCTGCTGCTAATAATCCATAGACTGCATAGATCAGAAAATCTAAAAAATATCCTGCTGACAAAAAAAGAAGAGAAAAAATCAGTTTAATCAAAAACTTTCTTTTTCCCTTCGTTTTCTTCTTTTCAGTATCTTTTTTCAATTTTTCTATTTCATCCCGCAATGTCTGATGACCTTTCTTACGAATCAAAAGTTACCTCCTCTCCCTGCATTATCTTTTTTATCAGCCGCTCGGTCAATTCCCTGTACTCTTTATGGCAGACATCATCAACAGAAAAAATTTCACCCTCCAGACAGACTCGTTCCACTTCCCTGCTGTAGTTCAACCTGCCATCGAAACCGCCAATGAGTGCCGACATTTCTTCATAGGCTGTATATGGCTTTGCCATGCCTTCCAGCAGAATACATTTTCCCTTATCCCGAATTATGTGCCTATAATTCTCAAAATAAAGTATCCCTTTTACATCCGCTGTCAAAATACATATTTGCAAAGTCGCTTTATGACTGACTGCCAGATGCATCGGATCATACAAATTTGCATTGCCATCCCAAATCACAACATCAACGATACTGTCCAACAGATGAAAGATCTGCTCATATTTCTGACGGGTAATGGAGCTTGGATCATCTTCAAAATTCATCCCCAGAATTCCAATATCAGGGTATTTTTTAATGACTTTTACCGCCTGCGCAAGCGTTTTGGATGTGATATCCTTTACACATAATGCCCCAAGACCCAATATTTCTTCGCTGCCGCCAAAGAACGGCATCATCGGTATAATACGGTCTGCACATACGATCATGATACGTTTCTTCTGTTTCATCCCTGCTTTCGCAAGGGCAGTGCAAAAAATACTTTTCCCACTTCCGGGGCTGCCAAATATAAAGATATGCTTTGCCATCAATTCCCCTCCTCAAAATATAACTTCTGTTCTGCCAGTAACTTCTCTGCCAGTTCCTCGTTGCTACGTACAATGACCGAGGTATAGAATACATCCTCTTTATGCCGGCGAATATACTTCTGTTGCTCCTCGTTCAGAGATACCGTTACTGTGACATTTTCCGAATCTTCCTCCGGCAGAATGACAGATAACACCCGAACAAACTGGAGCTGTGGAATATCAATGAGTTTACCCTGAAATCCATTCAGTTTTACCACATCCCCTGTCTGCGGAACGGGATATTCGCTGCCTGTGATCATTTTCATTGTGATCAGCTGTGAAATATTACCTTCCGGCAGGATATTTTTGGGCAAATCGCCATCTAACGGAAGCTGGGACAGTTTATCAGAAAACAGCACATCATCCTTAACCAGTTCCACTGCTGCGTATCTGCCGAGCACATCCTCTGCTGTCAGTTCTATCCCTTTCGGCAGTTCCAAAACACCGATCTCAATGGGTGCAATATCTTCTCTTGTCAGCTGTTCCCCTTTATCCATGGGTCGGATGACTTTAACAGCCTGTATTTTGGGATATAGCCGATGCGTTAGAACGGGTACCGCGATAAACAACAAAACCACAGACAGGATAAAACAGCCAATGGCATAATATAGCCTGCTTCTCATAATTACCATCCTCGTACATTCTGTCGAATGATGCGGTTGATGATGCCTACTGCAACGGCATTTTCCTCATCATGGTGTGTTACTGTAAATGTCACTCTATCACCTTTCCCCGGCATTCTATGGTCTTTGCAGGAATGGGCTATAGCATTGACCCCCATATCCAAACGAATGAAAATAACACCTTTATGTATATCTGTGATTTTTCCGGCATAACTGCCCTGTATCTTCGCTTCTTTCATCTTCTCAAGAAGGTTATTCTTCAAAAGGCTTTTTACCTCTGCTGTTACTTTAACATCCAGCGTTTCTTCATCCGGTTCGATAGATGTTACTACTACCAGAATCCTTTCACCTACGGTATAGCGTTCTCTGGCATCGCCCAGCCATTCCCAGGACAGATCTTTTGCAGTTACGGAGCATTCTGCGCCAAAAACATCCAATCGAATGGCTTTTTCCCCGACTGCGATCACACGTGCCTGCACAGTATCCTTAACATTGATACGGGGTTTTCCATCTATATCAGCGAAATAAAATTTCTTTCGCTTTGCTTTCATGGCAAGCCTGCGGCTGGCAACTACGCTGCGTTCTTCATTATCCAGTGCAATGATCGCGAAATCGATCTCGCAATCAAGCATACTGTTTACGATACGGATCTGTCGTTTGTCCAGCTCACCGTATGCTTTCTGTTCCACCAGATTCAATGCCATTTCTTTCATTGGGATAACAATACGGTGCTCTTTATAATAAGCAACAACGACCCCACCGCCTTCGGTAGCTTCATAACCGCCCAATGATGCCGAAAGAACACGCTTTGTGTGATAGGCATTCTGCAGTTCGTGCCAGACAACATCCTCCCACTTCTCAGACGATTCGATACTGTCACCTGCATCAATCGTCAGTATCGGCTGCATTGATTCCCAGTTCTTATCAAATTCTGTTGCCATATTATTCCTCCTCCTTACTCATCAGTTCAAATTTTGATATTTCAACGAATTCTTTCTTCTTTTCTTCCTGCGGTATTACGGTTTTTACCACATTTTTTGCGTTTTTTACCACATTTTCCATTTTCCCTTGACTTTTCCGCCACTCCGGTATATACTTCGTCGCTTTCCGTTTCTTCAGTTTTTTACTTTCAGGATGCTTGGTATAATCGAACTTCTTGACCTTAAACACATTTTTCGTTCTAAGGATGACCAATGCCTGATTCATCGGGATCCGCATGACCTCACTGGGGTCTATAAGATTTCTTGGATGTTCTGACTTCGTTTCCTTATGCTCCGGTGTATGATCGCTGAACCGCCAAGTACTTAGATTCCTTGATTCATTGGCCGCCTCTACCGTAGTAACACCACTACGATCAGAAATAAATTCAGCAGTGAATGTATCATTGCAGCCAAGGGCGATCTGCGTATCGCAGTTCCCCAGAATTTCGATCCATTCATTCTTCGGGTAACGATTCTCCAGCTGTGGGATACTTTGGAAAATAATCGAAATACGGATGTTCCTGCTTCTTACCGTTGATATCTTCATATTGAAATCCGGTATTCTCCCAATTTGCGTAAACTCATCCAGAATAAAATTCACACCGATCGGCAATGTCCTCTCTTCCGTTTTATCATCGGCAGAACGCACCGACTCAATGAAAAGGGACGAGAAAAACAAAGAGGATAGAAACCGGAAGGTCCCGTCCTGATCGCTCATAATCACGAAATAGGCACATTTTTCCCATCCAACTCTCGAGAAAACAAAATCGTCTGCCGCTGTGACATCACATATCTTCTGGCTTTGGAAAACCTGCAGCCTTGTCCCAAGACCTGCCATCATATCTGACCGCACTTTTGCATCGGATTTTCGGTAAATACTGTAAGGCTTTTTCGCCGGATGCCATTTCGGCAGAACACCAAATAGATTTTCCAGGTCCTGTTCCGTCCGTTCCAGGATCATTTCATAAACAGCACCCATGTTTCGGTCTTCTGTTTTTCTTTCCAGATCCACATACAAAATCAATGCCTTCAGCAGATTTGTTTCACCCCTGCTCCAAAAGCTGGCATCTACCACATCACCAGTATTGGTAAAGATGATCTCCACACATACCTGTGCGTTGATCTCATCCCCATGGACCATACTCAAACAGTTCCAGCGGTCACTGCATTCCGGATGCACCAGATTAAAGACCCGCACAGCATATCCATTCGCCTCCAGATAAAGGGACATATCTTCGAACAGTTCACTTTTGGGGTCAGTTACCACGATACATTCCCCTCTGGCCACTGCCTGAAAGATCATGTTTCTTACAAAGGCCCTTGATTTCATACTTCCGGAAGCACCATATACCGCGATATGCTTATTCATAAAGATATCTTCCGGGATACTGATAACTTTCCGCCATCGAGAGCCTAAAATCGTTCCCGTTGTTTCCTCTATGGTTGTCACATCCAGAAACTCACGCATTTCTTTTACGGATAAGAACTTTGCTGTGCCGTATATACCTTTTTTCGAGTACTTGAAGTTTCGGTCTTTGTCATAATATCTGCCATCTTCCAGATCTCTGACCCATACCATCAGAAACATAATACCGACTGCACCGGAGATACCAATGAAAGCTTTTAAACCGTAAATGGAAAAGACTGCAAACAAGCAATGAAAAAAGCCTGTCTGCGGAAGTTTTGGTGATGTGCCATCGCCAAGCATACCGCCGGCTGCCTGCCAGCTATGATAATTCGCCAGAAGCTGTGCCAGTAGTCCACTGATATACAGGATCGGAACGACTGCGATCAACAGCAGCACTACTGTTTTGATCATACTACTATGTTCTGGAAAGGAACTTTCTTCGGACGGTTTCCAGATCGACAGTTGAAATTTTCGCTTTTTCTTCACAATATTCTTGTATCCCCTCCTTCTGGAAATCAAAGCAGATGACCTCACCCTTCAGTCCTTGATACCGAAGCTGGGTGATAAATCGTATCAACCGCTTCAGGTCACAGTCTATACAGACCAAAGTTGGCAGTCCATCAGGGTTATACCCGTCATGACTGATCCAACGGTCACGCGAATCAGCCTGCAAATCTTCTGCAAGGATAGACTGCAAACAGGTAAAAGCATCGTTTTTATTCAATAATTGCAGATACAATATCCCTTTTTCATTCAGCGGTACATAGCAGAACTGATTGAACGAGGAATTTAGGATGTATCTCACTGTCTTGGGGTCATTTAAGCATTCCTTCGCCCATTCCATACTTCTCCCAAACAACAACGCACCGGCATCATCAAATGGGATATCTTTTTCCCGCAGCATAGAACGGATCAAGGCTTCTGCCCTGTCCTCTACATTTTCAAACCAATTCGGCAATTGGGAGCCAATATTATAGCAAAGCCAGACTGCGGAAGGGGTAAGCCATACACCTGTCATTCTGGAACTGATGATTTTCCTTGTCAGGTCAGACTGTGCCTTCACTTCCTTTGGATGATAAAAAAAAGACTGCGAATACTCGTCAGTCTGCAATGGTTTTTCTTCAAATAGCGGAGGTTTTATCGCCCTATCCAGCACGATTCCTGCTTTCTCCATCATTACAATGGTCTCCGAAATTCGATGCTGCCGCATCCTTTGTGTCGGCGTTGATTTCCGCATAGAAAAATCCGCACCTTCTGCCAGATAAAAAGATAACGAATCCTCTGAAGTCTGCAATAAATATTTTTTACTGTTATACATCAGCCGATAACCGACCACACCATCTTTTTGCCTTTTCGTAATCAGATTATCCATCATCAGCTTTTTTATTACCCTTTTCTTATAACTCTCCTGCGGCAGCAAAAGAGACAATGCTTCCCCTGAGCATTCTCCTGACATTCCAATCAAAGACAACACTCGATACGCCTGCGAATCTTTAGAAATAATATATCCTCACCTCCCCCAAACACACAATTTACCATAGCCTCCTAGACTATGGTAAAAACTCGACATTTTCACATGATAAAAATCCAGTAAAATCAACGACTGGAAGCACTTTTTGCCATATACCCAAAACCTATGTCAAATTTTTTCTGATTCTGAACACAGAAATAGACCTATGTCCTCACTGATTACGACCCTTGTTCGGTTCCTTTTGCCTCGTTTTATGCTGTAATGCAGTTCACAATATCGTCCTCCGTCATCCACAAGAAAATGGGTATTGATCAAATCCAGGACCTCTTTTGCTTCGATATTGTCATAATCCCGAATTTGACACATAGGCACATCTTCCGCATATTCATAAATAAACCAGATTACCGCATGACTCATACGATCAATAGAATGCGTATTTGCAAAACGCTTCAATGCATAGGATAGCGGTTCCAGTAAAAACATCACACTATGTTTCCCACTTCTTTTTTTCATCAAAGAAGGCATGATGATTTCGTAACCCAGCTTATTTTCCTCTATCCTGATACCCTGCATTTTCGCAACATCATGGATCAACTGTGTTCTGCCATTCGTCATAAAACTACTGACAATGCTCCTTGTAGTGCACGCTACTGCTTCTGCCTGCATTGCTACATCCAATCCAACTTTCTCGAAATTTTCCGGATACTTCGAAGAATCAGTAAGTTCATAGTCCGTAATCGTATTTTGCAGCCGGGATACATCATATTTTAAACGATCCAACTGCTGATAAAACAAAACATCACTCAAAATACTTCACCTGCCCATCTTCATCCACCATACAATATGTACAGTTTCCAAGGTTTAACTGCTGCATCTGCTCCATATCTTCTATTACGATCAACACCTTTCCATCAGCCTGTTCCTTCAGCATACTGACCACATGGTTCAGGGTAAATTCATCACCCTTTTTACAACAATAGATCTCGTATGCCTTTCCATCTGCATACATAGCAATATATAAGGGATATTTACCGGCACCATGATATTCAACCGGTTCTTTCAGATCAATGACAAGCCAGAAACTTCTGATAAGGTTATCATCATATTCCTTCTGGGTAAGCATCCTAAGATAACCATTTTTCCTGTCATACTTCATTCTTCCTTTTTTCATAAGCCTTACAGCCATTTTTTCCAGTTTTTCCTCGTCAATATCAAAATATCGCTTGACCTGCTCTGCTTTTAAGGCGCCATATTCAGACACCAGTTCAAATATTTTTTCCTCCAAAGTAAAACTCTGATTTTTCATATCGACCATCAGCAATCCCTTCTTTCTCATGCGTAATCCGTACGCCCAATATGCGTATACCCTTCTTTTTCCGCCTGTTATTCGGCCAAAATTTTCGCCCGTGCGTACACTATGCGTTTTTATTGCGTATAATCTCTTTCAACTGTTCTCTGTCGGTCGTGATCATTTCCGTTTCCAGCTGTGATGCCTTAAACTCCACTGTAACATTATTGTTATTGGTGAGAATTAAGCCATTCCCGCGAGCAAAGTGTGTGATATTCATAATTTCTGTATCACTTAGATTCAAGATGCTCTGCACTCTCTGCGCTTCTTCATCCTCCAAATTCAGTACGATTTTCGTCTTACTGTTATTGATGATGCCCTTGCCATATTTCCCGTCGTCCAATGCCAAAAAGTCATTGATATCCTGTGTGGCACAGATGGCAGCACCGCCATAACCACGAATGATTTTGAAGATTTCCAGTACAAACTCTGCAGCCAATCGGTTACTGGATGCACCTATGAGCTGCCAAACTTCATCGATAAAGATGGCTTTTTCCTGCGTTCTATCCTCTTTCGCTTTATCCCAGACATAATCCAACGCAAGAAACATCCCAACTGTCAGAAGGTCACCTGTCAGTTCTGAAATATCCAGAACGATGTACTTATTATCCAGTTTTACATTTGTCTGTTGGTTGAAAGTACTGGCAGAGCCATTGACTAAACGGTTTAAAATATTAGCCATTCGCTTCGTTTCAATATTTTCTATCAGAACTTTATGAAGATCCCCTAATATCGGCATAGGTTTATAAGCACCTGTAGGCTCATATAAGGACTCATTCTGGTGGGTGATACCTTTTTCAGTGTATGTCTTAATCATCGCCTCATCCAAAAGCTGCCGTTCCTCATGAGTCATATCTGGTATCAATAGTGAAAAGAAGATATGAAGACGCTGAATCTTTGCTGATAATTCAGAACGTTCATTAGCATCTCCATCCAACTGCATACTCGCTGTACGGTCTGTTTTTCTGATTTCCATGATATTAATGCAGTTTTTGGACGCAGGCGATATCTGAATAAACTCTCCACCAATGTTATGACAGGCTCTACGGAACTCATGCCCTTTCAGAGGTGCCAGAATAAAGGTTTGGATATTCTTTTCTCTAAGTCTCAGTGCCATCAGCTGCATGGTAAAAGTCTTCCCAGCGCCAGAAGTTCCAAGCAGTACCATATTGGCATTCTTATATATCTTGGAATTGAAGATATCCACGATGATAAGTGAGTTATTGTACTTATTGACCCCCAGCAGGATACCGTTATCATCACTCATTTCAAAACTGACATAAGGATAGCAGCTCGCTGCACCTGTAGTTAAAGCATTTCGCCTACTTAGTTCATATATGCTCTTGTGGAGCTTATTCAACGGCAGAACCGACGCAAAGGCTAAGTCCTGACGGAAATAACAGGGCTTCAGTAGCAGATCCTGAGATAACATCAGTTTTTTCATCTCATTGGTACGCCATTCCAGTTCTTCGGGACTATCTGCCGTAATGGTGATAAGGGTGTTGATGTAGTAAAAGTCCTGGTTATTCGCCAGTCCATCCTTCAGGTAATACCCGGACCGAACTGCAGAATCAATGTCATCAAAATCCGTATTGGTATCCGACGTTTCCTTCATTTTGGAGCGATTGATACGGATCTGTCTGCCTAACTGGAACTGTACTTTTTCCTTCGGTTCCTTACTCAGAAAGATATCTACATCAATGCCTTCCCCTGCGTTGACCAGTAAGGAAAGCCATCCTGCTGTTACCTGTGTTTTATACCCGTCAGAGGGTATCATAAAATATGAGTAGTATAGACCGTCGATAATGCTGTAGCCTGCTTTTCTGAAATCCATCTCTTCCGGCATGATAAATGCGGATATGGGAATAAAATTGGCATCCCCTTCCGCCATATGCTTCCCGACTTCTGCAGCAGCTCTTTCAGAAAAGGAAATCTCTGTGCTGGTCTTCCGATTCAAAAGCATATATAAGACCTCTGCCATAAACGCATTGGCATCCTCATGCTCGACCACATTGTTACCGCACTGCATGAGATATGTCCTTGCCGTTCTTTCTGCAATCTCCAACTGATTGACCGCATCCTTTTCCTCATTTTTCTTACTGCCGCCGGGGATAGGCTCATACTCAAAGACAATAAAAAAACGCCGTGTTACGGCTTCTTTCAGCCCGATACGACGAATCAAATTATAATAGTCCATCAGCAGGATCTTACATCTCTCATCCTGTTCCTTTTTGATTTCCTCCTGTATCTTATCCAGATGGCTCGAAATATCAGCCTTTTTGGAAATCACCTTGATCTGCATCCGTACAGGACTGATCTTCAGATAGGACATATAGGAGTAAATAATGTTTCTCTGCTCCCTCGCAGAACGCAAAAGGAAGTTGATGGGTTCTACTTCAATGATTTTGATATACCGTTTATCTCTCAGATAACAGATGCCGTTCTCGATTTTCTCAACGGGGAACGGCTCATTTAATTTCCGCTTTTTCTCCTTTCTTTTCTTCTTTAGCTTTTCTTCTCCGTATTCCTCCGGCCATTCCCCGTCTGCCTGCAGGATAGATATTCTTACCTTTTCCTCTTTTGGAATGGCATCAGTACGATAACGCACTTTTCTGTTTCGAAAAAAACGGAAGAAATTCATCAGAAATGCGGTCAGGCTTTCTCCTCCAATACCGATCAGAGCAAAAATGCCGATTGGCAATGCTGTCAGGCATAATGCTATGGTCTTTCCTGTAAAAGAAAGGGCTGTTATTTTCAGTATTGGGATCGTAATTCCTATTACCAAAACAACAGCCTCTATTGCATTTCTTAGTTTTAACATACCGCCAAAAATCAAACCTTCATTAAGAAAATTTGTCGGAATTATAAATATATCTCGTTCATTTCTTTTATTTGTAATAACAACCACTCCTCAGCAAATAAAACAACCTCTTTCATTTAAAAAGAGGTTGTTAATCTTTTATATATTTATCTTTTAATGTTTTGAATTATAATTTTACCTTTATTAAAAACTGTAACTACAACTGGAACAGCAAATGCCGCACTTTTTTTGCTTTTTCAACTCGTTGTTCCTTCTTATCTTTCATAGCAGCTTTAATACCTCCTCTTCAGAACATTTGAAATCTTCTGTTTATGATTTAAATATATTATAATATTATATTCCTTTTCTTTCAAAAAATATAGTTTTATTATCATATTCGTTACGAATAGACAATAATATGATTATAAAAGAATTAAGTTTATTCTTGGTATTTCTTTTTCTCCATAAATTAAAAATCGAGCTGCATAAACAATTATGCAACCCGACTTTTAGAGTAAGAGAGTGTGAGATTATGTATGAAGTACATTTACTTCTAGATACCTAAATAATATTTCAGTTCAGTCCATTTGCGATATTTCATAACTTTCTTAAGTTCTGTAACAAAAACCAGTTCTTCATCTAAAGATTTAACCGGCATACCATGCAAGTCAGAATATAATCTAAAGAACCCTTTTCCTGGTCGATTTTCGTGTTTGTTTATTACCAGAACAGACAACATTGGTGCTCCGATTTCATCACACCAACATGAAATATCGCCCAAATAACCTGCAACAGTTCTACAATGAACCTGATTTCCGATTCTGTTACATAAATCCTCATATGTAAGAATTGCGCGTCCAGGATTTTTTCCAAGTTAGAAATCAGTACCTTAACAATATCTTCATGAATATTTGTGATTCGCTGTGTATTCATAATAGATCCCTCCAATTGCTATATATAACTCTTATCCAGTGGGTTTCTGTTCCCCTTCTGTGGCTATATAATAACAAGAGTTGAAATCTGAATCCGGTATTATTTATCCCGTTTTTTGATTGCACATAATATCCATCTTTATTCTTATTGCCTCTTTATTTCTTTTCTTATATCTACGATTAACTCTTTGGCATAAGCAATCCAGGAATATTCCCTGCTTGTATCATTTTCGCATTCTTTTATCAAAAGAGTAGCAGCATCCAGTTCATGCTCATTGATATATGCAAATGCAAGATTACCAGAAATATAAATCCATGCGTCATCCTCTGATTTACGTTTTCTGATTTTTTCACCTAAATCTATTGCAATAAAAGTGTTCCCCAGCATTAATTCAACATACATAAGATCTGCCATAGCTTCTACTACCTCTTCGTGATACAAAGCTAATTTATATTCTTCCTCTGCCTCATCATACCATCCGATACTATAAAACAACTTGCCTTTTGCCGCTCTTGTTTTATAGCAATCCTCTTTTTTAATAGCAAGGTTTATAAGTTCAGCTGCAGTGTGCAGAGATCCATTCTCATCGGAAAGTAGATTCATTGCTTTTTCAAGTAATTCATCCGTTGTTTCTCCATGATCTTCTGCAACCTTCGCCAATTCTTCAGGCAACAGGCGTATAGGAATGCATTTATCTTTCATGGATTCGAGATACATTAATACTTTAGGCACAAACTCATCCTGTGCATACTGAGAATCTGCATACCAGATCTGAGATCGCCCCATACCTCTACCTTTACCTGCAATAATTGCTCTTGGAATGACAAAAGAACGCTCTTTTTCATCAATTAAGTAACAGTCCTTTTCATCAGCTACAAAGTTATAATAATTATAGCTGTCACCGCTGTACTCAATATCATAATAGGATTGCCAATACCGAAACATTTGAGCATGTTCATACCATCCCACGATTTTACTGCTCACACCATCAGATGCAACCCATACTACAGTCATATCTCGTACTTCATCAGAACTTTTTAAGACTTTAGCATAACGTTCTATATGTAACTCATCCCCGTAATGCATTACGTATCCATAGCATTTGTGATTATATGGGGTGAAGTTATAAACCTCACCACCTGTTTCGTTTTCTTTAATATGTTTACCACCATTTTTGGGGCGATCTTTTTCAGTAACCCCTGCATAATATTTCATCCATGTTACTTCGCAGAAAACCACTTTTTTCATTTTTATCTCCCCAATCAATAATCAAAATCCATATCAAAATCACGAAGTGCATAATCAAGAAAATGCTGATGCTTCTGGAAGTCTTTATACAAGTGCTCTTTTTCATAAAATTCCTTGGGATGTCCTTTATAGAATTGATGCAGGCACTCATGATAAATCACGAACTTGACTACTTCTTTATCAATGCTTTCAGAATTTAAAAGAGCATTCATTTGAATCAAATTATAGTCATGAATGTATCTTCCCCAAAAGCCCCCCAGAGGACGATCTGTCCAATGAATCTCCGGCACAATAAAATCCTGTCCCAGGTGCTCTTTATTTTCCTCAATCACTTCTGCTAAAAGTTCTTCAATACTTTCTGCAAGAGGCTCTTTAGACAGATGGAAAACTTCTTTATCTACTTCTTCCAATCTTGTACCAAGAGGAACAATCCCTTTTGGAAACATTAAGCAGTCTGATACTCTTTTTTTGTAATATTCAAAACTGCCATAAAGACTTTCTGTTATCTCTTTATTTTGTTCATAAGCATCCTTGATACATTTCATTGTATCGCTATAAGTCATGTCTCCCTTTTTAATCGTTTCAGCTATAGTAAAGGGATCAATCTTATCTCGAATTTCAAAACTGCATAACTCTGGGAATTCTTTCTCCTGTTTAATATAGCGCAGGATATCATTCAAATCGTTTTTGTCAGGAAGCATCCCAAAATCTCTGAAATACTTTACAATCAGATCCTGAGTGCTTACTTTATCATCCTCAAAATAGCGTTCTACATCCACTTTGAAAGCATCATATCCCTGTAATTGATTTTCAAATACTAAAACCTTTGTGTCATTACCATACTCATCAATAACATCAAACCAGCCAATTGGTAATGTCATTTCTCGAATATCCGCATATTCACCTTTATAACTAATTCCTTTCACGATATCACGAATTGCATCCATCGGAATTAAGTTCTGTTTATATGGCTTTCGTTCAAATTCTTCATCGTCAGGCTCTTCTGTTCCACAAATGAACTTAGGATTTAACCAACTAGTGATACTTGTCCATTTATCGCAAAAGTCTACAATATTAACAGTTTCTGTACCACCACAGCCAGGGCCTCTCATGCCTCGACCAACCATCTGCATCAATAAAACATCACTGGTAGTAGGTCTTGTAAGAAAAACAGTCTGAATATCTGGAATATCACTACCTTCTGTTAAAATATTGATATTGATCAAAACATCAATTCCATCTTCATCCTCATTATGACGGAAACGATCAATGGTTTTCTGGTTTTCTGCGTTGCCGATTAAAGTATAAACATAGCCACTGCGAATACCTTTTTTCTTAAAAGCTTCATTTAACGAGTCACAATGAACAGCATTTAATGCAAAAATAATTGTTTTGCCATACTTTTCTTTGTTTTTTACATACTCATTTACAATGACTTCATTTCGTTCATTTGTCTTTGCCACTTTCATTACCAAAGACTCTGGAAATTCGCCCCATTTTGCAATATATTTTCGTTCGTCGATATTAATAAGGGTTTCAATATCAACATTCGTTTCAACAGGAACGTATTTAGGTGTTGCCAATGTCTTATCAGCAATTAAATCGCTCATTGAAACAGAATACACAATCTTGTTATCAAATATTTTCATCAACTGTCCTGTCGCTTTTTCTGTCAAACGAACAGGTGTTGCAGTAAGCCCCAAAAGCTTGGCATCAGGTCTTTTCTCTCTGACCGCTTTAATAATTCGTCTATACGAAGGAGCCAATGTATGATGTGCCTCGTCTACAACAATCATAACTTTTTCGGCCAAAATATTAGGTAAATACACTGTATTGTTGCATAAGCTCTGAACACTGGAAATAATAAGATTATCATCTTCTTCCAAAGCACGAACACTGGCATGTTTACCTGAAATGCAGACCATCTTAAACTGATCCATAGAGCCATTCGTCTCTTTGATAATTGGAGAAAATTTATAAAATTGTTCTGCGGCCTGTTCAATCAACATTGAACGATGGCATAACCAAATCACCTGGTAACCCTGACTGATCATATCATGCAGCAGATAATATACGCTGGTTCGTGTTTTACCACTGCCAGTAGGCATTGATAAAATCGCAGATTTTTTATCTTCTTTTACAAAATACTGATTCATCGCCGCAACTGCTTTTTCCTGATAGGGATACAAGGAAACCTTATCTTGTTCTGCAGAACTGAGGTCTACCGTTTTAGGCAGACGGAAAATGCTTTCATCATCATCAAAAGCAATTTTTCCGGTGATTCGTAATTCATTTAAGTACACATCAACTAATGTCTGTGTAAGTCTTTTTTGGCGTAATGCAAAAAGCATATCATCATTTTCACCCAAATGAACGCCACCATAGTTGATTTTCTCTAACCTTTGCACTACACGAATCAAATGGTTTGTTCCGTTCAAAAAATAATCTTCAATTGCTTTTCGATATTTTCTAACGAAATACTCATCTGGATAATTACAGATACGTGAAACATGCGGAGCTAAAAACTCAATATCATTTTCTTCATATACCCTTTTAGGTCTTAACCTTATAGGTGTTTCTTTTCCATAAGCAATTGCTTTCAGAAAATCATAGGGAAAGATTTCCCAAGTAAACGTTCTTTTTGCCATATGTTCTCCCTCCTTACGAATGATTAACACCATTTTATCAATCGTAAGCAATGAATTCGGGAACTATAATCCCGTTTTAAACCTTATATTCGATCTTCAATCCAACTTGTTTACATGTATCAAAAAAACCGTCTAGATCGTGCTTATTTTCTAAACAATGTACGATTACAGCATCTAAAAGAATTTTATTAGGTTGCAATACATGAGAATGAAGTTCAAATAATTTATTCGCCTCATCTACAGAAAGCGCACAGGCAATCACAAACTTCGCAAGCATTTCTTTTGACAAAGATTTACCACTACCCACGCGAATATATTTCCTAACTGTTTCTGCATTCAAATTAGACTTCTGAGAAAATCTTTGAAAATTTCCAAATTTATCAAAAATCATGTCAGTAATAAGTATATTCAAATCATCAAATCTATCTGTATCCGAACGCGGCAACATTCCCAGTTCTGCCTTTGAAAACATACCACTGCTGCGCGTTTTATTTACGGACTCTTCTTCAAGACCTGTTAACTCGAATTTATGATTTAATAAATAGTCCATTGTAATTTTTTCCATACAAAATTCCCCTTGCATATTTAAATACACTAAAAACAAGAACATCCTATACTTGTTTTCATTATAAACTATTTATTTATCTTTTTAAAGAATACAGATTTATGAACTGATATACTCCCTTGGATTCACTTCTTCCCCATTGACTAATACACCCAGATGCAGATGTGCACCTGTCACACGCCCTGTTGCGCCTACTTCTGCAATAACCTGTCCCGCAGTAATACTCTGTCCTTTCACTACAAAAATATCACTGCAATGGGCATACAATACTGTTACACCATCTCCACAATCCACTCTGACATGATGACCATACCCTTTTTTTGAATAAACAACGGAAGTCACAACCCCACCGGAAATCGCATTGATTTCTGTACCAGTTGGATACGCAATGTCCAATCCTTCATGAAAAGCTTTACTACCGTTTAATGGATCTGTTCTCCAGCCAAACTCTGAAGAAACAGCATTATTCCAATTCTTCCCGACAAAAGGAGACCCCCAGATACCATTTCCAGAGAATACTAAGTATTTGAATACTGCACTGACATATTTCGGATTACCGTATCCACTCCAGCCCAGTTTCTTTTGCATCATTTTGGAAAATTCCTGTGCATTGGCTTCTGTATATCCGCCATCTTTTTCTATTGCCCAGGAAATATAACCATTCCCATAGTTATATCCTTGCAATGCCAAACTCAGTTTCTCTGTCTGACTGGGAGAAGTACAGCCTGCAGCTTTCAGACAATCCGACAGGTAATGTACCCCAACTTCAATGGAATACTCCGGGTCAGTGATACCATTTGGTTCATTGGGGTATTTCTTGTTATAAGGACATTCACTGGCCTGCATAACATCAGGCCCCCGTCCTCCGCTTTCAGCCATCATAACGGCATTGATCACATCAACAAAATGCGAAATCCCGTACTTCTGGGCATATTTCTCTACCAAGTCTTTATATTTCAAAACATCTTCACTGACCTGAGCTGATACACTGCCAAACCTGCTGCCGTATAAAAACAGTTCCAGATTGGAGGCATACATCTCTGCCAGTTCCTTCTGTTCTTCTGTCAATTTAAAAATATGGTCTGCGAAATAGTCGTCCCCGACATAACGAATGCGATATGTATTGGCGCCACTTTTCGAACTTGAAAATAAAAATGCACTATGAGCTGAAATAACTGAAACAATATCCTCCACATCGATCTCATCCGTTCCCATTGCCGCAGAATACTGACATAAAATCAGTGTTGTATTTACAGAGCTGTAGTTAAAGTCATCAAGGATTGTGATCTCCTCATTCTCTTCTGCTTCGCTCTGTAATTCCTCAAGCAAATCATCATGGGCTTCCTCTATCACAGACCATACCGCAGTCTGATAATACTGGATGTTCTGCATGAGAACAGCATTATCATTCCAGGCGGTCGTAAGCTGAAAACTGCCGAATATAAAAGACGGCAGCATACACAAAAAAAGTACCGGCAAAACCAGTAAAAATCCAAGACTTAATGTGACCTTTACAATGTTATGCTTCTGCTGCCATGCCATATCCATAGCAGCAATCGGGCCTGTGACGCCATAGCGAATGATCGCTGCTGTCTTTACCGCCCTACGCATATCATTATCCATTTAGATTTTATCCTTTCTCCTTGGCGCTTCCGGTAATTTATTTTCAATATGTTCCTTATACTGGATCTTTCCATCCTCTTTCATATAAGGCTCTTTTACTACTGTTGGCTGTGCGTACTGGTGATACCATTTGGAACCATCCACAGCCGTTACTGTCTTATAATCCCCCTGTGTAGGAGGCATATATTTATCCGTAGAATACATGGCAAAGTTCACACTGCCACCAAGTTCCTTTGATGTTTCCGTACCCATGATCCGTCCGCCGCCAATCTCCACATGAGAGAACTGAGATGCAGGACTGACAGATGGTATAAAACTTTCTCCTTTTTCTATATTGATTCCACTGTTTTCTGGAGGGGGAGCCTGATGGTCTGGGAAAGGTGTATAGAAACCATCAGGCTGCTCTGTTCCTGTATCGAAGGATTCCATGCCGATATTCTGCTGATATTCAGCCAATACCTGTTCCACGGATGTCTGCATCCCTTCGAAGGAACGATCGGAATATGTACTTGTATTCTGGTTATCAAATATGCTGCTTGTAGCAGACTCGGAAGTTCTTTCCATGCCTGCTGCAGTCGTTTCTTTCTGATTGTTCGCTCGATCAATGCCCATATAGGATTGGAACGCCTGTACCGCGTCATTCCCTTTGATAGAGCCCATTTTTCTAATGTCTCCTTTTGCAACGGTACTTATGACATTGGTAGAAAATCCACCGCCATTCTGGATGGAGGAGTTATATACCGACCTCGCAATATTCGATGCAATGCTGTCACTCTTGCCAGTGATGTTACTGATGGCATTCTGGTTAAACTGTCTACCGACTGCACCGGCCAGACCGCCCTGCAAGATTGTTTCACTACTGGAGCTGTTGAAGCTACTTCCCCCGGAAGTACCACCTCCGCCACCGATTGCCTTTCCTGTCATACCCAAACCTCTCATGGCAATGGCTGCTTCACCAAGCATAGAACTACCTGTTCTGCCTACGTTGATACCAAGCATCTGCATGAAGTTATCTATTTTCTGAGAGATTTTCAGAAAACCGATTGCACACAGGAACCAGATCAGAAAATTGCCATTCTCCAAAGAAAGTGGATTAGAGATAAAATTGGCAAACATAGATGTAAAAATGCGTAGGCACCAGACATTCATCAGGATCATAAAAATCTGACCGCCCAGCATCCTGCACCAACTGCGGAAGATGTTGATGGTATTCATAGAGCCACCCATGGAAAACGCCATCGGTGCGGTATAGACCAGAACACCCAAAAGCACATATCTTTCTGCTGCTTCAAACAACAGCTTAAGATAGTTCCATGCCAGCATCACCAAAAGGATCAAGGCAATCAAAGCAATCGACCCATTCAGAGATACTCCAAGGATCGTCAGCAATACAGAATTGAAATCCGCAAAATTAATAGGCGGAAGCTCCTCTGACATCATCCAGCCAAAAGGTGTTCCGCCTATTTTCAATACAATATTTAATATATCATCGGTAAAGAGAGCCAGAAATAAAAACAGTAGCGTTCTTGCTGTCAGACTGACCGGATTCTCTGCTTCACCGCTGTTCATAATCCCAAAGTTTCTAAGAAGCTGGAATATCAGGTTCAGCATCAAAAGCCCAACGGCCAACGCAACGATGATACTGTAAAAGGTCTCTGCCGCCGGGAAATATCTGAGGAATGTTTCCATGTTACATCCCAAAGCCCCCAGCACAGAGGTATTGATCATATCCAGAATGTTCATCACCTGTTCGGCGATCCATTCTACGATACCGTCAAGAATTCCCAAAGACATCCCTCCTTTGTAAAAATAAAAAATCTCCTTTCAAAATGAGAGGAGATTTAATTTCTATTCTATAATTGGGGAATTTATTATTCCTCATAACAATAATTATTACACTTTTACTTATAATATCGTTACCTGTTATTTTTAACAAAATTACGATATTCATCTCTTACAAGTGCATATGATATAAAATTTTCAATTACTTTTATCATATCATCTTCATCGAGATTCCATAAATGATCATTTTCCAAAGTACCCAGATTAAATCTTTTTCCATGGATTATTTCAGGATAAAGTTCTGAAACAAATTGTCTCAATTCATCAATCTTTCCACTTCCCTTATTGCTAATGCCAATTCTCCCATGGTGGTAAAATGTTACTTTAGAACCTATTACAGATACATTATCATCAACAACTAATTGTAGTGCGTGATGCGTATCTTTTTCATTATCTATTGCCACACTTATACAAGTGCGAACAACATCTGGTTTAGCTGTAGTAAGATATGTAGAAAAGCCCAAAGAAACAATTTCAGTACTGCCATTATATTCGACCAAAAAAGAACGATATGGTCCCTGAAACTTTCCCCCAGATGCATTTCCATAAGAAAGCAATCTAACACCCAAATCATCAATCACTGAAAATAACTTGAAGTCTTTTTTAGGGAATTTGTGTTCTGGATAAATTAAGCCTTCCCAAAAATTAACCATTGGAATAGCAAGCTCTTTTGTTATTGCCTCACCCATATCTGAATAAATGTATGCTCTCCAATTTTCATTTTCGAATAATTCTTCAAATTGCAAGCGGGGTAGAATCTTGTTATCAGGCAGTTCCACATACTCACCTTTTACCAGGTCTAAATACTTTGGCAATTCTTTTATTGCTATATAAGCACTTTTATTGTCATCATAATGATAACATTGAACATCATGGCCATTTGTAATCATAGAATAATTACATCCAAGTTCATCACAGTAATCAACCATTTGATTCCGAACAGACTCTCCCAACATAATTGTAGGCGCTTTACATTCTATAACACAAAGAGGTTCCAATGAATTATTACTCTCGTTATATTTATTAATCAATATATCTACTCTATGCTTTGATTTAATGCCATAATGAGAAAGATGTATTTCTACATCAATCATTTTTGCAGGAACATTTAAAACATTCAATAAATATGAAATCACCTGTTGTCTAACAGTTTCTTCCGGTGTAATAAATATTAGTTTTTCTCTAATTGGATCTAAATAGCAGTTTTTTCCTTGTCTTTTGTATATCTTAGGTAATTGTTGCTTGCTAAAATCAATGTAACTATTCACCATTTTATTCTCCTCGATCATTTGAGTATTTCAATCAAACAGTAAAATCTTTTTTATAACTGATTTTAGTTTAGCACACGGTTCTATGCCTATCAAGGTGTCCACTGACCACCGGAGAAAAATGGTGTGATATAGGACATGATAAAGCCCAAACCATTGATAATTGCCCAAGTGATAATAATGCGCTTCAGCCATGCTCTGGATTCATCTACTGTTCTGCCACTACGGGAAAAGTTCATCATCAATAGCGCAATCGCAGCAGTCACAACAGCAGCAATGGTAGAAATCGCAACGATTTCTCCATATAGATCAGACATGATTTCCGTTGCTTTCTCCCAAATCGTCACATTGGCATAGACTGGTTTAGCCATGTATGCCAACATCGTTACCGTACAAAACGTTAAGTGCCCAGCCTGAGCCAAGCGAGCAGAAAATTCTTCTTTCAATCTTTTATTCATCACTTACCTCCTAAATCTGGGCATAAAAAAACACCCGATCATAAAATCAAGTGCAGCCCATTCTCATATTATTTTGCCACTTTTAGCTACTATCATTTTACCACAACCCAAATGCCAAAGATACGGAATACCAGTGCCAATTCTTGGCAGTCCGGTGCCAATTCTGTGACATTTTCTTACTCTGGGAAAAATCTTTCCAGGATTTCCATACATTCCTTGGTTGTATATCCCCATAGCAATCTTCCTAATTGTAAAACCGCCTCATCTCGCCGTCTGAAATATGTTCTCCTCGACATATCCTTTGTGTAATTCGATAGTTTTTCAACAATTTCCGCTATACTGCCTAATTCCTGCGGAGATAGATAACTGTAGTACAGAACCCAGTAATACAGTTCGCCGTTTCTATGTTTTTTTCGGAGCAGATCAACGGCACTATCTATGACCCGAAGCATGTTCCTACTACGATTCATGCTTTTTACTCTTGTTGCAATATCTGAAGCTTCGATCTCCATGCCTGCCGCATAACTTAAATCTAAAAATTCTTCCAACGTGCTGCCGTACTCTTCCAGAAAACTGTTATTTGCATGAAACACAGATACTTCCAGGCTCCAAACTACATCCCTATAGTTTTTCAGCAATAATTCTGTGTTATGGAAGATCATATCATCAATCTGATTTCTGGGATCCTCTTTCATCGTATTCCTCCTTTCCTACATTTTTTCTCTTTCAGCCGTCATCCAACTCCCTGATGCAAACCTCAAAGTACAGTTCTTTTTTGTGGATTGCTATAGTTAATATATAAGACTTAATATCTCTCTTGCAGTCTAAAGATAACGGAGATAACTTATATATAGCAGAGGCATCTGAAAGTTCAGAAAAGCCTTGATTCATCAGCAATTCACGCACTTTGGATACCAGTCGTCTACCCTCCGCTTTTGAACCAATAAATTCTTCTTTTGAACCGGCAACATAATCATCAGAAAGTTCTTTAACAGTAAGAATAACTGAAGAATCCATAGACTGGGGCTGCAGTCGTTCCGTTGTTTCAAAAACCGCAACTACTTCTTCCCTGTCAATATATAACTCCTCAACATCAAACATTGTCTGCATATAATTTTTTGTGTAGATCACTGATCCTAATGCCCCTGTAAAATGAATCACATCAATATATTCTTTCTCCTGTAATTTCTTAAGAACTCTAAAAACAGTCGTTCTGGAAATCCCCCATCTTGCTGCTAGTTCAGAATTGCTTACCAAAGCAGATTCCCTGATGCCCCTGAAGTATGCAATAGGCCCCAGGAGGGAACCTGTGACCTCCAGATCGTTCAAAATAGTATTAAGCCAAATATCTATCAAAACATCCGCTTCAGAGCATTTACAGCCTCTTACGAGTTTTAGCGCATGGATGATAGGAAAGAAGAAAAAACCATCTTCCTTCTGACAAGGAGCATTATACTCCAGCACCATATTGCTGGCTTTCCATCCCTTTATTTTGAAGTTGATGATTTTATCATTGTGATGCAGCTTATAGCTGATCAGATTCTTTTCAACCAAAACATCTAATACTTCTAATGTCTTCTTTTTTGTCTTTAATCTGAACCATTCTGTAATATCATTTACCCTACATACCCAGTGCCCAGGATATACTGTGAAATAGTTGGACTCGATCCTTACATATGAAGTTCTAAAGTTCGCATAGGAACAAAGAATGACATAAAAAAAGAGATATGAAGTACCTTTTGTTTTTAAGTCCATATCTCTCATTAATTCCCTTATAAATCTTCTGTATATCCGGCAATGACGAAATTTCAATAACTGTTTGATTTCTAATTGATAACTCATATTAAACCCTCCCTTTCCATATTTTTCTCAAAACAAAAAAGCATCCGAAGATGCTTCTCTGTCATAACTATATTTTTCTATTGTTCCTCCTCTTTAGATTTTTAGTTTCGTGGTCAAAACAACACATCTCTCTATGATGTTTTTGTCTTGTCCCCATTATATCCTTCTAGTCTTTTTTAAATTCAATGGCAGGCGAAACCACGGAATTGGCAAAGCCCGTGATAGGTACAATTGTCCCTGCCCCGCAGTGCTTCCCCATTTTTTCGTATAGCCCCAATGCCGTCAGCAGTGCAGATAAGGCAATCAATGTAATAGATACCCCCATCGCCGCCTCTTTCTGATTGAGTCCGCTTCCTGTATACCATTCCAGTAAAATCTGCCCCAGCGTGCAGATTGCTCCGCCCGAAAAAAAAGCTTTGATACAATTTCCCAAAAGAGGGCTATTCGGAGAAAGCTGCTTCACCATCTCACTATAGACGGCCTTTCCTTTTTTTGATGTATCCAAAGCAAGCACCTCCCGCTTGTTTTTCGTTAGTATCTCTATCTAAAGAGAAAATATACCCACATTCCTTATCCCTTCTCCAGTCTTTTCCTTGCTTTTTTCCTCTATAGCTGTTATGATGAATATCTGCGGCTTTTTTCCGCAGACAAGTGCTTTAACGGGAATTTCCAGATATTCTGTGCATACTAACACCGCAGATATATCTTATTGCGAAAGCACTGACAAAGCCGAAGAAGCCTGACAAAAAGGCATGACGATTTGCGTTCACGGATTTTCGTGAAAACGGGTTGTTTTCGTATTCTTTCTTCGGCTTATACTGAAAAATCCGAAGAAAAGAAAGGAAAACACCATGGAACACATTAAGTTTGAAGAAATGAACATCTCTAACGAAATCCTTCGTGCCGTATTGGATATGGGCTTTGAAGAAGCTACACCAATCCAATCGCAGGCAATCCCTGTTATTCTGGAGGGAAAAGATATTATCGGGCAGTCCCAGACCGGTACAGGCAAAACAGCAGCCTTCGGTATCCCTTGTCTGGAACGCATTGATCCCGATGACAGACGCCTGCAGGCGATGATTCTCTGCCCTACCAGAGAGCTTGCAATTCAGGTATCAGAGGAATTTCGCAAGCTGCTGAAATATAAGGATAATATTCGTGTACTGCCTATCTATGGCGGACAGCCCATCGACAGACAGATTGCTGCTTTGAAAAAAGGCGCTCAGGTTGTTATTGGCACGCCCGGTCGTGTGATGGACCATATGAGAAGAAGAACCATCAAGGCTGAAACCGTTCAGATGATGATTCTGGATGAGGCGGATGAAATGCTGGATATGGGCTTCAGAGAAGATATTGAAACCATTCTGGTAAAAATCCCCGAGGATCATCAGACACTGCTTTTTTCTGCAACACTTTCCCCTGAAATTCTGGACATCACCAAACGCTTCCAGAGAGATCCCGAATTTATTAAAATCGTGCGGAAGGAACTGACTGTTCCCAGTATTGAACAGTATTATTTCGATGTAAAGGAAAAATCCAAGCTGGATGCGCTGTGCCGCATCATGGATGTATATGACCCTAACCTTGCTATGGTTTTCTGCAACACCAAAAAAAGAGTGGATGATCTGGTGGAAATGCTACAGGGGCGCGGCTATTTTGCAGAAGGTCTGCACGGCGACCTGAAGCAGCCCCAGCGGGATAAGGTCATGCAGAAATTCCGCAATGGTACTATTGAAGTTCTGGTTGCCACAGATGTAGCGGCAAGAGGTCTGGATATTGATGACATTGATATTGTTTTCAACTACGATGTGCCTCAGGATGAAGAATATTATGTGCATCGTATCGGCAGAACCGGTCGTGCCGGCAAAAGCGGCAAAGCCTTCACCTTCTGCGTTGGCAAGGAGATTTATAAGCTGCGTGACATCATGCGCTATACCAAGACAAAAATTCTGCAGCAGAAGCTGCCTACCCTCAGTGATGTGGAGGAACTGAAAACACGCTTCTTCCTTGAAAAAATAAAAGGCATCATCGAGGAAGGTCATCTGACAAAATATATCCACATGGTTGACCGTCTGATGGATGAAGAATATACCAGCATTGATATTGCCGCTGCCCTTTTGAAAAATCATCTGGCTGATGCAATTGCTGATGATATTGATGCCATCGAAGACATTAACTTTAACGGCACAGAATTTTATGGCGGCGAAGGAGAATCTATGGTTCGCCTGTTTATCAATGCAGGCAAGAAAAATAAGATTCGCGCAAAGGATATTGTCGGTGCGATTGCCAACGAAGCCGGCGTTCCCGGAAAAACCCTCGGCGCCATCGACCTTTATGACGACTATACCTTTGTTGATGTACCCTCTGAATATGTCAGAGATATTCTGTACGGAATGAAAAACGCAAAAATCAAAGGAAAAAAAGTGCATATCGAAATTGCAAAAAAAGAAAAAGCATACGGCAGAAAAAAATAACATACGCACAAATATTTTTTTACAAGCATTTATATGCGAAAATATCCGCTTATTCTGTTTCGCACAGCTTTTTCAACCGCACCTTTGCAGAAGTTCTTTCAACAGAACAAGACTACCTTTTTCTTAAATGCAAAAAAGTGTTTCACCACAAAAAACCGACCTTCCAATCGCCAGATTTTCAATCTGACTTTTGGGAGGTCGGTTCGAGGTGAAATACTTTTTTTTATGCTACGAGGTTATTGGAACAACCCTGTAAAATCAAAGGTTGCAAAATAGTCTTTTTCTGTTTCTGCTCTGCGAATCAGCTTTACGCCACCATCTTCCCGCAACAAAAGCTCTGCAGAACGGAGCTTTCCATTGTAATTATAGCCCATCGCATGACCATGCGCCCCTGTATCATGGATAAACAGAAGATCACCAATCTTAATTTCCGGCATCATTCGGTCAATGGCAAATTTATCATTATTTTCACACAAACCTCCGGTAATATCGTATTTATGGTCGCAGGCAGCATTCTCTCTACCAAGGATAGAAATGTGATGATAAGAGCCATACATTGCAGGACGCATCAGATTTGCCGCACAGGCATCCATGCCAATATATTCCTTATAAATATGCTTTTCATGGATTACTTCTGAAATCAATGCCCCATAGGGCGCCAGCATATAACGCCCCATTTCCGTAAAGATGGCAACATCGTCCATCCCTTCGGGAATCAGTACCTCCTCATATACCTTTCTGACACCTTCCCCGATAGCAAAAATATCGCAGGGTTCTTCATGTGGTTCATAAGGGATACCCACCCCACCGGAAAGATTGATAAAAGCAATATGAATATCCAGCTCTTTTTTCATTTCTACTGCCAGCTCAAAGAGAATTTTAGCCAGCATAGGATAATAGTCGTTGGATTTTGTGCTGGATGCAAGAAAAGAATGGATACCAAAATGCTTTGCTCCCTTTTCCTTTAACATACGAAAGGCTTCTTTCATCTGTGTCTTAGTCATGCCATATTTAGACTCACCAGGATGATCCATAATCTCGTTGCTTACTTGAAATACGCCGCCAGGGTTGAAACGACAGCATACTGTTTCAGGAATTGGTGCCAGCTTTTCAAAAAAAGGAATATGTGTGATATCATCGAAATTGATGATTGCTCCAAGTGCGGCAGCTTTCGCAAAATCCTCCGCTGGTGTTACATTGGAGGAAAACATAATATCATGTCCCTTGCAGCCGATGGCTTCAGAGAGCATCAGCTCCGTCAGCGAGGAGCAGTCTGCACCGCACCCCTCTTCCCTCAGCACTTGAAGGATACCGGGTGTAGGTGTTGCCTTTACTGCAAAGTATTCCCGAAAACCTTTATTCCATGAAAACGCTTTATTCACATTTCTTGCATTTTCACGGATACCCTTCTCGTCATAGATATGAAATGGTGTGGGATATTGTTCCTTTATTTTTTTTGCCTGTTCTAATGTAATAAACGGTTTCTTCATATCCGAGATACTCCTTTTTTCTACATAAATAACGATTATATTCTTAAATTATATCAAAGCGTTATCGCATTTTCAATGAAGCAATCCTCTTTTCTATTGTTTTTCTGAAATTATCTTATTTTATCATAATCTTAAGGCTACCTATATTCCTTTTCTTTATCAGATGATGTATAATAATATGACAAATTTTTATAAAGCGGAGAAAACCATGCAGAAAAGAATTATTCGTACATTAAATAATTTTGATTTCCACCATTTATTATATAATTTTTCAAAAACACTGTTTATTTATCTAATCGCAACCAGCTTTGCTCTTTGGTTGAATGATGCAGATGTAATGAATGACAATATATTCGGTGTATATATGCTGGCAGTAGCGGCAATTTCCTTTGCAACAGAAGGATTCATCTGGGGTATTCTGGCATCTATTGGCGGCGTAATTGGTGTAAACTTCTTCTTCACCTTTCCGTATTTTGCACTGAATTTTAGAATTTCCGGCTATCCAGTCACTTTCACACTAATGTTGCTGATGTCGATTTTGACTAGCCTTCTGACTGCAAAGGTCAAAAATGCTGCTGCCATTTCTGCCGCAGGTAAAATCAAAGCAGAAACGCTGAATGCCATGAGTAATTCCATCCTGACTGCTGCTGATTTGCATACCATTGCAGAAATGGCAGCGGGATATTTCCACGATGCAAATCAATGCAGTGTTGTACTCTATCTGGGACACCCTGCCGCTCCGGATAGAATAACCACTAAAACCGTCCATGAAACAGACGATACTATCTTTTCAAGTGTTCTGGAAAAACAGGTGGCTGCTCACGCTTATGAAAGCGGTACTCCTGCCGGTGCAGATATCAAAAACGGCAGCCAAAACTGCAAGGGTACATATCTTCCTATTATGGCCAGAGATAAGAAATATGGCGTAGTCGGCTTTTTGTTTGACGATTCTAAGCAGATATTGGAGGATACCTATAGCTATATCAATGTTATGATTGCACAGACTATCCTCGCATTAGAAAAACAGCAAATGACGGAACAGGCACAGGAAATCCTTCTGGAAACAGAAAAAGAAAAAATGAGGAGTAATCTTCTGCGTGCTGTTTCTCATGATTTGAGAACGCCACTGACTGGAATTATTGGTTCTGCCAGCACACTATTGGAAAGCGGAGCACTCATCTCCGCGGAAACTGGGAAAAAAATGCTGACGGATATTCAGCAGGACGCAGAATGGCTAGTACATATGGTAGAAAATCTCTTATCTGTCACACGCATCAGTGGCGGTACTACTACACTGAAAAAACAAGATGAAATCGTAGAAGAAGTTGTCGGAGAGGCAGTCGGAAGAATCAGAAAAAGATTTCCTGATGCGACTATTCAGGTAAAGGTACCCGATGAAATGCTAATCGTTCCCATGGATGCCACATTAATCGAACAGGTGCTTATCAACTTGATTGAAAATTCCATTCGTCATTCCGGCAGCATCCTGCCTATTTCGCTGCGGGTAAGTCATAAAAAAAGCGGCGCTGTTTTCACCGTTTCGGATACGGGAAAAGGGATAGACCCTGCTCGTATTCCAGACATCTTTGACGGAAAAGCAAACAACGGCTCCAGCGATTCCACCCGCGGAATTGGTATCGGTCTTTCTATTTGTAAATCTATTATCCTTGCTCATGGCGGCAAAATTTTTGCTGAAAATAATCTAAACGGCGGTGCAAGCTTTACATTTTTACTGCCGATGAAAGGAGAAGTTGAAAATGCTGAATAAAATTAAAATCATGATTATAGAGGATGAAGAAGCCATCAGTAATTTTATTGCAACTACCCTTAAGGCAAATACATATGCACCTCTAATTGCAAAAAGTGGCTCAGAGGCTCTTTCTATGATTCCCTCCCATTGTCCGGATCTCATTTTGCTGGATCTCGGCCTGCCAGACATGGATGGTATTGAAATATTGAAAAAAATCAGAGAATGGTCTACTGTTCCCGTTATCGTTGTTTCGGCGCGTGGGGAAGAATCTGATAAGGTAGAAGCACTGGATTTAGGTGCAGATGATTATATCGCAAAGCCTTTCGGTACATCGGAACTGCTGGCTCGTATCCGTACTGCCCTGCGTCATAGTATTATGGCAAGCAACGGTTCTTCCGCCAACGATATTTTCCGTGCCAAGGGACTTACAATTGATTTCGACAAACGGCAAATCACTGTGGATGGCAAAGATATCCATCTAACACAAATTGAATTTAAGATTGTTTCTCTTCTGGCAAAAAGTGCCGGACGGGTTCTAACTTACGATTTCATCATAACAGAATTATGGGGACCTTATGCAGTAAAAGACAATCAAATTTTACGGGTAAACATGGCGAATATCAGAAGAAAACTGGAAAAAAATCCCGCTTCTCCGGAATATATTTTCACAGAAGTTGGCGTTGGCTATCGCATGACGGATGAAAGCTGAAAGGAACGGGTGTGAAAAATTTTCTATAAATAGGATTTCTATGACAGAATTTTATGGCTGAACAGCTAATTTTCCAAGCATCCAACCTCAAAAACAATATAATGACAAAAATGCAGGCATATCAAGAAAATCCTGATTTACAGGACTTCTGATATGCCTGTTTTCTATTATTCGAGCAGCCTTTCATGGCATTTGGGTATTTTCTCTGCCACCTTCCTGAAGCAGCATCCATGTTTGCTAACCCCTGTTCTTCAGTAGGTAAATGCATCACTTCATTTCTGCGAAGGCGATTTCAGTAAGTCATCAGCACTTCAAATATCCCCACCATCAAAGGGATTGCCGCATTCAGGGCAGAATTTTGGTGCCTTTGTCAGGTCTTCAGGCATCCAACCACACTTATCACATTTGTATCGGGTAACACCTACAGGCTTCTTAGCACCACACTCTGTACAGAAATTCCCTTTATTCACCGCGCCACAAACACAACTCCAACCTTCCACAGGCTTTGGAGCACCACATTCAGGACAGAATTTCCCTGTCGCTATTGCTCCACAGCTGCATTTCCAGCCCTCTGCAGAAGCAGGTGCCGTCTGCTGCATCTGTTCCCTCTGATTTGCCATCTGAAAGAGCTGCTGTTCGCTCATACTGCCCATACCATTTACCATACCCATGCCCATAAAGCCTGCCATTGCACCATTGGGATTACTTGCCGCTGCCTCCATCGCCGCTGCTCTTGCGCCCGCCAGACGACCAGCCGCACGCCTTTCATCCATATATGCAACATCACGCTGCATTTCTTTGATCATCTTTTCGTCTTCTTCACTTGCCTTAACAGAAGAAACCCCGATAGACTGCATTTCAATACCGCGTCCTTCTTTCCAATCTGCTGTTAGCTCCTCCCGCAAGGCTGCTGCCAGCTCTGTAGTATGACCGGGAATCGCAGAATAACGAACACCCATCGCAGAAATTCTTGCAAATGCCGGCTGCAATTTCGTCAGCAACTCACTTTTCAGCTGTGCATCCAATTCATCTCTGGTGTAAACATCAGATACATTGCCGCTCAGTGCTGTATACAGCAGCAAGGGGTTTACCACCTTATAGCTATATACGCCGAAACAGCGTACAGAAATATCAATATCAATGGCAGCCCTTTCATCCACAACTCTAAAGGGAACTGGAGAAGGTGTGCCATATTTATTTCCAATAATCTCCTTTGTATTCACATAGTAAACACGCTGATCCTTCGGTGCTTCGCCGCCAAATGTAAAACGCTTGCCAATATTCCGGAAGACTGCCTTGATGTCATCACCCAAATCGCCGGAGAATACCGATGGCTCTGTAGACATATCGTATGTATATTCACCTGGCTCTGCACAAACATCCACTACCTTGCCCTGTTCTGTAATGAGCATACACTGCCCTTCCGCAACCGCAATGACAGAACCATTTGTAATAATATCTGCATCTGCCTTTGTATTACTAGAGCGCCCCGACTGTTTTTTTCTGCCTCTCATAATCAATACATCTGCCGGCATGGAGTCACAAGTAAAAAAATCCTTCCACTGATCCGCCATGACAGCACCTGCAGAACCAAATGCTGCTTTAATCAATCCCATAATTACTCCTCCTTCCAAAATCTTATATTATTTCAAATTTCTTATTTTTCCAAAAGCATATTGCACATATTTTATTTCACTTATTAATATAACCCATTCTGCCTTGTTTCGCAATGTATTTGTATAAATTGCACCAAAAAATGTGTAAAACACTTCAACAAAAGGACATTTTGCAAAACTCCAATCTAAAATATACAACAAACTCTCCCATCAAATAAAAAAGCATTTCGCTTGACGAAATGCTCCGCCTGCGGCGGTGTCGCTAGCGACTGATTACCTTGCCGCCGCAGTGCGATCCCCCGGAGGGTTTTACTCTATAAGAAACGAAATTTCTTATAGAGTAAAAAATCGTCGGAACCGACTATTGTCGGAACCGACGATTTCTTTTATCCGCAGTGTTTTCGTTTTTTTCAGCGACGGCCTCCGCTCTGTTACGCAAAATTTCTTTCGAATAACAAAGCGGTGAACCATCTGTATTGCCAATCAAACAAGAAATCTTCTCACATCAGTAAAAATACTTCCTGTTTTTTTATTCTTTCGCACTGCCTGCTTTCACATTTGCTGCTGTACCTGCTGCTTTTGCTGCTGTACCTGCTGCTTTTGCTGCTGTACCTGCCGCTGCTGTACCTGCCGCTGCTGTACCTGCTGCTGCTGTACCTGCTGCTTTTGCTGCTGTGCTTACTGCCTTGGGAACAATAATTACCTGTCTTTCTTTTGCATCCCAAAGTACAGTTGCATTCAAATTCTCTGCTACAAATCTCAATGGCAGATAGGTTCTATTACTTTCGATAAATGCAGGTGCATCCAGCTGAACAGGCTTACCATTTACTTTTGCAATCTTGGAATTAATTATAATTTCAATCACTGTGTTTCCACTGGATATTGTTGTCTTGCGCTCTGCTGCATTCCATGCAACCTTTGTACCAAGACCTTCCGCAATAATTCTGATAGGAAGCATCGTTCTGTCATTTCTGATAATAGGAGCTGCATCCATTGCCGCTGCCTTGCCAAATAGCTGGGCTATAGACCCGCCAACTTTCAAAATCATCGCTTTCGCAGGGTCGTAATTCTCCAGAGTAATCACTTCTTCTATCATACGATATGTTGCCTCTACAGATACAACGCCTCCAGGGAAAACAAAGCTATACTTATTATTTCCAAGTTCTTTTGTTTCAATTGCCTTACTATTTTTATCTGTGACTTTCAGCACATCCAATTCAAAGCCTATATTAGGTGTTACAGTAATAGTTACCGTATTGCCCTTCTTCGCATTTGGATTATCAACCGTTGTATTACCATTTTCTGTAGGTATCACTTTGACAGTGGCGTCTGTATCTACAGCTGGAGCGGCCCCGCCGCCCCCGCCACCACCGCCGCCGCCACCGCCGCCGGAACTACCGCCGGGTGTGACAGGCGTGACAGGTTTAACAGGTGTCACAATTTCATAATAATCAGGCTTACCATCCTCATTTGCATCTACAGCTTTATACTTCTTCGTGGAATCAGAAGCATTTGTATAAGTGCCATCAGCATTCTCTTTTACAGATACAAACTCTATTTTACCATCCTTATCCTTTACAGGTATATAAATGTTTCCAGCCTTATCCTTATATGCTCCGGGGTTATCTTCATCCGGTACAAGAGGAATGAAACCGCCAGGGTTAGAGGGATCCGGGATGATGATTTCTTTCTCTTTTCCCTCTTCGGGTGTTGTAGGTACATATGCACCGGGTACATCCTCAGAAGGTTCTACAGGAATGAAGCCACCGGGATTATAGGGATCCGGGATGATGATATCTTCCGTACCTTCGCCTGTTTCGGGATCTTTCGGATTATATGCTCCGGGGGTATCTTCATCCGGTACAACAGGGATAAATCCACCGGGGTTTGAAGGATCCGGAATAATGATATCTCCCGTACCTTCGCCTGTTTCGGGATCTTTCGGGTTATATGCTCCGGGGTTATCTTCATCCGGTACAACAGGAATATAGCCGCCGGGGTTTGAAGGATCCGGAATGATAATAATGTCTTCATCAACATCACCTGTATCCGGGTTTATCGGATTATATCCACCGGGAACATCCGGATCGGGTTTCACCGGGATAATTACTTCAGGATTTTCCGGATCGGGTATCCCAGGCGTAAATCCGCCACCGGGATTAGAAGGATCCGGTACAATAATATCTTCCCCTACCTCGCCAGAGTCGGGATCTTTCGGGTTATAGCCACCGGGATGATCTTCATCCGGTACAACAGGGATAAATCCGCCGGGATTAGAAGGATCCGGTAAGATGATATCTTCCCCTACCTCGCCAGAGTCGGGGTCTACCGGGTTATAGCCACCGGGATGATCTTCATCCGGTACAACAGGAATAAATCCACCGGGGTTTGAAGGATCCGGAATAATGATATCTTCCCCAATTTCGCCATCGGGTTTTACCGGGTTATATGCTCCGGGGTTATCTTCATCCGGTACAACAAGGATAAAGATAAATTCACCGGGCTTATAAGGATCCGGAATATAAACTCCATTTCCCTGTCCCTCTTTCGGATTGATAGGCTTATATGCTCCAGCAGGCTTCTCTACTGGCTCTACTGTAATATATCTACCAGGCTTATAAGTATCCGGAATATAAACTTCATTTCCCTTAGGATTTACAGGGTAATATACTCCGGGATGCTCCTCATCTACTTCTACATAGATAAGTCCGCCGGGATTATCCGGATCGGGTATCGCAAGTATATCTTTGCCGGGGTAAGAAGTATCCCTAACGAGGATATCATCCGTAATCTCACCACCATTTATAGTCAAAGTCCCACCGTTATTATACACACCACCATTGCCAATATTGCCGCCGATGGTACCGTCATTCATGGTGAAGTCACAGTCACTATCGTTATACACACCACCGCCATTTTCCCCCGTATTGCCGGTGATTTCGCCACCATTCATGGTGAAACTTCCTTCTTCTCCATTGTAATACCCATTATACACACCGCTGCCGTTATTGCCGCTGATGGTGCCGCCATTCATAATAAATTCAGCGCCATCGTTGTGTACGCCACCGCCCTTTTCAGCCGTATTGTCGGCGATGCTGCCATCTTCCATAATGAAAGTGCCACAATTATACACACCGCTGCCATTATTGTCGCTGATGTCGCCGCCATGCATAATGAAAGTACCTCTATTAGACACGCCGCGGTTATTGCCGGTAATGCTGCCGCCATACATGATGAAAGTAGCTGTTTCTTCTCCTACGGCGGGTCCCCCGATATGTATAGCAGAATAGCCGCCACCAATAATTTCGCCGCCTCCAACACAATCACAAAGCGTCAGGGTTGCAGCCGAATCCACCTGAAAACCGCTTCCTCCCGCCAGATCGAGTGTATTACCAGCCAAACAAATGGTTACCGGGTTATCTATGCTTATGCCGCTCCTCTGCTCCTCCATCGTATAATCGTCACTCAAATAATAGTTGCCGCTCGGTAGCTCATACCAGCCCATCTCCTCGAAGACTTTCCATTGGGTATCTGTTCCTGCACATCCATCATGCTCACATTCTTCACTGCCACAAATGCTGTGGGAAGGATGGTATCCCACCATCTGCAGTTTGTTTTCGCCAGATAAATATTCAACCTTCCTATTTCGGACATCGGCAACAAAGCATGCCATCTGTTCCGGAGAAAACTTTCTCCACCACAGTGTCCGGGTAACATACGCCCCTTTCTCCGCTGTAATGCCGAATTTGGCTGACGAAGCAAGGTTCTCCTCTATGTCAGCTATCGTTACACCGTGGCTCAAATCTATGTTGTTGGCTGTGCTTCCATCGGTTAGGGTATTCTCAATGATATAGCCACCGTTCAGGTAAATTGAGGAGCTCCCTACAGCATACACACCGCCGCCATGCTCTGCCTCATTTTTGCTGATGCTACCGCCCTGTATATAAAATTTACCGTAATCCACTGTGCTAGCACCCGGAGCTTGTGTGTTGTCTTGAATATACACACCGCCGCCGTTTACAGCATGGTTTCCAGTGATGCTAGTATTGTCATGCATTTCTAATGCTGCTCCGTCCTTTGCGATATGCACACCGCCGCCGTTTACAGCCGTATTGTCGCTGATGGTAAGACCGCTAATTGTGAAGTCCTCAGTTCCATCATGTATATATATACCGCCGCCGTTCTCTGCCTCATTTTGGCTGATGCTACCGCCGGATATCTCTAACGCCTTGTAGGAATTTTGTAGCCACACACCGCCGCCACATCCGGACGCAGTATTCTCGCTAATAGTGCCACCAGACATAGAAAATGCAGTATCGTCATCTGTAGATGCATACACGCCACCGCCATCCTTAGCGGCACGATTTTGAGTGATTTCGCCGCCAAATATAGATATATTTCTATTAAAGCCGTACACACCGCCACCATGACCCTCTTTACCAGCACCATATGTACCATATGCGTTGTTGTTGGAAATTTTGCCGCCATACATCTTGAATCCACTATTCGCACTACTAGATTGTAAATAGACGCCGCCGCCGTTTTGGCGTGCTTCATTGCCGGAAATGATAGCACCGTCGCCTTCCCCTATAGTGAATATACCCGCTGATCTTACATATACGCCGCCGCCGTCATAGCCTGCTTCATTGCCGGAAATGGTACCTTGATATAAGGTAAATTCCCCGCTCCAAACATATACACCGCCGCCACTCCCCCAGCCGTTATAATCCGCATCATTATCGCTGATGGTGCCGCCACGCATATTGAAGGTGCCTTCGTTATACACACCAGCACCACCGATATTTTGAATACCCGATGTACACTTATCTATCGCATTGCCACTGATGCTGCCGCCATACATATTGAAGGTGCCATTATTATCCACACCATTGCCATTGCCGCTAATGTTACCGCTATACATATTGAAAGTAGCACCACTCTCTACTTTCACACCTGAGCTACCATTGGTAATTACGCCGGCATTTGTACCGCTGCAATCGCATAGGTTTAGCGTTGCGTTTGCCTGCACCCGAATAACATCTCTGATGTCCAGCTTAGCCTTACGCAGCGTCTTGCCATTTAGACAAAGATTCACATTTCTACTGATTGTCAGAATATTCTTACCCAAATCAAATTCTATATCATTCGCCAGATAGTAGTTGCCATCGCTTGCAAATGCACTCTTCAATTCTTCCAGTGTAGAAACGGCTGTCCACGACACGGCACTTTCTCCGCAACCATGATCGTTTCCTGGACATTCCAAATCTTTCGAGCCGCAGATGCGATGATCTGTGTGTGCCCCTGCTGTCAGCATCGGCTGCTGCAGGAGTGCAGTTTCCATTTCTTTTTCCACACCGTCTGCCGGTTCCTCCGTCTGCTCTGGATCCTCCGTCTGCTCTGGATCTTCCGTCTGCTCTGGATCTTCCGTCTGCTCCGGTGTTTCACATTCTGCTGTATGGGTATGCTCCGCTTTTTGGCAGTTCAATTCTGCCCCATAACAGCTTTCCTCATGTTTGTGATAAATGATTTCGTCGCCACTGGCAACAGCTTCCACTGTATCCAGCGTTTTTCCGCAAATCAGATAACACATCTCGTCATGGATATGCTCTTCCTGTTCACAGAAATATTCTGTGTTCTCTACCGCATACACAGCAGATGTAGGAAGTAAGCTGAAAACCATGACAAAAGTCATCAGTTTGCTCAAGAGTCTTTTCCATTCTTTCAATACTCTCTCCCCCTTACTGTTCTCACTGGAGCTTTTTTCTTCGCCCCAGCGTAGCTCCTTATACACTGTGGGCTGCTTACCAAAAATAGCAAAATTTCTTGTTTGCTTGCCAATTTATGGTATATTTTCTAATTTGATTGTATTATACGCCATTTTCGACAAAATCACAAGAAGCATCGCAATACCCCCCCCCTAAAAAATAACTAAAAAAGCAATTTTATATGCATCTTCTTTTGTGGATTTTGTCTAATTTTTATCTTTCCTGCACAAAGGAAACCAGCAAATCACCTTGATTTACCTTGTCCCCTTCTTTCACATAAATCTTATCTACTGTGCCATCTTCCTTTGCTACAATGGAGGTTTCCATCTTCATTGCCTCTACTGTCAGCAAGGGCTGGTTCTTCACAACCGCATCGCCCTCCTTCACCAGCACCTTAGAAACTGTGCCAGGAATGGAGGAGCCAAGATGGAACGGATTATTCTTATCTGCTTTCAGCTTACCATCGCTCTTGACCTCCAGATGTTTATCCATCACCTTGATTTCACGCATTACGCCGTTTATTTCAAAGGTCAGGAAACGATAGCCCTCGCTGTTTGGCTCTGTCATATCAATATATTTAATGGTAATTTCCTTGCCCTCGCCGATTTCAATGACGGTTTCCTCGCCTTTTGCCAGACCGTAGAAAAATACATCACTGCTCAGCTTGGATACATCTGTATAAACCTCCCAATGGTTTGTATAATCATCATACACCTTGGGATACAGCGCATAGGAGATTTTGTTTCTGGAATTGATTTCTTTCACGGCATGGGCATTTTTCAGATGCTTTTCAATGGCATCAAAATCCGCCGCCGGCATCAGCGCACCGGCTCTGCCCTCGATGGGTTTTGCACCCTTTAGCACGATTTTTTGCAGTGCTTCGGGGAAGCCTCCCTCCGGCTGACCGATATTTCCCATGAAATAATCCACCACGGAATCGGGATAGGAAAGGTCTGCGCCTTCTGTCAGTATATTTCCCTGCGTCAGTCCGTTTTTAGACATGAAAATCGCCATATCGCCAACCACCTTAGAGGAGGGCGTAACCTTTACGATATTGCCCAGCAGGTCATTCGCCTGTTTATAAAGCTGCTTGATTTCCTCGAACTGGTCTGCCGAGCCCATTGCCTTTACCTGCGCCAGCAGGTTGGAATACTGCCCACCGGGGATTTCGTATTTATAGATTTCCGTATTGGGCGTTTTCATTTCGGATTCAAAGCCTGTGAAAATCTGGCGCACACCTTGATAATACTGGCTCAGCTCTGTCAGCTGGTCTGTATCCAGCCCGGTGTCACGCTCTGTGCCTTTCAATGCTTCCACCACTGCGTTCATGGAGGGCTGAGAGGTCAGCGAGGACATAGACTGAATGGCTACATCGGCAATATGCACCCCTGCTTCGGCTGCCATCAGAATGGTGCTTACGCCATTGCCTGTGGTATCATGGGTATGCAGATGCAGCGGAATATTCAGCTCCTCTTTCATTGTAGAGAACAGCTTTTTCGCCGCATAGGGCTTCAAAAGCCCCGCCATATCCTTAATGGCGAAGATATGACAGCCCAAAGCCTCCAGCTCTTTGGCTTTTCTGACATAATAATCCAATGTATATTTGGTTTCTTTCGGGTCAAGGATGTCGCCTGTGTAGCAGATGGCACCCTCTATAATTTTCTCTGTTTTCAGAGCCTCCTCGATGGGCATTTTCATATTTTCCACCCAGTTCAGAGAGTCGAAAATACGGAACACATCAATACCCCTTTCCGCAGAAACCTTGATAAACTCCCGCACCACATTATCGGGATAGTTTGCATAGCCTACGGCATTGGAGGCACGCAGCAGCATCTGAATTAGCGTATTAGGCATTGCCTCTCTGAGCATATCCAACCTTATCCAAGGGGATTCCTTTAGAAAACGATATGCCACATCAAAGGTTGCGCCGCCCCATGCTTCCACAGAGAATGCATTTGCCATTGCCATATTGGTGGCAGGTGCTGCCGCCAGCAGGTCATTGGTACGCAATCTGGTCGCCATCAGGGACTGATGGGCATCACGCATGGTGGTGTCTGTAAGAAAGAGGCGTTTTTCCTGCATCAGAGATTGGGTATAAGCCTTTGCGCCCATTTTGAGGAACTGATCTCTCGCACCGGATACGGGAATGGTTGTGCCATTTTCCGCCTTGCCGAAAGAAGGCTCAATAATTGGCTCAAACTGCGGCTTTTCGCCTCTGGATTCGTTTACAATCTGATTGCCGATAAATTCCGCAATTTTGCTCGCCCTGTCCTTACCGGGTACAAAATGGAATAAATCGGGTGTATTTTCGATGAATGTGGTGGTGCATTTCCCCTCTCTCCATGTTTTGCTCTGCAACACATTGATGAGGAAAGGAATATTGGTTTTCACCCCACGGATACGGGTTTCCTTGATGGCACGGATTGCTTTGTTCGTCACCCCACGGAAGGTTCTGTCATGGGCAATGACCTTAACCAGCAAAGAGTCGTAGTAAGGTGTGATTTCCGCACCGGCATGGGCTGCCGCACCATCCAGACGAATACCGTTTCCGGCAGGAGAACGATATACGCTGATTTTGCCTGTATCCGGCATAAAGTGATTTGCCGGATCTTCTGTTGTGATACGCAGCTGGATGGAGTAAGCATTGCACTTTACATCCGCCTGCGAAGCCAGACCAATTTGAGGGGCATATAACGGATAACCCTCCTCAATCAAAATCTGTGCCTGCACAATATCCACACCGGTCACTTCCTCCGTAACGGTATGCTCTACCTGAATACGAGGGTTCATTTCGATGAAGTAATAGTTTTCATCGGCATCCACCAGAAATTCCAGTGTGCCGGCATTTTTATAGCCCACATACTTGGACAGACGCACCGCATCCGCCAGAATTTTCTCACGCACAGGCTCACTTACTGTGAAGGCAGGTGCAAATTCCACCACTTTCTGATGGCGTCTTTGTACGGAGCAGTCACGGTCAAACAGATGGACTACATTGCCGTATTTATCCCCCAGCACCTGCACCTCGATATGCTTAGGATCTCGCAGATATTTTTCCACAAAGATTTTATCATCACCGAAGGCTTTTTTCGCTTCGTTTCTTGCTTCTTCAAATACTGTAGGCATTTCCTCCGGCGTATTTACGATACGCATACCACGGCCGCCGCCGCCATTAGACGCCTTCAGCATCACAGGGTAGCCGACATTTGCCGCCACCTCCAGCACCTCATCCAGATTACGGATGGCATAATCCACACCGGGGATGATAGGCACATTGCACTCGATTGCCATTTTCTTGGAGGAGATTTTATCCCCCATTTTATACATCACATCAACATCAGGGCCGATAAAATCAATGCCCTCTTTTTTACAGGCTTCTACAAATTCGGGATTTTCCGCCAGAAAGCCATAGCCGGGATGGATGGCATCTACGCCCTTCGCCTTTGCAATCTTGATGATGTTTTCAATATCCAGATACGCATCCAGAGGGCCTTTTTCCGGGTTCAGCATATAAGCCTCGTCCGTTTTTGTACGGAAAAGAGCATATTTATCCTCTTTGGAGAAAATGCCGACTGTCTGGATACCAAGCTCATTCAGCGCACGGTATACACGAATAGCGATTTCGCCACGGTTTGCCACGAGAACCTTTTTATATCTTCTGATTTTTACATTTCCCATGGTTATTACCTCCTTTATCATATACGCTATATCAAACGCAGAATATTTCATCCTTTTGGAAAAACAGCCAAAAGATAATTAACGATTATTATACTATAGATTCCATTTTTCGTAAATAATTATTTTCCATGTTCCACCAGAAAAACACCTTTATCTCCGCCAAGCGGACATACCCCATTATTTTTCTTTCTTTCTTCCGCCAAACAGCATACCCATCAGCTGTGAGAGGTATTTCACCTCCACCACTTCCAGCTGCTCTATCTGATGCTCACGCAGGGCATCTGCTGCAACAAATACCTTGGCAAAGCCCATTCTGTCAAGCTCCCGCACACGGCTTTCCATAGCAGGCACCCGCTTCAGCTCGCCCGTCAGCCCCACATCGGCAATAAATGCCCAATCAGAGGGAATTGGCTGATTGTAGACAGAGGAAGCAATACTCATCAGCACTGCCAGATTTGCCGCCTGTTCTTTCAGATATAAGCCGCCTGTTGTTTTGATGACCACATTTCTATCATAAAGCTTTAAGCCGCCCCGCTGTTCCAGAATAGAAATCAGCGTATTCATGGTATCCTTTTTCATGGTTTCACTGATGCGGGAAGGATAAGGCGTAAAGGCTGCGGAAACCAGACTTTCTATCTCCGCAATGACAGGGCGGCTGCCCTCTTTCAGTACTGTCAGCGCACTGCCGGAAACAGGCTCACCCTTCTGCCTTTTGGTCACGAAATATTCGGAAGGGTTCTCTATGGACGCAAGACCGCTTTCCGTCATGGTGAAAAAGCCCATTTCTCCTGTGCTGCCGAAGCGGTTTTTCGTTGCCACCAGACAGCGTAGCTCGTCTGCGCCCTCACCCTCCAGCACCAGCACCGTATCCACCAGATGCTCCAACGCTCGCAGCCCTGCAATCTCGTCGCTTTTATTCATCTGCCCAATCATCAGCACCGCACGGGGACGGCTTTTATTCTTCGCCATCTGCACCAGCGCAGAGGCACATTCCATAGTCTGAGTGGGGTTGCCTGCTCTGGATGGCAGAAATTCCGCCAAGGAAAAGGTCTGAATACTATCCAGAATGATAAAATCCGCATCAATCTCCACAATGGCATCCAGCACACGATCCATAGAGGTATCCGCCAAAATCCAGATGTTTTTTTCAATACTTTGCAGAATACGGTCTGCCCTGCTTTTGATCTGGCTGTCGCTTTCCTCCCCACTGGCATAAAGCACACGGAAGCCATCCCTTGCAAGGGCTGCTGCTGCCATCAGCGAGAGCGTGGATTTGCCGCCGCCGGGCGGAGAGGTGATGATGGTGACCGAATCCCGCACGATGCCACCACCCATCACCCGATCAAATTCCGTGATGCCTGTCAAGAGGCGTAGGTCATTCCCTGTTTCCACATCCGCAAGGCGAGAAAGGGGCTGCTTCGACACCGCCTTCCCCCCTTTTGCTTTTGTTTCCTCTATTTCCAGAAATGTATTCCACTCTCCACAATCAGGACATTTCCCTACCCATTTCGGACTTTTGTATCCACAGCTTGTGCATTTATATACAGTTTTTGTCTTCATTTCTCCACCATTCCTTTTGTGAAAAATTTTATAAAAAAAAGGAACTGTAATCAGATTACAGTCCCCTTTTTTATCAGCCGATTTTTTCGATTGCAACAGCAGGCATACCTTTCTGCAGCTCTACGCTGAAGGTCACCTTACCGCTCAGATTGGATTTCATTTTGCCAACATTCACATCATCAATCAGAATTTTATATTCTGTTTCCGGCTCCAGCTCCATTGTAATCTGCGCATCCTCTGCACCTTCCACTGTGAAACGAGCCCCTTTTTCGTCCATCTCGAAATTATGTACGGTTGCACCGGGCACTGCTTCCAGAAGCATTTTCCCATTCTTTTCCAGCTTTGTGATTTCACAGAATGTTTTTACTTTATACAAATCACCATTTACTTCAAAATCCAGAACCTTTTTCTTTTCATCCATCAGATGATTTCCGAAGCTAATTGTGCCATTTTCTTCCTGTCTGATTAATTCTTCGATTACTGCCATTTTCAGTACCTCCAGTCACTTCTCTATTATGTTTCGTCAAGGCAGCCTAAGGCTGCCTGAATGGATTAACCTGTTTTTTTCGCACAGCCCCATAAAATGGCTATACTATTACACAGTATATCATAATTTTATCATTTGTCATAGCAATTTTTGATAAATAAACATAAATTATTTTATTTTACCACACGGAAATGGAAAGTGCCGTTTGCTTTTAGCCCAACAGAGATTTTATCCCCCGCCGCAAAATCCCCCCTAAGATACGCCTCCGCAAAGGCATCCTCTATCCGGGATTGGATGGCACGCTTCAAGGGTCTTGCACCGTAGGCTTTATCGTAGCCGTCCTCCGCCAGCCTTTCCAGCGCTTTTTCCGTAAAGCTTGCTTTGATATTCATATTCTCTTGAATGCGTTTTGTCAGAATATCCGTCATCATTTTTACAATGCGGATAATATCCTCTTTTTCCAGTGGATGGAACACGATAATATCATCAATACGATTGAGGAACTCCGGCTTGAATATATGCTTCACTTCCTCCATGACACCCTTTTTCATGTGGGCATAGCTCTGCTCTGCTGTTTCCACACTGGTAAAGCCAAGGCGCTTGGGTGCAGCGATGCTTCTTGCCCCTGCGTTAGAGGTCATGATGATGACTGTATTCTTGAAGTCTATTTTTCTGCCCTGACCATCGGTGATATGCCCATCATCCAGCACCTGTAACAGGATATTGAACACCTCAGGCGATGCCTTTTCAATCTCATCGAACAATACCACAGAATACGGATTGCGGCGTACCTTTTCACTGAGCTGACCGCCCTCTTCGTAGCCAACATAGCCCGGAGGAGAACCAACCATACGAGAAACACTGTGCTTTTCCATATATTCAGACATATCAATACGCACCATTGCATTTTCATCCCCGAACAACGCCTCTGCCAGTGCCTTGGAAAGCTCCGTTTTACCTACACCTGTAGGGCCAAGGAATAAGAAAGAGCCAATCGGTCTGTTCGGGTCTTTCAACCCCACACGACCACGACGCACTGCCTTGGAAAGCGACTTTATCGCCTCCTCCTGCCCAATCACCCGCCGATGCAGAGTTTCCTCCAAGCGGAGCAAGCGCTGGCTTTCCTCCTCCTGCAGGCTCTGCACAGGCACACCTGTCCAGTGGGATACCACAGCCGCAATTTCTTCCTTCGTCACAACCGCAACAGCCTTCTCCTTCGCCAAAACTTCTCTGGCAAGCTGTAAGCTGATACGCAGAGAATGTTGTCCCCTTTTCAGCTGTGCCGCCTTTTCAAAATCCTCCGCCTTAATAGCGGCTTCCTTTTCCTGCTCCATTTTTTGAATGTTGCTTTCCAGCTCCAGTATCATCGGCGGTTCTGCGGATGTATGCAGCCGCAATCTGGATGCCGCTTCGTCGATGAGGTCAATCGCCTTATCCGGCAGGAAACGGTCGGAAACATAGCGCGCCGAAAGCTTCACCGCCGCCTCCAGTGCTTCCTGTGTGATTACAACGCCATGGTGCATTTCGTAGCGTTCCTTTAGGGCTTCCAGCATTTGTATTGCCACTTCTTCCGTCGGCTCCTCCACCCGCACCGGCTGAAAACGCCGCTCAAAGGCAGGGTCTTTTTCGATATGCTTGCGGTATTCCTCCAATGTGGTCGCCCCAATCAGCTGAATTTCTCCTCTTGCCATGGCAGGCTTCAAGATATTGGAGGCATCAATAGAGCCTTCTGCTGCACCGGCACCGATGATGGTATGAAGCTCATCCACAAACAAAATGATATCGCGGTCTGCCCGCACTTCATCCAGCGCCTTTTTCATCCGTTCCTCAAACTCTCCACGATATTTGGAGCCTGCCACCATAGCAGAAATATCCAGATTAAAGATGCGTCTGTTCTTCAGTGTATCCGGCACATTTCCCACCGCAATACGCTGTGCAAGGCCTTCTACAATAGCTGTTTTCCCTACGCCAGAATCACCGGTCAGACAGGGATTATTTTTCGTTCTTCTGCTTAATATCTGTATGATCCGTTCAACCTCTGCCTCTCTGCCTACAATGGGATCAAACTTCCCCTCTTTGGCAGCTAATGTCAAATCACGGCTGTATTTTTCCAGTGTTTCCGTTCCATCGGACATATCCTCCATCGGGCGCTCCAGCATCCCCCTCATATCCGCAGGTTGGCCTTCGCTTTCTCCAAGCATCAGCATAATGTCCTCATATAATGCTTGTATATTGACACCCAGCCCCGTCATAATCTGTGACGCAAGGGTATCCGTTTCTCTCAAAAGACCAATCAGGAGATGCTCTGTTCCAATCTCCGCCGCCTCCATCTGGAAAGCCTCCTGTCTGCTCAGCTCTATCACACGCTTTGCCCGCGGCGTCATATCTACAGGTACAGTATGCTTTTTCTTTCCGCTTTGCAGCGCCGTAATTCGCTCCATCACTTGATGATATGTCACATTTCTGCTTTCCAGTGCCTTTGCAGCCACGCTCTGCTGCACCAGTGTCAAGCCCAGCAGAATATGCTCTGTTCCGATATATTCATTCCCCAGCGTTGCCGCAGCATCCTTTGCCCGCTCCAGCACCTCTTTCGCTTTACTCGTATATTCCGGCATTATTTTTCACCATCCCATCAATTTGTTAGCCAATAAAGGCTGTGATTGCTAATTTATTGTAGAAAATAAAAGAACCCGAAAGTTCTTTTACTTGATATTCCTTTTGCCGTTTCTTATTATATATCACACCGAAAAAAAATGCAAAGGATACTTTAGGCAACGCCGCACAATTCACTACAGGGACATCTGCGCGCAGATTATTTCGGTATTGCCTTTATGCCTCTTTCTTGCAATTCCTTTCATTCCTCCGCAAAGCAGGAAAAGGGTTCTTTCTCCGGCTTTGCCGTCAGTAGAAAAGGCTTTTTTGTAACAGGGTGTATCCCCTCCAGACGATAAGACCAGAGTGCAATCTCTGTTTTCCCTTTTCGGGAGAAGGTTTTGTGGTATTTTTTATCCCCCCAAATGGGAAAGCCTGCATGGGAGGTCTGCACACGAATCTGATGATGGCGTCCTGTTTCCAACACAATCTCCGCCAGCGTCAGATATCCCATATCCGTTTCCATTTCCGCAATTCTTCTATAATGCAGAACTGCTCTTTTTGCGCCCTTTCTCTCTTTAGACACAACCTCGGAAAGGTTGGTGCGGGCATTTTTCAAAAGGTAATTTTCCAGCGTTCCGTCTATCGCAGGTAATTTGCCGCATAATACCGTCAGATATGTTTTCTTCAGCCGATGCTCCTGCAAATCCTTTGCCAATATAGCCTCTGCCTGCTTGCTTTTTGCAAACAGCATAACACCGCCAACAGGTCTATCCAGCCGATGCAGCAGTCCAAGGGACTGTCCTGCATATTCCTCCAGCATGGAAAGTAGGTCTGCATCTCCTGTTTTATCTGCCTGCGCCGGCATCCCTTGCGGCTTTACTACCCCAAGGAGCGTTTCGTCCTCATATAAAATCTCTATATTCATGTTACACTTCCTTTAGCACAACAGCACCCTTTGGCGGCAGCGTAATTTCCGCTATACCGCCCTTTACCGCATAACAGAAGCCAAAAGTGGAAAAGCCCTCTCTGCTGGTCATCAGCCGACATTCCAACGCTCCCTCCAAAGCGCAGCCAATCTGCCATACCGGCACCAAAAGACTTTTCACTTCTTCGGTATTATTGAGCGCAATCACAAATTTATCCTCTCTATCAAAGCGTCCGTAGGCAATCACGCCATACTCTCCATAAAGATGCAGCAAGGAGCCATGACGCAGCACCGGATTTTCTTTTCTCAAATGAATTGCCTCTTTATGGAAGGCAATCAGTCTATGGTCCTCCTTGCCCCAAGGATAGGTACGCCTATTATCGGGGTCTGTCCAGCCAGCAAGCCCCGCTTCATCCCCATAATAAACCGTAGGCGCACCGAGCCATGTCATCTGCAGCAGCACCGCTTCCCGCAAAACTGCCTTATCCGTTCCTCTGGAGGCAGCCTCTGTGCCATCTGTCTGCAATCTGCCGACTCTGCGGTTTGTTCTGGTCAAAAACCGAGAATGGTCGTGATTGGAAAGCTCATTCATGGAAACCATCAACGCTTGAATTGGGAGCTTGCCCATCTGATAAATCATGGTTCGCCAGAATATATCCGCATCATTATACATATCTTCTCTTTCTTCCGTGCTATGCTTGGAAACACCGGTCAAAAACCATGTAATCGGCTCCATAAAAGCATCATAGTTCATGATGGAATCCCATTCATCGCCCTGCAGCCAGCCAGAGGCATCGCCATAATGCTCTGCCAAAATCAGCTTATCTGCGGAAACACCTTTTATGGCATCCCGAAATTCTGCCCAAAACTGATGATTGAAAGCTTCTGTTTTCCCAAGGTCTGCCGCCACATCCAGACGCCAGCCATCTGCATGAAATGGCGCAGAAACCCATTTTTTCCCAATATCCAGAATTTCCTGCTTCAGCTCGGCACAGCCTTCTTCATTCAACTTGGGGTGATTTTCATAATCCCACCAGCCTTCGTAGCTGCCATCTTCTTTCCAGTAAAAATAATCCCGATAAATGCTTGTTTCGTGCTGATAAGCACCTTTTTCGCTGTTTTTATAAAAACCCTCTCTATCCAACCATTTATGGAACGCACCACAATGGTTGAATACACCGTCTACCAACACACGAATCCCTCTTGCGTGGGCTTTCTCCACCAATTCGATGAACAACCAGTCGGAAGCGGTCAGATTTTCCTCGCTGGTAGTACGGATAGCATACATGGTCGCAGCCTCATTGGTTACTGCGTCTGATTGCAGCACTTGCCCACCATCCCTTACGATTTTTCCGAAATGGGGATCAATATGGTGATAATCCTGTGCATCATATTTATGATTACTGGGGGAAACAAATAGCGGATTAAAATAAATGACCTCTATCCCCAGCTCCTTCAGATAATCCAGCTTATGGATAACCCCCTGCAAATCTCCTCCGTAAAAATGATTGACATCTGTTGCTGCCGGCGGCGTTTCCCAGTTCTCCACCTGCGCCACCATTCGATTCAAATACAGATATTCATTGGTTTTTACATCATTGGAAGTGTCGCCATTGCAGAAGCGGTCAGGGTAGATTTGATACATAACCGCACCCTTTGCCCAATCCGGCGTTGTAAAATCACGGATGATTTCAAAGAAGCCTTCGCCCTTAAATTCTTCTGCATAGCCGTATTTTGTATAAAAAGCCTCTGCTTCGCCATATTGCAAGCGAAAAATATAGCAAATCTTTTTTTCTGTTGGCGGAAGCACGACACTATAATACTGAAAAATACCATCATTCTCCTCTTCCTCCATCAGATACTCTCTTTCCGCTGTGCATAAAAAAACAGCGGAAAAGCTCCCCTGCCCCACACGAAGCCGAACCGTTACCTCATCCGTAGAAAGAGGCTCAACGGGAAAACGAAATTGCATTGTTTCATCACTATATACTGCCTGTGCACGAAATTCCGCAGCAGACAAAAAAATGCCGGATAGTTCTCTCTCTGGCATACATACACCACCTTATCCTTTTATCAAGCAATGGGAATATTATACCCGTTTTTCATCCATTATGTCAATCAGAAGCAGCCAGAAGCCCCCCGCTTGAAATCGAAATATCCCATATATGAAAAAAAGAAGAAAGGGCAGCCTGATACCGGCTGCCCCTTTGCAAATATTTATTGAATTATTCGAGATATAGATAACGCTTGCTTTACAAAAATCATAGCGTTTTTGCAATAATATTCCCGCTTGCAAGACAAAATTTATCTATCCCAATCGCTCAACCACAAATCATCAGCTATTTAGATCAGATAAAACCCTTGCCAATTCTTCTTCTCCTATCACACGCATCCCTTCCCGCAGCTTTTCCGTTTCTTCCTCTGCAAGCACAGAAAGCGGAATATCCGTGCGTTCCTTTAAGCGTATCATATGCTGTGCATCCTCATAAAAAACCGCAAGAAATCCATCTTCTTCACCCAGAATATAGGTTTCACTGCTAAGCCCTTCTATGCTGCATCGCAGAATCACTGTTTCCGGAGAAAATAAAACGATTTGCCAACCGTTATATACACTTTCCAGCTGCTGCATATCCAGCCCCTGCAAAAATTCCGGTGCTTTCTCGCTCTCTTCCTTCGTTACCCGATCTGATGTATAAAAATACTGATATACCATTCTGGTATCCGGCAGTATGATATTTCTCTGCTGCATAACAGGTGCCTCTGCTGTTTCCCGTTCTTCCCGCTCTCCCACCAAAAGTGCATGAGAATAGCCCAGAAACAAAAAAAACAGAAAGCTTATTACAGATGCAATGCATAGTGTTTTGCGCATAAAACCACCTCTTAGGCGAAGTATGCACCAAAACTCATTTTTCTATACCAAATAATCCTTTAAGCCAAAATCAGCTTCAGCAAGAACAGGAATGCAATAATTACGATTACAGGATTCAGTTCATTCTTTTTGCCGCACAGCAGCTTCAGCAGAACATAAGAAATTACGCCAAATACCAGACCCTCCGAAATGCTGTAGCATACAACCATCATCAGGATTGTCATAAATGCAGGGAAGCCCTCGGAAAAATCAGAGAAGCTGATTTCTGTTACATTTTCTGCCATCATCAACCCAACAACAATCAGCGCAGGCGTTGTCGCAAAGGAAGGAATTGTTGTCAGAATGGGGGAAAACAGCAGTGCTACCAAAAACAGAATACCTGCTGTGAACGCTGTCAAACCGGTTCTACCGCCATCGGATACGCCGGAAGCGGATTCAACAAAGGTTGTTACTGTAGAAGTACCCAAAACAGCACCAGCTGTTGTTGCCACAGCATCCGCCATCAATGCACCCTTGATTTTAGGCAGCTTTCCATCTTTATCAAGGAAGCCTGCTTTTGTAGATACACCAATGAGTGTGCCCAGTGTATCAAACAAGTCAACAAACAAAAACGCAAATACAACAACAATAAAGTCAAATATAGAAACACCGGCAAAGCTCAGCTTACCTGCTACAGGCGCAATGCTGGGGGGTGCAGAAACAATACCGGTAGGAATTAGAGAATACATACCTGCATCCGGATTTACCTGATAAATACCTGCCAGCTGACAGATAATGCCCAAAATCCATGTCAGCAGGATACCTACCAACAATGCACCTTTTACTTTTCTGATAACCAGAACCAAGGTCAGGATTGTGCCAATCAGTGCCAGCGCAACGGAAACGGATTTCACATCACCCAGCGCAACACAGGTAGACGCATTATTCACAACAATACCTGCATTCTGCATGCCGATAAATGCGATAAACATACCGATACCCACACTTACCGCTTTTTTCATATTCGTGGGAATTGCATTAAAAATCGCCTCACGAATATTTACCAGTGAAAGCAGGATAAAAATAATACCCTCTACAAATACCGCAGCCAGTGCCACTTCCCAGCCATAGCCATACTGGGATACAACCGTATATGCAAAATACGCATTCAGCCCCATACCGGGTGCCAGTACAAAAGGATAATTCGCAAAAAATGCCATCAGAAAGGTACCGAAGGCAGATGCGATACAGGTTGCCCCAAGCACTGCACCATAATCCATACCTGTCGCAGACAGAATGCTGGGGTTAACCACCAGAATGTACGCCATTGTCATGAATGTTGTAATACCGGCCATGACTTCCGTTTTTACTGTTGTGTTATGCTCTCTTAATCGAAAGCACTTCTCTAAAAAACTCAAAATATTACCTCCTTTTTGTCACTGCTACCAATATTTGATACTGAAAAAGTATACCCTATTTTTCACAATAATTTCAATACTTATCTGTCGAAAAAAAACGAAATTTCTTTTTGACCACCTTTTCCCCACCTATCATAAGAAAAAGACCCGAATCAAAATCAGGTCTTTCCCACTCTATTTATACTTCTTTGGAAATGTCATCATAGAAATGCATCAATTCTTCTTCTGTCGGGAAAGTAGCCAGATACATCTGATTTCCCATTGCACCGGAAAGTGCATCCGGAACACGCTCAGACATTTTGATATGAGCGCCATATTTTTCCATAATATCCCCATGGGACATCACAAAGGTCTTTTCATCACGCAGGCCAATAAACCCACAGTATGTATGCTCGCCCTCCGGCTTTGTAGACTGATCGAAAGCCACCATATCTGCCCAGATTTTATATACATCCGTGCTATGGGCAAAATTGATCATATCGGGAGAAACGCCGCCACTGGGACGCATATTTACCTCCAGTGCCATGATGTCGCCTTTTTTCCCAAGCCCTTTCTGATCCTCCAACAGACGGAAAAATTCAAAATGAACAAAACGGCTCTTTACGCCAAAGGCTTTTACCGTATCTCTGCCAGCCTTTTTCGTGTCCTCCGGCAGCTCTTTCAGGATATAAAACTTGGAATTTTGCTTTTCATTTACAATATCCATAATAGAGCCAAGGGAGATATTCCCTGTTTCAAACATGATTTCGCCCTTGGAATCAATGATGGCATCATAGGAATTTACAATACCGTTTACAAATTCCTCCATAATATAAACAACACCCTCATGCCGCTGCTCATAGAAGCTTTCCAGCTCCGCATCGTTTCTGATCTTAAAATTATGAGATGCACCGACACCATTATCCGGCTTGGCTACAACAGGGTAGCCCACTTCCCGAATGAATTTTTTGCAGGCAGCCAAATCATCCACCAAATGATAGCGTGCCACAGTCAAGCCCGCTTTTTTGTAATACTCCTTCATTTTGGATTTGTATTTGATGCGAGGAATATCCTCCGTATGGAAGCCTGTTGTAATGTTGAAATCCGTACGCAGCTTCGCATCTCTTTCCAGCCAATATTCATTATTGGATTCCAGCCATTCGATTTTGCCATGTTTGAATGCAAAGAAAGCTACCGCACGATAAACCTCATCATAGCTCTCCAGACTGCTTACTTTATAGTATTCGTTCAGATTTTCCTTTAATTCTGTACGAAGCGCATCATAAGGCTGATCGCCGATGCCCAGCACATTCATGCCATTATCCTTTAATTCTTTACAAAAATGCCAGTAGTTTTCAGGAAAATTAGGTGAAATAAAAATGATATTCTTACTCATTAAAACGCCTCCAGTCTTCTTCTGAAAATTCATTTTCTCATGGTTTATAAAGCAATGTCTGCATGAAAAAGCGTAGCTGCTTTTCCCAGCTTGCTTCACTATGATTCCCACCGGGTACAATACGGCTATCCAGCAAAACCCCCTTCTGCATCAGCAAAGAGGTGCATTCTCCAAAAATTCTACGCATAGAGCGGTGATAGGAAAATTCTTCCGAGCCATAGTCCATATAAAGCACCGTGTAAGGATCCAGCTTTGCCCTGCTAATCATCGCCTTTATTTTTTGAAAATCTGTCCAAAGAGAGGGGGACAATGCCGCCCCTTTTGAAAAGATGTGATTGTATTCCATCAAAGCATAGAGCGTCATCAGCCCCCCCATAGAGGAGCCGGCAATATAAGTGTATTCTCTGCCGGGTCTGGTGCGGAAATTCTCATCCACCGCAGGCTTCAGTTCATTCACATACCAATCCATAGTCATCTTTCCTCTGCCTTCAATTATGCCAAGCTGGCTATTGCGAAAGGTAAAGGGCGCATATTCCTTTAATCTGCCATTATCCGGATCATGACTGCATTCCACCGCACAAATAATCATCTGAATACGGCTGCGGTTCATGAAGTCCTCCATCCCCCATGATTTTCCATAAGTCGCATCCTCATCAAAGAACACATTATGCCCATCAAACATATAGAGCACCGGATATCTTCTGTTTGGTTCATTAAAATAAGATTTCGGCAAATAAATATATGCAAAACGCGTCTCGCTGCCGCCATAGGGCAATGGAGCAATAATCTCAAAACGCTCTGTCATTTTCCTCTTCTCCTTCCCCTCATTTTCCATCCCCAAAGAAAATGATGCTTTCCATACAATATAGCACAGAGCCGCACGCCTTTCAATATTCTCCGCCGCCTTTTGCTTATTCTTCCCCAAGCAGCGCTTTTCCCTTTTTTGTCAGTCCCTTTACCACATAATCCGCCGCACAGCACATATCAATCTCTACTACCTCAGCAAGGCCTTCTTCTTCCATCCGCAGAATAAAATCATTCGCTTCTGTAGCTGTAATCCCTGCCGACCGATACAGGTCTGTCGCATCCACCTCATTCTTTTTATGATAAATTTCATCTACAATTTTCAGTATTTCTTTCATTTCCATCTTTCTTCCTCCGTAAATTCTGCTATTTTTCAGATTGTATCACATTCAAAAAGGAATGCCAACTGCGTTATTCCATATTTCAAAAAGCATTTCTATAGATTATTCTAATCTTTTTTATTATCAATCCATATTCTATTTATTTTTTCTATTGTTTTGTGTAAATCATATTCATAAGAATATAGATATATCCAATATTTTAACACATTTTCGCCTTTTTTCTTGAACGATAAAACATTCTCAAAATTTATGGATTTTCATTGACAAACAGATATATGATTGATATATTCTATAATTAAATAAGATATTACAAAAACATCTGTTTCTTTTCGGCGTACAAAAATCATGTGAAAGGGTGATTTTCTTGATTACATACAATAATAAAACTAACTTACTGGAGCTACGCAGATATCAGTACAGCCTACAGGATGTTACAGAGCCCAATCTGTATCGTGATAATTTCAATTACGATGAAATACCAAAGGTTACCTTCAACTATCGGCAAGTTCCTATGAATGTGCCAGACGAAATCTGGATCACTGATACCACCTTTCGGGATGGGCAGCAATCCCGTGCGCCCTATACCGTAGAACAAATCAAAAAGCTTTATGAAATGCTGCATCGTCTGGGCGGCCCGAAAGGAAAAATCAGGCAGTGTGAATTTTTCCTTTACAGTGAAACGGACCGCAAAGCCATAGATGCCTGCCGTGATCTGGGCTTTGAATTTCCGGAAATCACCGGCTGGATTCGCGCCACAAAGGAAGATTTCAAGCTGGTAAAGGAAATGGGGCTGAAGGAATGTGGTATTCTGGTTTCCTGCTCCGACTATCATATCTTCAATAAACTGCAAAAGACCAGACGGGAAGCCATTGAGGGCTACCTGGAAATCGTAGAGGCTGCGCTGGAAATGGGAATTATTCCACGCTGTCACTTCGAGGATGTTACCAGAGCCGATTTCTATGGCTGCGTTGTTCCTTTTGCAACAGAGCTGAAGCATCTGATGGATAAATATCAGACACCTGTAAAAATCCGTTTCTGCGATACCATGGGCTATGGCGTACCTTATCCCGGTGCTACTCTGCCCCGTTCTGTAGGCGGTATCATTTATGGTGTCAATCACTTTGCACAAATACCCTCCGAGCTTTTGGAATGGCACGGGCACAACGATTTTTATAAAGCCGTTGTAAACGCCTCCACCGCATGGCTTTACGGCTGTTCTGCCGTAAACACATCTCTCCTTGGCATCGGCGAAAGAACCGGAAACACACCACTGGAGGCTATGGTAATGGAATACGCTTCCCTGCGTGGCACACTGGACGGCATGGACCCCACCGTAATTACGGAGATTGCACATTTCTATGAAAAAGAGCTGCATTATAAGCTGCCCCCTCGCACACCTTTTGTCGGCAGAGATTTCAATGTAACCCGTGCAGGCATCCACGCAGACGGTGTTGCGAAGGATGAGGAAATCTATAACATCTTCAACACAGGAAAAATTCTGAACCGCCCCCTCAGTGTAGAGGTAAATAAAAATTCCGGACTTGCCGGAGTTGCCTACTGGCTAAATCAATCCATCGGTCTGCCCGACGGCAGAAAAATCAGCAAAAATGATCCAGAAACCGCTATTCTGAAAGAATGGGTAGACAAACAGTATGAAGACGGGCGTATGACCTTTATTTCCGAAGAGGAAATGGAAGATGCCGTGAAATTGCTGCTCCCCGCATTTGCAGCATATATCAAATGATTATTTTCAGGAGGAAAGAAATATGGGAATGAATTTAACCCAAAAACTAATCAAAAGCCATCTGGTAAGCGGCGAAATGGTTGCCGGAAAAGAAATTGCCATCAAAATAGACCAGACATTAACACAGGATTCCACCGGCACTATGGCATATTTGCAGTTTGAAGCAATCGGCATCCCTCGGGTAAAAACAGAAAAATCTGTTGCTTATATTGACCACAACACACTACAAACCGGCTTTGAAAATGCAGACGACCATAAATATATCCAGACCGTTGCCTCCAAGCACGGCATCTATTTTTCCAAGCCGGGCAACGGCATTTGCCATCAGGTGCATCTGGAACGCTTCGGAAAGCCGGGTAAAACGCTTTTAGGCTCTGACAGCCATACCCCCACCGGCGGCGGCATCGGTATGCTTGCCATTGGTGCCGGCGGACTGGATGTTGCCGTGGCTATGGGCGGCGGTGCGTATTATCTGGCTATGCCCAAGGTTTGCCGCATCAATCTGACAGGAAAGCTTTCCCCTTGGGTAACAGCAAAGGATGTCATTCTTGAAGTACTGAAACGCCTTTCTGTAAAAGGCGGCGTGGGAAAGGTAATGGAATATGCCGGGGATGGCGTAAAAACTCTTTCTGTTCCCCAGCGTGCCACCATCACAAATATGGGTGCAGAGCTGGGTGCTACCACCTCTGTATTCCCTTCTGATGAGGTGACAAAGGCATTTCTGGACGCACAGGGGCGCAGCGAAGACTGGGTTGCACTGTGTGCAGATGCAGATGCAGTTTATGATGAGGAAGTAACCATTGCACTGGATGAAATCGTACCTCTGGTTGCCTGCCCCCATTCTCCCGATCATATCAAAAATGTTGCAGACATTCAGGGCTTAAAGGTAGATCAGGTTGCCATCGGCTCCTGCACCAATTCTTCTTATACGGATATGATGACTGTGGCTTCCCTGCTCAAGGGGAAATCTGTGCATCCCGATGTAAGCCTTGTGATTGCCCCCGGCTCCAAGCAGGTAATGAATATGCTGGCGGCAAACGGCGCACTGGCAGATATCATTTCCGCCGGTGCCAGAATACTGGAATGTGGCTGCGGCCCTTGTATCGGCATGGGACAGGCTCCTGCTACGAATGCCGTTTCCCTGCGTACCGTAAACAGAAACTTTGAAGGCAGAAGCGGCACAAAATCCGCACAGGTTTATATTGTATCCCCCGAAACAGCCGTGGCATCTGCACTAGCCGGCGTCGTAACAGATCCTCATTGTCTGGGGGATGCACCGCTGATCTCCATGCCCACACATTTCATGGTGAATGACAATCTCATTCTCCCTCCTGCCGCAGACGGCACGGATGTAAAAGTCGTGAGAGGTCCGAATATCCAGCCTTTCCCGAAAAATACCAAGGTTCCCAAGGAAATCAAAGGCAGCTGCCTTATCAAAGTGGAGGATAATATCACAACCGATCATATCATGCCTTCCAACGCAAAGCTTTTGCCCTTCCGTTCCAATGTGCCCTATCTGGCGGATTACTGTCTGACACCCTGCGACGCAGAATTTCCCGCACGAGCGAAAAAAGCAGGCGGCGGCTTCATCATCGCAGGACAGAACTACGGTCAGGGCTCCAGCCGTGAGCACGCAGCACTTGCACCCTTGCAGCTTGGCGTAAAAGGTGTCATTGCCAAATCCTTTGCCCGTATTCATATGGCAAATCTCATCAACAATGGTATTCTACCTCTGGTTTTTGTCAATGAATGGGATTATGACAACCTCCAGCTGGGCGATGAACTGATTATAAAATATGCAGCAGATCAAATCAGTGGTGCAGTAAAAGGACAGGATGTTATCGTAAGCTGCACACGCACAGGCAAGGATTTTGCCACAAGGCTGAATATTTCCGATAGACAGGCAGAAATCCTATTAGCCGGCGGCTTATTGAATTATACAAAGGAGGCAAAATAAGCCTTCCACCCTTGGAAACAGTCCGAAATACAGAAAGGAAGCGAACGCATTATGGCATATAAAGTAACTCTGATTCCCGGTGACGGCAGCGGACCGGAGGTGATTGCAGCGGCAAAAAAGGTAGTGGAAGCAACCGGCGTTGCCATTGAATGGGATGAAATGGAAGCAGGCGCTGCAATGATCGAAAAATATGGCACACCCCTGCCCGACCATGTGATCCAATCCATCCAAAGAAACGGCGTTGCACTGAAAGGTCCCATCACCACTCCAATCGGGACAGGCTTCCGCAGCGTAAATGTTGCCTTGCGTAAAGCCTTTGACCTTTATGCAAATGTACGCCCTGCCAAAACCTACCCCGGTGTGGTCACAAAATTTGACAACATTGATTTAGTAATCGTCAGAGAAAATACGGAAGACCTTTATGCAGGCATTGAGCATATGATCGGCGAGGATGCCGCAGAAAGCATCAAGCTTATCACCAGAAAAGGCTGCGAGCGCATCTGCCGCTATGCCTTTGATTATGCTGTCAGAGAAGGCAGAAAAAAAGTAACCGCAGTACATAAAGCCAATATCATGAAATGCACCGACGGACTCTTTCTGCGGGTTGCAAAAGAGATTGCCGCAGAATACCCGCAAATCGAATTTGATGACAGCATCGTAGACGCCATGTGTATGCGTCTGGTGATGCATCCGGAGGATTATGATGTTCTGGTTTGTCCAAATCTTTATGGGGATATTGTTTCTGATTTGTGTGCCGGTCTGGTCGGCGGGCTGGGACTGACACCCAGTGCGAATATCGGTGTAAACGGCGCAATTTTCGAGCCGATTCACGGCTCCGCTCCCGATATTGCCGGACAGCATAAAATCAACCCCACCGCCTGTATTCTCTCTGCAAGCCTGATGCTTTCTCATCTGGGTGAGGCTGAAGCCGCAGCTTCCATAGAACGGGCGGTTGCCTCTGTGATTACCGAAGGTGAAATCCTGACACAGGATATGGGCGGCAATGCCACAACAGAAGCATTTGCCGATGCTGTAATCGCTAAACTTTAATTCCTCCCCCACTTGTCATGCAGTACACTGCTCTGACAAGTGGGGCTTTTTTACTCTATAAGAAATTTCGTTTCTTATAGAGTAAAAACCCTCCGGGGGACGCAGGGCGGCGGCAAGGTAGTCAGTCGCTAGCGACACCGCCGCAGGCGGAGCATTTCGTCAAGCGAAATGCTTTTTTACTTTTTTCATTTTAGGGATGTTCTTTTTATCAAAAAAATGGTATACTGTGCAAAGTATATTTATATCAAAGGAGAAGCTTTATGAAAAAACGAGATTCTTTTAACAACAGGCTTGGCTTTATTTTAGCCTGTATCGGTTCTGCTGTCGGCATGGGTAATCTATGGATGTTTCCTACGAGAGTATCTATGTATGGCGGCGGTTCTTTCTTAATCCCCTATTTTATTTTTGTCATCCTGATCGGTGCAACCGGCGTTATCGGTGAAATGGCATTTGGTCGTGCATCCCGTTCCGGCCCCGTAAACGCTTTCGGCATGGCAATGGAAAGCAAAGGAAAGCGCCGTCTGGGTGAAGGCATTGGTCTGATTCCCATGGCGGGGGCATTGGCAATGGCAATTGGATACACCGTTGTTATGGGCTGGATTCTGAAATATGCCGTTGGTACTTTTACCGGCGCAACCCTTGCCTATACCGATGTAGACGGCTACGCAGGTGCTTTTGGCGGTATGGCAAGTGCCTTTGGCAACAACATCTGGCAGCTTGGCGCTCTAGTGATCTGTATTGCAATCACCATGCTTGGAATCGGCAAAGGCATCGAAAAAGCAAATAAGATTATGATGCCTCTTTTCTTTATTCTTTTCGTTGGCTTAGGTATTTATATCGCTCTGCAGCCGGGTTCTGCAGAAGGCTACAAATATATCTTCCGTGTGGACCCTGTTGCACTGAAAAATCCTATGACATGGATTTATGCGTTAGGGCAGGCATTCTTCTCTCTGTCCATTGCAGGCAACGGAACGATTATTTACGGCTCCTATCTGTCTGATGAAGAAAATATCCCCGCTTCCGCAGCACGCGTTGCTTTCTTCGATACACTGGCAGCGTGTCTGGCTGCACTGGTAATCATTCCTGCTATGGCAACAGCAGGCTCTCAGCTGGATCAAGGCGGCCCCGGACTGATGTTTATCTTCCTGCCCAATCTGTTTCATTCCATGCCAGGCGGTTCTCTGTTTGCCATCGTATTCTTTGTAGCAGTATTTTTTGCAGGCATGACATCCCTACTGAATCTGTATGAAACACCCATTGCAACCCTGCAGGAAAAATTCGGTTTCGGGCGTATTTCCGCCAGCCTTACCATCGGTATCATCGGTGCTGTTGTTTCCATTCTAATTCAAGGTATCGTTTCTGGCTGGATGGATGTGCTTTCCATCTATATCTGCCCTCTGGGTGCAGGTCTGGCTGCTGTAATGTTCTTCTGGTTCTGCAAGAGAGAATTTGTAGAATCCGAAGTGAATAAGGGGCGGAATAAGCCTATCTTCCCTTGGTTTTATCCCCTGTGCAAATTTGTACTTTGCCCCATCTGCTTTATCGTACTAATTCTGGGTGCATTGAATGGTGGCATTGGCTAAATAAAATTTTTAATCTTGTAAAAAGGCATTTCGCTTGGCGAAATGCGCCGCCTGCGGCGGTGTCGCTTGCGACTGACTACCTTGCCGCCGCCCTGCGTCCCCCGGAGGGTTTTTACTCTATAAGAAACGAAATTTCTTATAGAGTAAAAAAAAAGAGCATTGCTGCAATAATTTTTTGCAGTAATGCTCTTTTTGTTTATTTCTTTGCCAGAAAAAAGCAGGCATCTCCAAAGGAGAAGAAACGGTATTTTTCCCGCACAGCCTCTTTGTAGGAATCCATCACCAGTTCCTTTCCCATCAAAGCAGATACCAGCATAATCAGCGTAGATTCCGGAAGATGGAAATTTGTCACCAGACAATCTACTGCCCGAAAAGCATAGCCGGGATAAAGGAAAATTTTTGTCCAGCCTGTTTTGGGCTGAATCATGCCATTTTCATCTGCAACAGACTCCAAGGTTCTGGTGCTTGTTGTGCCAACCGCAATCACTCTGCCCCCATTCCGCTTTGTTTCATTGATGATTTCAGCCTGCTTTGGCTCTACTACATAAAACTCGGCGTGCATTTCATGCTCCAGCACATTATCCACCTTTACAGGGCGGAAAGTGCCAAGTCCCACATGAAGCGTCACATGGGCAATCTTTACCCCCATCTCTTTGATTTGCTCTAACAGCGCAGGGGTAAAATGCAGCCCTGCTGTAGGTGCCGCCGCCGAGCCTTCATGCTCTGCATAAACAGTCTGGTATCTGTTTTTATCCTCCAGCCTATGGGTGATATAGGGCGGCAAGGGCATTTCACCTAATTCATCCAAAATCTCCTCAAAAACACCCTCATATTCAAATTTAATGATGCGGTTTCCGCCTTCGATAACCTCCAGCACCTCCGCAATCAGCTTTCCGCCGCCAAAGGATATCCTGTCACCGGGGCGGGCTTTCTTACCAGGTCTGACCAATACCTCCCATGTGTCCATATCTCTTCTGACCAGAAGCAATATTTCCATCGCCGCACCTGTGCCAACTCGCTCGCCGTATAATCTGGCAGGCAATACCTTTGTATTATTGATGACCAGACAATCTCCCGCTCTCAGATATTCCAGAATATCTCTGAAATGCCGATGCTCTCTTTTTCCGCTATCCTTATGCACTACCATTAAACGGCTGGATGCCCTGTCCTGCAACGGCTCTTGGGCAATCAGCTCCTCCGGCAGCTCAAAGTAAAAATCACTCGTTTTCATCTCGTTCCCCTAAACATATAATCTTCTGCGTATTTTACACCAAATATTTTCAACATTTCCTTGCGATATGTCACCGTTGCATCATCCGGCAAATAATCGAAGCCCTCAATATCAAAATCGTGGAGTACATAATGCTCCTCCATATCCTGCGAATGGATAATAACCTCTGGGTCTGTTGGCTTACGAAATACACTGATAAGCGCACAGTCGGGATCGGAAATGACACGCATAATCTGCAAAATCTCATTATCTTTCAATCTTTTCGCAAACATATCTCTTCTCCTCCCTTAATGCTCCAGCAAATATTTGATTGCATATTCATCCCCAAACCATTTGTGCATTAGGCTTCTATATACATAGTCAGAGCCTGCTCCGGCACGATTTTTGCCTCTGATATGATAATCATAGAGCTGGTAGGTTTCAATATCCTCTTGAAATTTTGCCGTAACCTCCGGCACATTGGAAACTGCCACCGCATCATCAAAGCTGTTATCATAGGTGCGGATTTTCAGAATCGTCAGCTCCCCATCGTCAGAAATAACATTCATCACTTCTCTGATTTGCGCTTCCGTCAGTTTTTCAAAAAACATACTTACGCCTCCTTTTTCCAGTCCTTCTCTATTTCTTCCCAAAGCTGTTCTTTCCCAACACCGAAAAGCATTTCTTTCAGCTTCTCCGGCACAGGCATAAATGCACGATGCATTCCGCCGCAGCGTAGCCCTTCATCCAGAAAAAGCCATATTTTTTGCACTTCGGATTCCCCCATCAGATTTTTTTCGGAAAATACTACCGTATTTCCTTTTTCATCCTGCCATCCCACGGAGGAAAGCAGAAATGCTCTAAAATCTCTCATCTCTTATCCCTCAATTTCGATTTCTGTATAATAGTGGCAGAGAATTTCCTCATAATCATATCCCTCCAGCGCCATTGCCTGTGCGCCTTTCTGACTTAGCCCTACACCGTGTCCGGAGCCAAGTCCCTCAAACAGAAACATATCATTTTTTACGGTACTGATATTGACATCATAAACCTCATAATCATGGTCATCCAGAATAATCTTTCTGCTGCTGCTTTCCACCGCAATATCCACAGAAAGATTTTTTCCGTTCAAACGGGATAATTCGCCATCGGCTCTGACTGTAATTCCTTTTTCTGCCGCCGCTGCCATAAGGCTGCCGCTTTTTACGGAAGAATGCTCCATTCGCTCTATGCTATCCGCATCTGCATATACACCAATCTCGCCGCCCTTACCATTGATGGTAAACATCTTGCCGGGCAGACTGCCACCGGCTGCGGAAAAATAAGTTCGGATGCTTTCCTTTGTCAGCACCTTTTTGCCCCTTGTTCCTACGATTTCCATTTCCTGTACACGCCCACCGGTGGAAAGCTTTGTGATTACAATATCTAAAGCCTCACCGATATTTTCATCTTTTTCCTCCAAAAGCTCCGTCAAAGCATCAAGGGTGAGTTCCTTTTTCCACGCACCATCTTCATAAGGCACAAGCTCCGGCACCGCCCGCAGATAAGGGACTTCCGCATACCATACATTTTCGCTGTTTTCCGTATATCCACCAGCAGAAGCGGAAAATACCGCCTCAATAGGCTTTCCATCATAGCAGGCAAGCTCTCCTCTTGTCGCATCCACTGCATTGGTCGTGCTTTCTGCCTCCACGCTACAGCCCTTATAAACCTGACAGTTCGTAGTGTCACAAAGCTCATAGCCGCTTCCCTTGTGCGCACCCAGCTTCGTCATGGCATAGGTACGGGCTGCCACCGCCTGTGCCTTCAAAGCTTCCGCATGATAGCCTTTCCCCATCTCCGCAGGTACAACACCATAAAGATACTCCTCCAGCTCTACAATATTGACTGCTGTCATCTTTTGGTTTGCCACTGCAAAGGTCAGCATCCCACGGTATTGCTTTCCATTGATCTGGACGCGTTCATCCGCACCCGTAAGCACTGCCTGCTGCGGCAAAAGCATAGGAACTACACCACCTGTCAGACTATATCCGATAAAATCAGATATTCTCTCCGCAGCCTCCCCCGCCGCATTCTCTACAGCAGAAACAGAGGCATCCTTTACATAAACAGTCCAGTCCTCCCCTTGTAGATAAGCCGCATAGGCATTAAAATCCATGCCAATCAGTTCATCTGCAAGGTCAAAAGCATCTTCTTGCTCCATTTCGGCATCCAAAGCAACAAATGCCCCCATTTCCGGCTTTACCGTATAGGTTCTTTCCTCCGCAACAATGCCGCCCTCCAGAAAGCGGCCGTCTTCTTCCATCCCAATGCAAAGCCCATTGGCACTGACTGTGGCAGCGGAAGCGTGCTTGCAGATAGATTCCAGCCCTACTGATACAGCTTCGGGTATCTCATACGCCATCGCCTCCATCGGCATAGCCGCAAATACCGCTGCTGCCAAAAGGAGTGCAATGCCCTTTTTTCTATCCATCATATCCCTCCTATCACTTCGGATATGCAGTAAACATTCCAATTATCTTTTTATTATAACAAAGAACCCCCTTGTATACAAGAAAAAAGGAACTTCCCAAAGAAGCTCCTTTCTATTTCTTCGCTATATTTTATCTCAGCACACGCCTTGCTGTAACATATGTATTTGCACTGTAACCGCTGTTCAAATCTGTTACTGTTACACCATAGGCTTTGCCATCTGTAGAATGTACATAAGTACCATCCCCACAATAGATACCAACATGACTAATTCTGCTATTGCCGCCGCTGTTAAAGAACACCAAATCGCCTGCCTGCAGGTTTGCTTTGGAAACCTCTATCCCGTTGCTTGCCATAGAAGAAGAGGATCTATTCAGTGTAATACCGAAGTTTTTGTATACAGAATATACAAAACCAGAGCAATCTACACCCTTTTTTAGGTTTGTACCACCCCATACATAAGGCGTACCAATAAACTGCTTGCCGTAGGCAACTACCTCTGCCCCTTTGCCGGAGCCTGCGGAACGAGTTGTTCTTTCCCCTTCTCTGATGGAAAGGAATTCTGCGCTGACATAGCCCTTCACACCGGAATCCGTAATGATTCTTACCCATTCCTGACCAACTCTATCAATCGTTACCTCTGTGCTGTGCGGAAGAACTGTCAGCACATTAGAAATGGTAGATGCTTCCTTACGCAGCTTCAAGCCTGCTTCGGATATAACCACGCCATAAACGGATTCCAACTCATTTTCGATTTTATTTTCAATTTTTACCACATCATCAATGTATACACCTTTTACATAGTCCTTTTCGACATAGGCATATCCATCCATATAGCGAACGCGAAACCACTCATCATTCTGGCCGACAACCCAAACAGCATCTCCATTGGCATATTTCCCAAGTGAATCTGCGGTTGCAGATGCCTCTTTCCGCAGATTTACAGCCGCACCTTCAATGGTTGCCGCACCGTTTGTAACATCGAAATATTCATCAGAAACATAACCTTCTTTTCCTTCATAGAAAATCAGATACCAATCATTTTCCTTATCAAGGATTAGAAAATCCTTTCCTTTATCAATCTGCACTATCACTTCAGCTTCTGCATTTGGAGCCACACGCACATTGATATCTTCACCGGAAGCCTGCCCAAAATCGGCAGCCGAAACCGTCACCGTACCCAGTGCCGCAAAAAGAGCGGTCAGACCAATCTGCTTGATTGCTTTTTTTATACCCATTGGATTCTCCTCCAAACTCATTTCTATCATCTTCCAAACAAAATTATTACAAATCTATTACAATTAGTATACAAAAGAGTAATAATTTTGTCAACGATTTTTTCTGCTGCCTCCATAATCTGATATTATCTCTAAAATATTCCCTTCTTACGACAGACTAAAATAAAGGGCAAAGTACCGAAAATGGACTTTGCCCTTTATCATTCATTTTATTATTTTACACCAGTTTTTTGCTTCGCCACACTCTTTTTGAATACTTTATCTATGGTTTTTCCCATCAGCTCATGATTTTTGCTTCTCTTACTCCATATTCATCTACAGTGTAGTCTACTGTATAGCCCAGCTTTTCAAAATCTCTGATACCAACATACGCACTGCCATCCTGCAGCAGACCTTTCATATCAATTCTCTGGGCATTCTGCATGACATAAGGTGTTTTTGTCGCATTTTCCCAGCCAACTTCTTCGCCCAGCTTTTCTGCAATCAAACGCAGAGGCACATACGCTCTGCCATCTTTTATAACCACATTGGTCCATTCCATCGCAGATTCATCATAGTGCTTTCTTACTGCATACAGGATTGCATCTGTACCGCCTTTTTCAAAGCCCCAGTCAATTTCAGCACCGATTACAGGATTATATTTATCTTCCAGCGCATTCATTTCGCCTCTCAGCACATCCAACTCCACATAGCTTGCAGGAACACTAATCTCATTTGTAGATTTTGTAATCTGGGTAGAAGTTCTCACTGTAACCACTTCTTTCCCCGCGTTCTTCAGTGCATAAAGACCTGTTGTTTCATAACTTTCACCAGACTTTGTGAGTGTTTCCTTGAAGCTGATATTTTTCAAAAGCTTCGCTGCTGCTGCTTCCTTCGCCTCTGCATCAATCATAGCAGCCACTTCTTTCAACAGGTCTGCATAAAGTGCCTTATCCTCTTTTACTGCCTCAAATGCTGCTTTCATTTCTAACTGCTTCGCAGATGCTTCTGCAGGATTTGCGCCAAATCTCTCAATCGCTACATTTGTCAGCTTTTCTGTTTCCGCAATCACACGATCGGGATTATTTGCAATATGCTTGATTAGCTTCACAATCACCTGTGCTGCTTCCGTACCTGTTGCAGATACCTCAAAGCCATTGGAAACAGATTTTACCATGCCTGTTTCAAAGCCATTCAGTGTTCCCTGCAGAAAATCCATCATCGCAGCAATCACTTCGCTTACATCCTGCTCGGAAACAGCCGTTTTCATGTCCATGCCTGTAATTTCCTGCGCATCCGCCAGCTTGATATATTCATTCTTGCTTGCAATTCTCTTAAATTCCTTCGCATATTCCTCGGACAGCTTAAAAGTTGCCTCCTCGCCAACATCCAAGTCGTCCATCAACTCATACAGCCCCAAAAGCAGCTCATTGGATATATACATCCCACTTGTTGCTGTATGAGAAATTTTACCCATATCATAAGTCTTGCCGTTATATTTCACATCAAAAGCCAAATCGTAAGCCACTTTTTTTGTGTCCAGATTCATTTCATAATCTACTGCAAAGCTTTTCTGCCCATTCAGATCTTCATTTTCATTTACTATGAAATCTACAACATCGTAATGTGCCTTAGCCAATTCTTCTGCCTGTTTATGCATCTCATCAAAGTCTACATCAATCTGCATTGTACCGACAATTCTGCCCTGTTCCTGTAAATCGCTCAAATCATTGACCATTTTCAGATATGCGATTTCTTCCGTAGAGCAACCTGCCAGTGTCCCCATGCACATAACGCCGCAAAGGAAAGCTGCCAATTTCTTTTTCATAAAAACTCCTCCTTTGAATGTCCTCTGTTTCAAGCATAACTAATACTCTATATAAAATAATCATTATTTACAATTCACAATTATACCATCTTTTATGGTATCACACAATATTGTTTTCATATTTCCCACTGATAAAAACGCCTCCTTTTCTCTATTCAAATCCATGCAAAGCGGAAATTTATCCGTAAACTCTGTGCCTACCCCAGCTGTGCTATCTACCAAGATTTCTCCGCCGTGGGCATCCACAATAAGGCTTGCAATGGAAAGTCCTAGCCCTGTTCCAGCTATCTCCTTATTTCTGGATTTATCTGCACGGAAAAAGCGGTCAAATAATCTTGGAATGTCCTCCGCCTCAATGCCAATGCCATAATCCCGCACAGAAATATACCCGTGGGTATCGCTACGGCGGACAGACACCTCTATTACTCCGGATGAATATTTCAACGCATTTTCTCCATGTATCCAAAGCAGCTGCTTCAGCATATTCTCATCCCCAATAATCTCTGCATCCTCCTCCACCTGAAGCAAAATCTCCCTATCCTCATGCAGCAGTGACATCTCCCGTACCAGCTCCCTTGCAATTTCCGCCAAAGAAACCCGCTCCATCTGTGGCTGATATATCTGCCAATTAAAAAGGCGCAAAAAATGCCAATCACATCAGCAATCAAAATTTTTTTCCTGTTCCTCTTTAACATAATAACCGACTCCCCGAAGTGTCAGAATATATTTCTTCCCAAATGCCTCATCAATTTTGGAGCGCAGATAGCGGATATATACATCCACCACATTGGTTTCCCCAATGTAACAATAGCCCCACACCTCATTCAAAATCTGCTCTCTCGTCAGCACAATATTTTTATTTTGCACCAGATAAGCCAGCAGCTCAAATTCTTTCTTTGTCAAATCTACTATCTTCTCACCGATCATGACCATCCGCTTTTCCGTATCAATGGTCAAATCCTGCACCTGTAGCAGTGTTTTCTTGGCTGCCTGTCCAACACTGCGGCGAAATACTGCCCGCATCCGTGCCAAAAGCTCCTCGATGGCAAATGGCTTTGTCAAATAATCATCCGCACCGCTATCCAGCCCTGCAACCTTATCCATGATCTCATCCTTTGCCGTCAACATAATAATCGGTATCTGCGAAAATTTCCGTACCCTACGGCATATTTCAATACCATTCAGCCCCGGCAGCATCAAATCCAGCAGAAGCATATCATAATCCACTTCCGTAAGCTGGTGCATCCCCTCTCTACCATCATGGCATACTGTCACATCGTACCCCTCATATTTCAATTCCAACTCCACAAAGCGAGCCAGCTTTGCCTCATCCTCTACCAATAGGATCTTTTTTCTCTCCATCCTATGCACATCCTTTTTCTTCATTTTTTACAGTATACCAATTTTCTGTCTTCCTGTCTGCCCTCAGTATCTTTTTTCTCCTTAAAAGCTTTCTTCCGCCTATATTAGAAAATGATTAAACCCATTCTGCCTTCTTCCACTCCTATATACTATCTTTCTTTTTGTTGCGGGAACAGCCTTTTTTCGTTATAATAAATATCGAATCAAACAAGCATTTACAGGAGGTTTTGCCTTATGAAAAAGAAACTTGCCCTGCTTTTGGCTGCCATGCTCCTTTTTTCCGCCGGCTGTGGAAAAAAAGAAGCCACATCAGAGCAGACTCAAACAGAAATCCAAACGGAATTTCGCTTTGCGGAATGTGGCCTTGCCTACACCATTCCCGATGCGTGGGTAGAAATGGAAAATACAAATCTGATTCCTAGTCCCACTGTAACACCCGACAGTGAAATTTATGCAAAAATCTGTTATCACTACGCACCAGACGAAAATCTGGCTGCGCTGAACGATACGGCGTCCGATGTTCCCGTGGAAAAATTGATGTCTCCCCTTGTGGAGCTTCTGGTAATCAAAGAAGATAATCTGGAAACGGATGCAGTACAGGATGCCTTATCCAGCTTTTCTTCCGTGGAGGAGCTGCCCGCTCAGGAAAATTTCCGTTTTTATTTACTGACAGAATATACCGATGGCATCGAGCATTTCTCTGACGACGCAAAAGAAACCTTTGCCGCACTGGAAAGCTATCTGCCAGAATTTAAGGAAAGCATTGAAACTTTCCCTCCTGATATTGCAGCAGTACAGCAATCCGCAGAACAGGATGGAAAATATCTGACTTTCCTCTCCAATACCTTAGCAGGTGATCCAATTTCTACTGCTATCTTCTATGATTATGATATGACCGTAATCAATTTCTGGGCAAGCTACTGTCTGGAGGATGGAATTAACGAACTGGAAACCCTACAGAAATTTTATAAAAATTTACAGAGAAAATATCCCAATGTAAACTTTGTGCAGGTTGTAATCGACACCCCTGCAGAAGCAGCAGAGGAAGCTGCTCTCGCCGCTTATGCGGAGGCTGGCGTTACTTTCACCGGAATCATGCCGGATGAACACCTGGCAAAATGGATTATGGAAAATCTGAATGGTCTGCCCACAACCATCTTTGTAAATCGGGAGGGTATCCCCAGCGAACTGAAAATTGAAGGGATGCAGGATGCTGCATACTATCTGGAAACCACAGAAACCATGCTGAAATCTATGAAATAAAAAAAGGAGCTTCCAAGGTCAATCATTTTCCTTGGAAGCACTTTCTTTTTATGTTTCCGATACTTCTATTTCTGCATCTTCCTGCATTTTATATATATGCACCTTTTCAATACGCTTCTTATCCATTTCCTCAACGACGATACGCAGACCATCTGTTTCCAGTTCCTGTCCCTCCGCCGGAAAATTCCCCAGCTTCACAAGAATATATCCGGCAATGGTATCCACTTCTTCGCAAATCAACTCTGTGCCGACCATTTCGTTGAAATCCTCCAGACGAGTGCTGCCATCCACTACAAACTCATCGTCCTTGATGATTTCGATTTCTTCCTCTGCATCATCGTATTCATCCTCAATGTCCCCAACGATTTCTTCAACCATATCCTCCATCGTCACAAGACCGGAGGTTCCGCCGTATTCATCCAACACCACCGCTACAGCCAGACGGCTTTTTTTCATTTCCGCCAAAAGCTCTGCAATAGGTTTGCTTTCATAGGTAAACAGCGGCTCTCTCATATATCTTTCCGCAGAAAAATCCTCCGCCTCCGTAAAGAAAATATCCTTAACATACAAAATCCCTACGATATTATCCAAATCCTCTCCATAAACAGGCATACGGGAGAAGCCCTCCTCCTTTACTAGGCGGACATATTCTTCGTAGGTCACATCTACCGGTACGGCAACAATATCCGTTCTGGGTGTCATAACATCTTTCGCCTTGGAATCCCCAAAATCAAACACATTATTGATCATGGTTCTTTCATCCAGCTCCAAAACGCCCTCTTCATGGCTAACATTTACAATGGTTTTCAGCTCTGCCGCCGTAATCAGCGGCACTCTCTCTCCGGGAATACACCCAAAAAGTCTGGTTAATGCTCCCGTCACTACATTCAGCACCGCAACAACAGGCCTAAAAATCACCACGCAGAAGGAAATCACTCTGCAAACCAACAGTGCCACCTTTTCTGCCTTTTGTGCCGCCACAGTTTTCGGTGTAATCTCCCCAAAAATCAGAATAATAATCGTAATCAGAATTGTTGCCACACCGGCTCCGCTTTCTGCATTCCCGCCAAACATCTGAATTGCCAAGGCTGTTGTCAAAGCGGAAGCACCATTATTTACCAGATTATTCCCCACCAGAATAGAACTAAGCAGACGGTTCGGATCTTCAATCAATTTTGCAATAATATCCGCATTTTTTATATTCTCCTCCACCATATTCCGCAAACGGATTTTGCTCAAAGAGGTCAGTGCTGTTTCCGATGCGGAAAAAAATGCCGAACCGAACACCAAAAGAATCAATAAACCAATCAACACAGGACTGCCGTCCACAGTCATCACACTCCACTTCTTTTTTATCTATTTTGACATAATAAATGATTATATCAAAATCTTATAAATCCTGTCAAATCAAGCCTTATTTCGGGCTGTATCAAAAATTTGTCACTCAGAATATAAAAATTTCGCTTTTTGAATAGGCATATTGCCTATACCTTAAAATTGCATATATTCTATTTTTCATTCCTCTTTATTATTTTCTTTTGCAGACGCAAAGAGGGCATCCCAAAAGCCATCGCTTGACTTGAGGGGCTGCCCTCTTTTTTTGCTCTACAGAAACGAAGTTGCTTATCGTGCAAATTCCACTTTATTTATTTCTTCTCCTGCATAATCTCAATTACCTTCATATCCAGCTCGCCCAGTGCTTCATGGCTCAGCTTCGCCAGATTTTTCGCAGTATCCTCTGCCCTTGTGCTATTGATGCCATCAGAAACGCCAATCACGCTGCCATCCATTGCATACATTGCCGCATACACCGCTTCCCCTGCACAGGCTGCCACCTTAACCGCACAGCCGCCCTTTGCGCCATCACAGAAGATGCCTGCCACAGAACCCATCATATTCTGAATCGCACCGCTGATCTGCTCGAAGCTGCCGCCCAGCATATACGCCATGCCTGCCGCAGAGCCTGTCCCTGCCACCATAGCACCACAAACAGGGCTAAGACGGCCAATGTGCTTCTTCATGTACATAATCATTAGCATTGCCATAAATTCCGCACGCAGGAGCTTTTCTGCGGGAATATCCATATATTTCGCAAATACAGCCATGGGCAGCGTGGTGGAAATGCCCTGATTGCCGCTGCCGCAGAAGGTCATAACAGAGCCATTGCCGCCGCTCATACGGAAATCCGCCGCTGCTGCGGGATAGCGTCTTACCATCGTTACCACATTTTCTGTCAGCAGACCTTTATCCAGCAAATTCTGGATGGAGGGGCCTACCCCAAAGGCATATTTCTTTTCCATGCCGATTTCCGCAATCTTCATATTGATGTCAATGGCTTCCTGAATAAATGCAAGCTCTGCCACATCCACCTCATTTGCCCACTGATAAAATTCCTCAAAGGTATAATCTGTCACCTGAAAGCCGCCTGCCTCCTTGGAGGTTACAAATTCTGTGGTACGCTTATCCAGCAGCACTTCCCCGTCCTTTTCACAGAAAACCATGTTATCATGGGCATCCAGTGTAATGGTATGGGCTGTGCCGGCTGCATTGGAGGCAGTACATTCAATATAGAAGCCGCTGCTTTTTAGCACCTTCACGCTTACCATGCCTGCTGCCACCAGCTCCTTCGCCTTTTCCACATGCTCCGGACGGATATCCGCACAGATTTCCATGGTATTGCCGGACTTGGAAAGCAGACAGCCCAAAACACAAGCCAGCTCGATGCCGTAGGTGCCTGTATTGGGTATCTGTACGCTATAGGCATTTTTGAAAATATTGGAGCTGATAACCATATCCAGCTTTTCTGCGGGATTTTTCAGATATTCACAGGTTCTGGAAACTGCCAGTGCAATGGCTACCGGCTCCGTACATCCCATACTGGGCTTCATTTCCCCTTTGATTGCATTGATTACAACCCTCATATCCATACCAAATACCTCCTTATATCTCCTTTGCATACGCGAATTTGCCACTAATCTACATTTTGTTTTCTATTATGATAAATATAGCACAAAAAAAAGCCCCGCGCAATGCAGGGCTTTCAATTCTAATTAAATTCTTCCTTCTTCATCCAAGAAATTTTCCTGATGATAATTTTTTTCTTTTCTATGATCGTTCAGCACCGCTTGTGCAATATTCATGGCATGGTCAGAAACACGCTCCAAATTGCTCAGCAAATCTACGAAATGGATGCCTGCGCTTACGCTGCATTCCGCATTGGAAAGGCGGGTGATATGGCCGGAACGCAATTCTTTTTCCAGCTTATCCACTTCCTGCTCCAAAAATGCCGTTTTCACCGCATAGCTTACATCATCCAGCTCCAGTGCTTTAATGGCATTATCATAAGCACCAATGGTTTTGGCAGACATATCGTTCAGCTCCGCCATCGCACTTTCGGAGAAAGCGATGCCCTCGCCGTTCATTGCCTCTGCCAGCTCTGTGATATTTTCCGCATGGTCACCAATGCGTTCAATATCGCTGATGGTGTTCAACAGGCTAGTCACTGTTTCGCTATCCTTATCATTCAAATGGTGTACGCACAGCTCAACCAGATATTCGGACACGCTGTCGCATACTTTATTGATGATACTTTCTTTTTTCTTAACCTCGGAAATCTTTTCGGGGTCATGGCTTTCCAGCGTAGCAAGGGCTGCCAGCAGATTTTCCCTTGCGATACGGCTCAGACGGATGGTTTCTAGCTTTGCACCGGCTACAGCTACCGCAGGGGTAGACATCATGCGTTTGTCCAGATGTACCAGCTGGGTTTCGTCCTCTGTTTCCACTTGCGTGATACCGTTCAGCTTCATCGCTGTCTTGATGAGCAGACCGCTCAGCGGGATCATAACAACCGTTGTACCGATATTAAAGGTTGTATGGATTGCAGAGATTTGTGTCATTGTAATGACGCCCTCTCCCAGAGAAGGATCTGCCTTGGCAAATACCACCAGCGCAATGAGGGAGAACATTACAGAACCTACCACATTGAACAGCAGGTGTATCGTACCCACGCATTTTGCATTTTTGCTGGCACCAACGGAGGACATGATCGCTGTCACGCAGGTACCGATATTCTGCCCCATGATGATAAACACTGCCGCCTTTGTAGGAACCAGTCCGGCAGATGCCAGAGAAAGCAGAATACCCTGCGAAGCGGAGGAGCTCTGGATAATCGCCGTTACGCCTGCGCCGGCAAGGATACCCAGCAAAGGGTTTGCACCCAGAGAAACGAAGGCTGTTCTGAATGCTTCAGAATCCCGCAGAGGTTTTACTGCATCAGACATGGTGCTCATGCCGATAAAGAGGATACCAAAGCCGATGATGATGCCTGCAATATCCTTGCTTTTTGCTTTTTGGCCTACCAGAGAAATGACAACACCTGCCATAACCGCCAGCGGTGCCAGTGTGGAGGGGCTTAAAAATTTTGCCCATTCCGAAGAAGATACCAGCCAGCCTGTAATGGTCGTACCGATATTGGCACCCATAATAACACTGACTGCCTGCACCAGATTCATCAGCCCTGCATTTACAAAGCCCACCACCATTACCGTTGTGGCAGAGGAGCTTTGAATGATGGCTGTTACCAATGCCCCCAGCAAAATCCCCATCAGCTTATTCTGCGTCAGCACCTCCAGAATTTTCTTCATTTTGGAGCCTGCCGCATTCTGCAAGCCCTCCGCCATGATGTTCATACCATAAATGAACATGGCAAGGCCGCCAATAAAAGGAATAATCATTGCACTCATATATTTCCTCCCGTTTTTATCCGTAATATCTTCTATCCCCAAGGGGATATGCCTTCTTCTCACCGCTACCTATCATACCATAAACCCAAGCCCCCCGCAACGAAAATCGACGGCTTATGCCAAATTCCACCGATTGAACAGAATTTCCATCCAAATCCCAATGACTGTTGTGCTTTCATTACTATCTTTGTAAAATCCATGTAAATTTTCTATCCCTAAATATAAATAAAATATAAATAAAATGCCCGCAGAGTATTTTTCTCCGCAGGCGTTCCTTATCTTTTTTTCACAGCCGCCTCAGCTAGCACAAAGCCGCCGCCGGCAACATATTCTCCGTCATAAAGCACCAAAGACTGACCGGGGGTGATGGCTCTCTGGGGCTCATCGAAAGTGACCTCCATTACATCCGCATCCACCATTTTCACCGTACACCATGCCGGCTTATGGGCATAGCGTATCTTCGCCTGAAAACGCATCCCATCCGCAAAGTGAGGGTATGCCATATAGGCAAGGTCGCCTGCGTAGAGCTTCGTCTGAAACAACGCCTGATTATCGCAGAGGCGCACTTGGTTTTTCTCCACATCCACGCCATAGACGAAGGCAGGCTTGCCCAGTGCAATGCCAAGCCCCTTACGCTGCCCTACCGTGTAGTGAATCAGCCCCTTATGTCTGCCCAGTACATTGCCCTCCATATCCACGAAATCTCCCGCTTTTCCCTTTTCGCCGCTTTCGCCCTCGATAAAGGCTGCATAATCGCCGTCGGGGATGAAGCAAATATCCTGACTATCGCCTTTTTTCGCCACAAAGCCGTCTATTTTCTCCGCAATCTCACGGACTTCCTCCTTAGTATATTCCCCAATGGGCAGCAGCATTGCCGCCAGCTGCTCCTGCGAAAGCCGATAGAGGGCATAGGTCTGATCCTTCTGGGCTGTGGCAGAGTTTCGGACTGCATATCTGCCTGTTTTCGGATGCTTTTCGATGCGGGCATAATGCCCCGTGGCAATATATTCCGCCCCCAGCGCCCTTGCCTGCTCCAGCAATGCCTGCCCCTTTACCATACGATTGCAGACGATGCAGGGATTGGGCGTCAGCCCTTTCTGATACTGCCCGATGAAATCATCCACCACACAGGCTCTGAACTGCTTTTTGAAATCCAGCACCAGAAAAGGGATGCCGATTGCCTCTGCCACACGGCGGGCATCCGCAATGGCTGCCGCACTATGCGCCCCCTCCCACATTTCCATGGTGACACCGATGACCTCATAGCCCTGCTCTTTCAGCAGATATGCCGCTACCGTGCTGTCCACACCACCGCTCAAGCCTACAATGACTTTCCCTTTTTTCATATCCTCTCACCTCATTGAAAGAGCTCCCCTATCAGACGGGGGATATTTCTTATTCTGTCCCTTTTATCCCGTTTTACGATTTTTCTGACATAGGCGAAGGTCTTTTTCTCCCCCTCCTCTGCCAGCATCAGCAGCAGCTTTTCCAAAAGGGCAACGGTTTCCGGGTGCATGATTTCTTTCACCCGTCTACTGCGCTGATGATATTCCCAAGGGCTGGCGTCGGTGTATGCCTCTTTCTGATATACCTTGCAGGCGGCGATGCGATCCATGAACATCTCCACCACATAGCGCAGGGGCATCTTCATGCCGATGAGGAGCTGTTCCGAGGTTCCCGGCATGGTATAATCCGTCCAGTATTCAAAATGATGCTTATTTCTGCCCTTATGATGCAGCCAGGAAG
>JAZQTP010000044.1:0-15601 GCA_045630845.1 Anaerotignum sp. | reverse complement strand
AAACCGGCAAACTTGTCATAGCATTCGTTTCCGTTTGCTTGAATTGACTATGGGTTGTGTGTTATTCATATCCATTGTTCAGTTTTCAAGGATCAATCCGCTTTTTAGCGGCTGAAGATTATTTTATCAAATCTCCCATTTTATTGTCAAGTACTTTTGGTATACTTTTCATTCCAAACCAAGACAATAAATTGGCGGAGAAGGAGGGATTTGAACCCTCGCGCCGCTATTAACGACCTAACCGCTTTCCAGGCGATCCCCTTCAACCACTTGGGTACTTCTCCATATAAGTGCTCTCGATTTGAAATATTTAATTGGCGGAGAGAGTGGGATTCGAACCCACGGTCCCTTCCGGAATCACTGGTTTTCAAGACCAGCTCCTTAAACCACTCGGACATCTCTCCATGATTTCAGTTGCTTCTTGAGCAGCGACCTCGACTATTATATCTCGCCGCCCATCGACTGTCAAGAACTTTTTGCTCTTTTTTTGTTTTTCTTTTCAGCAACCACCAACTCATGTATCCATGCCGCTTGCGGTGGTTTTGATGATACAGGAAAAGGTAAAAAGTGTCAAGCCTTTTTTCATAGTTTTTTGAAATTATTTTTATATAATATTATTATAAGAAAGAAGCCAAAATTGCCTAAAATACATCTGGCTTTCTCTCTTGAAGAATGCTACAATAGGTAACAATTTATTCATCTGAAAGGAGCTTTCATTATGAAATCTGTTTCCGAGCGTTTTTTAACATATATAAAGCATCACACCACCTCCGATGAGGATTCTGTAACCTTTCCCAGCACAAAATGCCAACTCGATTTCGCCTCTTTTCTTGCAAACGAATGTCATGACATCGGACTTTCAAATATTTCTGTAGACTCCTACGGTTATATGACTGCTACATTACCTGCAACAAAAAAAGATGCTCCCACCATTGGCTTTATTGCACATATGGATACCAGTCCTGATGCAATCGGCGAAAACATCTCTCCAATTATTGTAAAAAATTATGCCGGTAATACAATCCATCTGAAAGAAGGACACCTTTCTATCACTGACTTCCCTTTCTTGAAAGACTATATCGGCCAGACACTCATTACCACAGACGGCACAACACTCCTCGGCGCTGATGATAAAGCAGGTATCGCCGAAATCCTCACCGCTATGGAATATCTGATTTCTCACCCCGAAATCCCTCATGGTAATATTCGTATTGCTTTTACTCCCGATGAAGAAATCGGAAAAGGTGTCGACTTTTTCGATGTAAAATCCTTTGATGCAGACTTTGCTTATACACTGGACGGTGGTCGCATCGGCGAACTGGAATATGAAAACTTCAATGCTGCCCGCGCAGTCATCAAAATCCATGGTAAAAATGTCCACCCCGGCTATGCCAAAAACATCATGGTAAACGCTGCTCTCATCGGCACAGAAATCGCAGCTCTGCTTCCAGACAGTGAAATCCCCAGCAAAACAGAAGGTTACGAAGGGTTCTTCCACCTCTGTTCCTTTGAAGGCACAACAACCTATGCAGAGCTAGATTATATCATTCGTGATTTCGATAAGATTGCTTTTGAAAACAGAAAAAACCTTCTTTTATCTATTATTGAGAGGAAGAATAAGGAATACGGAAATTGCATCAAGTTGGAACTGACAAATCAGTATTACAATATGCTATCTCAAATAGAACCATGTATGGAAGTTGTCAATCTAGCAAAGCAAGCAATGATGGATTGCGGCATCACACCGCTGATTCGCCCCATCCGCGGCGGCACAGACGGCGCAAGACTTTCTTTCATGGGTTTACCCTGTCCCAATCTTTTCGCCGGAGGACACAATTTTCACAGCAATTTTGAGTTTATCCCTGTGGAATCCATGGAAAAAGCCGTAGAAATAATTGTTCGCATCACTGAACTGTCAACTTCCCTTGACTTTCAAAAATCCATGTGATAGAATTTTTTCATAAATATTGAAAAACAGCAATGATTGAGTTTCAAAGCAAAACTGGTTACAACCGCAGAGAGCAGATCGGCAGGTGAAAGGTCTGCAGTACAGTTTTTGTGCATTACGCCTCATGAGCTTTGTGCAGGAAATGGCACAACGATCTCCCTTCGTTATCAGGGACAGAAGATGTTTGTCTTTTGATAAACATGAATTAAGGTGGTACCACGGGTTTTCTCGTCCTTTCGGATAGAGAACCCGTTATTTTTTTACAAAAATCCTCACTGAAATAAAAACATCTACAAAAAAGCAAAGGAGAATGAATCATGAACGCTTATGAAGTATTAAAAGAACGAGGTTTTATCGAACAGTTGACACACGAAGAAGAAATCAAAGCCCTCTTTGAAAAAGGCGGCGTAACATTCTATATCGGCATCGACCCCACGGCAGATTCCCTTCATGTCGGTCATTTTCTGACGGTTATGGCTATGGCGCATATGCAGAGATGCGGCAACAGACCCATCTGTCTGGTTGGCGGCGGCACAGCTATGATTGGCGATCCCTCCGGCAAAGCTGATATGCGTAAAATGATGACGGTGGAAACAATCGACCACAATGTATCCTGCATCAAAAATCAACTCTCACGCTTCATCGACTTTAATGAAGGCGAGGGCGGTGCAATCATCGTAAACAACGGCGACTGGCTGAGAAACCTGAACTATATCGAATTCCTGCGCGATGTCGGCGTACACTTCTCCGTAAACAGAATGTTGGCTGCTGATTGCTTCAAAACAAGAATGGAAAAAGAAGCCGGTCTATCCTTTTTGGAATTCAATTACATGATTATGCAGGGCTATGACTTCTACGAACTGAATCAGAGATATAACTGTTCCCTGCAGATGGGCGGTAACGACCAGTGGTCGAATATCATCGCCGGCGTTGAACTGATCCGTCGCAAATCTCAGAAACCCGCTTATGGCATGACATTCAAGCTGCTGACAAACTCCGAAGGCGTTAAAATGGGTAAAACCGTTTCCGGCGCCGTATGGCTGGATCCCGAAAAAACAACCCCTTACGATTTCTACCAGTACTGGAGAAATGTTGGCGATAAAGATGTCGAAAAATGTCTGGCGCTGTTGACATTCCTGCCCATGGATGAAGTGCGTCGTCTGGGTGCTCTGGAGGGTGCAGAAATCAATAAAGCGAAGGAAATTCTTGCATTTGAACTAACAAAAATCGTTCATGGCGAAGAAGAAGCAACCAAAGCACAGGAAGCTGCAAAAGCGCTATTCGGCAAAGGTGCTGCAACTGCAGATGCTCCTTCCACAGAGATCCCTGCCGCTGATTTCGCAGGAGGTATGGATATTCTGACGCTGCTGACAACAATCAAAGTTGTTCCTTCTCGTTCCGAAGGCAGACGCGCAGTACAGCAGGGTGGTGTAAAACTAGCTGAAAAAGTAGTTACGGATGTTGACTTCAAAGTAACAGCAGATATGTTCACAGATGGCAAGCTGTTGGTGCAAAAAGGCAAAAAGACATTCCATAATATAATTCTGGTTTGAGCACCGATAAAATCAGCCAAATGGAGTAGCATTTGCAGACAAAAATCCGAACCTCCGCAAAACTCTGACTGTTGACGAATTCGGTGCTAAGCACCCTGGGTTGCTTGAGCAAATATGGTTATACTTTGATAGTTTTTCTACAAATGATATTGAAGCGAAGTGTATTACGAAGGAGCATTTTTTAATTCCGATGTCTGAATACTTGTGCCCTTATAAACAGAGTTATTTTAACTTAATATTTTATTGTTGATTTGAAGCAACCCATATTTGATTTGATTGTTCTTCTATGATTATAAATTTTGGAAAACGAGGTCGTGTTTTATAAAAACGCGACCTTACTTTCCAAATCAAATTAAAATAAAGTTGTTTTCTTGAGAATGAAGTAATTCTAAAAAATCAATTGAATACAAATCTAAAAACCAGAAAATTTTTATTAAGATTTTCAAACAAATAAACCACCAAAACGATTACAGCAAAGCCGCCACCAAAATAATAAGCATTCGTACAATACCCTATTTATTTTTGGTATGGTATAATGCACTGAATGAGGGTAGTAAGTTAGCCTTAGTTGTAGTTCCCTATTTATTTTTGGTATGGTATAATTGTGCCTCTGGTGGAAGTAGCAGAATTACTGTTGTAGTTCCCTATTTATTTTTGGTATGGTATAATCAGACACAGCTTGACCGCATTGAGGAAGCGGTTGTAGTTCCCTATTTATTTTTGGTATGGTATAATCTTTCCGGTTCTCATTGCTTCACATCCTTAGTTGTAGTTCCCTATTTATTTTTGGTATGGTATAATCTCTCGTGAATAAAGCCATTGCGTTCAACATGTTGTAGTTCCCTATTTATTTTTGGTATGGTATAATCCGTATATGTTAGATACACGGCATGGAGAGGTTGTAGTTCCCTATTTATTTTTGGTATGGTATAATACGGAGGCAACACATTTGATGCTTTGGATGGTTGTAGTTCCCTATTTATTTTTGGTATGGTATAATAGTCACTAGCTGCCTTAGTTAATTCTATTTGTTGTAGTTCCCTATTTATTTTTGGTATGGTATAATTCACTTCACACCGATAAGAGACCGGCACGGGTTGTAGTTCCCTATTTATTTTTGGTATGGTATAATTGGAAGGCGCTCATATATGTGGTATAATGGGTTGTAGTTCCCTATTTATTTTTGGTATGGTATAATTAACCGCATGGCAAAAGAGCTGAACTTAAAGTTGTAGTTCCCTATTTATTTTTGGTATGGTATAATGGAGAAGGAGCGACAGGAGCGTCCCGATCAGTTGTAGTTCCCTATTTATTTTTGGTATGGTATAATCAAGGCGAAGTGGAATGGTAGGAAATATATGTTGTAGTTCCCTATTTATTTTTGGTATGGTATAATACGGTCTTCTTCGTCGTAAATCGAAAATTCGTTGTAGTTCCCTATTTATTTTTGGTATGGTATAATCAAGCCTGCTGATGCAAGGGAGCCGCTTAAGTTGTAGTTCCCTATTTATTTTTGGTATGGTATAATTTTTCTTCAGGTGAATCATGCCAAAGTACAGTTGTAGTTCCCTATTTATTTTTGGTATGGTATAATTGTCAATGATCCGCACGCTGCTGTGATCGTGTTGTAGTTCCCTATTTATTTTTGGTATGGTATAATAGAATCAAAAATCAGTGCTGAAGGCTTTGTGTTGTAGTTCCCTATTTATTTTTGGTATGGTATAATAGGTAAAGACTTAATTAAAGGCTTAATTAAGTTGTAGTTCCCTATTTATTTTTGGTATGGTATAATTAGGGTGATAAAAACCCTTGAAATCTAAACGATTTCAAGGGTTTTTTCTTTTTAATTTTTTCAATTTTATAACAATGTCAACTGCTCTCCCTGAAATGATTTTTCATTTTTCGACATCTTTCCAAGAAGCACTACCATATTCTGATACTGCTTCTCTGTAATTACAAGAAGTCGAATTGAACCATTTTTAGGCAGACTTGCTTTCAACCGTTTTGTATGCTTTTCTACTGCATCATTTCCATTGCAAACTCGGGAATAAACAGAAAACTGTACCATATAGTATCCATCTTTTAACAGAAAATTGCGAAACCGTGCCGCCGCTTTTCTTTCCTCAGCCTCCGTAACGGGAAGATCAAAAAATACTACCATTCTCATAAATTTACTCATATTCATGCTGCCTTAAAGGCAAGATAGTACATAATTTCAACCGATCTTCCCCATTCAAAATACTAGACTGAACAGTTTGCACCACCTTCTCAATCCCATAAAAAAGCGGGTGCTTCTGTGAATCATATAGCACATCACAGTTTACCAAGTGATAAAGTGCCTGTTTATCCCTCTGTGTTAGCTTTTCTTCTTCTGAACCCGCCATCTGATATACACAATAGTCTACCATCGGCCTGAATATCTCCATAATATCATCCGCCAGATTAAATGCATTCAGCTGACTATGGTGGTGAATTCCTAATGCAGGCTCCATACCATATACAGTTATACTGCGACAAACCAATCCTCGAACGATTGCATACCCATAATTCAGCCTTGCATTGATAATTGTATCCTGCCCTCTCGAAAAGCCCTCTCCGAATAACAACTTAAAATATTTTGCCGCCGCAACAGCCTCCATATTGTCCTTATCATTCAACTTTACTTTTTTTGAGAGTGACAATATTTGTTCATGCCCTGACAAACCCAATAATTTCAATACCTCTGCTTGATTTTTTATTTTTTGTTCAACAATTTTTGACCAGAGATGCTTTTTCAGTGTTTCTTTCATTTGTATCTGCGCCTGCAAAATTTTATACTTCCTGCTGTGTGTATTAAATCCTGTTATAATACCACAAGGTAAATGCCTTTCATCACAAAAATATATCAATACACCTTTTTTAGCACATTCCGAAAGCGCTACCGCAGAAAGATTGCTCTGATTGCTTTCCAGTATAATAGAAGAAATATCTTCCAATGGAAATGAATATTCTTCATCCGTCTTTATAATTAACTGTTGATTTTTCAAAGAAATTTTTGATGCCGATGAAACAAAAATATTGCGATATGCCATAGAATCACCTCATCACTTTCTTACTTCGACCTCCGCTTTATATTTATTACCAAGTACATCAACATGATATTTTTCAATGCTGTGTAATGTTTTAATTCCCAGACTTTGAATGGTATAGCGATTATCATGTGTCACAACTGCAATACTTCCCCCTGAAATCCCCGCCTTAATATAGTATACAAACGCATCCTTTGATTCGTAAGAATCATTCTTATTACCCTTCTCGATGTTTTTAGCAAATTTTTTCGGCGTTGAAGATCTGATATGAAGCAAATCATTCGGATAAATAGAATATAGAAAATCTTCTTCCTTCATTTCTTTCCAGTCGCTATAATCTTTACCTGCTATACACGCTTTATTCGGCAATGTATCCTTAATCAAATCGGATACATAGATTGGAACGAAATAATATCCATCTCCTTTAACATGATATAGATCGATGCGAACCATATTCCCATTCGCAGCCACACCATCATTTACCGATACATTCAGATTTGAAACATCACAGATTTTAACCTTTTTAACCTTTGGTGCATCCCCGCCATTTGGCGTAGGTTTATAAACAAAACCTTCCGGAAATGCTTTTTTCCCATTTCCGTTTGCCTCAACAAGTCTATCTCTCAGCAATTCATACAGAAGAATATCGCTGGATGGATTATAGTAATTCTCGATTTCTCCATCTTTTGTCAGCTTCAGGTCCTGAATAGATGTCTTTGTAACTGTCATCATTCTGCCATCCACTTCTCGATATGCACGAATCGTTTCTTTATGCGCCTGCCCTGTCAGTTTCTTTTTCGTCATTCTGGAAACAAAAATGGGCTTAATATTCTGAATGTCTACATCCTGATAGTTTGAAAGTGTTACTTTTTGAAGCATTGCACTCGGGTCCTTGCAAGTACGAATATCCAGTTCGGTTAAGAATTCAGACCAAGGCATAGGGAATTTCTCTTTCATAGCGTCACTATCCCTATCCAGATACTTATTCTCTTCTCTCTTTGCATATTCTGTTACTGTTCGAATAATGCCCGGTGTGATACATGCTACTACGACCGCATCAATGCTGTGGTGCAAATCACCATCTTCTCTGATTTTGTTGATTCCCCAGCGTTTTCTCATATAGGCTGTCACTCGACCATTTACCGCTACAACACGCTGCTTCTTGTCATACTTCTCATCAAACAGCAAATGATCTTTGATATAGTTCATCATAAAACGAGTAATGAACTGCGTATCCTGCAAACTTCTTTGTTTCAATTCCGCAGCATCTTCTTCTGTAAGTTTCTGCTTCAGCAATTTCTCCCTTTTCGCTCTATTTTTAATTAAAGCATTTACACGAACTTCGTATTCTTCTTTATCAGATACATATTGCATAGGGATACGATTACCTTTGTCCCTGTTAGCTTTCGCCAGAACAAGAACTTTATTTGTATAGCTATCATCAAAAGAAATACTATAGGGAATAATATGGTCGATTTCATAATTCCCCGGAGCAAACAGTTTTTCTGCTTTGATTGGTTCACCGGTATAAATACATCTGCAATCTTGTTCCTGCCAGAGCCTATATTTAATAATATCCTGACCAGAAGGCTGCATTACATGGAAGGTATTTTTGATTTCATCATAAATCTTCTGATTATTTTTTGCGTTATCTTTTTGCTCGTTTTCAATTTTCTTTCTATCTGCAAAAGATTTAGACATCTCTCTTGCCAGTTCAATATTAACCGCTGCCGGAGAACCATGCTTTCTAATAATTTCATTTACAACCTTTATTGTCTGATTGATTGCTCGTTTCACCACAGGGCTGGTAACATCATATGTATCTTCCGGAAGTTTCGGTAAGTATTTACTCTTTTCTCCCATGCCGTGTGCGCGGAAATCATATCCCGCCTCACCACACGCCTTATCATAAGTCAAACCATCTTCCAAATATGGAATTATATTTTGCATTGCCTTTACGGAAAGATTTCCGACTTTCGCAAAATTCTTCATTTCTACAATCACATCGATTTCTTCCTCTGTGAATGCCCCTGCAGAAATCATATTTCTTATTTTTTCGTCTGTCTTATAATATGTCAGCGCCGTCCCAATCAGATTTCTCTGTTCTATGCTTATTTGATTAATATGATTTTTCCCTATTTTATCAAATGCTTTACGCATTTCATGGAAAGCAGGCAAATACTGAAACTTTGTGGTTTCAACTTTTTCTACCTCTTTATATCCATAAGAAAGATTTGAGAACAGCTCGCATTGATCTAGAGCAAGCTCTTTACGAATGCGTTTGTAATCCACTTTTTCCGTTTTATGGCACAGCACAACCAATCTTCTTTTTTCTTCATCTGATAATGGCCGTTTTGTACCCGCAGACTGAATACCAATGTTGTTAATTTTCTGATACAAATTAAATAATTCAAATGTATAAGTAGCCTTGGCAGCACGCTTTTCATCTTTTTCAAAAGTGCATTTTCCTACCATTTTTTCAATTTGGTTCCCTGCATAAGGGCTTTCTTCTCCCGGACCTTCGTCAAATGCTCTTTGGCTAAATACAATTTCCAAATACTTTTCAGAAAATCTATCTGTTATCTTCAAATTGGCAAATTCTCTCTGCTTGGCAAAAATATACTTAACTTCCGCTTCGAGTTGGCTCCGAAGAAATGTATTGGAGTAATCTCCGCCCTTATTTCTTTTATTTTCCAAAAACCTCTCGTCTTTCCATAGCATCTCTCCGACTGTACGATAACCATTTTCCTGCATATATTTCGCATTCTCATTTGTAGCAGTCAGTAACTTGCCCTCATCAGAGCCTTTTTCTTCATTTTTTCGATTTGACTTAAAGCCTCTTCTTTGCGCTAGATGAATTAAAAGTCTGGCTAATTCATCATCATATAACTTTCTTTCCAATGCTTCATATCTAATTTGGTAAATATCCGTTAAAACATTACCTTTCGCATGATAAAGGCTATCCAAATTTTCTTTGAAGTAAATACCTTCATTATGCAAAAGCGCTTTAATTCTATCTAGTCTATGCTTATGCCTCCTGTTTCTTCTGCGTGCACCTCTCGCCTCTCTGCGTGGCGCTGCCAGAGAGGCTCCATCCTTTGGATTCTCAGCCGCATCAAAAATTCGCACATACATATCTACGATTCTGTTTGGTTCACCATGATGATCTATATTTAATACTGAAGCACCTATAGATGTAGTACCAATATCCAGCCCCATTCTATACATAAACATATCTCCTTATGTCCTTATGCCCATTAATAATCCGTATAAAGCAAAAGTACCGTGACAAGCACGGCACTTTCGGGTTGCGGCACCATGCTTTCACAAGGGCCTTATTGTAGCAACCTATTTACTTTTGGTATAGTATAATATTTGTATATTAGCACATTGTACCTTGAATGTCAAATATTAAAATTCAAAAGCGTAGGAGTGGCATACATATTGAACAAATTCAAAAAAGGGATGGAGGATAGAGCCTCATAGGTTATAGTTGCGTTGCACACCACCACTTAACGAAAGGAGCTCATAAAATCATATCACTAACAAGAAAAACAATAATATTCTTATATAAAACAAAATTATTTCTCCTAAGCACTCACTTTTTTATATAAATCTTGCCATTTCCAAACCAATCGCGTTCCTCCCTTCAAAACAATCTTTTGATACTGTTTTCATATTTTCCATTAAAAGTCCATCAAAAAAGCTATTCAAACTAAATCCACTCATATTTTATACCTTGAAATCTCAACTAAAATGAAAAAAGCACATACCCAGTCTATCCTAGGTATGTGCTGTGTATCACGGCTTCCGGCAATGATTGCCTTTATGTGATAATCAAGTATGGAGATGAGGGGAATTGAACCCCTGTCCGAAAACCCATCCATAAGAACTTCTCCCATCACAGTCAATCTTTTCTCATTCCCTCGTTACAACGCCGAATGACAGGCTTTGTCCCTCAGTAGCTTCATGATTCTTTTCCTGCCGCAAAGCTTAAGCAGAAAAGTTCCCCACCTAGTCGATGCCGGGAACTCCAGCGGTGAGAAACCGGAGGCCGACAGGCGCCTTAATTAGGCAGCCAGTGCAAAATTATTTTTGTCGTTTCTTTTTAAAAGGTTCCAGCTTGATGACGCGGTTACTGGTCCGCGGATGGCTATCCCTACTTTCAAGACTCCCGTCGAAACCATTACACCCCCTCGGAGTGAAATTCTTTCCCCTTGCGGATAAGAATCATGGTGTTGAAACGACTGTTCTTATAAAGTAAGATTTCTGATTTTGAAATCCTTTTCCGCCTGACGGCGTACATCATTCTTGGCAATGGTATCCCGCTTATCGTAAAGCTTTTTGCCCTTTGCCAGCGCCACATCCACCTTCACATAGCTGCGGTCAAGGTAAACCTTCAGCGGCACCACCGTATAGCCCGCTGCCCGCACCTCATGATCCCATTTGCGTATCTGCACCTTATGCAGCAGAAGCCTTCTGGGGCGCAAAGGGTCTTTGTTGAAAATATTGCCCTGCTCATAGGGGCTGATATGCATATTATAGATAAAGGCTTCTCCATCCTTAATCTGCACATAGCTCTCCTTCAGGCTGCACTTACCAGCCCGCAGGCTTTTCACCTCTGTCCCCGCCAGAGAGATGCCCGCCTGTATGGTTTCCTCAATAAAATAGTCATGATATGCTTTTTTATTCTGTGCGATCAGCTTTGTACCCTTCGCCTTTGCCATACAGTATCACCTCTTTCTCTGCCGCAAAAAAACTATACCACACCCACCCCAAAAATGCAAATGACTTTTCTGTTACAAATATTGCCTCTATGCGACAAAAAACCGCCCGTACACTACGGGCGGTCTGTTTCTTATATCACTGCTGTTCTTTCAAAATACCGTTCTGATATGCATAAACCAGCTTTTCCAGCTCATCTACGCTATCCTGCAGCTTCACCCCAATATCCGTATCTCTTACCCGAATCCGATCCTGGGTATATTGCAGGGCAACCGTGGAGGAGAGAATATCCTTTTCCTCTGCCACTGCGATATCCGTGGATACGAAAGGCTCATGGGATACCAGCACAATACCGTGGGAATTATAAATCAATGTATAGCCGGCGATACCCGTTTCCTTCTGGTATGCCTTGGAGAAACCACCGTCGATTACAAACAGCTTGCCGTTTGCCTTGATGGGGCTTTCCCCCTTCACCACCTTAACAGGCACATGACCGTTGACGATGTGAGAGGTATCAGGGTCCAGACCGAACGCCTCCAGCACACGCTTACATACGGCTTCTTCACTTCTTAAGATATAGTAAGGGTTCTTTTCTTCCTTATGGGTTGCCTTATCATCAATGAAATAACGCTCAAAGGTAGTCATTTTCTTCTTGCCGAACAGGGGAGAATCCTCGCCGCACCACATATACCAGATGTAGTCCATACATTCCCGCTTGGCTTCCGTGTGGGCTTTGTTGAAGTAGCCCTCACGCATGGTTCTTTCCACCTCATCCAGATACGCCTTGCCGATATATTTCTTACCACGGAAGGTCACTTCCTTCAAGGTACCATCCTCATTCATGGGGATACCGCCGTGGAACAGCAGATTAGAGTTGCAGATGGTATACATACTGCCCTTATGATACAGCACACGGATATGCTCCTGCAGCTTTTCGCTGTTCACGAAGGAGGATTTTACCTTATCCATAACCTCCTGTTCTTCCTCTGTCAGTGTATAGGGGTCCTTGGGGTCAATGGTCGGGAAATGCATATCGTTCATGGGATATTCCACGCCATCCACCAGCACCGTTCCCTTTTCAAAATTGATTTTATCCAGCAGCAGTCTGTTTTCCATACGGAACTCAGGGCGGCGTTTGATGATCTGCCCTTCCATTTTCCACTGCATCACAGAAATCGCCTTATGCATCTTGGCGATCATTTTGAAGTCCTTATCGCTCAGCACCTCATCCCCCTTGGGCTTGAAGCCCTCGCAGGGATCTCCCGCATATTTTTCCATGGCGAAGGTTGCCAGCGGCAGCAGATTGATGCCGTAATCCTCCTCAATGGTGTCCAGATTCGCATATCTGGTCTGAATACGCAGCACATTGCAGATCAAGGCCTGAGAGCCGGCTGCCGCACCCATCCATGCAATATCATGGTTGCCCCACTGAATATCTACGGAGTGATAGTTCGCCAGAATATCCATGATCCTTGCCGCATGGGGGCCTCTATCGTAAATATCGCCGATCACATGGAGCTGGTCAATGGCAAGACGCTGAATCAGCTTACACATCGCCGTAACGAAGCGGTCTGCCTGCCCCAGATCAATGATGGTATGGATGATTTCTGTATAATACAAGTCCTTATCCGCCCCTGCATTATTCTCATGCAGCAATTCTTCGATAATATATGCAAATTCCTTGGGCAGTGCCTTTCTTACCTTGGAACGGGTGTATTTGGATGCCACCACCTTACAGATTTTCACCAATCTGTGCAGGGTGATCTGATACCATTCCTCCATGTCCTCCGGATCTTCTGTTTCAATGAGCTGTTCCAGCTTCTGCTCCGGATAGTAGATCAAAGTCGCCAGAGATTTCTTTTCGCTTTTACGCAGGCTATCCCCAAAAATCGCACTGATCTGATTTTTGATTACGCCCGATGCATTGCGCAATACATGGCTGAAGGAGTCTGCTTCCCCATGGATATCGGAAACGAAATGCTCCGTGCCCTTAGGCAGGTTCAGGATTGCCTTCAGATTGATGATCTCCGTTGCTGCGCTGTTGATGTTTTTATACTGATTTGCCAGCAGCTTCATATATTTCAATTCTTCTGCTGAAAACTTACCGTTACCGCAATACATACACGCACCTCAATTCTTCCTCCCTTGATACCTACTTTTTCAGTATAGCACCAAAAGCAAATTTTTCCTAGTGCATTTTGAAAATCGGGACAAAAACTGCCCCAATACCTATTGTATTGAGGCAATTTTTCAATGATTCTCTTTTTCTTCTGCTTCGGCAGACGATTCTTCCTCCACCACCGTACCGGAAACCTCCTCTGCGGGCAGCTCCGTCACAAAGCCGGGGATGAATACGCCTTTGCCCTCTGCCACAGCCTTTCGATTCAGATACAGCAGACATTCCCCCACCGCCGCAAAGCTGACGGAGAAATAGCACAGGAAATGATACAACCCATTGGCAACGGCTGCATTGCCGATAAAGGCGCAGAGCATCTCAAATGCAGAATTGAACAGGATACCCACAGCCCCCAGCAGGAAGAAATACCCAAAGGTTTTCCACCATTTCCCCTGCACCAGAGCCGCACTGCTTCTGAGGGCAGCCCAGCCCTTTTTGCCATCCAGTGCGATACAGTAATGATATAACCCCCATGCAACACCGAAATAAATGCCGGGTACGATAACAAAGCCGCCCAGCAGCACCAGCACCCCAAAGAGGACACCGGAGATCAGAATTGCCGGCATACAGCCCAACGCCTCCGAAATACATTTTCCTGCCTGCAATTCTTCCCCATCCAGATACTGCTTCACCAGCTTTGCAACGGCAACGATACCCACCGGCTGCAAAAACAGCGTTACTGCAAGGAGCAGCAGCTCCTGTGAAAGCAGCTGCATCAAAAGCGGCACAGACTGCTCCATCAGCGCATGGCTATCCGCCTGCAAGCCTCCCGCCGCAGGCAAAAGCTGCTGCAACGCCAGCTGCAGGCTCACCATGCGTCCCATCAGCACAGTTTCCAATATGGAAATCGGAAGAAACAGAAAAAGCAGCACCCGCCAGATGGCACCAAAGCAAGCCAAAAACACCTGCATTGCCGCAGAAAGCTGTTCTGTCCATTTCAATTCCCGCAAATAAATCTCATTTTTCAATCCAATCATCCTTTCTTCTCTCCCCGCCCTATATCATACCACAGCCACCGCAAAAATCCAATCCTATCGCCCCTTGTCAGCGTCCTTTTTTTCCGCTACACTAAAGGCAATACCGCATAATTCTGGTGGTATAGATGTGTAGCAGATTTTTCGGAAGATATAACAAATTGAGGAGGCAAGAGTAGAGTCCTCTGCCGACGAAATTTGTGAAATATACCGAAATAATCTGCACGCAGATGTGCCTGCTGTGAATTGTGCGGTGTTGCCTAAAGTATATCAAGGAGAATGTAATGCAGGAGGAGCCTTCCATGAAAAAGAAATTTTTATTATTTGACGCAGACCGCACCCTGCTGGATTTTGCCGCTTCGGAAAAAAGCGCACTGGCAAAAACCTTCGCAGAATACGGACTTCCTTTCACCGATGCTGTCTATCAGTGGCATCTGGTAAATAATGCCAAGCTGTGGCAGGATTATGAAAAAGGGCTGATTGACCGCCAGACGGTGCTGTATACCCGCTTTGTCCGCCTCTTTGCCCATTTCGGCTACGAGGGCGATGGCGCAGCCTTTGAGGACAGCTATCGGCATCATCTGGATCGTTCCTGCGATCTGTTCCCCGAAGCACTGGAGGTGCTCCATACCCTCCGCAAAACCCATCAGCTTTATATCGTCACCAACGGCGTTGCCAGCACGCAGGAAAGCCGCCTGCGGGATTCCGGTCTGACACCCTTATTTGACGGCATTTTCATCTCCGAGCAGGTAGGCTCCCAGAAACCTCAGAAGGAATTTTTCGACCACTGCTTTGCCCGTATCCCGCATTTTGATCCTGCCCTTGCCCTCATCATCGGGGACTCTCTTACCTCCGACATCAAGGGCGGCAATAACGCAGGCATCGAAACCTGCTGGTTCAACCCCGAAGGCGCAGAAAACCATACGGATGCCACGGTGGATGCAGAAATCAGAAACCTCAGAGAGCTATATGATCTTTTGTCATAAAAAAGCATTTCGCTTGACGAAATGCCCCGCCTGCGGCGGTGTCGCTAGCGACTGACTACCTTGCCGCCGCAGTGCGATCCCCCGGAGGGTTTTTACTCTATAAGAAACGAAATTTCTTATAGCGTAAAAAAGAGGGTAGTCCCCCAAGTCATTTCATGACCTGATGGCTGC
>JAZQTP010000043.1:0-10978 GCA_045630845.1 Anaerotignum sp. | reverse complement strand
ATCGGCTCCTAGTGCCAAGGCATTCACCTTATGCTCTTTCTTGCTTGACCAGTCATAATGTTTTCACATTATTCAAAAATTTAATAGCTTTTTCTCTGGAATGTTTCGTTGTAGCGATACAACGGTTGTAACTTTCGTTACATTTCTTTTGAAAATAGTTTCTTTTATTTCTCGATTGACTCTATTTTTGCTTTACTTGTATTCAGTTTTCAAGGTGCAATTTCTTCGGCCTTTTTCGCGACCGCTTAAATATATTATCACGAGGGCAAAGCAATGTCAACAACTTTTTTAATTTTTTCATTTTCTTCCAAAAAATATCTCGCTTGGCGAAATGTCCTGCCCACAGCAGTGTCGCTTGCGACCAGCTATCTTGCCGCCGCAGTATAAAAAAGCATTTCGTTTGACGAAATGCCCCGCCTGCGGCGGTGTCGCTAGCGACTGACTACCTTGCCGCCGCAGTGCGATCCCCCGGAGGGTTTTTACTCTATAAGAAACGAAATTTCTTATAGAGTGAAAAAAGCCTGCTCACGCAGGCTTATGTGAAAATCGTCAGAATGAGACGAAGTAATATATTGTTTTCATAAAGGAAACCTGCTGCCAGCGTCTGCTCCAGCGCAGCAAAAACTTCTTCCATGCTCGCATTGCATTGGAAGAAAGTAAGCACAATGCACCCCATCCATACAAAGACAAGCCCCTTCAGCGCGCCCACCAGAAAACCCAAAAAACGATTTATAAAATTCAGCACCGGCAACTGACTAAATAGATTCAGCCCATGCAGTAGCAGCACCATTACCACATAAATCAAAATAAATGACAGTACCACACTCAAAATATTGATACAGGTATTTGAAAGAAACCCCGCAATATAATCCTGCAGCTTCTCCACATCCAGCAGCTGATAGATTACAGGGTTATTATTCTCCAGAAGTGCCTTCTTCAAAAAATCCGGCAACCTCATTCCCTCGATAATCTCCGTCTGCGTCTGCAGGATGCCTTCGCCGACCAGCCGCTCCAATCCCATCGAATCACTGATGGTTTCTGCCAAAGAACCAAATAACGGTGTTCCTCGTAAAAATCTGCTTATATAAGGACTTAGATATTTTGTTCCAACCAAAGCTGATGCCATTGGCAAAAAACCAAGCGCCGCTCGTATAAACCCTTTCTGCCACGCAAACATGGCACAGCCCAAAATAACCGCTGCCACAATTCCATCCAATACAAGATTCATTTTCCCCTCCTCTTATTCTTCCTCGCCATTCACAGCTTCCTGCTTCTTTTCCTGTGCAGAAACATCTGCAGCCGTTTCTTTTTGTTCGGTCTTATCCTCATTTTTTTCTTCTGTCTGTTCTTGCTCTGTATTTGTTTCTGTTGCAGGTATATCTTCGCCTTTTGTCAGCTTGGACATATTATAAATCGCCGCTTTGTCTTTGCTCAGCAACATCACCCGTTCCAACTTCTCCATAGGGAGCACTCTGCTCATGTCTCCAACCGCCGTATACTCCCAATCAATGCTGCCGCTGTGATTGGTGCCGATATATACCTTATCATTCCCAATCACGACGCCCTTTTCTGTCGCACAGAGGTAGGTAACGCTCTCTCCTGTTTCCACAGACGCTTTTTCTTTACCGCTGTCATTCAGCCAGCAAACCGTTCCCTTCTTCCTGCCATCCCTATCCGCTACACTATCCCCTAGTGCCAGCACAATATATTCCTTATTACCAAGTGCCGCTTGATCCAGTGTATTTTCCAACGGATAGCGCCATAGCTCCTCACCGCTACCGCCAATGCCATAAATGTTCTGATCCGAAATAACCGCCAGTGTTCCATTTGCCAAATAGGAAATTACAGGAATGATTTCATCTGTTTTTTCCACCCCTGCAAACATACTGTCTGTATGTTCCTCGCTTTCCTTTGCATCAATATAAAACAGCACAACTCGCCCCATCGGCAAAATGTCTGTTGTATCCAAATAGCTGACCGCGAACACCCTGCCGTCATCGGAAACATCTGATGAAAGCGGATATATGCCGCCACTTTCCTCCACCCGCTCTTTCAGCAGCGTTCCTTTTGCATTATAAATACGAATACGATAGGAATCGTTATTTTTCGTAAGCAAAGAAAGATATCCCATCTCATTCAATGCAAACTGCACCGGCGAACCCTCTGTCTGCATATCGTAAAGAAGCCCCCCTTTATGATATACTCGAATGGTCTTTCCGCCAATGTCTCCAACCGCTACATATTCCCCCTCCTGCACGGTCACAGGGGAAGACATATTGAAGGTATCACTCCAGAGCTGATCTCCCATGGCTGCAAAGTACCTCACACCATTCTTCGTGCAGAGCATGAATTCTTTTTCAAACACCGCCACCGATGACTTGCTACTGATATCCAGTTCCATATATTCTCTGCTGACAGACGCCTTTGTAGCACTCTGCCCATTTCCACCAAGCAGGCTCATAAACATTCCCTTTCCATGAAAGGTATCTATATAAATGCCACTAATAATCAGACAAAGCGCCGCCAGCACACAAATCAGAGTAGTCGGCTTTGGGTTGCCGTTCCTTTTCTCTCGCCTTACCGGTTGTCTTTTGGCGGATCGTTTTCCTCTCATTTTTTATGCCTCCATCATTCCTGTGTATTGCGACACACCAGAAACATCGCTCTTTCATAATCTTCTTTTTTTACATAAATCAAATATTCCGTCTGATGCTCCGGAGGAGAAGAAACATCTCCATTCATTCTTCCTCCCACAAAAACATCCGCTCTGTCGGAAACACGAACCTCATAAGAAATATCAAATTTCCAGAGGATATCCCGTACCTCTGCCTGTTTTTTCATGTCAAAGGTGCAAAGCAGTTCTTTTCTATTGAATACTGTAATCATATCCTATCCTCCCGAAAATACAAACTTCTTTTTTATATATCATACTACAGAGCGGGAACTTTTGTAAATCCACCACTCTTACATTTTTCAAAAAAAGAAACGCCTGCTTTCGGCAGGCGCCCCTGTTTTTTACCATTCATTTCTCAATTCTTCATACAGTGCAATATATTTATCCGCAGAGTTTTCCCATGAGTAATCGCTATTCATGGCATTTTTCACTACACGCAGCCATTCTTCTCTGCCCATATGATACGCTCTAAGAGCTTCATCTATCGCCCACATCAAGCCCCATCCGTCATAATGCTCAAAGAGGAACCCGTTGCCCTCTTTTGTTTCGGAGTTATAATGCTGAATCGTATCTGCCAGCCCACCGGTTTTTCTAACGATAGGCACCGTACCGAAACGCAGGCTGAACATCTGCCCCAAACCACAGGGTTCAAATTTAGAAGGCATCAAAAACAAATCCGAGGATGCATATATCTGCTGCGCCAGCGATTCATCAAAGAAAATATTGGAGGAAACTCTGCCGGGGTAGCCAGCTTCCATAGCACGAAACAGATGTTCATATCTCGTTTCCCCTGTTCCCAACAGAACGAACTGCACATCCCTACGCATCATGTCATCCAACACACAGGCGAAAATATCGATTCCTTTCTGGTCAGCCAAGCGAGTAATCATCCCAATCATAGGCACATCTCTGCGTTCCAACCCAAGCCTTTCCTGTAGGGCGCGTTTATTTTCCACCTTACCCTCAGGATGCGCGGCATCAAAATGCTTTACAATGTGCTTATCTGTCGCAGGGTTGTTTGCCGCATAGTCAATCCCATTGATGATACCCCGCAAACGGTTCGCTCTGCTTCTGAGGATACCATCCATGCCATAGCCATATTCCGGCGTCTGTATCTCATAAGCATAAGTTTCACTTACCGTGCTGATATAGTCGGAATAAATCAGCCCCATTTTCATAAAGCTGACGGAACCATAAAATTCCACATTGTTCCAAATCCAATCAGACAATCCCATCATATCCAGCGTAGCAGGGCCAAATCTCCCTTGATACTGTAGGTTATGGATGGTATAAAGGGTTTTAATCCCAGAGTATTGCTTCATATGGCAATAGATTTCCTTCAGGTACACACAAAGGGGTCCCGTCTGCCAGTCGTTGCAATGAATAACATCAGGATAAAAATCCAGCATTGCCAGCATATCCAATACTGCTTTGGAAAAAAAAGCAAAGCGCTCATTATCGTCATGATAGCCATACAGACCGCCCCGCCCAAAATAATAGTCATTTTCAATAAAATATACAGGCACATCGCCATTTTTCAAAAGCACCTTAGCCGGCTGTTTGCGCCACTGCAAATGGACATTAAATTCCCCAAGAAATTCCACGCCATACATGGTTTCATTTTTAATTGCTCTATGTCGAGGGATGACCACGCGGACATCCACACCCTTTGCACGCAGTGCCTTAGGCAAAGAACCAACAACATCCCCCAGGCCACCGCTTTTGATAAAAGGTGCAGATTCACCCGCCACAATAAGAACCTTCAGATTTTCATCCATATTATATCACCTCAAACTCATCATACTATGAAAATGTTTCCTCATCAAGGAAAATTCTTCCACACCACTAAAAATTTTGTCCTTTTCCGAAAAATTTTATCTTTTTCTGTTTCTCCTTTATAAGCCACTTCAAAAATGATATAATATCCATAATCGAACAGGATATTTTATCCTGCTCGCCAATTTCAAAGAAAAGTGAGGTATGAAAATGAATCATTCTATTCCAGAACGAAAAGACACCGATCCTCGTTTTCGCTGGCATATTGAGGACTATTTCAAAACAGATGCCGAATGGGAAAATGCATTCTCCGCACTGGAAAATGCCATCCCTGAAATGGCAGCATTTTCCGGAACACTAGCAACCTCTGCCGCGCAGCTCCTTGCCTGCCTGCAAAAAAACGAGGCACACTCTCTAACGCTGGATCATATATACACCTATGCGAATATGCGAATGCACGAGGACAGCACCAATGCCTTCTATCAGGGTATGGCATCCCGCGCCGAAATGCTTTTGATTCGCTATTCCGCCGCCCTATCTTTCCTTACTCCTGAAATCATTGCCATTCCAGCAGAAAAACTTGCAGCCTTTCGGGAAGAAAAATCCGCAGATTTCGCAGTTTATGAACATTTCTTCCATTCCCTACTGCGTCAGAAAGCGCATACCCTGACACCCGCAGAGGAAAACCTGCTGACAAAAACAGCGGAGCTTGGCGGTGCCCCACAGCAGATCTTTACCATGCTCAATGATGCTGATATTTCTTTCCCTCCCATAAAAACTGACCACGGCGAGGAAATGGAGCTAACAAAAGGCAGATATATCACCTTTTTGGAAAACCCAGACCGCAATATCCGCAGACAGGCCTTTGAAAATCTGTACTCTGTTTATCTAAGCCAGAAAAACACCATTGCAGCCACCTATTCCGCTTCTGTGAAAAGCGATGTTTTCTTCGCAGAGGCAAAAAAATACGGCTCCGCTATAGAAATGGCGCTTTCCGATGATAATATCCCTTTATCCGTTTATGACACCTTAATCGAAACGGTCAACCGCAGCCTTCCCCTGCTCCACCGCTATGTTTCTCTCCGCAAAAAGGCATTGGGGGTAGATGCGCTTCATATGTACGATCTGTATGTACCTCTGGTACCAGATGCAGATGTGAAAATACCCTATGCCGAAGCAAAGGAAACCGTAAAAAAGGCTCTTTCGGTGATGGGTGAAGCGTACAGTTCCGCTTTGTCCCATGGTCTGGAAAGCGGCTGGATTGATGTATACGAAAATAAGGGCAAGCGTGGCGGTGCTTATTCCTGGGGCAGCTATGGCGTGCATCCCTTTGTGCTGTTAAATCATAATGATACCATCAACAGTATGTTTACATTGGCTCACGAAATGGGCCATGCACTCCACAGCTACTTCACATGGGAAAAGCAGCCTTATCTTTATGCCGACCATAAAATTTTCGTAGCAGAGGTTGCATCCACCTGCAATGAAGCCCTCCTGATGGAGTATCTTCTGCAGACCACAGAGGATAAACGAATGCGGAAATACCTCATCAACTATTTTCTGGAGCAATTCCGTGGCACATTATTCCGCCAGACCATGTTCGCAGAATTTGAAAAATGTACCCATGCCATGGCTGAAAAAGGCGAACCCCTTACATGGGAAAGCATGAATCAGCTTTATCGTGAGCTAAATCAAAAATACTTTGGTAAAGACATCGTCATTGATCACGAAATCGACATTGAATGGGCGCGTATCCCCCATTTCTATAATGCATTTTATGTGTACCAGTATGCTACCGGCTACAGCGCAGCTATTGCGCTTTCCCGAAAAATTCTGAAAGAGGGGCAGCCTGCCATTGATGCCTATCTTGATTTCCTGTCAAAGGGTACCAGTGAATATTCCATCGACCTTTTGAAAGGTGCAGGCGTAGATATGTCCACAGCAGAGCCTATTGAAAATGCCATGCAGCTATTCCAAGAGCTTCTGGATGAATTTGAAACTTTATAAAATAAAAAAAGCATTTCGCTTGACGAAATGCTCCGCCTGCGGCGGTGTCGCTTGCGACTGACTACCTTGCCGCCGCAGTGCGATCCCCCGGAGGGTTTTTACTCTATAAGAAACGAAATTTCTTATAGAGTAAAAAAGCGAAACCTCGGCTATGAGGTTTCGCTTTTTTTCATGCGGATAACAGGACTCGAACCTGCACGGTCACCCGCTGGAACCTAAATCCAGTGCGTCTGCCAATTCCGCCATATCCGCAAATAAAAAACCCTTCTATTTTTACACGAGGAGGGTTCCCGAGGCGGGGTATATCACCTAATCCGCAAAAATAGTATACTTTACTTTCTTTGAAATGTCAATAGCCCGCAAAAAAGTCCCTCGACAAAAAAATTCTGCCTGCGGCATTGTCATTTACGGCTAGTTACCTTTCTGCTACAACGCTTTGTTCGTGCTTTCACATAGAAAAATCTTTCTTAAAAAATCTTTCTTAAAAAACAAAAGCCTGTCTAACCAGACAAGCTTTCTTATGAACCAGGAGGGATTCGAACCCCCGACCCACGGCTTAGAAGGCCGTTGCTCTATCCAGCTGAGCTACTGATTCATATGTTTGAAGCGGGTGATGGGAATCGAACCCACGTGTTCAGCTTGGAAGGCTGACATTCTACCATTGAACTACACCCGCATGAAAAAGTAAGTGAACCAGGAGGGATTCGAACCCCCGACCCACGGCTTAGAAGGCCGTTGCTCTATCCAGCTGAGCTACTGATTCTCATTCAGTGCAATAAATATTATGCCACAGTCATTTTTGTTTGTCAATAAATTTTTCAAACTTTTCCGAAAGAATTTTCAAGGCGGCAGCCAAAACTGCCGCCCCACTTTTTTTATTTCAGCCTTTCAAAATGCTCCGCATCCCCATATTCCATGATGGCTGCCTCTATCCTGCCATTTTCAATGGTCAGTATACCAAAGGTCGCCCTTGTGCCGCCACGAGGCAGGAAAATACTGCCGGGATTAAACATCGCCACCCTGCCGCTGTCATCCCAGAAAGGACGATGGGTATGTCCAAACAACACCACATCCGCCCCTTGCTCCTCCGCCCAATATCCAATGGTATTCGGATTCCAGTGTACCCGCTGTTTATGTCCATGGGTAAGCAGCAGGTTCTTCCCAGCAACACACACCATCTTTTTTGACGGGGTATCCATCAGATAGTCATTATTCCCTTTCACATAATGAAAGGGTAAATGTGAAAATTCCCTCTGCAACGCCAGCGCATCGGCATCATGGTCTCCCAGATGAAAAACCATGTCCATCCTTTCTCCAATTCGCCGCAGCACATGCCGTGCATTATCCAGATAGGAATGCGTATCACTGAAAACAAGTATCCTCATAGCAGCTCCTTTTTCAGAATTTCTTTCATCTTCCGAAGCGCCTTGCCTCTATGGCTAATTGCATTTTTTTCTTCCGGAGAAAGCTCTGCCATATATCTGCCTTTTTCCGGCACAAAGAAAATGGGATCATATCCAAAGCCATTTTCCCCTTTCGCCTCATAACCAATGAAACCTTCTATTGTATCATAGCTAATCAGCTTTCTGCCATCGGGAAAAGCTGCCGCAATGCAGCTGACAAAACGGGCACTTCTTTTTTCCTCCGCCACTCCTGCCAGCTTTTCAAAAATCGCCTGAAAACGCACCGAATAAGGCGTATCCTCTCCCATAAAGCGAGCAGAATATACACCGGGAGCCTTATCCATATAGTCAATCTCCAGACCGGAATCGTCGCTCAATGTGATTTTCCCGCTGACCTCCATAATCTGTACCGCTTTTTTCATCGCATTTTCCTCGAAGGTCGTTCCATCCTCCACCACATCCACATCAATGCCTGCTTCTTCCATAGAGATTACATTGACATCCATATCCGCAAGAATGGCATTGATCTCTTTGATTTTCCCTTTATTCTTCGTTGCAAAAATAATCGTTTCCATAGTTTTCTCCCTCTTTCCGTTCTGTACGGCAACATACTTAAAATTCCTGTTTCCCTTATCTCAGTTCATAGGCAAAAGCCTCCTCTATCGCCTCTGCGATGGCTCTTGCTACAGTATCCTGATAGTCCTCCTGCGAAATCTTCAGCGCATCCCCCACATTGCTTATGAATACCACCTCTACAATAACCGCAGGCACAGTAGTGCCATTGAGAATCAGAAGGTCTGTCCGATGCTTGATTCCTCTGTCATTATTGCCTGTTGCGCCGATAATGCTTTTCTGAATCAGCTCTGCCAGTTCTTTGCTAGTTAGTGTTTCCCCCGTATCGTTGGCATGGTTCTTATAGAGGGTTTCCGTACCGTTTACCAGTGTGTTTTCTGCCGCATTCATATGTATGGATACCAGTGCATCTGCAATTTCATTCGCTGTTTTGGCACGGGTATTATTCTCCGGATATTCGTCCTCATCTCTTGTCAAATACACCTTGATGTCATCATCAAGTACCTCTTTTACCTTGTGCAGCATCTTAAGGGTGATTTCTTTTTCTACGATGCCGTTACTCATCGCACCGGGGTCTTTGCCGCCATGACCTGCATCCAGCAGCAGAATCTTATCGTAAACCTTCTGGGGATTGATGGCACGAATCGCATATCTGTCGCCCTCATCCTCGATTTCATAGCAGCTGATACGGTTTTGCCAGAAGCGGAAAGTTGTTTCTTCTCCCTTTGTGAATACCTCAATTTTTTCAATCACATCATCTCCCAGCCGATAGGTGCCGTAGCCATATACATCCTCCAATGCCTTCGGCAGAACCACATCAAAATATCCCTCCAAATAATGATCCTCAAATCCCACCGCTTCCGTATCAAAGCTTCTTTCTCTATCCAGATATAGCACATCCTGTTCGCCATCATAAAGCATATGCTTCAGCGTAGAAGGACGAATGATTAGCGTACCGCCACAATCCGCTTCCTCATAGCTATATTCCACCAAATTTCCAACCTCAAGCACAATCCGCAGCGTCGTTTCTGTAAACATTCCCGTTCTGCCGGCAAATGTATATTGCAGCCCACTTACATCCAGCACTTCCTCCAGTTCGGATTTTGCATTAGGAATATCCAACACGATACGGCTCGGCGCAGAAAGCGTAAACACCTCCGCCCCCAATGCGCTATTGCCCTCAATTTCAATGATATCCATATTATTTTTATGCCCTATGGTAATCTTATCTACCGACACCTGTTCAAATATTACCATCAGCTTGGTGCCATCACTGCTTTCCGTAACCTCATACCCCTTTTTCCCCGTCAAATCGAATACCACACGGGTATAAACCGTGCCATCCTCCAGTGTATGCTGGGCGGTCCTCACTGCCGAGACGATTGCACTGTTTGTTTTTGTCGTATTCGTAGAAAGCCCACTTTTTGCTCCATAAATATCCAAAACGATCTTATCATCAGAAACATAGGTTTCTTCCCAGTCAGGTATCTGTCCATTCGCCTGTATGGTAAAGCCCTGTCCCGCTGCTTCACTGGCAGGCACTGTCAGCTTATTCAGTGTTACCACCGAAGAAGAAGGCACAGATGGTGTATCTGTCTTTTCCGGCTGTTCTGTCTTTCCCGGCTGTTCTGTCTTTTCCGACCGTTCCGGCGTTTCCGGCTCTGCCTTTTTCGTAGTGATCTCCACAGTCCTTGTGGCATCCACCCACGCAATATCCAGCTCCAGTGCAGCAGCTAATGCCCGAACAGGCAGCATTGTTCTGTCATTGACAATCATCGGCGGCACATCCATAGAAAAGGCTATGCCATTCTGCATCCCCGTCTTGCTGTCAATAGTAAACACCAGTGTATATTCCTCATTGATCACATAAACCTGCTTCGCTGCCTCATTCCACACCACTTCGCAGCCCAGCTCCGTTGCAATTTGCCGCATCGGCAGCATTGTTCTCCCATCAATGGATACCGCAGGCATATCCTTCGGCACCATTTTCTCTCCATCTATCTTGACAATAATCTCTGCCGCATGATAGGCATGCGCCTTGCCGTTGTAATGCAAATTCATACTAACACGCTCCGCCAATGCTGTTACAGAGAACAACATGACCATCGCCAGTGTCGTCAGCAAAAGCCGCTTTCCTTTTCTTTTCATCCTGCACTCCTCCTGTTTTATGATTATACAAAGTGCTCTTTGCACAAACTCTCTCAGGATACTAGTATATCAAATTTTGTCGAAAAAGAAAGCTTCTTTCCCATATTGAAATAAATTCTTAATTTTCTATAAAAAAAGAAGCTCGCTTTGCGAGTTTCTCCGCCTGCGGCGGTGTCGCTAGCGACTGACTACCTTGCCGCCGCAGTGCGATCTCCCGGAGGGTTTTGCTCTATAAGAAACGAAATTTCTTATAGAGTAAAAAAAGTATTTCGCTTGACGAAATACTCCGCCTGCGGCGGTGTCGCTTGCGACTGACTACCCTGCCGCCGCAGTGCGATCCCCCGGAGGGTTTTTACTCTATAAGAAACGAAATTTCTTATAGAGTAAAAAAGAGCCC
>JAZQTP010000042.1:0-14658 GCA_045630845.1 Anaerotignum sp. | reverse complement strand
TATGGAGTAAGATCCCTTGAAGATAACGAGGTTGATAGGTTGGAGGTGTAAGCACAGTAATGTGTTCAGCTGACCAATACTAATAGATCGAGGGCTTGACCAAAAAATAAAAAAAGTTGTTGACAAATTTCTTGATAGATGATAATATATAAAAGCTTTCACTGGTATTCAGTTTTGAAGGTGCAATAAGCAATAATCCTCAATAGCTCAATGGCAGAGCATCCGGCTGTTAACCGGAGGGTTGCAGGTTCGAGTCCCGCTTGAGGAGTTTTTTGGTCCGTTGGTCAAGGGGTTAAGACACCGCCCTTTCACGGCGGTAACGCGGGTTCGAATCCCGCACGGATCATGAAAGATTTTCGGTGATGATGCGCCTAGGGGACACACCCGTTCCCATTCCGAACACGACGGTTAAGACCTAGGCGGTCGATGGTACTTGGCGGGCAGCTGCCTGGGAGAGTAGATGGTTGCCGAATTTCAATAAGCCGATGTGGCTCAATTGGCAGAGCAGCTGACTTGTAATCAGCAGGTTATCGGTTCGAGTCCGATCATCGGCTTACTTTTCAATAAAGCGGTTCTTATGGGTCTTTAGCTCAGTTGGTTAGAGCATCCGGCTCATAACCGGACGGTCCCGGGTTCGAGTCCCTGAAGACCCATTATAATTTCATATGGCTCAGTAGCTCAGTTGGTTAGAGCGCCGGCCTGTCACGCCGGAGGTCGAGGGTTCGAGCCCCTTCTGAGTCGTTTTGTAGAAACAATGTTTCTACACAGAGAATATGGAAGTTTAGCTCAGCTGGGAGAGCATCTGCCTTACAAGCAGAGGGTCACAGGTTCGAGCCCTGTAACTTCCATTTTTCTTGGCGGAGTAGCTCAGTTGGCTAGAGCATGCGGTTCATACCCGCAGTGTCGGGGGTTCAAATCCCTCCTCCGCTACTATATTGGGGTATCGCCAAGTGGTAAGGCAACGGATTCTGATTCCGTCATTCGCAGGTTCGAATCCTGCTACCCTAGTTTATCGCAGACAGAGATGTCTGCGAGTTTTTTTTATAAGAAAATTTGTTTCTTATAGAACAAAAACTCCGGTGGTACGGGGAGGGCATTTTGCCAAGCAAGATGCTTTTTTTACTCTATAAGAAATTTCGTTTCTTATAGAGTAAAAACCCTCCGGGGGATCGCACTGCGGCGGCAAGGTAGTCAGTCGCTAGCGACACCGCCGCAGGCGGAGCATTTCGTTAAACGAAATGCTTTTTTATTTCTGAAAAGAATAGGATATGTGCGATATAGGAAAATGAAAGAAACGGAAAGAGCGGTTCAGACCAAAAGGGTGGGAGTTTTTCGTTTCTGAAAGGGGATACGGATAAGGCAAACTACAGGAATGTGGTTTGGGGAGGTAAATATTCTAAGCTTGATGTCTGATTATAAAATATCATGGTGCGCCCCTTTTGGATATTCGCAGATACAATATAGAGGCAATCGTGAGAGAAATGAAATCGACGGCAGGTTGTACCCACATACATCCGTATAGAGGAAGAAGATGATCAAACAGAAACAGCAGGGGGATATCCAGAACGCCTTTTCGCAGGATAGATACAATAAGGGCTTCTTTCACCTTTCCCATCGCTTGAAATTGGATAATCATAGGATATGCCAGTGCCATAAATGGCATAGCCAAAACCATGCGGCGCAGAAAGGAAGCACCATAGGTGATCGTTAGGAAATCGGAAATGAACAATGCGGTGAGCTGCGGTGCAAACCATTCATAAAGGATTACGCAGGGAATCGCAAATCCGACGGAAATGCAGGCACCCAGCCGGAAGATTTTTCGCCGTCTATCTTCATTTCCGGCACTATGGTTATAGGCAATCAGAGGCAGGATTCCATTGGAAACACCGATAGAGAAGAAAAGGGGCAGCTGATCCAGCTTTTTGGTGATGCTTAGCCCTGCGATGGCTTCTGTAGCATATTTTGCTACAAAAGTGGCTTGGGCGGCAATGGCAACAACAGTTAGTCCGTATTGCAGGGCGGAGGGAAAGCCAATCGAAAGGATTTTTCTCCAATGGCATTTTATCCGTTTCAAATGTATTGGAGATAAATCCAATAGGGTATTCTGCTTTCTCCGAAAGATGTAGTGCAGAAAATACAGGGTGGCAGCAAAATTTGATAAGGCAGTTGCAATGCCTGCGCCAATAACACCCATTCCCAGAAATTGCGGAAGAATAAAAACCGGATCCAGAATAATATTCAGGATGCCACCCATGGAAACCCCAAAGGAGGCTTGCGGGGCAGCACCTTCGGCACGGACGAGATTTGCCAGCGTAATATTCAAAATGGTGAAAATACCACCGCAAACAACCGTATATTGTGCGTAGCCGTGGGCAAAGAGGAGCGTTGCTTCCGTAGCGCCGCAAAGAGTCAGGATTGGCTGCTTCAGAATAAAAAAGAAGCAGGAGAACAGCAAAGCGGATAGAATACTCATCCAGAAAGATGTGGAGGAAATCTCTTGGGCAGACTGCATATCTTTCTTACCGAGGCTGTGGGCAATCATACTGGCACCGCCAATGCCAAATAGATTTGAAATGGCTGTCAGCATCAGAAATGGCGGACCGGAGATGGTGATTGCGGCTGTCTGAGCGGGATCATTCAGCATACCGACGAAATAAGTGTCTGCAAGGCTATAAAGCAGGGCAATCATCTGGCTGAAGACAGCCGGAGCAATTTGCTGCAGCACTGCCTGTCTGACGGGCAGATGCTCAAATAAGATTGTTCTATGATCTATGGACACAAGGCTCCCTTCCTTTCTGTGGCAATCGTTCTATTTATTAGTATATCACTTTTTAGAGAGGATAGCGCAAGAAGTGCTTGACAGAGTGGGAGAAAAAGGATATATTTGTTTGAAATTGTGTAGAGGCATTGAGAGAATGGAATGGAGGGAGAATATGCGTATTGGTTCTGGTTATGATGTACACAAGCTGGTAGAAGGCAGGGATTGCATTATCGGTGGTGTAAATATCCCTTATGAAAAAGGGCTTTTAGGCCATTCGGATGCGGATGTGCTGCTGCATGCCATATCCGATTCCCTTCTGGGAGCGGCAGCATTGGGGGATATTGGGAAGCATTTTCCGGATACAGATCCGCAGTTTAAGGGTGCGGACAGCAGGAATTTATTGTCTTATGTTTTGCACTTGATTTCTGAAAAAGGATACGGTATAATCAACATTGATGCGACGATTATTGCACAAAAGCCCAAAATGGCGCCGCATATTGAGCAGATGCGTAAAAACATTGCGGATACGCTGCAGCTTGATATAGATCAAGTCAATGTAAAGGCTACCACAGAGGAAGGCTTGGGCTTTACCGGTGCAGGCTTAGGCATTGCTGCTTCGGCAGTATGTCTTTTAGATAAGAAATAAGAAAAAGGTTACGATGGAAAAGAGTATTTTTCTATCCGCCTGACAGAGAATAGCAGCCTTGGTGAGAGGCGATGGCAATGTGCTTCATAATGCTATGGAGTATGCTGGTATCTCCTTAAAAAACATTGGGTGGAAGCTGCTTACAGGTATGGGGAAAAAGAAGTGCGTTCCGGAACCGAATGGGTGAAGCTGAAAAATCAGATGATTTTTTGACAGTATCCCATTCCGCTGACAGCGTTATCGTCATAGAGGGGAGATGGCAAGTGTTTTTTGCCGTCTAAGTAAAGTGGAACCGCGGAATGATACTCCGTCTTTGCAGATGCAAAGACGGAGTTTTTTGCTCTATTCTATAAGAAGAAAATTCGTTTCTTATAGAGTAAAAACCCTCCGGGGGATTGCACTGCGGCGGCAAGGTAGTCAGTCGCTAGCGACACCGCCGCAGGCGGAGCATTTCGTCGAGCGAAATGCTTTTTTACATTATTCAGTTAGGAGGAATGGGAGATGCTAAGGGATTTTTGGCGGGAATCTGTTGCGGTAATAAAAGAGAAGGACCCCGCGCTGAAAGGCACGATGGAAGTGCTGCTCTATCCAAGCTTCTGGGCTGTGGTAAATCATAGGATTGCCCATGGGCTATACCGAAAGGGGATGCTGCTTCCGGCGCGTTTTGTTTCTCAGTTTTCTCGCTTTTTGACGGGGATAGAAATTCACCCCGGTGCGACCATTGGCAAAAGATTTTTTATTGACCATGGTGCAGGAATTGTGATTGGTGAAACTGCAGAAATCGGCGATAATGTTATGCTGTTTCATGGTGTTACATTGGGAGGAACAGGAAAACAGAAAGGAAAACGCCACCCGACAGTGGGGGATAATGTGATGATTGGCGCAGGCACAATCGTGCTTGGCCCTGTGGTTATTGGAGAAAATACAAAAATCGGAGCCGGCTCTGTGGTAACGCAGGATTTGCCTGCAAATGTAACCGCAGTAGGCTCGCCGGTCAGGATAGTGCGTAAGGATGGGGTGCGTATCCCGCCTGTTGCACCGGAAAAATTGACAGGGCATGAAAAAAGACGCGCGATTTAAGGGATAAATTCTATTTTTGCGGAAAAATAGAAGAATTTTACAGCGGTTTGAATGATTTTATGATATACTATAAACAAGTTTGTGCGTCGCACATGAGATATATTAAAATGAAAAGAAAGGATAGGTGTAGTTCCCATGAAATTATATAATACATTGACAAGACAAAAAGAAGAATTTGTACCCATGGAGGAAGGCAAAGTAAAAATGTATGTTTGCGGTCCTACGGTATATGATTATATCCATATTGGCAATGCAAGACCTTATGTTGTATTTGATACAGTAAGAAGATATATGGAGTATAAAGGATACGATGTAACATATGTTCAGAACTTCACGGATGTGGATGATAAAATCATCAACAGAGCCAATAAAGAAGGCGTGACAATGTCCGATATTTCCAATAAGTACATTGAAGAAGCATTCCGTGATGCAGATGGTCTGAATGTAAAAAGAGCAACGGTACATCCTCGTGTAACAGATGAGATGGATGGCATCATTGCAATGGTACAGACACTGATCGACAAAGGATTTGCTTATGAGGACAAGGGGACAGTTTATTACGATACCAAAAAATTCCCCGAATATGGCAAGCTGTCCAGAAAAAATCTGGATGAGCTGATTGCAGGTGCGTCTGAGCGTGTATCTTTGGATGATGCAAAAAGAAATTCTACAGACTTCGTTCTGTGGAAACCGAAAAAAGAAGGCGAACCTAGCTGGACCTCCCCTTGGGGCGAAGGCAGACCCGGCTGGCACATTGAATGCTCTGTAATGAGCAAGCACCATCTGGGTGACACATTCGACATCCATGCGGGGGGCGAGGATTTGATTTTCCCTCACCATGAAAACGAAATCGCACAGTCTGAAGCGGCAAATGGCTGCACATTCGCAAGATATTGGCTGCACAATGGTTTCATCACTGTAGATAATGAAAAAATGTCCAAATCTCTGGGCAACTTCTTTACAGTAAGAGATATTGCAAAGCACTTCCCTTATGAAGTAATCCGTTTCTTCATTCTGAACGGTCACTACAGAAGCCCCATCAACTTCAGTGACGAACTGATGAGAGCTTGCCAGAATGGTCTGGAAAGAATTAAAAATGCAAGAAAAGAGCTGGCTTTCTATATTAAAAATGTAGCAGATACCAAAATGACAGAAGCGGAAGCGGCAAAAGAAGCGGAGCTGAATGGCTACAAGGATCAGTTTGAAGCAGCGATGGATGATGACTTTAATACGGCTGATGCAATTTCCGCAATCTATGAACTGGTACGCTTCTCCAACACAGAAATCAAAGCAGGTGCTTCCAAGGAATTTGCAGTAAAAATTCAGGATATGCTGGATCATCTGTGCGGCGTTTTGGGCGTTGCTGAAATCGTGGAAGAAGAAGTGGCGGAGGAAGATATAGAAAAAATCGAAGCACTGATTGCAGAAAGAGCAGAAGCGAAGAAGGCAAAGGATTTTGCAAGAGCCGATGCAATCAGAGATGAACTGGCTGCAATGGGTATCACAATCAAAGATACACGCCAGGGCGTGCAGTGGTTCAGAGGCTAATTGGATATGAATTTGAAAGAGCTTGATTTAATCGTAGGCGGTCAGGGAGCAATCAATCCCAGAGAATATTCCTCTCTTGCCCTTGCACATATTGGGGATGCGGTGTTTGAGGTGATGGTTCGCCTGATTGTATTGACAGATGGCAACGCCCCTGTGAATAAGCTGCATAAAAAGGCTAGGGATATTGTCAATGCGAAAGCACAGGCAGAAATGTACTATCGCATTAAGGATATTCTGACGGAGGAAGAAGAGGGTGTATTCCGCAGAGGGCGCAATGCAAAATCCTTTACGGTTCCGAAGAACGCCGATTTGATGGATTATCGCCATGCAACGGGATTGGAAGCGCTGTTTGGGTACCTTTATCTGAAAGGAGAAAAGGAAAGAGCAGTGGAGTTATTTCGGATGGGAATGGTAGAAAAATTGGAAAAGTAAAGGCAAAGCCGAAGGGTGATTTTACCCCTCGGCTTGTGCTGTGTGCTAAAGTGTATGAAAAATAGCTAGGAGGGCCTCTTTTGGAAAGAGAAAGAAGACAGGAAAGAGAATATAACGAAAACCAGCTGGAGGGCAGAAATGCTGTGCTGGAGGTGCTTAGAAGCGGCAGGGATATTGAAAAGCTCATTGTGCAGAAGGGCAATATAGAGGGAACCATAAAGCGCATTGTTGCAATGGCTGCGGAAAAAGGTGTTCTAATTCAGGAAACAAGCAGACAGAAGCTGGATGAAATCAGCCAGACAAAGAACCATCAGGGTGTCATTGCACTGGTTTCTGCCCATGATTATGTGGATGTGGAGGATATTTTGAATTTTGCAAGGGCAAAGGATGAAGCCCCCTTTATCATTTTGCTGGATGGTATCACCGATCCGCATAATCTGGGGGCAATTCTGAGAACGGCAGAATGTGCCGGTGCCCATGGTGTGATTATACCGAAGCGCCGCTCGGTTGGGTTGAATGCAACAGTAGGCAAAACATCTGCAGGTGCGATTGAATATATGCCCGTAGCAAGAGTGACAAACCTTGTGAAAACAATGGAAATGCTGAAAAAAGAAGGGCTGTGGTTTGCTTGTGCGGATATGGGGGAAAATGACCATTTCGATACCAATATGAAAGGGCCTATCGGTCTGGTAATTGGCAGTGAGGGGGATGGTGTGAGCCGTCTGGTGAAAGAAAAATGTGATTTTACGGCATCTATCCCTATGTATGGTAAAATCTCATCGCTGAATGCGTCTGTGGCGGCTGCACTGCTGATGTATGAGGTGGTTCGCCAGAGGAACTACAGCAAATAAAACGGTTGGCTGCGGAAGCATTGGTATGGTTCGCTGTGCAGGATAAAATAAGCAATGGAGAATAAAGCGGTATGATAAAAGAACAGAACTATAAAAGCATAAGGGATGAGGAATTGGTGCGCCTTTCTCAAATGGGGGAGCAGAGCGCACAGGACTATCTGATGGAAAAATACAAATCTTTGGTGCGTGCCAGATCCAGAGCCTATTTTCTGATTGGTGCGGACAGTGAGGATATTATCCAAGAGGGAATGATTGGGCTGTATAAGGCGGTGCGGGATTATAATGAGGAGAAGAACACAGCTTTCCGCAGCTTTGCGGAGTTGTGCATCAATCGGCAGATGATTACAGCTATTAAGGCAGCAACCCGACAGAAGCACCAGCCATTAAATTCCTATATTTCTCTGAATAAACCGATTTATGAAGCGGAATCGGAGCAGACCTATATGGATTTTCTGCAAAGCAGCAGCAGTGCACTTTCAAATCCCGAAGCGCTACTTATTGGACAGGAAAACAAAAGCTTTCTGGAAAATCAGATGGTGAAAAAGCTGAGCAGCTTTGAAACCAAAGTTTTGATGCTGTATTTGCAGGGCAGAAGCTATTTTGAGATTGCCCATGTGCTGGATAAGCCGGAAAAGTCCATTGATAATGCGTTGCAGCGAGTAAAGAAGAAATTAGAGTTTTTTCTGGAAGAAAAAAACCTTGACGGCGCAGAAGGAATATGATAACATATATAGGCTGATAAAAGTATCACGCCATGCTGCTATGGCTCAGTCGGTAGAGCGTTACCTTGGTAAGGTAGAGGTCACGGGTTCAAGTCCCGTTAGCAGCTTTGGAAACCCCGAATTTTCGGGGTTTTTTCTTTACTCTATAAGAAATTTCGTTTCTTATAGAGTAAAAACCCTCCGGGGGACGCAGGGCGGCGGCAAGGTAATCAGTCGCAAGCGACACCGCCGCAGGCGGAGTATTTCGTCAAGCGAAATACTTTTTTTATTATTTTCAGAGAGCATCGTGAAAAAGGACATTTCGATAGAGAAAACGGGCAGAGGAGGAATGCGTATGGTAGTTGTATTGAAGCCGGATGCGAAGGCGGAGCAGATAGAAAATCTGAGGGCATGGCTTTCCGGCATGGGCATTGTAACGCACATTTCGCAAGGGGTGAACCATACCATCATTGGTCTGGTCGGAGATACCTCTGTTGTGGATATAGATTTGATTCGTGCACTGGATATTGTGGAAAATGTGCAGTGGATACAGGAGCCTTTCAAAAATGCAAATAGGAAATTTCATCACGACGAGCTGGCGGTGGATATTGCGGGTAAGAAGATTGGCGGCGGACATTTTCAGATGATTGCCGGCCCTTGCTCTGTGGAAAGCGAAGAACAGGTTTGTGAGATTGCCCGCCGTGTGAAGGAAGCGGGGGCAGGGCTGCTTAGAGGCGGCGCCTTCAAGCCCAGAACATCGCCGTATGCTTTTCAAGGTCTGAAAGGAGATGGGCTGAAGCTATTGATGGAGGCGAAAGAAAGAACAGGCTTGCCGATTGTTTCCGAAATTATGAATGTCTTGCATATTCCTATGTTTGAGGAAGCGGTGGATTTAATTCAGGTTGGTGCGAGAAATATGCAGAACTTTGAACTCTTGAAAGAGCTGGGGAAAATCAAGAAGCCAATCCTGCTGAAAAGAGGGCTTGCGAATACGATTGATGAAATGCTGATGAGTGCGGAATACATCATGGCAGGTGGGAATGAAAATGTCATTCTTTGCGAAAGGGGTATCCGCACCTTTGAAACCAGAACCAGAAACACACTGGATTTGAGCGCAATTCCTGTGTTGAAAAAATTGACGCATTTGCCGATAGTAATAGACCCCAGCCATGCAATGGGCTATGCCCATCTGGTGAAGCCCATGGCAATGGCGGCAACGGTAGCAGGGGCAGATGGCTTGATGATTGAAGTGCACAATAATCCGTCCAAGGCACTTTGTGATGGGCCGCAATCTCTAACGCCGGCTCAGTTTGACGAGGTGGCACGACTGGTGCTGGAATTACGCCCTTTGGCGTGCAGATATAATGACTGATGGCTATGAAAGTTGGCGTGGTTGGCTTAGGGCTACTGCGCAGAGAGTTTGATTAAGGGCGTGAAGGAATGAAAGAAATCATGGTAAAAGCTTCGACAGCGTATTCTGTGCTGATTGGCAGAGGGCTGCTGCACCGACTGGGAGAAGTGGTAAGAAATTGCATACAGCCGTGTAAGGCTGCTGTGATTACGGATACGAATGTGGAAAAATGGTATGCGGCACAGGCGGAAAGTGCTTTGCAGGAGGCTGGTTTTACGACTTGCCGTTATGTGTACCCTGCGGGAGAGGTGTCCAAGCATATTGGGACTTTGAGCGAGATATTGGAATTTCTGGCAGAGGAGGAAATGACCAGACAGGACATCATTGTTGCTCTTGGAGGCGGTGTCTGCGGAGATATGGCGGGGTTTGCTGCGGCGGTGTATCAAAGAGGGATACGCTTTGTGCAGGTGCCGACGACATTTCTTGCGGCTGTGGATGCTTCTGTTGGCGGCAAAACGGCGATTGATTTGAAAGCGGGGAAAAATATGGCAGGGGCATTTCATCAGCCCCAGTTGGTGCTGTGTGATGTGGATACATTGGATACACTGCCGAAAGAAGTGTTTGCTGACGGCATAGCAGAAGCCTTGAAATATGGAATTATCGGAAATGTGGCACTTTTTGAAAAAATAGCCTGCGGTAATTTTTATGAGGAGATAGAGGATGTGATTGCTGCTTGCGTAGAGAGGAAGCGGAACATCGTTATGGAGGATGAATTTGACAATGGGGTGCGTCAGCTGCTAAATTTGGGGCATACATTGGGGCATGCCATTGAAAAAAAGAGTGCTTTCACAATTTCCCATGGGTATGCGGTAGCTATTGGGATGCATCTGGCGGCAAAGGCAGCAGAGGCAAAGGGCTTGGCAGAAGCAGGGCTTGCGGAAAAAATCAAGACAGCGTTGGAACGAAATGGACTACCTTTTTCTATCGGCTATTCCGCAGAAGAAATGATGGAGGGTGTTTTGCGGGACAAAAAACGCCGTGGCGGAGAAATCAGCTTTGTATTTCCGGTAAAAATCGGGCATTGTGAAATGGTAAAGCTTCCAATGGGGGAACTATCAGAGCTGATAGAAAAGGCATTGAAATAAGAGGTATGCGGTATGAATGTGAAAATCGGGAAAAATCCATTGCAGAAAGGTCAGGTGCGGATGATTTCGTCGAAATCAGACGGACACCGTTCTCTGATTGCGGCGGCATTGGCGGAAGAAGAAAGTGTATTGTTTGTGGATGGTTGGTCTGAAGACTTGGCGGCAACGGTGCGCTGTTTGAAGGCTCTGGGGGCAGAAATTTATCAGGAGCCTTCCGGGATAGAGATTATTCCCATTCCGAGGGATTTGGAGAACGAAGTGGTGCTGGACTGCGGCGAAAGCGGCGCAACGCTGCGTTTTTTGCTGCCCCTAGCAGCAGCCCTTGGCAGAAAGGTGGTTTTTCATGGACAGGGCAGATTGCCGGAAAGACCTATCGGTGTTTTACTGGAGGAGCTGGAGCAGCATGGCTGCACAGTCAGCGGAGAGAAGTTGCCTTTTGCACTTTCCGGTAAACTGAAAAGCGGTGTATATACCCTGCCCGGAAACATCAGCTCTCAGTTTATTACAGGGCTTTTGTTCGCATTGCCTTTGTTGGAGGGGGACAGTGAAATTCGACTGACAACAGAGGTGGAATCCAGAGGCTATATTGATATGACACTGAAAACATTAAAAATATTCGGTGTGGAAATCAGAGAAAAAGAGCATGGCTGGATTATTCCCGGAGGACAGGCTTACCATGCCCCTCGTATGCGCTTTACAGAGGGGGATTGGAGCAATGCAGCCTTCTGGCTGACGGCAGGAGCAATGAAAGGCAGTATTGGCTGTCAGGGATTGGATATGGAATCTGCCCAAGGCGATAGAAAGATTGTTTCCCTGCTGGAGCAGTTTGGTGCAGAAATAAAAGTGATTTTGAATCAGATTACTGTAACGCATCATGAAATGAAAGGGATTCGCATAGATGCTTCTCAAATTCCGGATCTGGTACCGATTTTGTGTGTTGCAGGGGCAGCGGCAGAGGGAAAAACGGTGATTTACAATGGAGCAAGACTTCGTATGAAAGAAAGCGACAGGCTGGCAGCGATGGCGGAATGCTTGCGTAAAATTGGCGTGGAAGTAGAAGCGGGCGAAGATGATATTATCATTACAGGCGGATGTAAGCTATCGGAAGATGAGGTTATCATCCATTCCCATGGCGATCATCGTATCGTAATGGCGATGGCGATTGCGGCTGTCAGCCTTGGCGTGGATATTGTGATAGAAAACGCTGATGCGGTGAATAAATCTTATCCGACCTTCTTTGCAGAGCTGACGAAGCTAGGGGGTGTGGTAAATGTCCTCTGATTTCGGGAAAAAAGTGAGAATACAGATTTTTGGGCAGTCCCATTCGGAAGCAGTTGGCGTTGTGATAGATGGTCTGCCTGTAGGCGAGGAAATCGACTTGGAAAAAATACAGCATTTTATGCAGCGGCGTGCGCCCGGCAGAAATGCCTATTCCACTTCCAGACAGGAGGGAGATATTCCTCATGTGGTTTCCGGTTTGTTTGAGGGGAAAACTTGCGGTGCGCCCATTTGTGCGATCATTGAAAATATGAATACAAAGCCACAGGATTATGATATGCTGAAAGATATGCCCAGACCGGGCCATGCGGATTATACGGCGTGGGTAAAATATGCGGGCTGCAACGACCATCGGGGCGGTGGACATTTCTCCGGCAGATTGACAGCGCCCTTATGCTTTGCAGGAGCTGTTTGTAAACAGATATTGGAGAGAAAAGGGATTTTTGTAGGAGCCCATATTTTTTCTATCAAAGGAATACAGGATAAGCCGTTTGATGCAGTTGCAATTTGCAGCGAGGAATTGCAGGCAGTGGCGGAAAAAGTATTCCCGGTGCAGGATGATGCTGCGGGAGAGGCTATGCGGCAGACGATTGCGGAGGCAAAGCTGCAAGGCGATTCTGTGGGCGGCATTGTGGAATGTGCGGTGACAGGCTTGCCTGTAGGCGTAGGCGAGCCTATGTTTGATGGCTTGGAAAGCGTACTGGCGCAGGCGATATTTGCCATTCCTGCGGTAAAGGGTGTGGAATTTGGTGCAGGCTTTGCAGCGGCAGAGTTATTTGGTTCGGAAAATAATGATGCTTTTTTCTGTGAGGATGGCAGAATAAAAACAAAAGCCAATCATCATGGAGGGGCATTGGGTGGCATTTCCAGCGGGATGCCTGTCATATTTCGGGCGGCGTTTAAGCCAACGCCCTCTATTTCCATAGAGCAGGATACGATATCCATGGAAAAAGGGGAAAGCTGTAGGCTGGCGGTGACAGGCAGACATGACCCCTGCATTGTCCCCCGGGCAGTGCCGGTGGTGGAGGCAGCAGCAGCCATTGCAATTTTGGACTTGCTGTGCAGGATGTAAGGAAGGTGAGCAGGCATGGAGCTGAATGAATTAAGAGAACGAATCAATACGATTGATGATGAGATGGTTCGTCTGTTTGTGGAACGGATGCAGGTGGCGGCAGAAATCGCAGGCACAAAGGCAGAAAAAAATCTGCCGGTACTGGATTTGAGGAGAGAACAGGCAGTTTTGCAGAGGGTGATGGAGCAGGCGGGGGAGGAATTTGAAATCTATGCCCGCAAGCTGTATCAGACGCTGTTTGATGTCAGTAAGAGCTATCAGTCTGACCTTTTGGGGCGAGAAACAGACCTTTCGGCGGCAATATTGAAGCATATTGAAAATCCGAAAATGGAGTTTCCCAGAAAGGCCGTTGTTGCCTGTCAGGGGGTAGAGGGCTCCTTTGCGTCCCGTGCTTGCGACAGAATATTCAATATGCCCAGCAAGATGTTTTTCAGCAATTTTGAGAGCGTCTTTCAGGCGGTGGAGTCCGGGCTTTGCAAATATGGCGTTTTGCCGGTGGAAAACAGCTCTGCTGGCTCTGTGACAGAAGTATACGATTTGATGGTGAAGCATCGGTTTTATATCGTAAAAAGTCTGAAGCTGCATATCAACCATGCGCTGTTGGCGAAGCCGGGGGTAAAGCTGGAGGATGTGCATGAGATTATTTCGCATTCGCAGGCATTACAGCAGTGCAGTAATTTTCTGAAAGCGCATCCGGGAATCAAGGTGACGATTTTTGAAAACACTGCAACGGCGGCAAAATATGTGGCGGAAAGTGAAAGAACGGATATTGCGGCGCTTTCTTCTACGGATTGTGCAAAGCTTTATGGGCTGTATGTACTGATGGATGGGATGCAGAATAATGAAAACAATTATACGCGTTTTATCTGTATCGCAAAGGATATGGAGCTGTTTGCAGGTGCAAATAAAATCAGTCTGATGCTTTCTGTAGACCATAGACCGGGCGCTTTGCATGAGCTGATTGGAAAGTTTGCTTGCCGTGGTATCAATCTTTGCAAGCTGGAAAGCAGACCAATTCCCGGAAAGGATTTTGAATTTCGGTTCTATTTTGATTTAGACGGCTCTGTGTTTTCGCCGGAGATGATTACAGTATTAAAGGATATTGAGCAGGCGGCAGAAAGTCTGTCCTTCCTTGGCTGTTATGCAGAAGGATAAGGGGGAGAGGCTGTATGAAGGTGCTTGTGATAAACGGGCCGAATTTGAATTTGCTGGGGCTTCGGGAGAAAAATATATATGGAGCAGAAACCTATGCGGATTTGAAAGCGTTGCTGGAAAAAACCTTTGTGGCGCAGAAAATAGAGGGGGAAATTTATCAATCCAACTGTGAGGGCGCACTGGTGGAGCGTATTCAGCAGGCGTATTTCGATGGCACAGATGGCATTGTAATCAATCCGGCTGCATATACCCATACCAGTATTGCGATTTTGGATGCATTGAAAGCGGTTGCGCTGCCTGCGGTGGAGGTGCATATTTCCGATGTGGGGCAGAGAGAGGATTTTCGGCAGATTTCCTATGCGGGAATGGCTTGCGAAAAAACGGTTATGGGAAAAGGCTTTGATGGATATGTGGAAGCCATCCTGTATCTGGTGGAACAGTATAAAAAGAAAGAAGAAAATCCCATGATTTCTGAACAAAAGAATAAATAAAGAATGGCGAATAGCCCTTGCATCAGATATGCAGGGGCTATTTTTTTACTCTATAAGAAATTTTGTTTCTTATAGAGTAAAAACCCTCCGGGGGACGCAGGGCGGCGGCAAGGTAGTCAGTCGCTAGCGACACCGCCGCAGGCGGAG
>JAZQTP010000041.1:0-5398 GCA_045630845.1 Anaerotignum sp. | reverse complement strand
AGGCACATCTGCGTGCAGATTATTTCGGTATATTTCACAAATTTCGTCGGCAGAGGACTCTACTCTTGCCTCCTCTATTTGTTATATCTACCGAAAAATCTGCTTACGCATCTACACCACCGGAATTATGCGGTATTGCCTTTACAAAAACCTTTCACACTTTACCGCCGCCCCATTGATACTAAGAGTTCCCCTTTCGCATTTTTGCAAATAATTCGCAAAAATTATATCTCTATTTTCAAATTTTGTCAATTCCCGAAAATGCCACCCCAATACCTTGGTTATAGGCATATAATACATATTAAAGAGGGAATAAAAAAAGAAGGATAACTCTCTTATCCTTCTTAGCTGATAATACTAGATCGTTTCGATGGTGCAAATGTGACTGCCCCGCATACTTTGCGTGAATTGACTTTTGCCATTCGCACTCTCTATGCAATATGTTGGATAAATCTACACATTCCGATTGACTCCCAAGATACCGCCCACAGCGCCACCTGCCATTGCCACCAGCAAGGACATGAGTGCAGAAAGCGGCAGCGAAAAGCTATCTCTTGCAATACCTGTCACCAAACACAGCAGCGCGGTATAGACTACTCCTGCTGCAATGCCCCAAAGGATACCTTTTTTTCGCATACAAACTGCCCAGTCATAGCCCGCAGCCGCCGCAGAAAGTGCCGTAGAAACCAGTGAAACCAAAGGAAGGCTTGCTTCTGAAAGGGAAGTATATGTAAGCAGAATACCAAAGCCGATAAAAACAATACAAGTGATTGCAAAGGCAATTACCATCCCCCTCCCTAGAGAAACCCATACCTTTTCCCCTCTTTGCTCCTGTTTTTTCTTACTCTTCTTCTTTTCTTTCAAAGGCTCACCTCATGCCATTTTGCTTTTATTCTATGGGCATACCATTAGATTTATGCTATAATGCTTTCATAATGTTTTCTATAATCTGTTCTATTGACCACATCTGCAAAAATCGGTCTAAAGTCTAAAATCTCTAAAAAGGAGTGAATCCCTATGCGATACCCCCCTGTCATTGATCTGCATACCCATTCCACTGCCTCAGATGGCACCGATTCACCCGCTACGATAGCAAGGCTGGCAAAGACTTTCGGACTTTCTGCCATCGCTCTGACTGACCATGATACCATCGACGGACTGGATGAATTTCAAAAGGAGGGTGCAGATCTTGGCATTGAAACCATTGCCGGCATTGAATTTTCTGCCATATGGAACAAGTATCACCGCCCAGAAATTCATATTGTGGGCTTAGGCTTTTCCCCTTCACATCCACTTCTTCTAGAGCAGATACAGGAAATCCGGAAAAGTCGTGAACTACGAAACAGAAAAATGTGCGAAAGGCTAACCTCTATCGGTCTGCCTGTCACCCTAGACGAGGTTTCCGCCAATGCCGGCGGCAAAATCATTACTCGCGCCCATTTTGCTAATGTACTCCTCAAAAAAGGATATATTCTCAAAAAAGAGGACGCCTTTTCCCGCTATATTTCACCCGGACTCCCCGGATATGTTGCGCGGGAATTTCTCACACCCGCAAGATGTATCCAAACCATCAAAACCGCCGGTGGTGCAGCCATTTTGGCTCATCCAACACTATACGGACTTACTGCAACCGCATTGCAGGAACTTTGTGAGGAGTTGCTCTCTTACGGGCTGGATGGCATAGAATGTCTGTACGCTACCTACTCCTCATCTGAAACAAAAATGATAACTAAAATTGCCGAAAATTTGAATTTACTCCCCTCCGGCGGCAGCGATTTTCATGGAAAAAACAAGCCAAATATTCATCTCGGAAGCGGGCGAGGAAATCTTTTCATTCCCTATGTATTCTGGGAAAATATAAAAACACGCACAAAATAAAGGTAGCTTTGCACCGACCTCCAAAAGTTAGACCTAAATCTAACGATTGGAAGGTCGGTTTTTCAAGTATCAAAATCCCCAAAAAATCCACGAAAATAGTTTGCAAAATTCTTCTTATCCTGCTATAATAAATCGATAATAAATTCTTTCTTTCTGGAAGCGTATCGAAGTGGTCATAACGAGCCTGACTCGAAATCAGGTTGTCCGCAAGGGCACGTGGGTTCGAATCCCACCGCTTCCGTAACAATAGAGCTGTTGCAAAATAGATAAATCATCTATAAAGCAGCAGCTTTTTTTATGGGAATAAACAATTCCTGTGTCTAGCCTTCCCTAGCTTTCCCTAGGCTTCATCTGTACTCCTTATAACTCATGTATCATAATACGAAACCGCATAATTCAGAGTAAGCACATCTACACCTCTAAAATTATGCGGCATCACCTTAATGTAAATATTGGATTGTAAAGCCTTTGTTATAATATCTCCTTATTCTGCTCTATGTGATTCACAGGACAAAAATTTGATACTACCTCTTATTCCGCTCAATTTCTTCTGCCAGTTCACTCAGTTCCATCCAGCGCTCCACCCTTTCCTCCAAAGCACTCTCCAGCAATTCCTTTTCTGTAGAAAGTGTCTGAAGACGGTTGAAATCGGTGGCACAAGCTGCCATTTCCGCATCCGCCTTTGCAATTTTTTCCTCCAGCAGCGCAATCTCATCCCCAATGCTATCATATTCCCTCTGATCCTTATAGCTCATCTTCCGAATCGGTGCTTTTTCTTTGGATGCATCATCTTTTTTTACTTTTACTACTCTTTCTTCAAAAGCAGGCGTCTCCCTCTCTCTTGCTGCCTTGCAGTCAGAATATCCGCCTTCGTACTGACGAATTACACCATTTCCAAGGAAAGCAAAGATTCTGCCCATGGTTTTATCCAGAAAATATCTGTCATGGGAAACTGCAACCACCGCCCCATTGAAATGCTCCAGATAATCCTCCAAAATCATCAGCGTTTCGATGTCAAGGTCATTCGTAGGTTCATCCAGAAAAAGAATATTCGGCGCCCCCATCAGCACACGGCAAAGATATAGCCTGCGCCGCTCCCCGCCAGAAAGAATGGAAATAGGCCCTCTTTGCATGGCAGGCGGAAAAAGAAAGCGATCCAGCATCTGTGATGCCGTAATTTGCCCATCTGCCGTACGAATTAGTTCTGCTTCATCCCGAATATAATCGATGACACGCTGATTTTCATCCATGTCCACATTTTCCTGGGCAAATACACCGATTTTCACCGTTTCGCCATGGACAACGCTGCCACTGTCCGGCTGCAATCTGCCTGTCATAATATTCATCAGCGTGGATTTCCCGCAGCCATTATTCCCGATGATGCCCACACGGTCATCCCTAAGGATGATATAGCTGAAATCTCTAATATAGATTTCCCCTTCATATGCTTTTGATACATTTTCCAGTTCGATGGTCTTTTTCCCCAGCCTGCTGCCCACAGAGGAAAGCTCCACACTCTGTTTTGCCTCCGGCGCACGAATAGCGGAAATTTCCTCAAAGCGTTCCAGTCTTGCTTTCTGCTTTGTGCTTCTTGCCTTTGCCCCACGGCGCACCCATTCCAGCTCTGTCCGCAGAAAATTCTGCCGTTTCCGCTCTCCCGCTGCAATCAATTCCTCTCGTTCCGCTTTCATTTCTAAAAATTTGGAATAATTCGCCTGATAAGAATAGATTTTTGCCTTTTCCAATTCCAGTGTACGGTTAGCAACACGGTCAAGAAAATAACGATCATGCGTTACCATCAGCAATGCTTTTGCATATTTCTCCAGATATTTTTCCAGCCAGTCAACGGTATCATTATCAATATGATTGGTCGGCTCGTCCAAAATCAGCAAATCTACAGGTGCAATCAGTGCCGCCGCCAGTGCCACCCGCTTTTTCTGCCCGCCGGAAAGCGTTTCCACTTTCTGCTCGAAATCAGAAATACCCAGCTTCGTCAAAATCGTTTTTGCTTCACTTTCTAGCGACCACGCCTCTGCCTTATCCATTTTTTCCGCCAGCTCCGCCGCTTTTCTTACCAACGCTTCGTTTTCCGGTGTCTTAGCCAGCATCGCCATGGTTTCCTCATAATCCCGCACCAATGCCAGCTTTGGATTCTCTCCACGAAACACCTGCTGCAAAACCGTAGTACCCGCTACAAACAGCGGATTTTGCGACAAATAGCCAATACGCATCCCATTCATGGTGATGATGGTACCGCTGTCCACCTGATCTACCCCTGCGATGATTTTTAATAATGTAGATTTCCCTGTGCCGTTGACACCGATAACGCCGATTTTATCCCCCTCATGGATACTAAAAGAAATATCATCGAAAATCACCCTTGTGCCATAGCTTTTTCTAATATTTTCTGCTGTTAATAAAACCATTATTTCCCACTCCATTTATATATGTAAAAAGCCTCCGCAAAAACAGAGGCACTGCTGTTCGTTCCAAATCATCCTGCTGCTTTTTCTTTTTTACCCTTCCAAATCAGAAATAGCACTGAAGCTACAATAAACCCCGCAGAAAGCAGCTGACTTACGGCAAAGCCCCCCACCTGAAGCTGATCTGTTCTAAGTCCTTCTATCCATACTCTGCCCAAGGCATAGCCCAGAAAATACAGTCCCATGATCTGTCCTGCAAATTTCTTTTTCGGTCTGTATACTATCAGCAGCAGAAACAGACAAAGATTCCATAGGGATTCATATAAAAAAGTGGGATGTACCTGTATATAATCCACGCCGCCAAATTCCATGATATGCTCCATTACCTGCGGCGAAACATCCCCCGCCCGCACATGCTGCAGCGGCAGACGCATGGCAAAGATGCCTTCTGTAAAACCGCCAAAGGCTTCTCTGTTAAAAAAATTCCCCCAGCGTCCGATCAACTGCCCCAACGCAATGGAAGGACACGCCGTATCCGCCAGAAGCCAGAAGTCCACATTCTTCTTCTTGCAGTATACAACTGCTGTCAGAACAGCCCCGATAATGCCCCCATAGATGGCAAGTCCGCCTTCTCTGATGGCAAAAATCTTAGCCGGATTTGCCGCATAGTATTCCCACGAAAAAAGCACATAGTACAGCCTTGCACCAATGATTGCAAAAAGCAGTGCATAGATCAGAAAATCCACATAAAGATCCGGATTTTGCTTCGTCCGCTTTGCCTCCCACATCGCTGCCAACAAGCCAAGGATTACTCCCAGCCCGATGAAAATGCCATACCAATATACCTCTTTTCCCAATATGGTAAATGCCACACGGCTTAGTTTTTCAATTTCTATTCCTAAATACGGAAACCAGATATCCGGCATATATTCTCCTTCTTTCCATCCGTTTTCTTTAGGCAATACCGCATAATTCCGGTGGTGTAGATGCGTAAGCAGATTTTTCGGTAGATATAACAAATAGAGGAGGCAAGAGTAGAGTCCTCTGCCGACGAAATTTGTGAAATATACCGAAATAATCTGCACGCAGATGTGCCT
>JAZQTP010000040.1:0-22241 GCA_045630845.1 Anaerotignum sp. | reverse complement strand
TGCATACCCTCCATGTAGGAGATGTAGGCATCGTTGCAGATTTCATAGACGGAAGCGATCTCCGGCTGCTTTTCGTAGACCAGGGTCCGGTAGTCGGCGGAGACCACACGGTTTAAGAAGGTGGCCTTCATGCGGGTGCCCCGGTTGGCCAGGGTGCAGGCATAGACGCACAGCTGCAGGGGGGTGAAGCGGTTTTCGGACTGGCCGATGGCGGACAGAATTTCGTCACCGGGGAACCAGCCGCCGTCCAGGGTATCGCCGTACTGTCTGCGCTTGCTGTCCGGGTCGGCCCGCCAGCCCACGTTTTCGGGCAGCTCCACACCGGTGGGCTCGCCCAGACCCATGGCTGCGGCGACCTCATTCAGCTGCTTCCAGTTGAGCTTGTAGCCCAGTTCATAGAAGAAGTAGTTGCAGGATACTTCCAATGCCTGAGAAACTGTCAGTGCTTTATGGGTTCCGCCGGTGTTGGAGTAGATCCAGCAGCGTGCATAGGGGACACCGGTATCCTTAAAGATGCCTTCATCTGTGATTACTGTATTTGGGGTGATGGTACCGCTTTCCAGACCTGCAAGGGCAGTGATCATTTTGAAAGTGGAGCCGGAAGCCTTTTTCTGCTTCAAAGGACGGTTTACCAAGGGGGTATTCCCATCCTGTAGCAGATCATTGTAATAACTGTTATTGAAAAAGTTTACCAGTTCATTATTGTCATAAGACGGATAGGTCACGCTAGCGAGCACCTCACCTGTGCCTACCTGTGTCACAAAAACAGAACCGGTACAAGGGTCAAGCCCTGTATCTGCGGGGGAAAGCTCCCCGTTGTCAAGCTTGCGGATGATAAGGCTCAGAGGAGAGAGTGCACCGCTATTGATGGCATTTTTTTCTTCCTCTGTTGCAGGTAGATGCTTCTGTTCAATCATCATCAATGTCAGTTCTCTGACGCTGACATTGCCCCGCTCCAATCCATCCAGCAGGAAATTTTTTGCCGCTTCAACAGCATTTTCCTGTTCGCTGTCAAATTCTGGATGTACTTGCTTCAGACGCAGAGAAATGGTGTGCTGCATAGTGCCTTCTTCTGCGGAGAGCATTTTCTGAGCAGAAATCTGATTAATGCCGATCATAGATTGGAAAAGTTCCAGTGTAGAAACGGAGTTTTTTCCGGTCGTAGTGAGTTTGCTCAGCACAGCCTTTCGTAGCTCATTTTCCAGCGTATCATAAGCAATTTTCTGTAGCTTACTGTCTAGTGTTAGGAATAAATCTTTGCCAGGGGTGGGTTCTGTAGAGGAAATAACGCTCATACGCCGTCCCTGGTTGTCCACTTCAATCTGCACTTTGCCGTCTGTGCCGTTCAGTTCTCGTTCATAAAGCTTTTCCATGCCGTCCTGTCCGACGATGTCGGTCTGGCTGTAGATGGGATTGCCTTCTGCATCTACATCATCCTGATACAGCGCATAATCATTTTCTGTCATTTGACGAATATAACCTAATATATGGGAAAAATACTTTCCTTCGGGGTATTCTCTCAGAGAAACCGTATCAATAATCACGCAGGGAAAGGTATCTTGATTTTCTTCTACAAAGGCAAGGGTTTTATCACTGATATCCGTTGCGATATTTATAGTTTGATATTGCTGATACCGCTGCAGATACATGGAGTAGCGGATTCCAAGGGTGCTGCGAACCAGATCATTAGGTAGACCCTCTGGAAGGCCGAAATAATCCCTTAGATAAGCTAGGGTTTTCAGTGAGTTGAAATAGAGCTGTTCGCCTTTCATGCCCATGCTTTCTTTCCAGCTCTTTTCTCTGTTTTTATTTCCGTTAAACTGGAAGGAATAAGGAGAATTGGCATCCATGGGCAGAGTGTCGGTTATGGTTTCTCCATAATCCGTTAGCTTCATGGCGAGGGTAAGTGCCATTAGGTTTCTATCATCACTCAAGCAAAGAGAAATATAGGTGCGTCCTTGTTCAGCATTAAAATGCGTGGGAACGGAATGAACCTCGAAAAGCCATTGCAGACATTCTGCGGCTGTCATTTCTTTCTGTTTTTTTCCCAGGCCGATAGAAGATTTCCAGCGAAGCTCCTGCGCTTGCTTTTCTTCCGTAGTCCCTTCAAAGCTGAATTGATAGGGGGTGCTTCTGGTGATTGGCAGGGAATCTGTTTTGGTTTCGCCTTTTTCCCAGAGGGCAGCTGTGAGCGAGGCAGCAAGTTTTTGGCGTTCCTCATCGCTAAATTCCAGTGCAATACTGCCATCCACCTGAACACAGTAGGCGGCGGTATTGATGGCGAGGGGTCTGCCGTAGCGGTCATATATATTCCCGCGGGGGGCGGGAACGGGCAGTTCCTTGGATACGCTGGCGGTGATAGATGCTTCATATTGGGAGCCATGAATCACCTGTAGGCTGAATAGTCGCAGTACGATAATCACAAAGAGGAGGATAATACCGCAAAGCATAACAAATATTCTGTTTTTGCATAGGTCAAAAAAGTGATCGAGGTATCGTCTCATCGGTGCCTCCTGAAAAACAGATCAGAATAATCTGTATTTATATTTTTCTTTTAGTTCCAGCCATTCGTTCACTGCAAAAAGAAAACGGTAAATAGGCACAGTGGCGATAGCGGTATAAACGATTTCAGGCAGAAGGATACGCAGGAGATAGTAAAAAAGATTGCCTTCCCCACGAAATAAAAAGCCTGCGCTATAGATTGTTGTTTGATAAAGCAGGGTAGCTGCGATGCAGAAAATGATGGGAAGCAGATAGTTTTCCCGATAGTAATTTTTCTGAATCCGCCCAAATAGTAAACCTACAGCCAGATACAGCAGCGTATAGAGGCTAATCATTTGACGAAAAAAAATATCCATCAGAAAACCGGTAAAGCTGCCGACAAAAGCACCCTCTCGGCTACCGCGCAGAAGGGCGTAGGAAGTAACAAGAATCAGAGCTGTATTTGGGAAAATACCCTGAATTTCCAGCAAATGAAAGACTGTGGTTTGCAGGATAAAATTTATTAGAATAATTAGGATGGTAACAAGAAGTCTCATGGAATCTCCATCCCTTCTGGTATATTTTCCGATACTGTAGGAGATGATTCGGCACTGCTTTTATCTATCACAAGAATAGTATCCAGATGCTTGAGATCAACATAAGGCTGGATAACGGCATACTTTGTTAGACCATTTGTATCGGTATCCAGCTCCAGAACCTTGCCGATGGCAAGGCCGGCGGGATAAATGTCTGAAAGGTGGGAGGTGACGATTTCATCGCCTACCAGTATTTCTGCGTCACCATCAATATATTCCATGGTACAAAGCCCGTCGTCAGAGAGAACATAATTGCCCTTTACAACACCAAGGTCGCCGGTTCTTACGCTCATGGCAGGGACAGAGGAACGGCTGTCCAGAATGGATTGTGCTTTGGAATAAGTCAGACCGCTTTCCAGCACGCGTCCAACCAGCCCTTCCGGTGCAACCAGTACCATATTTGCAGAAATGCCTTCGTTGGTGCCCTTGTTAATTGTAAAGTCGTCATACCAGACACCGGGTGATTTGGCGATGATGTTTGCGCCTATACTTTTATAGGCGGGGTATTTTTGAGCGATTTTCAACAGGGCAGACAGCCTTTCGTTTTCCGCTTCATACATGGCAAGGCGTCGATTTTCTTCCAGTAGAGAGGAAACCTGCTCTTTCAGAGAGGTATTTTCCTCTTTCAGTTCGTTTTTTTTCCGGGAGGCGCTGATCGTTTCTTCCACCCAGCTGCTGATACCCGTGGTTAAATCCTGAAAGGGAGTAACTACCACTCCGACTGCACTTTCCAGCAGGGAGGCATTCAGTTGATTTCTGCTGGATACAATGGCAACTAGAATTAGAAGCAAAGCGCCTACACGCAGAATATGCTTTTTATATTTTTCAAAAAACTGCAGCATAACGGAATGCTCCTTTTCGAATTTTTATCAGAAGAGTGCTTTTCTGGGGGAGATTAGCACAGTTTTCAGTCGGTCTATTTGCTCCAGAACCATGCCGGTACCCAGAGCAACGCAGTTTAGCGGTTCGTTGGCGATATTTACAGGCATCCCGGTTTCGGCAGTGATGCACTGATTCAGACCTTTCAGATAGGCACCGCCGCCAGTTAGTGTGATACCAAATTCCATAATGTCGGCTGCCAGTTCGGGGGGCGTTGCCTCCAAAGTCTGCTTGATACTATCAATAATTGCACCAACGGGCTCTGCCAGAGCATCTCTGACATGAATGGAATTGATTTCTATTGTTTTAGGCAAGCCGCTAATTAAGTCGCGACCACGGATTTCCATTCTTTCTTCTCTTTCGAGAGGGAATGCGGAACCGATGGTAATTTTTATTTCTTCTGCGGTACGGTCACCGATGGCAAGGCTGAATTCCTTGCGGATATAGGAGATGATGGCATTATCCAGTGCATCTCCGGCGATGCGCAGAGAACGGCTGGTTACAATGCCGCCCAGAGAGATGACTGCGACCTCTCCCGTACCCCCGCCGATATCAACCACCATACTGCCGGTAGGTTCAGCAACGGGCAGACCGGAGCCGATAGCGGCTGCCATGGGTTCTTCAATGAGGTAGGTATCTTTTTCCTTGGAACCAGCAGCGATAGCTGCCTCCAACACCGCTCTCTTTTCTACCTCTGTAACGCCAGAGGGAACACAGATTACGATGCGTGGCTTTGGTCCGAACAAGGAACGCACATAAGCCTTATTAATGAAATAGCGCAGCATTGCCTGCGTTACATCGAAGTCTGCGATGACACCGTCCTTCATGGGGCGGATAGCTATGATATTGCCGGGGGTACGGCCAATCATTTCCTTTGCTTCATTGCCAACGGCCAGAACCTCTCTGGTTTGGGTATTGATGGCAACAACAGAGGGCTCGTTGACAATGATACCTTTCTCACCCATATAAACCAATGTATTTGCGGTACCAAGGTCGATACCCATATCTTTGGAATTAAACATAATGTGCTCCTTTCATTATAGAAAATATTTCCGGAAAAGAGAAAATGCAAATGCTTTTGAATTTTGACTTATATTTTATCATACCGCTTTTTCGGTTGTTTTTCAAGGAAAGAGCAGTATTTTTCGGAAAAAGAAAAGAACTTTTCTTCGATAAAAAAGAGTCCATCGGACTCTTTTTGGAACATTACATTTTTCTGTAGATGAAGAATGCCAGCGCAATGCCGATAATACCAGCAATCGTGAAGCGGATAGTTAGGGCAAACTGTAGGGTAAGCACGCCCAAATCCAGCACAAGGGGAGAGGAAAGCCCAAAGCTGTTGCCGTAAGTCAGCCAGCGCAGCGCAGAAACATCACCCAGCGCATTACCGATAAAACCGCCTAGCACCACGCCTGCCAGCATCAGAAGAACAAGTATCCATATATTTTGAGAGGAATGCCGCCGCATATTTCGATGCCTCCTTAAAAATTTCAATAATTTATGATGAGATTATACCACAAAAAAGAGAAATAGAAAAGTGGATAAATGAGAAAAGGCTCTCCGGTTTCTCGGAGAGCCTTGAATCAGCTAAGATTATTCAGCTATTACCGCGGAGCGGTTGCGCAGAATGATTATTCTGCCATTACCGCAGAGCGGCTTCGCAGAATGATTATTCTGCTTTGGGAGCTTCCTGTGCAGGAGCAGCGGGTGCTGCTGCGGGAGCGGGCTGAGCAGGGTTCTTACCTGTCAGAACGCCTTTCGGACATTTGTTTGCACAGATGCCGCAAGCTTTACATTTATCGTAGTCGATAACAGCCAGGTTATCAATTACATGGATAGCATCAAAAGGACAGTTCTTTTCACAGATCTTACAAGCGATACAACCAACGGAACAGTTGGGGATGACATCTTTACCAAGATCTTTGGAAGAACACTGAACTTTTACTTTTTTCTTAGCGGGCAGCAGTTCGATAATGTGTTTCGGGCAAGCAGATACGCATTTGCCACAAGCGACACATTTATCTTTGTCTACTACTGCAATGCCATCAACGATTTCGATTGCGCCGAAGCCGCAAGCTTTTTTGCAGGAGCCCAGACCCAGACAGCCGTAGGAGCAGGATTTGGAGCCGCCACCAGCCAGCTGCATAGCGAATACGCAGTCGTCGATGCCGAAATATTCATATTTATCTTTTGCTTTTTCGCAAGTACCGCCACATTTTACAAAAGCAGCAACGGGTTCAGATGCGGAAGCTTCAATACCCATGATAGCACCGATTTTTTCAGCACATGCTGCACCACCAACGGGGCAAGCGTTTACGGGAGCTGTACCAGCTACGATAGCGCCAGCACAACCGCCACAACCGGGGAAACCGCAACCACCGCAGTTAGCACCGGGCAGTACGCCCAGAATTTCACCGATACGGGGATCTTCTTCTACATGGAATACCTGGGAAGCAACACCCAGACAAGCACCGAATGCTACGCCCATGCCACCAATGCTCAGGACGGGGAATAAAATACTCATAGGATCCATATTCTTTTACCCTCCTTAATTACAGTTTGATCAGACCGGAGAAGCCAAGGAATGCGATGGACATCAGACCAGCTGTGATCAGAGCCATAGGGAACCCATCAAAGGCTTTCGGTGTGTCATTGTCAGCGATTCTTTCACGAATACCAGCGAACAGAACGATTGCCAGAGCGAAACCAGCCGCACCACCAACTGCGTTCAGAACGGATTCGATGAAGTTGTAGCCTTTCTGCATATTTGTTACGGCTACACCCAGTACCGCACAGTTTGTTGTGATCAGGGGCAGGAATACACCTAGAGCCTGATACAGAGCAGGTGCGGATTTTTTCAGGAACATTTCTACGAACTGTACCAGGGAAGCGATCAGCAGAATGAACGCGATATTGTACAGGTATGTGATGTTCAGGGGCACCAGAATCAGGTTGTAAACCAACCATGCACAAGCTGCTGCCAGGGACATAACGAAGATTACGGCCATACCCATGCCGGCCGCTGTATCTACCTTCTTGGATACGCCGAGGAAGGGACAGATACCTAAGAACTGGGACATAACATAGTTATTTACGAATACGCCAGCCAATACCAATAAAATCAGATTCATCTATTTTCCCCTCCTTCTTAAGCTTTTTTGTTTTTGATGTTGTTCAGAATAGCCATCATGCAAGCCAGTGTGAAGAACGCACCGGGAGCCATTACGAACAGCAGTGTTTTAGGGAATGCTTCGGGCAGTACAGTGATACCAAATGCTGTACCGGAACCGATGAATTCACGAACCAGACCCATGCAGCCCAGAGCGATTGTGAAGCCCAGACCCATACCGATGCCGTCAAATGCAGATGCGATAGGACCGTTTTTCGCAGCAAATGCTTCAGCACGAGCCAGAATCAGACAGTTAACTACAATCAGGGGAATGAACAGCCCCAGGGAAGCATACAGACTGGGAACATATGCTTTCAGTACAAATTCAATAATTGTTACGAAAGTAGCGATAACTACAATGAAACAAGGAATACGCACGGAATCAGGGATGATTTTTCTCAGCAGGGATACGAAAATGTTGGAACAAATCAGTACCGCTGTTGCTGCCAGACCCATACCAATACCATTGATCGCAGAAGATGTAACCGCCAGTGTAGGACACATACCGATTACCTGCATGAAGGTGGGGTTTTCATCGATGATACCGTTTTTGATTAACTTAACGGGGTTAGCCATTAGTTAGCACCTCCATTCGCTGCAAACCAGTCCAAAGCTTCCTGTGCACCAGCACATACTGCTCTGGAAGTAATTGTAGAAGATGTGATAGGAACGATCTGACCGCCATCTTTTGTTACGGAAACAGTGCCGGACACGCCTGCGAACTGTTCGTAGAAAGCGGGTTCTGTGGACAGAGCGCCCAGACCGGGTGTTTCAGAGTGACCTGTTACACGCAGACCTGTGATAACGCCGTCAGCGCCAACGCCTACCATTGTATTTACAGCACCGCCGAAGCCGCCGGGAGCTGTTGTGATTACATAACCACCGTTGTCAGCTGCGTATACAGCTGTGATTGTGCCTGTCAGCTCAACATCAACCTGTTCGAAGGAAGAAGCTTCGGGCATAACTGCCATCATACCATCAGACAGAGTTTTCTGTTCCTGAATAGCAATAGGTTCTTTTGTGATTTCAGAAACTGCGCCCAGCAGACCAGCTGCTACACCAGCGATAACCAGCAGAACCGCTGCAGGTCTAATGATTGCTTTTGCGTCCATGCTTATTTCGCCTCCTTTGTTTTGGGCAGTGCACCGAAGATTGTAGGTTCTGTGAATCTTTCAATCAGAGGTACACAGCAGTTCATGATCAGGATAGAGTAGGATACGCCTTCAGGGTAGCCACCGAATGTACGAATCAGGTATGTGATCAGACCAGCGCCAACTGCGAAGATGATCTGGCCTTTCGGTGTTACGGGAGAAGAAGCGTAGTCTGTTGCCATGAAGATACCACCCAGCATTACACCGCCGGCCATGATTTCCTGCAGGGGCATTTTTACGCCCTGTCTGCCGATCACAGCGAACAGGATTGCTACTGTTGCGATATAGATTACAGGGATCTTCCAGCTGATTACATGTTTGTAAAGCAGGTATACGCCGCCGATGATCAGAGCGATTGCACATGTTTCGCCGATACAACCACCAACCTGACCCAGCATCAGTTCACCCAGAGAAGCATCCAGATAACCAGCTTTCAGCTGTGCCAGAGGTGTAGCGTATGTAGCTGCGTCAGCAACTTCCAGACCGTTAGGTACAGACCATGTTGTCATTTCTGTAGGGTAGGAAGCCAGCAGGAATGCACGACCAGCCAGAGCAGGATTGATGAAGTTCTGGCCCAGACCGCCAAACAGCTGTTTACCAAAGATGATAGCAAATGCACTACCTACGATTGCAACCCATACAGGAGCTGCTGCAGGCAGGTTCATTGCCAGTAACAGACCAGTTACAACTGCGGATAAATCGCTTACTGTAACAGGTTTTTTCATGATTTTCTGGCAGATAGCTTCAAAAGCTACTGCAGATACGATTGCAGCGATCACCAGGATCAGCGCACTCATACCGAAATAATAGATACCCGCTGCTGTTGCAGGAACCAGAGCGATGATTACATCACGCATAATGCTCTGGATGGATTCTTTTGAACGCACATGAGGGGTACCGGATACTACAAAGTTAGCCATTGTTTATTCTCCCCCTTCTTATTTCTTTTCAGCTTCAGCTTTTGCTTTTGCGGCTGCTGCAGCGGCTGCTGCTTTTTTGCCTGCTTCGATCTTCTTAACCGCTCTGATGGACTGAGCCAGCTGGCGTTTTGCAGGACATTCGTAAGAGCAGGAACCACATTCGATACAGTCCAGACCATGATGTTTTACGAAACCTTCGCCATCGCCTTTGATTGCAAAAGCGTTCAGCATGAAGGGCATCAGACCCATAGGGCAGTGGTCTACACATTTACCGCAACGGATACAGTTTCTTTCTTCGGGAATGTATGCTTCGTCTTTTGTGAAGCACAGCAGACCAGAAGTTGTTTTTACGGATGCAACATCCAGTGTGTACAGTGTGGGACCCATCATAGGACCACCTGCAATCAGTTTCACAGGAGCATTATCTTCTTTGAAACCGCCGATTTCTTCAACCAGATCTCTCAGTGTCATACCGATTCTGATTTTGTAGTTACCGGGGTTTTTGATGCCCTGACCGGAAACTGTTACGATTCTTCTCATCAGAGGTCTGCCTTTTTCGATTGCTCTTTCGATAGCAACAACTGTATCAACATTGTCTACGATACAGCCAGCAGAAGCGGGCAGCGCACCGGATTTTACTTCTCTTTTGGTGATAGCGTAAATCAGGTGTTTTTCGGAACCCTGAGGGAATTTTGTTGTCAGAGGCTGAACTGTGATGTTGTCGATGCCTTCACAAGCTTTCTGCATGGACGCAATTGCTTCGGGTTTGTTATCTTCGATACCGATAACGCCCTTTGCATTGGGATGCAGCTTCAGCATGATCTGCAGACCTCTTACAATTCTTTCGGGTTCTTCCAGCATCAGGCGGTAGTCACATGTGAGGTAAGGCTCACATTCTGCCGCATTAATCAGGATGTGGTCGATAGGTGTGTCTTTTGGAGGGTTCAGTTTTACATGTGTAGGGAAACCTGCACCACCCAGACCTACAACGCCGGCATTTTTGATAGCTGCCAGGATTTCGTCATTTGTCATGGTTGTGTAATCTTTGCCTTCGTTGAGACCTTCGATTTCTTCCATTTTGCCATCATTTTTTACAACGATGGACTTAACCATTGCACCGCCGGGTACCAGCATAGGTCTGATGTCTACAACTTCGCCGGATACAGATGCGAAGATGGGAGAAGACATGAATGCGCCGGATTCAGCGATTTTCTGTCCTACCTTTACATGATCGCCAACAGCTACCAGTGGATCACAGGGAGCACCGATGTGCTGGCTCATGGGGTAGAACAATTCAGAGCCTTCTTTGGGCATAATCACCTTGATGGGCTGGTCTTTTGCCAGTTCTTTTCCATCGGGAGGGTGTACGCCGCGTTTGAACGTTAAAGTTTGCATATTATCCCCCTCTGTTCAAATTTGTCGTGTGCCGTGGGATGGCACGGGTTGAAAAGTTATACTTTTATAAAAAAATAACTATAATATAACAGCAACATTTTAACGCAAAAATAAGAATTTCTCAACCGATTTCGCAGAAAAAAAGCGAAAAAACTTTTTTCCAAAAGCAATTTTCACCTGAATCTCCCGAAAAAGGGCTTTTATTCCGCAAAATGATGTCGAAATCAGATTTTTGCCTTATAATATTGCGGAAACATCCGCCGGTACAAAACTTTGTATGCGAATGAATCATCTTTTATAGTTTACACTTATTATCTATAAAAGTAAATGTCTATTTATTACTATAATCAAGAGGCTTTTCCTATATTTTTTTGGGGATATTTAGACAAATAAATGGGAATTTTGACAGAATTGTGATAGAATCATGAGAAGATAGAAAAAGTAGAAATAATGGTGAGATTATAAGGCTTATGCATCCGTGGGGCGAGGAAGCTGTGGGAAGATATTTTTAGAGATTTGCGAGGTATATAATATGGAAGAGATTTTTCAGATACAATTATATAGGGAAAATGGTATACCTCTGTATCATCAGCTGGCAGAAGCCATTATGGCGCTTATTTTTGACGGGTATCTGCCCGCCAACAGCAAGCTGCCGCCGATCCGCAGGATGGCACAGCATTTTGCGGTTAATTCGGTAACCATTGTGAATGCATATAAATATCTGGAGAATAAACAGATGGTATATTCCCGTATGGGCAGCGGCACCTTTGTGTCCCCTTTGCCGGTGGAGCATATTCCGGAGCCGGTGGCAAACCGCAATATCCGTTCCTTTGGCGGAGAAATTTCCGTAGAAAATGCCATCAATTTTTCAGGCACATCTCTTCCGCATGAAATGTTTCCGGTGGATGCGTTTAAGAAGGCTTTTGACGAGGTGCTGGAGCGGGAAAAGGGCGGAGCTTTCAGTTATATGGATGGCATGGGCTATGAACCCTTGCGGAAACAGCTTTGTTATTATCTGGAAAGCTATGGTATCAAGACGACGGTGGAAAATGTGCAGGTGCTTTCCGGCGCCCAGCAGGGGATTGACATTATTTCTAAGGTAATGGTGCATTATGGGGATGTGGTTTTTGTGGAAAAACCGACTTTCTATGGTGCAGCCGCTGCATTCCTCTCCCGCGGGGCAAAGCTGGTGGAGGTGCCGCTTCAGGAGGATGGTATGGATATGACGCTGCTGGAGGACTTTCTGAAGCTCTATCAGCCGAAATTTATCTATATGATGGCTTATTTCCAAGCACCAACAGGCATTTCCTATTCCATGGAAAAGAAACGGAAGTTGTTGGAGCTGGCAGAAAAATATGATACCTATGTCATTGAGGAGGACAATTTCTGTGACTTCCATTATGGGAAAGAGGAGATTGTGCCGCTGAAGGCGTTGGATTATAAAAATCGTGTTATTTATATCAAGAGCTTTTCTAAAATTCTGATGCCCGGCTTGCGCATCGGTCTGGCGGTGCTGCCCAAAAAGATTCATCGGGCAGTGATGGAGGCAAAGTATACTACAGACATTTCCACATCCGGCTTTATCCAGAGAGCCTTAGAATATTATCTGCGTGAAAATGGTTGGGAGGAGCACGCAGAAGAAATGCGCCGATATGGCGGCAGAAAATACCGCAAAACCATTTCTGCGGCAAGAAAATATCTTTCGGGTGTGGCGCAATATGGTCTGCCCAACGGTGGCGTGAGCCTTTGGATTAAGCTGCCCGAGGGCATCAGCGCAGAAGCCTTTTGCAGCCGTATGCTAGAAAAGAATGTGATTTTGACGCCGGGCAGCCAGTTTGACATCAGCGGCGAGGAGGATAGTCATGTAAGGCTCAGCTTTGGCAACCTCAGTGATGATAAAATTGAGGTGGGGCTGAAACGGATGGGCGATACACTGTGGGAAATGAAGAAAAAGAAGATATTTCCCAGTAAAACACAGTGATTCTGCCTTGACAAATATTTTTCTTGTGACTATAATCTAATCATTAGTGAAAAGCCATGGAAAGAAGGAGTACATTCCGGCAGAGCTTGCAGAGAGAGGCCATTTGGTGGGAACGCCTCAGAAACGCGGGATGGAAGCAGTCTTTTCGGTCTTATGACCAGCTTCGCGGTGGAAATGAAGTATATCGCGGCGTATGTCGGCGTTAACGACTTTGAGTGACAGTATTTTGATACTGTAACTAGGGTGGTACCACGGTAAATTCGTCCCTGTTCTTCGGAACAGGGATTTTTTTGCTATAGGAAATTTTGTTTCCTATAGCAAAAAACGCACTGCGGCGGCAAGGTAATCAGTCGCAAGCGACACCGCCGCAGGCGGGGCATTTTGCAATACAAAATGCTTTTTTCATAATGGAAAAACCTAATTTTTAATAATAATCTCGAAATGCAAAAACGAAAGTTTTTGCCAATCGGGTTCCAAGGGAGTGACTCCCTTGGTGGGAGTTTGAGGGTGAAACCCTCAAGAAAGAAAAGGAGGAAAATTAAAATGAAAAATCTTGGTGTAAACGAAGTCAGAGAGCAATTTCTGAAATTTTTTGAAACAAAAGACCATCTGCGTCTGAAGTCTTTTTCTCTGGTGCCCCAGAACGATAATAGCCTGCTGCTGATTAACTCCGGTATGGCACCCATGAAGGCATACTTCACAGGGCAGGAAATCCCCCCCAGCAAAAGAGTGGCTACCTGCCAGAAATGTATCCGTACAGGCGATATTGATAATGTAGGCAAAACAGCACGCCACGGCACATTCTTTGAAATGCTGGGCGACTTCTCCTTTGGTGATTATTTCAAAAATGAAATCATCCCCTGGTCTTGGGAATTTGTAACAGAATGGATGGAAATGCCGAAAGACAGACTGTATGTTACAATCTATGAAGAAGACGATGAAACAGGCGAAATCTGGAAAGAAAAAGTAGGTCTGCCCGCAGACAGAATCGTAAAGCTAGGTAAAGCCGATAACTTCTGGGAACACGGCACAGGCCCCTGCGGCCCCTGCACAGAAATCTACTATGACCGTGGCCCCGAATATGGCTGTGATAGCCCTACCTGCGGCGTGGGCTGCGATTGTGACAGATATATGGAATTCTGGAATCTGGTATTGACACAGTTCAACGCAAATGAAGACGGCACATATACAGAATTGCAGTTCAAAAATGTAGATACAGGTATGGGTCTGGAAAGAATGGCGGCTATCCTGCAGGGCGTGGATTCCATCTTCGATGTGGATACTGTAAAATCCATCCGTGATGCAGTTTGTGCAAAGGCCGGCGTAGAATATGGCGATGGTGGTAAAATAGATGTTTCCGTTCGTATCATCACAGACCATATCCGTTCCGTAACGATGATGACGGCAGACGGCGTTCTGCCTTCCAATGAAGGCCGTGGCTATGTTCTGAGAAGATTGCTCAGAAGAGCAGCTCGCCATGGCAAGCTGCTGGGGATTCAGGGCGAATTTTTGGCAGAACTGTCCAAGTCTGTAATCGCTTGCAGCGGCGACGCATACCCCGAGCTGGTGGATAAACAGGAATATATCTTCAAAATTCTTTCTCTGGAAGAAAATAGCTTCTATAAGACCATTGATAACGGTATGGAAATACTGAAAGAGGATATGGAAGAAATGAAAGCAGCCGGTCAGACTGTAATGAGCGGCGAAAAATCCTTCCGTCTGTATGACACATACGGCTTCCCCATCGACCTGACAAAAGAAATTCTGGAAGAAGCAGGCATGAGCGTAGATGAGGATGCTTTTGCGGCTGAAATGAAAGCGCAGAAAGATCGTGCAAGAGCAGCAAGAAGCAAATCCAACTATATGGGTGCTGCTGAAACAGTATATAATGAGCTGTCCGCAGAGCTGACAACAGTATTTGCTGGCTATGATGTGGCAGAGGTTTCCGATGCAAAAGTAATTGCGCTGGTAGCAAATGATGAAGTGGCGACAGGCGCACAGGCTGGCGACAGCGTGGCTGTATTTCTGGATAAAACACCTTTTTATGCGGAAAGTGGCGGTCAGGTGGGTGACCACGGTACAATCAAAACAGCAAATGGTCTGGTGGAAATCACGGACTGCGTGAAGGTTGTCGGCGGCAAAACAGCACACATGGGCAAAGTGGTAGAGGGCACAATTCTGGTAGATGAAGTGGTAACAGCCTCTATCGACAAAAAACATAGAATGGCATCCTCCAGAAACCACTCTGCAACACACCTGTTGCAGAAAGCGCTGAGAACTGTTCTGGGTACTCATGTAGAACAGTCCGGTTCCTTGGTAACTGCGGATAGACTGCGTTTTGACTTCACACATTTCTCTGGCATGACAGCGGAAGAAATCAAAGAGGTAGAAAAACAGGTGAATGATGCGATTTTCGCAAGCATGGATATCGAAGCGGAAGAAATGAGCATTGATGCAGCAAGAGAAAAGGGCGCAATGGCACTGTTTGGCGAAAAATATGGCGATGTGGTTCGTGTGGTTGATATGGGTGGCTACAGCATTGAGCTTTGCGGCGGCGCACACCTGAAAAATACAGCACAGATCGGCTCTTTCAAAATCGTTTCTGAAAACGGCATCGCTGCCGGTGTAAGACGAATGGAAGCACTGACAGGGGAAGGCGCGTTGGCGTATTATCAGGCACAGGAGGAAGAAATCCGTACGCTAAGTGCACTGGCAAAAACCTCTCCCGATAAGCTGGTGGCAAGAGTGGAGCAGCTTTTGGCTGAACAGAAAGAAATGGCAAAAGAGTTGGAAAAACTGAAAGCAAAAATGGCCGGCGGTGCTGCGGATGAAATGCTGGGTAAAAAGGTTGACATCAACGGCGTAGCGGTTCTGGCAGCAGAAGTGAAGGATATGGATGCCAATGCAATGCGTACTCTGGGCGACCAGCTGAAGAATAAGCTGGGCAGCGGCATTATCGTTCTGGCGGGCGAAGCCGATGGCAAGGTGAATCTGATTGTTATGGCGACAGATGATGTTGTGAAAAAAGGCGCTCATGCGGGCAACATCATCAAAGCAGCAGCCGGTGTATGTGGCGGTGGCGGCGGCGGCCGTCCTAATATGGCACAGGCGGGCGGCAAGGATGCTTCCAAGATCGGCGAAGCACTGGAAAAAGCGAAAGAGGTTGCGGCAGAGCAGCTTGGCTAATATTATTTTATATGAAAGAATAAAGAGGGCGTCCTTTCGTGGGACGCCCTCTTTATTTACTCTATAAGAAATTTCGTTTCTCATAGAGTAAAAACCCTCCGGGGGATCACACTGCGGCGGCAAGGTAGTTAGTCGCAAGCGACACCGCCGCAGGCGGAGAATCTCGCAAAGCGAGATTCTTTTTTTAGAAGCGCTCTGCCAATGCCAGTGCCAGAAGCAATCCGGCGGCCCTTGCGGAGTGGACAGAGGGCAGCTCCTGCCCCTCGGCGCTTCGTGCCTCCAGCTGCGGAGAGGAAAGGGCGGAAACATTCTGTTCGATATGCTGCAAGCTATGCAGGAATAAAAGGCTCTGACTGATACGCTCGATTTGTAGCCTGCCCGCATCGTCTGCATAGGCGGATAATGCCCGCAGCAGCGTCACCTCTCTGGGAGGATGCTCTACAGCAAATGCCTTCTCGGAATCTGCTGCCAGATTTATCTTGTGCAGATAATCCTGTTCTACGGATTCCTGTAAGCCGGAAAGAAGCTGGGATAGCTTTTGCTCCAGTGTGTCGGTTTGCTGTAAGGTGCGGGCAAGAGAATATAGATTGCTTTCGGATGGGAAAGACATGAAAAAAACCACCTTTCGTTATAATGTCAGGAGTGTTTCCGCCCGCAGACAGCCGCCGGCGGAAAGAGCAAGCAAACGGTTGCGGATTTCTGCGGGAGAGGCGTGCGGATATTTCCGAAGAAGCAGAGCGGCTGCACCACTGATTAGGGGCGTTGCCATAGATGCGCCGCTCATGCGGATATAGTGGCTGCCAACGATATTATCCCGACTGCGTCCAGGTAAGGAAAAATCATAGTCCGGGGAAAGGACGGAAACAATCTGCTCTCCCGGTGCCCATAAATCGGGCTGCTGTTCTTCCGCTCTGGTGAAAAGGGAGAAGGCGGGAGATTGGAAATAACGCCGATCCTCCCATGCTCCCACAGAAATAACATTGCTGCTGACAGCGGGCGGCGGATGATACTGATTGCGCTGATCGGGATTGCCTGCGGCGGCAACCACCACAATGCCTGCTTGCCAAAGGCGCTCTGCTGCCTCCTGCAGGGGCGGATATGCCCGTCGGTCATTGGTGCCGATGGAAAGATTCACTACTCTGATATTATATTTCGCAGCATTGTCCATTATCCATCGAAGACCTTTGATGGCATGGGCGGAGCTGCCCTGCCCACGGCGATCTAGAATTTTCAGAGAAACGATATTTACATCTGGAGCAATGCCCTGCCAGATGCCACGGGAGAGGAAGCCGTTGCCGCAGGCAATTCCCGTGACATGGGTCACGGATGCGGCAGAGAGATAGGGGGCAGAGGGAAAGGAATGCCTTGCATTTTGGGTATATTTGCGGTAGAATAAAAGCAATATATTATTATGAAGGAGGAAGGGTTATGCAGGCTTTATCTGATAAAGGCTCCGCGTTGAAAGCCAAATTCAAAAAATTCCAGAAGCTTAGTCTGGTATTGTACGCACTGGCGGCAATCGCATTCGTATTTGCTGGCAATATTCCTCTTGCCATCATCCTTGTTGCACTGGATATTTTTCTGGAAGTAAAATTATATGTCTGTCCCCATTGTGGCAAAGGGCTGGATTGCCGGAGAAAGGTTCACGATGATGTTGTTTGTCCCAAATGCCAGAAATATCTGTTCAGAGGACTTTGATTTTACAGAAAGTCTTAGCGCTTAGGGGTTAAGGCTTCTTTTTTGGGATATATAGCAAAAATGCGCCATATCCTTATTCCCAAAGGGGAAAAGGGTGAAGGCGATGAAGCAGGAAATGGTGGCAATCTATTGCAGGCTGTCCGTGGAGGACAAGGAAAAGGCAGAGGTGGAAAGCGAAAGCATCCGAAATCAACGGGCGATGCTGCTTAATTTTGCGGCGGAGCGAGGCTGGTTGGTCTATGATGTGTATGCCGATGAGGATTTTTCCGGTTTGCGGGATGACAGGCCTGCCTTTCAGCGCCTGCTTGCCGATGGTGCGGCAGGTTGTTTTTCCATTGTTCTTTGCAAAACACAGTCCCGTTTTACCAGAAATGCTGCTACGGCGGAGCGTTGTCTGCATGGGCTGTTTCCTCTTTGGGGCATCCGCTTTGTGACAGTGGTAGACCATGTGGATACGGCAATGGCGGGGAATAAAAAAGCGCGGCAGATTAACAGTCTGGTGAATGAATGGTATTCGGAGGAACTTTCGGAAAATATACGGGCGGTGTTCCGCAGGAAAATGGCACAAGGTCAGTTTCTTGGAAACTATGCACCCTATGGCTATCGAAAGGACCCAGAGAATCGACATCATCTTATTGTGGATGGGGAAACAGCGCCGATTGTGATGGAAATATACCGCTTGTATTTAACAGGACTTTCCTGTAAAATGATTGCTACAAGGCTGACAGCGGCAAAAGTGCCTACGCCCAGCCAGATAAAAAAAGCCCGTGGCGAGGATTTGGGGCGAAAAGAGGTGGACGGTTGGTCTGTTTCTACAGTACGCCGTATCCTGCGCAATGCGGTATATTTGGGGCATATGGTGCAGGGAAAAGAAGAAAAAATCAGCTTTAAGGAGAAGAAAACCCATGGATTGCCGAAAAATAGGTGGTTTGTGGTGGAAAATACCCATGAGGCGATTATACCAAGAGAGGTTTTTGTGGAAGTAGGGCACAGGATGGAAAAACAAAGGAAAGGCGCTTCAGGGAAGAAAAATTGAGGAGGAGCATAATGAAAAAGAAATGTTTTATGCTGCTTTTGGCGGCAATGCTGGTGATGGGTGGCTGCGGAGGCGGCATAGTGCAGGAAGAGGCGGAAAATCCTATTGCAACAGAAATGCAGGCAGAGCTACAGTCCTATGCAGCAGATTTGGATGCGGAAGCTGCGGCAGAGGCGGGGATGTTTGTCATTCAAAATGGTGCTGTTGTTGGCGGACAGGAAAACTGGGATGCTTTTTATGCAGGAGAGGCGGAATCTATTCTTATTTGCCAGTTTTCACTGGAGGGCGGTGCTATGCTGGATTATGTGGCAGAGCAGGCAGACGGCTCCTATGTGGTGGTGTCTGATTTGACAAGAGATGGCTATGAATATGCAGAAAAAGAGGATTATAAAATTCAGGAATTTGAAAACATCAAGGTTTTTGAAAACTTCACCACACAGGAAGGCGGCGGAGCGCATACAGTTTGTGTGATGACGGATGATGAGAAGCTGGATGCGCCTACATTCCTTTCCTATTGGAGAGAACTTTCCTATGAGGAAAATGGTGCGTATATGCTGTTTGTGATTTAAGGGCAAAAGAGGATAGAGAAGCAGAGCGAATGGAAAAATCCGTTCGTTCTGTTTCTTTTTTTAGGGAGCAAAGGGTGGCTAGTGCAAAAAGCAGGCTGTCATATTTCCGGCACAAAACGACAGGAAACGGGCGGTATTATAATAGAAGAAATAGAATGTTGCCATCCGTAACGCTTTTGCAACATTTCGTCTTATATTTCTGTAATATTTCAGTTATATTACAAAACATGAAAATATCTTGCAAAAAAATCGCCTTGCTGATACTATATGGATGCAAAGTAATTTTGAAGTTGGAATCAAAACTGTCACGAAACGGACGAAACGGACGAAACGGACGAAACAGACGAAACGGACGGAACGGAAGCCGGACCTCTGGAATGGGTGTTGGAAAGGCGAAAGGGACGAAAGGGACGAAAGGGACGGGGCGGCGGAGAGGAAGATGGAAAGAGGAAATGCACATTCGTTGTATAATTATAAAACGAAACACGAACATTGAAAACAAAGAATAAAGGAGGTAATTTGACCATGAAAAAATTTGTTTCTATGGTTATGACTGCTGCTATGGTAGTATCCATGGTGCCTGCTACAGCTTTCGCTGCTGCAACAGGTACAGCAACATTCAAAGTTGCTGGTGCAAAGGAATACAAAAAAACAGAAGCAGTAGAGACCCAGTATGAGGGCGGAAGAGTGGAAGGTCCTCAGCTGCAGATTAAAGTAACTGATACAAACGGTGTTACAGGTACAGGTGAAAAAACAACTCTGAATGAATATGAGGTAACTCTGGATTTCACAGGTGCTGAATTAAAAGCTGATATTACAGAAGGTCATGTGATTGCTACGGTAAATAAAGCAGGCACTGAGACACCGGTTGCAAAAGTAGCACTGGCAGCAGCAGCAGCAAAAGGCGATAGCTCTATTGATCTGAAGGTTGTAGATGCGGATAAGACAAATCGTCTGGCAAAAGATGATGTTATCACAATCGAACTTGATGCACTGAATCTGAAGATGACAAAAACAGGCGAAGGTTCTGCAGCGAAAGTAGAAGTAAGCGGTGCTTTCGGTAAATCCGATGCGCTGACATTTGCTTCCGTTCTGGCAGAAGGTGTTAAAGTTACTCTGGCTAAAGTTGCTGAAGTGACAGAAGGTGAAGTAACAACACTGGAAAAAGCTATGGAAATCAAACCTACTATTGGTAAATTCGTAGAAGGTCAGGTTTTCAAAGTAAGTGCAAGCAGCGGCTTTGATCTGTATGTAAACGACGCTAATGCTAGCGAAGACTACACTATCACAGGTGAAGATGGTAAAGTAACCATTGTACTGAATAAAGAGTGTGAATCTTTCAAGGTTGCAAAAGAATCTATCGGTATCGAAGCTGTATCCGCTAAGATTGGTGCAGTTGCAAAACTGACAGTAAAAGCACAGAAAGGTAATACTGAGGGTGCTGAACTGTCTGGTTCCATCAAAGGAACATCTGAAGCAGTAGAAGCTGCAAAGGTTATCGGTTCTGAAGTTCTGCTGAAAGTAGATGCTGAAGAAGATGTACCTGTAATCTACAGTGGTGTTACAGTGAACAACAAGGGTATCTCCAATGATTCCGATCACATGTCTCTGGAAGTAACAATGAAAGAATCCGCTAAAGGCGCTCTGGATGTGAAAAAAGCATTCAAACTGTCCCTGCCCGAAGGCGTATTTGTTACAAAGGTTGAGTCAACAAGCCAAACAGGTACTGTTCTGACAGGTACAACAGACGCTGAAAAAGACGCTGTACAGACAGCATTTGCAAACGCTTACAAAAAAGGCGATCAGAAAGCATTTGAATTTGCTAGAAAAACATTTGTTGACACAACAACAGATGGTGTAGCAAAGGCAATGGAAATGAAGTTCAGACTGGAGCTGATTGCAGTTCCCGGCTTCACAGGTGATGTTACACTGAAACTGGAAGGCGATGCTTTCGAAAATGCACAGGAAGTTGTAATCGCTAAATTCGTTTCTCCTTACACAGTAGAAGCACAGGCAAACGATCTGGTAATCGACTACAGAAACACAGCTATTCCTACAGATGTAGTGATCAAAGAAGCTGAAGCTGGTCTGTGGTCCAATGGTCTGGAATTCGAATTCGATTTCGATAAATCTGTTATGGACTTTGAAGAAGGCGGCAAAATTACAGCTGATGCTGAATCCGGCATGAAGCTGAAAGATGCAAAAGTTGACACAATTATGCACTTCGCAGTAAAAGATGGTTCTGATGATGTTGCTGCAACAGTAACAATTTCTGACATCTCCCTGTACATGGGCAGAGCAGTTGCTGCTGGCGCTTACCACCTGCAGATGAAAACATCCGCAGGCACTGACATGATGACAACAGATCGTCTGTTCACAGCAGCAGCAGGTGCAACAAAGGCGCTTAACGAAAAAGGTGAAGAAGTTGATGAAGCACTTGCTGGTACAACACTGTCCGCTACAAACCCCTACTATGCAGCAGACTACGCTGATTGGTCTGTAAAGGGTAATAAATTTGAACCCAAAATGCAGACAGTAAAAGAAGGTTTCGTAAATGTTGTAACAGCTGGTAGAGATAAAGACGATGCTTCTTTCACAACAAAGGTAGTAGTACCCGTTGGCGAAAACAAAATCATCGCTGGTGAAACAGAAATCGCTCTGGATGTTCCCGCATACATCAATGCTGCAGGCTACACAATGCTGCCCGTAAGAGCAGTTGCTACAGCACTGGGTATCAACAACGACAACGTAATCTGGTCTCAGGCTGCTAAACAGGTAACAATCCTGTACGGTCAGAGAATCATCACAATGACAGTTGGCGAAGCTATGGTATATGTAAATGGTTCCGCTATCCCTGCTTCCGCAGCAGTTGAAATCACAGACGGTAGAGCATTCCTGGGTCTGAGAGACCTGGCTAACGCTCTGGGCGTAACAACAATCAACTGGGATCAGGAAACAAAGACAGCTACTCTGAACTAATTTCAGATAGACTGGAATTGTTATAACGGTCAATAAGAGGACCCCTCGCAAGAGGGGTCTTTTTTTTGTTATCAAAAAACCCCCAGATTGTCTGGGGGTCAGTTTAAGCTTTTAGCGGAGTGATAATGCAAGACCTCCGTGTTATAATAGAATTGCGGCTACCAACTGCAAGAAAAATAACACGGAGGCTGGACAAATGAA
>JAZQTP010000039.1:0-7763 GCA_045630845.1 Anaerotignum sp. | reverse complement strand
GAATTAGATTGTGTAACCGTTTGCTTTCAGAGCAGCAACCATTTCTTCGTAGTGAGCTTTGTTTCTTGTTTCAACAGCTACATCTACTACTACGTTGGATACAGCTACGCCTTTTGCTCTTCTGTTGTGCTGAACATCCAGAATGTTAGCGCCTGTTTCGGAGATGATCTGCAGCAGCTGGATCAGCTGACCGGGTTTATCAGCCATCATTACAGAGAATTCAGCGATTCTGCCGTTTTCCTGCAGGCCTTTGTCGATGATTCTGTCCAGAACGTTAACGTCTACGTTACCACCGGAAACTACGCATACAACGTTTTTGCCAGCGATGTCTACTTTGTTTGTCATAGCAGCAGCTACGGAAACAGCACCAGCACCTTCAGCTACCATTTTGTGTTTTTCCAGCAGCATCAGGATTGCGGAAGCGATTTCAGCTTCTGTTACTGTTACAACGCCGTCAACATATTTCATAACAGCTTCGAATGTCAGGTCGCCGGGTTCTTTTACAGCGATACCGTCAGCCATTGTTGCAACGCTGGGCAGCTTTTCAATTCTCTTATGTTCAATAGACTGCTTCATGGAAGGCGCACCTGCTGCCTGTACACCATAAACCTTGCAGTTGGGGTTGATTGCTTTTACTGCTGTTGCGATACCTGCAATCAGACCGCCGCCGCCGATGGGAACCAGAATCACCTCAGCTTCGGGCAGTTTTTCCAGAATTTCCAGACCTACTGTACCCTGACCAGCCATAACATATTCGTCATTGAAGGGGTGCAGGAATGTGTAGCCGTGTTCTTTCTGCAGTTCTACAGCTTTTGCAGCTGCATCATCGTATACACCGGGAACCAGTACCACTTCTGCGCCATAGCTCTTTGTTGCCTCTACTTTTGCCAGAGGCGCACCTGCGGGCATACAGATGGTTGCCTTGATGCCTTTTTTCTGTGCAGACAGTGCAACGCCCTGTGCATGGTTCCCAGCGGAGCAAGCAATCACGCCTTTTGCTGCTTCTTCTTCTGTCAGGCTATTTGTTTTCACATACGCACCTCTCAGCTTAAAGGAGCCTGTCAGCTGCATATTTTCGCATTTGATGAATACATTTGCATTGGGGTTGATGAAAGCGGATTCGTACATGGGTGTTACTCTTGCTACGCCTTCCAGTGTCTTTTTTGCTTCCTGAATCATTTCAAGTGTCAGCATGATTTCTTCCTCCTGTTAGTCACATTTCCTTTTTGTCTTTATACCAAGAACATTCGTCTGCTCTTGTCTTTCTCTTGAACACAGATAAATTATATTCCCCCACGCCTACGCCGTCAATATCTTTTTGCGTTTTTTTTAACACTTTTCTTGTTTTTGTCAGATATTACTCCCACAGAAAGAAAAAAGCCGAAAAACCCCCTGTATACAAGGACTTCTTCGGCTTTTGCTTTCCATAAATTATTTCTGATTGCGGAACATCCCACACAGCTTTTCGCTTGCCTTACGCTGTCTGATTTTTGTCCCCCTTGCTGCCTTTGCGCTTACGCATCCGCTGCAAGGGCTGCCTATTTTCATTATGCACATACTCCGGCTGCACATTTTCTGTTACCACCTGCTCCGTAATGATGCAGCGCTCCACAGTGGTTTCCGTCGGAATTTCATACATAACAGGATTGATAAATTCCTCCACAATAGCACGCAACCCACGGGCACCTGTTTCCCGCTCGATTGCCTTTTTCGCAATGGCTCTGAGGGCATCCTCTCTGAATTCAAGGATAACATCATCTAAGGCAAACAGATATTCATATTGCTTTGTCAGCGCATTCTTCGGCTCTGTCAGAATATGAATGAATGCCTCCTCATCCAGATTATCCAGCGTCACCACTACAGGCAAACGCCCGATAAATTCGGGAATCAGCCCATATTTCAGCAGATCCTGCGGCATCAGGCTTCTCAGCAGCTCGTCTGCTGTTTTATCCAGTTTGCTCTGTGCCTCTGCGCCAAAGCCGATGACCTTATGCCCCATACGATTCTGAATCACCTTTTCGATACCACCAAAGGCGCCGCCGCAAATGAACAGGATATTTGTTGTATCAATCTGCAGAAATTCCTGATGGGGGTGCTTTCTGCCGCCCTGTGGCGGTACACTTGCCACCGTTCCCTCCAGAATCTTCAGCAGTGCCTGCTGTACGCCTTCCCCGCTGACATCCCTCGTAATGGATACATTTTCGCTTTTCTTTGTGATCTTGTCAATCTCGTCGATGTAGATGATGCCCCGCTCTGCCCGTTCAATATCATAATCCGCCGCCTGAATCAGCTTCAGCAGGATATTTTCCACATCCTCACCGACATAGCCCGCCTCTGTCAGAGATGTGGCATCGGCGATGGCAAAGGGTACATTCAGCACCCGCGCCAGTGTCTGTGCCAGCAGCGTCTTGCCTGTACCGGTGGGACCTACCAGAAGGATATTGCTTTTCTGTAGCTCCACATCATCCGCCTTTGCGTCCATAAAGATGCGTTTATAGTGGTTATAGACAGCAACCGCCAAAGCCTGCTTCGCTCTGTCCTGTCCCACCACATAGGCATCCAGTGTTTCCTTTATCTCCTTCGGCTTGGGAACCTTGAAATTTTCATCCTTGTCTGCCAGCACATCATATTCCTCGTCGATAATATCGGCACACAGATCAATACATTCATCGCAGATATAAACATTGGGGCCTGCAATCAGCTTTTTCACCTGTTCCTGGGTTTTGCCGCAAAAGGAACAGCGCAGCTTATTCATGTCTTCCGTTTTTCCTGCCATCTATCATTTCTCCTTTGCCTGCGGTTTTGTAATGACATCGTCAATCAGGCCGTAAGCCTTTGCTTCCTCCGCGGTCATGAAATTATCCCGCTCTGTATCCCGTTCCACTTCCTCCACGGGCTTGCCTGTGTTCTCCGCCAGAATTTTATTCAGCTTCTGCTTTGTGCGCAGGATATTTTCCGCATGGATGCAGATGTCTGTCGCCTGTCCTCTTGCGCCGCCGCTGGGCTGATGAATCATCACCTCTGCATTGGGCAGCGCATAGCGTTTGCCCTTTGCGCCGCCTGCCAGCAGGAATGCGCCCATGCTTGCCGCCATCCCGATACAGATGGTGGATACATCCGGCTTGATGTACTGCATGGTATCATAAATTGCCATACCGGCTGTTACAGAACCGCCGGGGCTGTTGATGTAAAGATTGATGTCCTTATCCGGATCCTCTGCCGCAAGGAAGAGCAGCTGTGCTACCACAAGGCTCGCTGTCACATCATTGACTTCTTCTCCCAGAAAAATGATTCTGTCCTTGAGCAGTCTGGAATAAATATCATAGGAACGCTCTCCACGATTGGTCTGTTCCACGACCATAGGTACCAAACTCATTGTGATTCCTCCTTTTTATCTAAATAGGCACAGTTTCCTGTGCCTATCTGACTTCTTTATTCTGCCAAGTTCCCTCGGCTCACGGCTTTGCCGTAAAATTATGCTTCTTTGTAGATTGCTGTATCTTCGATCAGCTTCATTGCTGCTCTTACCAGCATATCCTGTCTGAGCGCTTCTTTGTCATCCTCCTGAATCATATCCAGCATTGTTTTGCCGTCGATACCGTAGGATTCGCCGTATTTTACAACCTCTGCATCCAGTTCTTCATCGGAGATCACAAGGTTTTCAGCCTTAGCGATTGCTTCCAGCATCAGTCTTGCGTCTACAGACTTCATGGATGTTTCTTTGAAGGTTTCTCTCATCATTTCTTCGTTTGTACCCATGTACTGATAGTAAACATCCATGGACAGACCCTGACGGATGATGTTTTCCTGGAATTCCTTCAGCATACCGTCGATCTTGTTATCGTACATTACCTGAGGCACTTCCATGGAGCAGTTTGCAACTGCTGCATCCAGCAGCTTATCACCCTGCAGCTGTCTTGCTTTCTCTGTTTTTTCCTTAGCCAGTTTTGCCAAAATGTCTGCCTTATATTCATCCAGTGTGGAGAATTCGGAAACATCCTCTGCAAATGCATCGTTCAGCTCGGGCAGTTCCTTTGCAGTGATGCTGTTCAGCTTGATTGCGAAAACAGCAGCCTTGCCAGCCAGTTCGGGCGCATGGTATTCTTCAGGGAATGTTACATTGATGTCAAATTCTTCGCCGATGTTATGACCTACGATAGCATCTTCAAAGCCTTCGATGAAGGAATGAGAGCCCAGTTCCAAATCATGACCTTCTGCTTTGCCGCCATCGAAGGGAACACCGTCAACGGAACCCAGATAGTTGATGTTTACAATATCAGTCAGCTGTGCTGCTCTGTCTGTCACTTCAACCTTTCTTGCGTTCTGTCTCTGTACCTTTTCCAGCTCCAGCATAACATCTGTATCTGTCACTTCCGCAGAAACCTTTTCTACTTCCAGACCTTTGTACTGACCCAGTGTTACTTCGGGTTTTACTGTAACATCACAGATGAATTTTACGCCTTTGCCTTTTTCGATGTATTCAATATCCAGCGTAGGTGCAGAAACAACATCCAGCCCCAACTCTTTGATTGCTACCATGTAGTTTTCGGGGAAGATGTGGTTGATTGCATCTTCATAGAAGAAAGATTCGCCAAACTGTGCTTCTACGATTTTTCTGGGTACTTTGCCTTTTCTGAAACCAGGGATAGCGATTTCATTTTTGTGTTTGTTGTAAGCAAATGTCATGCCCTGTTCCAGCACTTCTGCGCCTACTTCAAAAGAGAATTTTACTGCTGTTTTGTCTTTACTTAATACTACTGCGTTCATGGTTCGTAGTTCCTCCTTAAAAAAATCAAAAAAATTATGACAACTCGGTCTTATTATTTTTTCTGATGCTGCCATTCATGTAGTTCTGTCAACTGCACAATCAAAGCTGATTATAACACACCGCATTTTGAAAATCTACAGTTAAATGCAAATTTTCACCATGTTTTCAGCAAAAACTTCCTTAAAACATCTCATATTCCGCGGAAATCAGCTCTGCCTCCGTGTTTTTCTCCATAAAATCCAAAATATGCTGTACCATACTCTCCCCATGGCGTTTTTCATTGGTCACACAAGCAAAGCCAATCACAATGGTCTTATGCACATCCTGCTCTGCCACCTCTGCCACAGAGGCATTGAATTTATGCTTTGTTTTTTCTACCAGACTTTTCACTACCATCCGCTTTTCTTTTAGGCTGCTTACCCATTCTGCCCGAAAGGTCACCTCGCAGGCTACAACAATCATTTCCCTCGCCCCCTTGCCAGCATTTCCAGCTTTCTCTGCAAAGCGATATACGCCTCCTGCGCATCGGTAATTTCCAGCACAGCTTCCTCCATGGGACACATCCCCGTTTGGGTGCGGTTGATGATATATGCCGTTTCTTTCTCGTAAGAAAAGCAAATCCCACTTCGCAGGAATGCCTTTTTGGCATAGCTGCTGATCACCTCACCATAGGCAGCCGCCACCCCTGCCTTTTCCATCAAAAGAGCTGCGGCTCTGCCAATCACACGGTCTGCCACATAAGCCCCTCTGAGGCAGCCCTCGTCCGCTTGCAAAAGTGCCATCATAGGCACAATGCCTTTTTTCTCCGATGTAATAAGTCTGCCGTCAGCCAGTAGTGCCGCAAAAGTGATTTCCCCCTCCAGTGCTCCCTGTGCTTGTTTCATCCTGTTTTCCATTTCTTCACCTCATTCGAAAAATATAAGAAAAAAAGCCGATCCTGATCTGAATCAAAACCGACTTCCTTAAAGCGCGAGACGAGATTCGAACTCGCGACCCTCGCCTTGGCAAGGCGATGCTCTACCACTGAGCCACTCGCGCACATTATACAGTTTGTTGAAAAAAGAAGCGCGAGACGAGATTCGAACTCGCGACCCTCGCCTTGGCAAGGCGATGCTCTACCACTGAGCCACTCGCGCACATCGTTTTCAACGAGATGCATTCTATCAAACTTCTGTATGATTATCAACATCTTTTTATTTTCTTTTTTTGCTCTCTCTTTACTTGAAAGAGAAAAGCGCGAGACGAGATTCGAACTCGCGACCCTCGCCTTGGCAAGGCGATGCTCTACCACTGAGCCACTCGCGCACATGATGCCCAGAACCGGAATCGAACCAGTGACACGTGGATTTTCAGTCCACTGCTCTACCAACTGAGCTATCTGGGCATAATATAATTTTTTGAAGCTGCCCGAGACCGGGATCGAACCGGTACGGGTGTTACCCCGCAGGATTTTAAGTCCTGTGCGTCTGCCAATTCCGCCACTCGGGCTTACATTTTTCTGCGTTGTTTCAGCCGCTCAATTAATATACCAAACCATCAGAAATTTGTCAACAACTTTTTTTATCTTTCCAAATATTTTTTCAAAATGCAGAATTTCTCCGTTTTTTTCACCCTTCTCCGTCCATAAAAAAAGGACAAGCATTCGCTTGTCCTCATTTATGGGCGGAGAAGGATTCGAACCTTCGAAGCTATCGCAACAGATTTACAGTCTGCCCCCTTTGGCCGCTCGGGAATCCACCCACATATTCTATTGAAATCGTCCACTGAAATGCCATAAACTCTCAAAATAGAATAGTATATTCACTCAACCTATAACTCCATTAAGAAAGGAGGTGATCCAGCCGCACCTTCCGATACGGCTACCTTGTTACGACTTCACCCCAGTCACTGGCTTCACCTTCGGCGGCTCCTTCCTTTCGGTTAGGTCACCGACTTCGGGTGCTTCCAACTCCCATGGTGTGACGGGCGGTGTGTACAAGGCCCGGGAACGTATTCACCGCGACATGCTGATTCGCGATTACTAGCGATTCCAGCTTCATGTAGTCGAGTTGCAGACTACAATCCGAACTGGGACTGGGTTTTTGTGATTTGCTCGACGTCGCCGTTTTGCCTCACTTTGTTACCAGCCATTGTAGCACGTGTGTAGCCCAAGACATAAGGGGCATGATGATTTGACGTCATCCCCACCTTCCTCCGTGTTATCCACGGCAGTCTCTCCAGAGTGCCCAACTAAATGATGGCTACTGAAGATAAGGGTTGCGCTCGTTGCGGGACTTAACCCAACATCTCACGACACGAGCTGACGACAACCATGCACCACCTGTCACCGATGTTCCGAAGAAAAGGCGTATCTCTACACCGGTCATCGGGATGTCAAGCCTTGGTAAGGTTCTTCGCGTTGCTTCGAATTAAACCACATGCTCCACCGCTTGTGCGGGCCCCCGTCAATTCCTTTGAGTTTCAACCTTGCGGTCGTACTCCCCAGGTGGAGTGCTTATTGCGTTTGCTGCGGCACCGAGGATTCCTCCCCAACACCTAGCACTCATCGTTTACGGCGTGGACTACCAGGGTATCTAATCCTGTTTGCTCCCCACGCTTTCGAGCCTCAGCGTCAGTTTCAGTCCAGAAAGCCGCCTTCGCCACTGGTGTTCTTCCTAATATCTACGCATTTCACCGCTACACTAGGAATTCCGCTTTCCTCTCCTGTACTCTAGCTTGCCAGTTCCAAATGCAATCCACGGGGTTAAGCCCCGGGCTTTCACATCTGGCTTGACATGCCGCCTACGCTCCCTTTACACCCAGTAATTCCGGATAACGCTTGCCCCCTACGTATTACCGCGGCTGCTGGCACGTAGTTAGCCGGGGCTTCTTATTCAGGTACCGTCATTTGTTTCTTCCCTGTTGATAGAAGTTTACGATCCGAAAACCTTCATCCTTCACGCGGCGTTGCTGCATCAGGGTTTCCCCCATTGTGCAATATTCCCCACTGCTGCCT
>JAZQTP010000038.1:0-15805 GCA_045630845.1 Anaerotignum sp. | reverse complement strand
ACTTCATGTCCTGTGTTATCTTGTTCATAGTGAATAGGGACACCTGCCTTTCGGTTTTTTAAGACAACTCAACCATACCACAGGTTATTCCTATTCACTATTCTTTTTTTCTATTTGTCACACATCATTGTAATACCTACAATTACTTATATTTTTTTGTTTGCGGAAGATTGCATCGGTGGGTATAGTATGATAAAATACACTGTTGTACGAAAGGAAAATAGAAATATGATTGGAGTTAATTCTATATGAAACAGAGTATTGCAAATATCAGAAATGTAGCTATTATTGCCCATGTTGACCACGGCAAAACCACACTGGTGGATCAGCTGCTGAAGCAGAGTGGTATTTTCCGTTCCAATCAAGCGGTGCAGGAGCGTGTGATGGACAGTGGTGATATTGAAAGAGAAAGAGGGATTACGATTCTTTCCAAAAATACAGCCGTAAACTATGGGGATACGAAAATCAATATTATAGATACACCGGGACACGCTGACTTCGGTGGTGAGGTAGAGCGTGTTCTGAAAATGGTAGATGGTGTCGTGTTGGTGGTGGATGCCTTTGAAGGGCCTATGCCCCAGACAAAATTTGTTCTGCGTAAGGCGCTGGAGTTGAATCATCCTGTTGTGGTCTGTGTCAATAAAATCGACAGACCGGAGGCTAGACCGGAGGAAGTGATTGATGAGGTTTTAGAGCTTTTCATGGAGCTGGATGCCAATGACGATCAGCTGGATTCTCCCTTTGTTTTTGCATCTGCAAGAGGCGGCTATGCTTCCGAGGATTCCTCTGTCAGAGAGGGGGATATGAAGCCGCTTTTTGAAGCGATTCTCAATCATATTCCTGCACCTAAGGGGGATGAGGATGCACCTGCACAGGCACTGATTTCTACAATCGACTACAGCGAATATCTGGGACGCATCGGTATTGGTAAAATCGAAAACGGGATACTCCGTGTCAACGATGAAGTGGTCGTTCTGAATATGCATAATGCAGAAACCCAGAAAAAGGTACGCGTCACAAAGTTGTATCAGTTTGAAGGCTTGCAGCGAGTGGAAGTGAAGGAAGCGGCTGTGGGGAATATTGTTGCCCTTAGCGGCATCGAAAATATTGCCATCGGGGATACCATCTGTTCGCCTGAAAAGCCTGAGGCATTGCCTTTTGTGAAGATATCCGAGCCTACATTGGCAATGAACTTCTCGGTAAATGACAGTCCCTTTGCAGGACAGGAGGGGAAATATGTTACCTCCAGACAGATTCGTGATAGATTGTTCAAGGAGCTGAATACAGATGTTAGCCTGCGTGTAGAGGATACGGATAATCTGGACAGCGTAAAGGTTTCCGGCAGAGGGGAACTGCATCTATCCATTCTGATTGAAACATTGAGAAGAGAGGGCTATGAATTTCAGGTTTCCAAGCCAGAGGTTCTTTTTAAGGAAATCGGAGGGAAAAAATGTGAGCCGATGGAAGCGGTGACGATTGATGTGCCAGAAGAATTTGTTGGCAATGTCATTGAAAAGCTTGGCTCCAGAAAAGGCGAGATGACCAATATGTATCCTGCAAAGGGCGGCTATACTAGATTGGAGTTTTCCATTCCTGCCCGTGGTTTGATTGGTTACCGCAGTGAATTTATGACAGATACAAAGGGGAATGGTATTTTGAATTCCCTGTTTGATGGATATGAACCTTATAAAGGTGATATTGTAACACGCGCACAGGGTTCGCTGGTTGCATTTGAAAGCGGCGATGCAGTGGCTTATGGGCTGTTTAATGCGCAGGAAAGAGGCGATCTATTCATAGGTGCTGGCGTAAAGGTATACGAAGGGATGGTTGTTGGCAGAAATGCAAGGGCAGATGATATGGACATCAATGTTTGCAAGAAGAAGCAGCTGACCAATACCCGTGCATCTGGTTCCGATGATGCACTGAAGCTGACACCCCCCATTCAGATGTCTTTGGAGCAGTGTATGGAGTTTATCAGCGATGATGAGCTACTGGAGGTAACACCCCAGAGCTTGCGTATGCGTAAAAAGATTTTGGATAATACCCAGAGAAGAAAAGCAAGAAATCGTGCGAATAGCTGATTAGGATAGAATGAAGCAGAAGCAGGGAGGAGGTACCCCATGGCAGCAAGAGCAGGAAAGAAAAGCGGCGGCTTTATCAAGCAGGCTGCAATACTGGCAATGGCTAGTTTGTTTGTGCGCTTTTTGGGTTTTGTGTATCGCCTTCCGCTGACGAATATGATCGGCGATGAGGGAAATGCCATCTATGCCGGCGGGTATTATATTTATACCTTTCTGCTGATTTTGTCTTCGGCAGGGCTTCCTGCAGCCATCTCCAAGCTGGTTTCGGAGCGTGTTGCCCTGCGGCAGTATCGAAATGCACACAGGGTATTTCAGTCAGCTCTGATCCTCTCTGCTGCATTGGGAACCTTTTTTGCAGTGCTGCTGTTTTTTACGGCGAGAAAGATGGCAGTGTTGGTACAGTCCCCCAATAGCTATTATGCGATTCTGACGCTTTGTCCTACATTGGTAATCGTTGCCATCATGGCTGTGTATCGTGGATATTTTCAGGGAATGCATACGATGGTGCCGACAGCAATTTCTCAGATTATAGAACAGATATTCAATGCATTTTTCAGTGTCTATCTGGCGTGGGTGTTTTTAAGCATCCAGATTCCGGAAGGCATGACAAAAAATATCCCTCTGGCAGCAGCCGGCGGTACGATGGGGACAGGCATTGGTGCGCTGGCAGGCTTGATCGTTGTGGTAACATCCTATTGCATGATCAGAAAGGCACTTCTGTGGCGGGTAGACCGATGCAGACAGCCTTATGAAGAAACCAGACGAGAGTTGATAAAGAGGGTGCTGGAAACAGCATGGCCCATCATTGCCGGAACAGCAGTATTCAGTATCACCAATCTGGTAGATATGGCAATGGTTATGCGTATTCTGGTGCATACAGGCTTTAGCCAGACTGAGGCAGAGGTGCTGTATGGTCAGCTTTCCGGTAAGTTTGTTACGCTGACAACACTTCCTGTTACCATTTCTACAGCAGTGGCAACAGCGGCGCTGCCCAGCATTGCAGCATCAGTGAAGCGGAAGGAAAGACAGTTGGTGCGAAGCAAAATGGCGCTGACCTATCGGGTTTCCATGATTATTTCTGTTCCGGCAGGGGTGGGCATCAGTGCGCTAGGGCCGCAGATTATTGCGATGCTTTTTCCCAATGCCAGTGATGGTGGGATGCTGCTGACAGTCGGTGGTATTTCGATTATATTCCTTGCCCTCTGCCAGACTTCTACCGGTATTTTGCAGGGGATAGGGCATATCAAAGTGCCTGTTATGGGTGCAATTCTTGGTGCGATTACGAAGGTTATTCTGAATGCCCTCCTCATTCGTATTCCGTCCATCAATGTGTTGGGAGCGGTAATTTCTACTACAGGCTGCTATCTGGTAGCAGGTGTTTTTGATGTTGTGGTGCTTTCCAGATTGACTGGCACACGATTTGATATTGTAGGCAGCTTTTTGAAGCCGATCATTGGCTCTGTTACCATGGCGGCGGGGGCGATTGCCAGCTATTACCTTTTCTTTGAGCTGTTTGGCAAACCCACCGTTTCGACGCTGCTTGCGATTTGCGTTGCAGTTATGATTTACGGGCTTGTGATGCTTCTGATCAAGGGGATCAATGAAAATGACCTTCGGATGATTCCTGGCGGAGGAAAGCTGATTGTTGTGCTTAGAAAACTTAGATTATTATAAAGGAGGAGCGTTACTAAAAACGCTCCTTTTCTTCCATATAGGAAAAGAGGTGAGTGCTATGTTCGATATTTCTGAAGAACTGAAAAAGCTGCCCCAGAAGCCGGGGGTTTATCTGATGAAGGACGGCGATGGGCATGTGATTTATGTGGGAAAGGCGGTTAATCTGAAAAATCGGGTGCGGCAGTATTTTCAGAGCAGCCGAAATCAGACTGTAAAAACACAGGCAATGGTGCCTAATATTCGGGAGTTTGAATATATCGTCACGGATTCGGAAATGGAGGCACTTCTGCTTGAATGTAATCTCATTAAAAAATACCATCCGTATTATAATATTCTGCTGAAGGATGATAAAACCTATCCCTATATCAAGGTGACGGTACAGGAGGATTATCCTCGTATTTTCATCACAAGGCGGATGGAAAAGGATAAAGCGAAATATTATGGGCCGTTTACGGATGTGCTTTCAGCTAAGGAAACAGTGGAAACCATCCATAAGCTATTTCCTATTCGTAAGTGCAAAAAGGTTTTTCCGCGAGATATTGGAAAAGAACGCCCTTGTCTGAATCATCACATTGGGCAATGTGTAGCACCTTGTAGCGGAACGGTTGATAAAGCGGAATATCAGGCTTATATTCGGGATGCTATGGACTTTATGGAGGGAAAGCATGATGTCCTTTTGAAAAAGATGGAGCAGGAGATGGCGGCAGCGGCGGAGAAAATGGAATTTGAAAAGGCGGCGGCCCTGCGGGATAAAATTCGTGCTGTTCACAGTGTGGCAGAACGGCAGAAAATTTCCAATACAGGCTTGGGAGATGCGGATGTGATTGCCTTTGTCCGTGCTTTTTCGGAATGTTTGGTGCAGGTGTTCTTTATTCGCAGCGGAAAAATGACAGGACGGGAGAATTTTACACTCACAGCCTTTGAGGAGCAGAGCCGCAGCGAGATATTGACCGCCTTCGTAAAGCAATTTTATAGCGGCACCGCTTATATTCCCAAGGAAATACTGCTGCAGGAAGCCCTTATAGAGGAGGAGGCAGAACTGATTGGTGCGTATCTTTCGGAAAAAAGAGGAACCAAAGTGACCTTGACAGTACCGCTCAAGGGAGAGAAGCATAAGCTGGTGGAACTGGCGCATAAAAATGCTATGCTGATTTTTGAACAGTTCGGTGAAAAAATGAGGCGAGAGGAGCAGCGTACAAAGGGGGCGATGGAGGAAATCCGTAATGCCCTTGGACTGGTGAAAAGGCTGCAGCGGGTAGAGGCTTATGATATTTCTAATACGCAGGGCTTTGAATCTGTCGGTTCGATGGTTGTGTTCGAGGATGGTCGGGCAAAAAACAGCGATTACCGTAAATTTAAGATAAAAACGGTGGTGGGAGCAAATGATTATGCTTCTATGAAAGAGGTTATCACCAGAAGGCTGAATCATGCCGTAAAGGAAAAAACGGAGGGGAAAGCCTCCAGCTTTACCCGATTGCCGGATCTGATTCTGATGGACGGCGGGAAAACGCAGGTGCACGCAGCGGAGGAGGTGCTGTTTTCCTTTGGGCTGGATATTCCTGTTTGCGGTATGGTGAAGGATGAAAAGCACCGCACTAGAGGGCTGCTGTTTCGTGAACAGGAAATCCATATCCCACTTACTTCGGAGGGCTTTAAGCTGGTAACAAGGATTCAAGATGAGGTGCATCGTTTTGCAATCACTTATCACAGAAAGCTGAGAGAGGAACGCAATCTGCATTCTGTGCTGGATGACATCAAGGGAATTGGTGCTGTGCGAAGAAAGGCACTGATGCGTCACTTCGGCAGCATTGAACAAATCGCGGAGGCAGAGGTAGAGGCGCTTTTGGAGGCAGATGGCATGACTATTCCTGCGGCAGAGGCAGTGTATCTGTTTTTCCACCAAGAGGAATTGCAAAAGGATTGATTTTCGGTTATGCTATCTATAAAAGGTGTCTGAATATCGTGAGAAAGAGAGGAGAAAGCTTATGTATTCAGCGGAATTGCAAAAAATCGTAGAGAGCTTTCAGTTGAAGAATTTGCTGCCCGAATTGTCCTTGGAGGGCAGAACGGTCAAAAAGAAAGAAATCAACAGACCTGCACTGCAGCTGGCAGGATTTTACGAAAGCTTTGATTGCTCCCGCTTACAGGTGATTGGACGAGTGGAGCATAGTTTTTTGCTTAGTCTGGAGGAGGGAAAAAGAAGAAATGCCATCCGTGGATTTTTTTCTCATCAAATACCCTGTCTGATTATTTGCAGAGATCTGGAGGTTTTTCCGGAAATGCTGGAATACGGCAGAGAATACGATGTGCCTATTTTTCACACAAATCAGATCACTACGGACTTTATTGCAGAAATGATTTATTGGCTCAGAGAAGAACTGGCAGACCGTGTGATGATGCACGGTGTTTTGGTGGATATTTATGGAGAGGGTGTTCTGATTACTGGTACCAGCGGCATCGGGAAAAGTGAAACGGCACTGGAGCTGATTAAGAGAGGACATCGTCTGATTGCGGATGATGCGGTAGAAATTAAAAAAATCGCAGACAGAAGGCTGATTGGTTCCTGCCCGGAAATTATCCGCTATCTGATTGAGCTGCGGGGAATTGGCATCATCAATGTAAAGGAACTGTTTGGTGTTGGCTCGGTCAAAGATCAGAAAACCATTGATCTTGTGATTCGTCTGGAGCTTTGGGATGGTGGTAAAACTGGTGCATCCTATGACAGACTGGGACTAAGTGAAGAATACATAGAAATATTGGGGAATAAAGTACAGATGAATACAATCCCTGTGCGTCCAGGCAGAAATGTTGCGATGATCTGTGAATCTGCAGCTATGACACATCGTCAGAAAAAAATGGGGCAAAATACAGCACAGGATTTTGCTGACAGAATCGGTAAATGATAGAGGTGGAAAAATGGAAGCACTGATTAGAGAACTGCGGGATAGGTTAGGAGAAGAAGGGCTGAAGCTGGCAGAACCCATGCGGGAGCATACGACCTTTCGTGTAGGAGGGCCTGCGGAGCTTTTTCTAATGCCGAAGAATGGCGAAGAAGTGGCGGATGCTATTCGCATTTTGAGAAAATATGATATGCCGATGATGATTCTTGGGAATGGCAGCAATCTACTGGTACGAGATAAGGGTATCCGTGGTGCAGTCATCCTCATCGGAAGCCGTATGTCGGATATTTGTGTGAAAGGTGAGGAGCTGGAAGCGCAGGGGGGCGCACTGCTCAGTGCGGTTGCGGCAAAGGCGGCAGATGCGTCATTGACAGGGATAGAATTTGCCGGAGGGATTCCTGGCAGCATCGGCGGTGCTGTTGTAATGAATGCCGGTGCCTATGGCGGCGAGATGAAGGATGTGCTTATCAGCGTGGATGTGCTGACACAGGAGTTGGAAAGAAAAACAATTCCCGCAGAAGAAATGGAATTGGGATACAGACACAGTATCGTGCAGGAGAAAGGATATATTGTGCTGGGTGCGAAGCTGCGCCTGCAAAGGGGAGATGTGGGGGCGATCCGCAGCCGCATGGCGGAGCTGGCGGAGCAAAGACGAGAAAAGCAGCCTTTGCAGTATCCCAGTGCAGGCAGTGCTTTTAAGCGCCCGACTGGCTATTTTGCGGGCAAGCTGTTGCAGGATGCCGGTCTGAAAGGGAAAACCATAGGTGGGGCGCAGGTTTCTGAAAAGCACGCAGGCTTTCTCATCAATCAAAAAGATGCAACGGCACAGGATATTCTGGAGCTGATTGCTTATTGCCAAAAGGAAGTAGAGGCACAGTTTGGGGTGCGCTTGGAAACAGAAGTAAAAATTGTTGGCGAAGAATAAAGAGCAAGGGAAGGAGGGAGAAGCATGATGCGATTTGTAATTGTAACAGGGATGTCCGGTGCTGGCAAAACCTCTGTTCTGAAATTTTTGGAGGACATCAATTTTTTCTGTGTAGATAATATGCCGCCGGCACTATTGCCTAAATTTGCGGAGCTTTGTTATGAGCAAAATGGCGAAATAGAGCGGGTTGCCATGGGAATAGATATTCGAGGCGGCAAGCTGTTTGATGATCTTTTTGCAGAGCTGGAAACCTTGGAGGAAAAAGGCTATCATTACGAGATTCTGTTTCTGGATGCTGCCGATGATGTGCTCATCAAGAGATATAAGGAAACAAGAAGAAGTCATCCCCTTTCTAGAAATGGCTCCATTCAGGATGGGATACGCAAGGAAAGAGATATTTTGCGGGATGTAAAGGCAAAGGCGACTTATATCATTGATACCAGTCAGGTGTTGACCAGACAGCTGAAGGAGCAAATCAACGGTATTTTTGTGGAAAACAAAAAGTATGAAAATCTTGTGATTACGGTGCAGTCCTTTGGGTTCAAATATGGTATTCCGACAGATAGTGATTTGGTGTTTGATGTTCGTTTTCTGCCAAATCCCTTTTATATTGCAGAGTTGAAAGAACTGACAGGAAATGACGAGGAAGTTAGTAGCTATGTTATGAGCTTTGAAGAGAGTCAGGTGTTCCGTAAAAAGCTGATTGATATGGTGGAGTTTTTGATTCCTCTTTATATTAAGGAGGGCAAGAATAATCTGGTAATCAGTATTGGCTGTACCGGTGGGAAGCACCGTTCTGTCACATTGGCAAATGCCCTTTATCATGCTATGGATCGGGACAGGCATACGGTTTTATTGAAGCATCAGGATATTGAGAAGGATGCAAAGTATAAAAAATAAAGAAAGAATCCTTTGTTTATATAAAAAATGAATGGAGGGGTAAATTTGTCATTTTCGTCTAAGGTCAAGGGTGAGTTATCCTTTCATTTTGGAAATGGAAGACATTGCGAAATTGCAGAAATAGCGGCCCTTGTAAATATATGTGGACAGATTCTCGCTTTCGGTGATAAATTTTGTATAAAAATACAGACGGATAGTTTTGCGGTTGCGAAAAAATGCTTTACATTATTGAAAAATACTTTTAATATTATAGCGGACATATCTGTAAGAAGCGGCGGAAAGCGATATACCCTTGCTGTAAGGGATTTTGCCCAGTCGGAAAGCTTGCTTCGGGCTGCAGGGCTTTTGTTTTTGAAAGATGGGAGTCTACAGCTGAAAAAGCGTATCTATTCGCCTGTTGTCAGTAGTATTTGCTGTCGTAGAGCGTATATCCGTGGGGCATTTCTTGCCGTAGGCTCAGTCAGTGATCCCCAGAAGCATTATCATCTGGAGTTTGTGTTGACAGAGATGTCCGAAGCGGAGCAACTACGGGATCTGATCAATTCCTTTGGTTTGGATGCGAAGGTGGTAGAACGCAAGGAACACTTTGTCGTATATCTAAAGGAAGGCGAGCAAATTGTAGATCTACTGAATGTGATGGAGGCACCGCTGGCACTGATGGACTTGGAAAATGTCCGTATTGTCAAGGAAATGCGTAATGACATCAATCGTAGGGTAAACTGCGAAACGGCAAACCTGAATAAGGTGATTGGCGCAGCAGTTAAGCAGCTGGAGGATATTCAGTATATCGAGGAAACCATCGGGCTGACAAGCTTGCCTGAACAGCTGGCAGAGATTGCCCGTGTGCGGTTGGAATATCCGGATATGAGCCTGAAGGAGCTGGGGACATATTTAGCAGTACCGGTCGGTAAGTCCGGTGTCAACCATAGACTGCGTAAAATCAGCAGCATTGCTGAGGCACTAAGAGAAGATAAGGGAGAAGCAGAATGACACAGAAATCTATTATCATCAAATCCGCACTGGATGCAAGACAGGCGGCGTATTTTGTGCAAACCGCCGGAAAATATGAAGCAGAAATCTATGTAAGTGTTGATGAAAAGAAAATCAATGCAAAGAGCATTATGGGTACCATTGCTCTGAATATGCAGGGAGGTCAGACAGCTATAATTATGGCAGATGGCAAGGATGAAAGCGCGGCGGTGGAAGAACTGGCTTCCGTGCTGGCATAATTGCTGCAAGAAAGAATATGCATACATAACACGGCTCCCGATTTGTCGGGAGCTTTCTTTTTTATTGCATTTTGTAAAAATTTGTGATACGATTAAGAAAATTCATAAAACGAGATGTACCTGCGAAGGATGCCCGGATATGGCCTTGGGCTCTGAACCATCTCGATAAATAACAAAACAGGGGAGGGTCATTTTTTTATGGAAAAAAAGAGAATGAATACGAATTTTCTGGTGGCAACGGCGATGGTTGCTGCAGTGTATATGGTGCTGACATTGCTGATTGCGCCTTTGAGCTTTGGGCTGGTGCAGGTGCGGTTTTCGGAAATGCTGATGCTGTTAGCGTTTTTTGATAAAAAATATGCGCCGGGGTTGGTGTTAGGGTGTTTCCTTGCAAATTGCTTCAGTCCTTTTGGAATGATGGACATTGTTTTTGGCACAGGCTGTACGGCGGCGGCAATGTTTTTTGCAACAAAATTTGCAAAAAGTCTAATTGGTGCAAGTTTGTGGGTTGTTTTCTGCAATGCGTTTATCGGAATCGAGCTTTATCTGTTCGGTAGTCCCTTATGGCTGAGCATTGGTATGGTGGCATTGGGAGAATTTCTTTCTGTTACCTGCTGTGGCGTGGCATTGTTCCGTGTGCTGGAGCGTAATCAGATGCTTATGGCAAAATTGAAAATAGGATAAAAAGAAAGTCCTAGTTCGACTTCGTGTTACCGATAAAATTCTCGTGTAATGAGAGCATTTAGTTTTTTCTTTTTTATAGTTACTTGTTTGTTTGGTATTGCCTGTACAATTTTTGAATTGGCTATGGTTTATAGAGTAATCGTAGCCATTATGGTGCTCATAGCAATTTATCTCGCTTTAAAATATACTAAGTGTGCAAAGTGCAATGAGTATGCAGTAAATGGAAATCCATTTTCTAAAAAGTATGGCATTTGCAAAAAGTGTGGATATAAAGAATAATCAAATTCCAATTTGTAGAACTAAATATTGACCGATAGGAGCAAGGTTGAAATACACCTTGCTCCTTTTCATTTGCCTATGGGCATTCATAAAAATGAAATGATGGTGTACTCAGGGTTGGATATAACTCGGTACTTTTGCCAACATTCTTCTGACAGTACAAGTTGAGTATTTTGTTAAAATATGCTATAATAAATAATATATAGCCGATCTTTCGGTTATGATGATACTAACGAAAGGAAAGTGGATGGCAATGCGGTTAAAGAATGTAACAATCAGTAAATATAAAAGTTTTTTGACTGAACAAGATGTGGCAATTGAAGACGGTGTTACTAGACTGGTAGGTAAAAATGAGTCTGGTAAAACCGCATTCTTGGAGGCACTGGCAAAATTTAATTACTTCGATCCCGAAGACCAACGATTTTCTTTTGATAAAACACATGACTATCCAAGAAATGAGCTAAAGGCCTACGAGCGTGACAATCCCGAAAACGATCACAAGGTTATAACCTGCACGTTTGAACTGGACGAAAAGTTAATCCAAACCATAGCGTCCGATGTCGGAGATGGTGTATTCACTCAGACAATTATCACAATTAGCAGGAACTATACTGGGGTTCGTATTTACCACGACATCAATGTAAACACACAAGCATTCATTGAAAATTTTATTTCTAAAAATGAGATTGCGGAAGAAAAACAGGCCGAGCTTAGAGCATGCAAAACTATAGATGACCTGTATAGCCATTTACAAGCTGATGCAGATTTGAAAACGCTTGCTCCCAGCTTGAAGACAAGTTACATTGATAAGTCCGAGACTGACTGGTCAAATAAACTTAGTGGCTATATTGTAAAACAGTATCTTGCACCCAAACTTCCTGTGTTCTGGTATTTTGATGAGTACTTTATGCTTCCTGCGCAAATCAGCCTTAATAAATTCCAGAACAAGACCATTGATGTTAACTTTACTAAAGAACAGTATGACATTGCCTCTGCGCTGTTTTCCTTGGCTGGAGTAGATATAGACAAACTAGTTGTAGATAACAACCATGAGGCGTTCATTTCAGAACTCGAAGCAACATCTAACAGTATAACGGATCAATTTCTGGAATACTGGTCTACAAACAATAATCTTGAAATTCAGTTTGAAATCCAACCAGTAGGTAATGATAAATACTTAAACATTCGTATTAGGAATACCAAGCACCGTGTAACATTGCCACTTAAGAACCGAAGCAAAGGTTTTATTTGGTTTTTCTCATTCTTGGTATGGTTTAGTAAGATTGAGCGTCATGAGAATGTGATTATTCTGCTGGATGAACCCGGTCTTAATCTGCATGCAGAAGCACAAAATGATTTGCTGAGATATATTGATGAGATGCTCGCCCCCAAATACCAAGTCATTTATACTACGCATTCTCCATTCATGATTGATCCTGCAAAACTACATGAGGTAAGAACGGTCTATGACTCTAACAATGCTAAGATTGGCAGTATAATTTCGGATGCTTTGGAAGAAAAGGATAAGGCAACACTGTTCCCGCTTCAAGCGGCCCTTGGCTATGATGTTGCTCAGAACCTCTACATTTCTCCAAAGAATCTATTGGTTGAGGGCGTGGCAGATTTAGTATATCTTACTTTGATTTCTGAGAAGCTTAGAAATAAGGGAATGACCTATCTTAACGATGATATTACTATTGTGCCAGTAGGTGGTTTGGATAAGGTCGCTACATTCATTTCCCTTTTAAGAGGCAACAAGCTAAATGTTGCATGCCTTTTGGACACATTCATTGACCAAAAGGGACAAGCCAGAATGAATGATTTGATAAGAGAAAAAATCATTAAGGACAATAACATGCGCTTCTTTGATGAATTTACTACTCCTATCAATCCAGCTGAAATCGAAGATATGTTCACTGTCTCCGAGTATATAGGTATGTTTAATGCAGAATTCACCGAATATGACAATATTGGCGTTGAGCAGATTGATGCAGGCAAACCCATTATTCCGCAAATCAATAAAATCATTGGAAAATCTCGATTTAATCATTACAGACCGGCCAATTACCTGTCCAAGAATCCTCAAGTGGTAGATGCATTGTCTGATGATACTCTTAAGCGTTTTGCTTCCGCATTTGGCCGAATCAATAATGTTCTAAAATAAGCCAAAGGCACCACAAGATTCCAAGAAATCCTGTGGTGCCTTTTCTTATGCTTAGAGTTCCGGCATTTCGACGAAGAGTTCTGATTATAGGCCTATATAAACACAAAAGGTAAAAGGGATGAATAAAAAGGTCAGTTATACACACCAATACTTATCTCGGACAGAGACAAAGTGAAAGGCTTCACCAAGCAAGGTGGATCATTATTTTGTATTCGACTAAGTGTTGTCAGAGTTGCACACCCCAAGTAGACAAATCCGAAACGGTTGAAAACGGATTTTTGGATGCTTATGCAGAATTTTCGGCGAAAAAGCATTAGAAACACGAAAGAGAATTAGGACAAAAGAAAAAGGATAAATCCTGTATGAGTTGGGATTTATCCTTTTTTGTCTTTATCTTCTTTGCCGTATTCTTTGTTGTCTTCTTCTTTTTCTTTTTTTATAGCGAACATAGCCAATGGTTCGGGTGATGCAAAGTAGGATTACAAAGGTAAGCAGCAGGATTCCGATGCCAAATCCGATACGCTTAAGAATACCAAGCGGAGAAGAAGAATCTAGTTCGTATTTCTCTGCATCGGTCAAGGGTGCAATATTGCTCTGCGAAGTTACTGCAACGGTTGCAAGGGATTCTCCGTCAAGCAGAAGATTCATTGTGCCGACGGGCTGACCTGTGCTGACAGGAGCCTCCACGGTTTCCGGAAGCTCTGTTTCAATAGTCAATCCGGAAATATCTGTTCCTTTTGGTAGCGTGCGGTATACATCGGAAATTGGTGTCGCTGTGATGCTGCCGCGGGCTACAGGCTTTTCTTTATAAAGCTCGGTAGCGGGAAGTTCTATGGTATGCTCTGCTGCGGAAATCAGCTTTACGGAGGAAAAGTTTTCAAAGCCATATTCAAAAAGGTCTTTGGTATCGGTATAATGTTCTGCACCGTTGCATTTCATTACAACGGCAATCAGCTCCATGCCATCCTTTGCCGCATAGGTAACCAGCGTGTTCAATGCTTCTGAGGTATAGCCTGTTTTACCGCCGATGGCGTATTCGTAATAATATGCAGAGGACCTATTCAGCATCTGATGCTGCCCGTGTAAATAACGAATTTCCTCCTGTTTGTTTGTGGGGGGGATTTCGTAGTAGGTTTCACTCATTAAGGAGCGGTAGGTTTCGTGAGTCAGCAGCTCCTTTGCAATCAGTGCCATATCGTAGGCTGTGGTATAATGATTTTCGTCATGCAGCCCATTGGCAGTGATAAAATTAGTGTTTTTACAGCCCAGTTCCTTGGCGCGTTCTGTCATATGCTTGGTAAAGGCTTCTGTGGAGCCGTCCACATATTCTGCTGCCCCGTTGGAGGCTTCATTGGCAGAGCGTAGGATGATGGCACGCAGTACCTGCTCCAGTGTCAGGGTTTCGCCCTCTTGAATGGCAATGTGAGCGCTGCCAAATTCAATAGAAAATACGGCATCGTGGGAGAAGGTAATCTCATCGGTCAATGTTCCGTTCTCCAGCGCCAATAAAATTGTCATCAGCTTTGTGATGCTGGCAGGATACATTTTCTGCTGGGCATTTTTTTCATATAGAATGTCGCCGCTGGCTGCGTCCATCAAAATCGCAGTTTCTGCGGTGATGGAAGGCTTGATGCCGTCTGCGGATATTTCCTCTGCATATACAGAAAAAACGGGGCAGAGCAGAGAGAGGGCGACCAGAAAAGAAGTAAATTTCTTTTTCATGGGGAATCTCCTGTAAGTTGTTTGAAAAAATATAATGAATATGATATTATAACTCATAGTGGAGTTTTTTGTGTATGATACCTATAGACACAACAAAATATTATACCATAAATCAAGGGAAAGAAAAAGAGGTTTCGATGAAAGTTGCGTAAAAAAGTGGTTTCCAAAAAGAAGAAGAAGGAACAATATCGTTTTCTTGCAGTGCTGCTCTTTTTTCTGCTCTGCGGGATTGGATATAGTCTCTCGTTTCATCAAGATAAATTAGAGTTGGGCAGAGAAATAGCGGCAGAAGAATTGATTAAGCCTATGGGAAAAGCGGAGGAAACGGAGCTTCTAATCAATCTGAATACGGCTTCGGCAGCGGAACTGATGATGATTTCCGGAATCGGAGAGAAGCGAGCAGCAGATATTATTGCATATAGAGATAAAATAGGAGGCTTTTCTGCCATAGAGGATATTATGCAGGTATCCGGCATCGGAGAAAAGACCTTTCAGCAGATAAGAGATCAGATTACAGTGGATGGAAAATAAGGAGGCTATTGAAATGGCTTATCAGATATTGGTTGTGGATGATGAAAAATTGATTGTAAAAGGCATCAAATTCTCATTGGAGCAGGATGGGATGGAAGTTACTTCTGCTTATGATGGTGAGGAGGCATTGCAATATATTAAGGAAAAAAGCTTCGATCTTGTGGTGCTGGATGTCATGCTGCCGAAAATGGATGGTTTGCAGGTTTGCCGGGAAACCAGAGAGTTTTCACAGATTCCTATTATTATGGTAACAGCGAAGGGCGAGGATATGGATAAAATCATGGGGCTGGAATACGGCGCCGATGATTATATCACCAAGCCATTTAATATTCTGGAGCTGAAGGCGCGGATTAAGGCAATTTTGCGCCGCAGTGTGAAGAAAGGGACGGTGGAGACTGCTGCAAGAAATGCATTGAAGGCGAGAGAGCTGGAGCTTTCCTTTGACAGCAGAAGGGTGTTTGTCAGCGGGAAGGAAGTAAATCTGACAGCAAAGGAATTTGACCTATTGGAGCTTTTGATGGAAAATCCTGGAAAGGTATACAGCAGAGAAAAGCTGTTGGATACAGTTTGGGGCTTTGATTATCCCGGTGATGTTCGTACGGTGGATGTGCATGTACGGCGCTTGAGAGAGAAGATTGAAGAAAATCCCAGTGAACCGAAATATATCTTTACAAAATGGGGAGTTGGTTACTATTTTAATGAGTGAGAACCGCAAG
>JAZQTP010000037.1:0-36220 GCA_045630845.1 Anaerotignum sp. | reverse complement strand
CATCCTGCTGAAACTGATCCAGGCTGCAGATTACGATATTGAACGTGCAGAACGCGGTATCATCTATATCGACGAGATCGATAAGATCACAAAGAAAAGCGAAAATGTATCCATCACAAGAGATGTCAGCGGCGAAGGCGTACAGCAGGCACTGCTGAAGATCCTGGAAGGCACTGTGGCAAGCGTACCCCCTCAGGGCGGCAGAAAACAGCCTCATCAGGAATTCCTGCAGATCGATACAACAAATATCCTGTTCATCTGCGGCGGTGCATTCGGTGGTATTGAAAAGATCATCCAGAACCGTATGGGTCATAAAGTGATCGGTTTCGGTGCAGAATCTCACAGCAAACTGGATAAAACAGATGATGAACTGCTGAGAAGCCTGATGCCTCAGGATCTGCTGAAATATGGCCTGATCCCTGAATTCATCGGTCGTCTGCCTGTAGTGGTAACACTGGATAATCTGGATGAAGATGCATTCGTGCATATTCTGACAGAACCTAAGAATGCCCTGACAAAACAGTATGAATATCTGTTTGCACTGGACGATGTTATTCTGGAATTCAAAGAAGAAGCACTGAGAGCCATTGCAAGAAAAGCAATGGAAAGAGAAACAGGCGCTCGTGGCCTGCGTGCCATCATGGAAGAATTCATCAACCCTGTGATGTATGAAATCCCCACAGAAACAACTGTGGAACGTTGTGTCATCACAGAAGCGGTGGTAAACGGCGAAACAGCCCCTGAATATATCCACAATGAAAACAGAGAACCTCTGCAGCGTATGCGTAAACGTAAAAGCAGCAGACCTTCTGCATAAAAGAAAATCAAGAGTACCGTAAGGTACTCTTTTTTTGTGAAAAAGTTCCTTGTATGGAAAAACGCACAAGAAATGCCCATGTTATTTTATCATGTACGGAGATTTGTACATGTCTGGTGGAATGACTGGAACATCTGACAAAATCGAGAAAAATGTGAAAAAAATCGCAAAAAAACGTTGACGAAAACAGATTTTCGGGACTATAATGAGGGTGTATTCGAGAGAAAGACAAAGGGCAAACAAATGTCCTTGGGATAACGACAAATAATTAACAATATTAAGAAACAGGAGTGATAATCATGTTAACACTGGAAATGATTCAGGAAGCTAAAAAAACACTGGATGGCGTAGCTAGAGTAACACCTATGTACGAATCCGCATTCATCAACCCCAACGCAAACGTATTTATCAAATGTGAAAATATGCAGCTGACAGGTTCCTTCAAACTGAGAGGCGCTTATGTAAAAACAAACAGCCTGACAGATGAAGAAGCTGCAAAAGGCGTAATCGCTTGTTCCGCAGGTAACCACGCTCAGGGCGTAGCTCTGTCCGCTCAGAAAAAAGGTATCAAAGCTACAATCTGCATGCCCGCAGGTGCTCCTCTGGCTAAAGTAGAAGCTACAAAGAGCTACGGCGCAGAAGTTGTTCTGGTTCCCGGCGTATACGATGACGCAGCTGCAAAAGCAGTTGAACTGCAGAAAGAACACGGCTACACATTCCTGCATCCCTTCAATGACGAATACGTTATGGCTGGTCAGGGTACAGTAGCTCTGGAAATTCTGGAAAAACTGCCCGAAGCTGAAGTAATTCTGTGCCCCATCGGTGGCGGCGGTCTGATCGCAGGTATCGCAACAGCTGTTAAAGCAATCAACCCTAACTGCAAAGTATACGGCGTTCAGGCAGCAGGTGCTCCTTCCATGAAACAGTCCGTAGAACACAAAAAAATCGAAAAACTGGCTAGCGTTTCCACAATGGCTGACGGTATCGCTGTAAAAGAACCCGGCGATCTGACATTTGAAGCTTGTCTGAAATATGTAGACGGCGTGGTAACTGTAACAGAAGCTGAAATCGCTTCCGCAATTCTGATGCTGCTGGAAAAACACAAAATGGTAGCAGAAGGTGCCGGTGCAGTTTCCGTAGCGGCTGCAATGACAAATAAGGTTGATCTGACTGGTAAAAATGTAGTATGTGTGGTTTCCGGCGGTAATGTAGACGTAAATGTTCTGGACAGAATCATCGACAAAGGTTTGCAGGAAAACGGCAGAATCGCTGAATTTTCCGTAATGATGGCAGATAAGCCCGGTCAGCTGATTCAGCTGCTGCAGATCATCTCCGAAACAGGCGCAAACATTCTGGATGTAGAACACAACAGAAGAGCAAAAGGCGTTGCTGTAGCAAATGTAGTGGTTGATGTAACGGTGGAAACAAGAAACAAAGCACATTACGAAGAAATGGTTGCTGCACTGAAAGCAAACGGCTATGTGATCTGATACATATTTTTCTGAAATCCAAAGGCTTGAACCGAAATGGTTTGAGCCTTTTTTACTCTATAAGAAATTTCGTTTCTTATAGAGTAAAAACCCTCCGGGGGATCGCACTGCGGCGGCAAGGTAGTCAGTCGCTAGCGACACCGCCGCAGGCGGAGCATTTCGTCAAGCGAAATGCTTTTTTATTGCTAAAAAGCAGGCTCTATTGAAGTTATAAGATGAAAGCAGATATGTTAAACTGCGTTCATCTTAGAACTTCAATGATATACTCTGCTCTTTTTTAGTGATGATGATGTCCGAAGTGGCGCTGAAGGGTGGGGTTATGCCCGTATCGAAGAAGGTGGATGCCTTCTTTCAGATTTTGAATGGCATGGCTCAGGATGAACAAAGTGACACCGATGGACAATAATGGATCAATGAGGAGAAAATTGGTGAATTTCATGATAATGGCACCAATGAGTACGACTGCCCATCCAAGTACATCCTCCAGCATATGCAGATTGACGGTTTTTTGGTTCAGAGAATCACCTCCGTGGGTGAAATAGGCTGCACAGAGATTGACGCAGATACCTATAAAGGCGAACAGGAGCATACCATCATAGTTAATTTTTACCGGATGGAAAAACCTTCCGATGGATTTACTGATAACCAGAAGGGAGCTGACCAGAAGGATGAAAGACAGGAGGATGCTGCTGAAAATGGAATATTTGTCATTTTGGTGTGTGCTCTTTTTTTCGAGGAAGTAGGCGATGCCGATGCCTAAGGCATCGCCCATATCATGTAAAGCATCGGAAAGGATGGCGACACTTCCTGTTAGGATACCGCCGATGCATTCAAAGGCGGAAAACGCAAGATTCAGTATAAAAGCAATAAGGATTCGATTTTCAGATTTCATAAAGACCTCCTGTTGACATAGATGATATATATGATACAATAAGTTCGATATCGAACAATATGTTCGGCACTATCATAAGAAAAATCAAAGGGAAAAGCTAGGCACAAAATTTTTGAATCGTATTATATGGAACATTTTTGCAGATTTGTATGGAGAAAATGATGGACAGACGGAAAAGAAAAACGAGAGAAGCAATATTCAATGCATTTGTTGCATTGCTGGCGAAAAAAGACTACAGCCGGATTACGGTAGGGGAGATCATTGAAAAGGCAGATGTAGGCAGGGCGACATTTTATGCCCATTTTGAAACAAAGGATTTTCTGATGAAGGATTTTTGTGAAGATTTGTTCTGCCATATTTTTGATGCGACGCAGGAAGAAGAAACAGACCATAGACATATTTTTGCCTGTGATGCACCTGATTCTGTTTTTCTTCATCTGCTTCAGCATCTGCAGAAAAATGATCATCATATTATGGAGCTGCTAACTTGTCGAAATAATGAGCTGTTTTTAAGTTATTTCAAAAGTAATTTGGAGGAGTTAATCCGCCAGATGCCTGTGTTTGTGAAAGGAAGAAATGAAAAGCTTCCGGAAAGCTTTTGGACAAACCACATTGCTGCTGTTTTTGTGGAAACAGTCAGATGGTGGGGCAAGCACGGCATGAAAGAAACACCCGAAAGGATTGCGGAATATTTTTATTTGGCAGTACAGATATAGTCTGAGATTTGCCTGTGAAAAATTTTTATGCTATAATAAAGTGTTTGGAAAATTTATCGTTATGATATGGAGATAGATGGGGTGAAGACAATGGCGGAAGAAAAAAACAGGAGAACATCTGCCAAGTCCGGCGGGAAAAAAACAGAAGCCAAGTCCGGAAAGAGCAGTGAGAAAAAAACGGAGAAAAACGGGAAAAAGGAAAGCAGTAAGAAAGAAAGTACAAAGAAAGAAACCACAAAGAAGGAAACCACAAAGCTGAATGCGAAGCCTGCCCGCTTTGGGGACAGTCTGCTGGATGAGATAATTCTGCTGCTGATCATTCTGGTGTCCATTATTGTTTTTGTCAGTCTGCTGACAGACAAAATGGGTGTGATTGGTGGGCTGATTAGCGATCTTTTCAAAGGGCTCTTTGGCTTCAGCAGTATCCTGCTGCCTGTTTGTGTGATTTTATACTGCATCTGGATGCTGGTGAGCAAGGAAAGACGATTCCCCGTGGTGCGTGCGTGCGGTGTTGTATTGCTGCTGCTGTCGGTGGCATCTGCGGCGGCGATCATCAACCCTGTTTCGACGATAAATGCAGGAGTGCTGAAGCGTTGTGCCATGCTTTACGGTGCGGGAAGCTTTGCCAATGGCGGTCTTTTTGGCGGGCTGATCGGCGGCGGGCTGCATGGGGCTTTGGCAACACTGGGCAGCGGAATCGTGCTGTTTGCGGCAATCATTATTTCTATCGTGATGGCAACGGGAAAATCCTTCTTCCATGCCATTGGCAGTGCCAATGCCCATCGGAAAGCAAGACAGAAAGTGAGAAACGAGAAGATCAAAAATAAGGCAGAGCGCATCCGTCAGCAGGAACTGTTGGAGGAGGAGCGTATGATGAGGTTAGAGGCACGCCGCAGAAAGAATATGGCGAAAGCGGACTTCAATATCGAGTTGGAGGAAGGGGAACGGCAGGAAGAACCCTATATCAAAGAAACTGTTTTCCACAAGCCCAGCATACAGCTGGCAACCAAGCAGAAGGAGCCTGTCTTTGATTATGAGAAGGCGGACAGAAACGAGGCAGAAGCGAAACAGAGCGTGCTGAAGGCGGAAGCGGCAGCTTTGGCGGCAGAAGCATTGCAGCAGGTAGAGTCAAGGGCTGTTATTGACGATTCTGTACCATTCATAGATATCACGGCTGTGGAAGAAGCGGCGGAAGAAGTGGCAGAGCTGTTTGGGGCAGCAGAGAAAGAAATGCTGGAGATGCCGGAGTTGTTTGAAGCGGAAGAAGCGACGGAAGAATCTGCAGAGGAGGAATACGATATTCCGATTCTGGAGATGACATCCATTGAGGATGAGATGGCAGAAGAAGAAATGGCTGCGCCGACAGAGGCGGCAGAGGTGGAAGAAACAGAGATGGAAGAAGCAGAGATGGAAGAAGCAGAGGGAAATGCGGCAGAAGTGCCAGTGCCGGAAATTCCTATGGAGCCGGTGGAGGAGGAAAAACCGTATCTTTTCCCGCCCATCACACTGCTGGGAGAAGATCCCCAGACAGGGGGCAGCGGCAGCCGTGCCGAAATGATCGAAAATGCGAAAAAACTGGAAACCACACTGAAAAGCTTTGGGGTGGATGCAAAGGTTATTCAGATTTCCAAGGGGCCTACAGTTACCAGATATGAGCTTTCACCCAGTCAGGGGGTAAAGGTCAGTAAGATTGTGAATCTGGCGGATGATATTGCGCTGAATCTGGCGGCAAGCGGTATCCGTATCGAGGCGCCCATCCCCGGCAAGGCGGCGGTGGGTATCGAAGTGCCGAACAGAGAAACCCAGTCTGTTTATATGCGGACATTGCTGGAAAGCGAAGCCTTTATCGAACATTCCTCCAAGCTTGCCTTTGCACTGGGACAGGATATTGCAGGCAATCCTGTGGTGACGGATATTGCGAAGATGCCCCACCTTTTGATTGCGGGGGCAACGGGCAGCGGTAAGTCTGTCTGTATCAATACGCTGATTACCAGTATCCTCTATAAGGCAGACCCCAAGGAGGTCAAGCTGCTTTTGGTAGACCCGAAGGTGGTGGAGCTGAGTGTTTATAACGGCATCCCCCATCTGCTGATCCCTGTTGTGACAGATCCGAAAAAAGCATCGGCTGCCTTGAATTGGGCGGTCAGAGAAATGCTGCAGCGGTATAATGATTTTGCAGCCCACGGTGTCCGTGATATTAAGGGCTTTAATAAGATGATGGAAGAAAAGGGCGACGAAAAGGGCAAGATGCCCCAGATCGTGATCGTGATTGACGAGCTTGCCGATCTGATGATGGCAGCACCCGGCGAGGTGGAGGACGCTATCTGCCGACTGGCACAGATGGCCCGCGCCGCAGGGATGCACCTTATCATTGCGACACAGCGTCCTTCTGTGGATGTCATTACAGGGGTAATCAAGGCGAATATCCCTTCCAGACTTGCCTTTGCCGTATCCTCCGGTATCGACTCCAGAACCATACTGGATATGGTGGGGGCGGAGAAGCTTTTGGGCAAGGGGGATATGCTGTTCTATCCTTCGGGACAGAGCAAGCCCTCTCGCTTGCAGGGTGCCTTTGTGACCGATCAGGAGGTGGAGGCTATCGTGGACTTCCTGAAAAAGAGCAGCCGACCTTATTATACGCAGGAAACCATAGACCAGATCACATCCTCCGGAAAAATAGGCGGAGGGGATGCAGCGGAGAGTGATGAATTTTTCGCAGATGCGGTGGATCTGATTTTGGAGAAGGAAAAGGCATCGGTTTCCATGCTGCAAAGACAGTTCCGCATCGGTTATAATCGGGCGGCAAGACTGATGGATGAGCTGGAAAGAAGCGGCATCGTTGGTCCTGAGGAGGGCAGCAAGCCCAGAAGGGTTCTGATTACCCGCTCCGAATGGGAGGAAATGACAGGCAAGGTGCCTGAGGAAATTTAATTAGGAAAAACAGCGGAAAGCATCGGCAGAAATGTCGGTGCTTTTTTACTCTATAAGAAACGAAATTTCTTATAGAGTAAAAACCCTCCGGGGGATCACACTGCGGCGGCAAGGTAGTCAGTCGCTAGCGACACCGCCGCAGGCGGAGAAGCTCGCAAAGCGAGCTTCTTTTTTTATGATATTTTTTCGATTGACAAAAATCGTCCTGTATAGTACCATCATGATAGGGTCATATGACTGACGGAAGTGGAGAACACCACATGGAGTATGACTGTTTGAATGCCGACCGTCTGGGCAATGATGCTTGGACAGGTGCGGTTATTTTTTTGGAAAAACCGTGTCCAGCATCGAGATAACCGGCTATGTGAGAGGTGCAGAGGCACCAGACAGAGAGGAGTTTTTCAAATGTTCAAAACAGACTTGCAGATTGCACAGAAATGTAAAATGGAGCATATTCTGGAGGTAGCAAAAAAAGCTGGGATTCCCGAGGAATATGTGGATTGCTACGGCAAATACAAAGGCAAAATCAGTGACAAATACTTCAATGAAATCAAAGATAATAAAGATGCAAAGCTGATCCTTGTGACAGCGGTAAACCCTACTCCTGCGGGCGAGGGCAAAACAACAGTGACCATCGGTCTGACACAGGCATTGCAGAAGCTGGGCAAAAATGCCATCACCTGTCTGCGTGAGCCTTCCCTTGGCCCCTGCATGGGCGTAAAGGGCGGTGCAGCCGGCGGCGGCTATGCACAGGTGGTTCCTATGGAGGATATTAACCTGCACTTTACAGGTGACCTGCACGCAATTACAACAGCAAACAATCTGCTGGCATCCATGGTGGACAACCATATCCAGCAGGGAAACGAACTGAACATCGATCCCAGAAGAATCTCCTGGAAACGCTGCGTAGACCTGAATGACAGACAGCTGAGAACGGTGATCTCCGGTCTGGGCGGCAAAGTAAATGGTGTTCCCAGAGAGGATGCGTTCCAGATTACGGTTGCATCTGAAATCATGGCTATTTTCTGTCTGGCAAACGATCTGAAGCAGCTGAAGGAAATGCTGGGACAGATCATTGTTGGCTACACATACGATGACGAACCTGTAACAGCAAAAATGATCGGTGCGGACGGCGCAATGACAGTGCTGCTGAAGGATGCACTGCAGCCCAATGTGGTGCAGACCCTGGAAAACACACTGGCGATCATCCACGGCGGCCCCTTTGCAAATATTGCGCACGGCTGCAACTCTGTAAAAGCAACCAAAACAGCAATGAAAATTGCCGATTATGTTGTAACAGAAGCAGGCTTCGGTGCGGATCTGGGTGCTGAAAAATTCTTTGACATCAAATGCCGCAAAGCAGGGCTGAAGCCGGATGCAGTGGTGCTGGTGGCAACAGTTCGTGCAATGAAATATAATGGCGGCGTGGCGAAGGCTGACCTGTCCAATGAAAATCTGGATGCACTGGCAAAGGGCTTTGTGAATCTGGAAAAACACATCGAAAATATCCAGAAATACGGTGTTCCCGTGGTGGTTACACTGAATCATTTTGTGGCAGATACAGATGCAGAGGTTGCCTATGTGAAAGAAAGATGTGAAGCCATGGGCGCAACCTTTGCAGTGGCAAGAGTTTGGGCAGAAGGCGGCGAAGGCGGCAAGGCTCTGGCGGAAAAGGTTTTGGAAACACTGGAAACAAAGGAAAGCAATTTCAGATTCCTGTATGAGGATGAGCTGAATATTGTGGAAAAGGTAAATAAAGTATGTAAGGAAATCTACGGTGCGGGCAATGTAAACTTCTCTGCGGCAGCGAAGAAAACATTGGAGCAGATCGACAAGCTGGGCTTCAACCACTTCCCTGTTTGTATTGCAAAAACACAGTATTCCCTGTCCGATGATCCCAAGGTGCTTGGTCGTCCCGAGGGCTTTGAGGTGACAGTAAAGGAAATTCGGATTTCCGCCGGTGCAGGCTTTATCGTAGTGCTTTTGGGCGATGTTATGACAATGCCTGGTCTGCCGAAGAAACCTGCGGCACTGAATATTGATATTGATGAGGACGGCAACATAGTTGGTCTGTTCTAAGGCATAAAAAAGAAGGCGACAGCTGTGATGCAGCTGCGGGCGGTATGCACAGGCGGCGTACCGCCTGCCCTTTTATGGAGCGGTAAATGGCAGAAAAGGAGAGCATGAAGAATGAAATTGATTGACGGAAAACTGATTTCTGCGGAAATCAAGGCAGAGGCAGCGGCAGAAGCGGCAGCACTGAAGGAGCAGGGCATCGAACCCTGTCTGGCGGTAGTGCTGGTGGGGGATAATTCCGCTTCCAAGGTATATGTAAGCAATAAAGAGAAGGCTTGTGCAGCCGTAGGCATCAAATCCGTATCCCATGTGCTGCCGGAGGAAACCACAGAGGAAGCACTGCTGCAGCTGATTGATGAACTGAACAGAGATAAAAGCGTACACGGCATTCTGGTGCAGATGCCTGTGCCGAAGCACATTGACGACAGAAAGGTCATTATGGCAATCAGCCCCGACAAGGATGTGGATTGCTTCCATCCTGTCAATGTGGGCTATCTGCATACAGGGGCAAAGGGCTTTCTGCCCTGCACACCTGCGGGCATTATCGAGCTGATTAAACGCAGCGGCCATTCCATCGCCGGCAAGAGCTGTGTGGTGATCGGCAGAAGTAATATCGTAGGCAAGCCGGTGGCAATGCTGCTGATGCAGGAAAACGGCACAGTTACCATCTGCCATTCCAAAACACAGGATCTGGCGGGCATCTGCCGTGGTGCGGATATTATTGTCAGTGCAACAGGCAAGGTGAATACGGTAACGGCAGAGATGGTGAAGGAAGGTGCCATCATTATTGATGTTGGCATGAACCGCAATGCCGAAGGCAAGCTCTGCGGCGATGTGGACTTTGAGAATGTAAAAGAAGTGGCAGGTGCCATTACGCCTGTACCCGGCGGCGTTGGCCCCATGACCATTGCCATGCTGATGAAAAACTGCAATACAGCGGCAAAAATCCAGAACGGTCTGCTGTAAGGGATGTGGCGAGGTTTTCCCTGAGCTGCATCAAACAGAGAATGATAAATTACCCTTGATTTCCAAAAGAAGTTAAGGGTATTTTTTTGCTCTATAAGAAATTTCGTTTCTTATAGAGCAAAAACCCTCCGAGGGATCGCACTGCGGCGGCAAGGTAGTCAGTCGCTAGCGACACCGCCGCAGGCGGAGCATTTCGTCAAGCGAAATGCTTTTTTAACAGAATAGTAGCATTTTCGTGTGTTTTATAGTAAAATATTATGTTGTGAAAATATTGCTGTTTTTTGACGGCTTTAAGGAGGCATACCATGAATAAGAGAATCGCATTCACCTCTCTGGGGTGCGATAAAAATAGAGTGGACAGTGAAGTCATGCTGGGTATTTTGCAGAAAAACGGCTACACAGCAGTGGCGGAGGAAGCGGAAGCGGATATTATTGTGGTGAATACCTGCTGCTTTATCAAGGATGCGCTGGAGGAAAGCATTGAAACCATTTTGGAAATGGCACAGTATAAAGACCCCGAGGTGGGCAACTGTAAGGGGCTGATTGTTGCAGGCTGTCTGGGACAGCGCTATGAAGCGGAATTTTTTGAGGAGCTGCCCGAGGTGGATGCAATCGTCGGTACCACTGCTTATGAAGCCATTGCAGAGGTGGCAGATGAGATTCTTGCGGGCAAGGCGCAGGTGAAGCAGCTGGAAAGCATCCATCTGCCGATGCAGGATGAAAACGGAAAGCTGCGTGTCCTTTCTACGGCACCTTACTTTGCATATCTGAAAATTTCCGAGGGCTGCGATAATTTCTGCACCTATTGTATCATTCCCAAGCTGCGGGGCAAGCATCGCAGCAGAAGCATGGAAAGTCTGATTGAGGAGGCAGCGGCACTGGCGCAGCAGGGGGTAAAAGAGCTGGTTATTGTGGCACAGGATACCTCCATTTATGGCAGAGATCTATATGGGCAGCCGATGCTGCATATCCTTTTGCAGAAGCTGAACGCCATCGAGGGCATCCAATGGATCAGACTGCTGTACGCATATCCCGAAACCCTTACAGACGAAACCATTGCGGCAATGGCAAGTTGCGAGAAGGTATGTCATTATATTGATATTCCCATCCAGCATGGCAACGATGCTGTACTGAAACGCATGGGCAGAAAGAGCAATCAGGCATTGATTCGGGAAAAGGTGGCGAAGCTGCGGGCGGCTATGCCGGATATTGCCATCCGTACCACGCTGATTGTGGGATTCCCCGGCGAAACAGAGGAAGAATTTGCAGACCTGATGCATTTTGTGGAGGAAATGAGATTTGACCGTCTGGGCGTGTTCTCCTACTCACAGGAGGAGGGAACGGCTGCGGCACGGATGGAAGGACAGATTGACGACGAGGTAAAGGAAGAACGCCGTGAGATTATCATGGATATACAGAAAAACATTGCCGCTTCCCTGTGCGAGGCAGAGGTTGGCAAGGTGATGGAGGTGCTGATCGAAGGGAAGCTGCCTGAGGAGCGTATCTTCTGCGGCAGAACCAGACGGGATGCACCCGATATTGATGGGCTGGTATTTGTTTCTTCGGAGGAGGAGCTGTACTCCGGTGATTTTGTGACAGTGAAAATTCGTGAAGCGGGCGATTATGATTTGATGGGGGATGTAGTATATGGATATGAACTTGGCGAATAAGCTGACAATGCTCAGAGTATTCATGATTCCGGTATTTCTGCTGGTGCTGTTTCTGGCACCTGCGCCGATGAACCGATCTATTGCGGTGCTGATTTTTATTGTAGCATCTCTGACGGATATGCTGGATGGCAAGATTGCAAGAAAATATAATCTGGTTTCCAATTTTGGGAAATTTATGGACCCGCTGGCAGATAAGCTGTTGGTAATGGCGGCACTGGTTTCCATGGTTGCCCTGAAGGATCTGGCGGCATGGGTGGTTATCGTGATTCTGGCGAGAGAATTTACCATCACAGGCTTCCGGACACTGGCGATGGAGGCAAACATCGTGATGGCGGCAAGCTGGTGGGGCAAGGTGAAAACAACGGTGCAGATGGTGATGATTCCTGTGGTGCTGCTGAAGCTGCCCTTCGGTTTTATGCCTTTGGTGGAAACGGCGTTGATTTACCTTTCCGTATTCTTCACTGTTTTCTCCGGTGCGGATTATATCATGAAAAATAAACAGGTGCTATTGGGCTAAGAATAAAAAGAGGGCTTTTTGCAAAGCGCTGATCAGGAAACAAAAAACCGAAAGAAGGTCTTTGGCATAAGGGCACTTTCGGTTTTTGATTTCTATGAAAAAGGAGAGAGAGGCTATGAGAGCAGAAACGAAACCCAATCTACAGACAACTGTGGCGGAAATGCTGCTGGAAAGAGGGCTGACCATTGCTGCGGCAGAATCCTGCACAGGGGGGCTGGTGGCGTCCAAGCTTATTGAATACCCCGGCATTTCTGCTGTGCTGCTGGAGGGCTGTGTGACCTATTCCAACGAGGCGAAAATGCGGCGTTTGGGCGTGCAAGCAGAAACACTGGAGCAGTTTGGTGCAGTCAGCGAGGAAACGGCAAGGGAAATGGCAGAGGGGATCGCCAAAACCAGCGGCGCAAGCATCGGCATTGCCACAACAGGGATCGCAGGCCCCGACGGCGGTACTGCGGAAAAGCCTGTTGGTCTGGTTTATCTTGGCTTATTCTACGAGGGGAAAACCCATGTGAAGAAATGTAATTTTACAGGAGAAAGACAGGAGATTCGAGAAAGTGCTGCCGAGGCTGCATTGGATTGGCTGAGAAAGGCGATGCTGCATGAAGAATAAAGGTGACTGGCTGCTGCTGTTGGCGGCGTTCATTGGCGGCGGCGGCTTTATCAGTTTGAAATATCTGCTGGATTGGGGCTATGCGCCCTTTCAGGTGATTTTCGGGCGGTTTCTGGTGGCATCGGTCTGTATGTGTGCGGTCTGCTGTAGGCGGCTGCGGCAAATCACAAGGCGGGAATGGGCAGTGGGCGGCATATTGGGCGTGCTGCTGGCGGCAATGTTTCTGCTGATGACGGTGGGGCTGCAATATACTACCCCCTCCGTGAACGCCTTTCTGGTGAATATCCCTGCGGTTATCGTGCCGTTTTTATGCTGGGTTGTTTTTCGTCAGAAGCCTACGAAAAATCATTTTCTGGCGGCAGGGCTGACGCTGATTGGTGTCTGCTGCCTGTCGCTGACGGAGGATTTCCGTATGGATTTCGGGGCGGGGCTTTCGCTGCTGGCGGCTGTGGCGTTTTCTTTGCAGATGGCGTTTCTTGGAAATCTTACCAAGGGCTGTGACGCACTGCATATTGCCTTGACGGAGAATCTTGCCACATTGGCGGTGATGGCAGTTATTGTGACTGTCACAGGCTGGGATATGCCTGCCATGACGCTGCCGTCCTTTGGAAATTTCTTTTTTCTGGGGGCATTCTGTACGGCGGCTTATTTTGCCCTCCAATCGGCGGGGCAGCAGCGAACAGCACCGAACAAGGCTGCCATCATTATTACCTCCGAATCTATTTTTGCAGCGGTGTTTTCTGCACTGCTCTATGGCGAGCGGATGAGTCTGCGCGCCTATTGGGGCTGTGTTATTATCTTTGCTGCCATGCTGCTGGCAGAGGGGAAAAAAGATTGTTGACAAGGCGAACAAAATCGAATACAATGAGAACAAGAGTTCGTCGTTTTTCTGTTTTTGAGAAAGGTGGATATAAAATGGCAGTAAAAGGCGCAAAGGAAGATGCAAGATTTGAAGATAAACAGAAGGCTTTGGATGCGGCGCTGAGCCAGATTGAAAAGCAGTTTGGCAAGGGTGCGGTGATGAAGCTGGGCGATAATAACGCACAGATGCAGGTGGAAGTGGTGCCTTCCGGTTCCTTAAGTCTGGATCTGGCACTGGGGGTAGGCGGTGTGCCGAAGGGCAGAATCGTAGAGGTTTATGGCCCTGAGTCCTCCGGTAAGACAACAGTGGCATTACATATGGTGGCAGAGGTGCAGAAGCGTGGCGGCATTGCCGGCTATGTGGATGCGGAGCACGCCATGGACCCTGCTTATGCAAAGGCATTGGGTGTGGATATTGATAACCTTTATATTTCTCAGCCCGACGATGGGGAGCAGGCATTGGAGATTGCGGAAACTATGGTGCGCAGCGGTGCCATCGACATTGTGATCGTGGACTCTGTGGCGGCATTGGTACCCAGAGCAGAGATTGAAGGCGAGATGGGGGATTCCCATATGGGGCTGCAGGCAAGGCTGATGAGCCAGGCACTCAGAAAGCTGACGGGTATTACCAATAAATCCAACTGTACCGTTATCTTCATCAACCAGCTGAGAGAGAAAATTGGCGTAACCTTTGGTAATCCCGAAACCACTACAGGCGGACGGGCACTGAAATTCTATTCCTCCATTCGTCTGGAAATCAGAAAGGCGGATGTGCTGAAGCAGGGAACGGAAATTGTGGGCAACCGTGTGAAGGTGAAAATTGCCAAAAACAAGGTAGCACCTCCTTTCAAAACAGCGGAATTTGATATTATCTACGGTAAGGGCATTTCCAAAGAAGGCGATATTCTGGATTTGGCGGCGGAAGTGGATATTGTAAATAAGAGCGGCGCATGGTATGCCTATAAAGAAACCCGCATCGGGCAGGGGCGTGAAAATGTGAAGCAGTTTTTGAGAGATAATCCCGATGTTTGTCTGGAAATCGAAAATGAGGTAAGAACCCACTATGATCTGCCTGTGCTGGATGAAGCGGAGGGCAGTACAGCCATTGCAGAGGTAGAGTTGTAAAAAATAAGGAAAATAAAAAAAGGGTATCCAATATCTTTTCGGATTTTGGATACCCTTTCGTTTTATACAAATACCATCTGTACCAGAAGCATATAGCAGATGGTGCCGCCGAAGATGCTCAGCATGGTGCTGCGCTTCCACAGATGCAGCAGTGCGGTCAGCACAGAGGCGATGAGCATGGGCACCCAGCCTGCCGCAGCGGAGAAGGAGATGCCTTTCAAGCAGTAAATGACCAGTGTTGCCATGATTGCCATGGGCAGAACTCTGCCCAGATAGCGTACAAGCTCCGGCACCTCTCTGCCGCGGAAAATCAGAAAGGGCAATGCCCGTTCCAGAAATGTGCAGATGGCACAGACAGCGATAATCAAAATGGATTGTGTTACAGAGATGGTCATATCAGTTCTCCTCCTTTTTTACAGGCTCGATGCGGCTTCTGAGGATACAGAGCAGGGCAACGGTAATCAGCAGCGAAGGCAGAATAAAATGGGATGGCCCGAAAATCACCAGACAGACGATGCCGGAAACGGCTGCCAGCAGGGCGGGCAGACGGTTATCCGCCCCCAGAAGTTGCTCCGTGAGGATAACGATGAACAGCGCAGTCAGAGCGAAGTCGATGCCGGTGGTGTCAAAGGGGATGAGGGTGCCGATGAGGGCACCGAGGATGCTCAGCACCACCCAATAGAGGACGGGCATCAGGGCAGTCAGCACATAGACCTGCTTTTCGTTCATATCTCCATCGAAGCTATGGGAGCAATGGAGGGAATAATTTTCATCGGTCAGAGAATAGATGAGAAAATATTTCCAGAAACCAAAGGAACGGAATTTTTCGATGAAGGACAGTCCGTAGAAGATATGGCGGCTATTGAGCAGCAATGCCATAACAGCGACGGTTGCCAGCGAAACGCCGCCGGCGAAGAAGGTCACCATCAGATATTGCAGAGAGCCTGCCAGAACGAAAAGGCTGCAAGCCCCTGTCCAGACGAAGTTATAGCCTGCATTCTGCATCAGAACGCCGTAGGCAAGACCTACGGGGATGAAGCTGATGAAGATGGGAAAGCTATGCTTTATGGCATAGCGAAGACTTTTTGACATAAAGAACGCTCCTTTTTTTCTTTGGTACATCAGAGATAATGATAATGCTTTCGGTTGGCTACCAGAAGGCTGACAGCGACCAGAACGGTGATTGCCTCTGCAGCGGGAATCGCCAGCCAGATGCCGTTGATGCCGAGGAATTTCGGCAAAAGCAGGATGCTTCCCGCAACGAATACAAAGGTACGCAGGAAGGATATGGCGGCGGAAACTTTGCCGTTGGAAAGGGCGGTAAAGAAGGACGATGCATAGATATTGATGCCTGCAAAGAGGAAATTCCACACAAAAATCTGATAGCCATGCAGGGTGATGGCGTAGGTGGTGCTTTCCTTGGGGGTGAAGATGGCAATGGTTGGCACTGCCAGCAGATAGGACACCCCGAAGCAGGCAAGAGAGGACACCAGAATGATGCCAAGGCACAGCTTGAAAAGCCGCTTGAGCTGGTGCGTATTGCGGGCACCGTAATGATAGCTGAAGATGGGGGCTGCACCGCTGGAAAAGCCCAGATATGCCGAGCTGAAAAGAAACTGGGCATAGAGCAGGATGGTGATGGCGGCAACGCCGTCCTCCCCCAACAGCTGCATCATGGAGCGGTTGAACAGGAAGGTGGTGGTTGCCATGGCGCCGGAGGTCACCATTTCCGAGGAGCCGTTCAGCAGGGCGCTGCTGATGGTTTTGCCGTTCCATTTCGGTTTGACAAAATACAGTGCCGTGCGGGGCTTGGTGAAATAGACAAGGGCGGGGATGCTGCCGATGAAAAAGCCGCTGACTGTGCCGCAGGCTGCCCCTGCGATGCCCATATCCAGCACAACGATGAAGATATAATCGAACAGGATATTGGCAACGCCTGCCCCTACATTCAGCCACAGCCCAAGATTGGGCTTGCCGGCGGTGACGAAAAGGGACTGAAAGAGTGTCTGCACCACAGAAAGGGTATAAAATGTCATCATAATACTGCCATAGGTGATGCAATAGGGCAGCAGCGCCTCATCTGCACCCAGAAACAGGGACAGGGGACGGATGAAAATCAGACAAAGCAGGGAAATGACCAGCCCTGTCCCTATGGCAAAGACCGTAATCAGCGTGAAGGCGCTGCGGGCTTCTTCTGCCTTGCCTTCCCCCAGCTTTCTGCCGATGATGGCAGAACCGCCGGCACCCAGCATGATGCCCAGCCCCAGCAGGATATTGACAAGGGGGAACACGATATTCATGGCGGAGAGGGCGGTGGTTCCCACATAGCGGGAAACAAAGATGCCGTCTACGATGGTGTAGGTTGCCACGAATACCAGCATAATGATGGTGGGCAGCGTAAAGCGGATAAGGGAAGAAAGATGAAATTCTTTGGATAGTTCGTTTTGCATGGGATTGACCTCGTTTCAAGCAGATTTAGGCAGCACCGCACAATTCACAGCAGGCACATCTGCGTGCAGATTATTTCGGTATATTTCACAAATTTCGTTGGCAGAGGACTCTACTCTTGCCGCCTCAATTTGTTGTATCTGCCGAAAAATCTGCTTACGCATCTGCACCACCGGAATTATGCAGTACTGCCTTTATTCGGTTTTCATTTGCTTCACCCGTTCTTCGTCGGGGTGGATATAGATGGTTTTATTGGTCAGATAAATGACCATGCCCGGCTTTGCGCCGTTAGGCTTTTTCACATTTTTGCGCTGGGTATAGTCCACAGGCACCATGCTGCTGTTTTTTGCCTTGCTGAAGAAAGCAGCCAGATTTGCCGCTTCTTCCATGGTTGCTTCGGGCAGCTCGCTTTTGCCGCCGGTGCGAATGATAACATGGCTTCCGGGAATATCCTTGGTGTGGAGCCACAGGTCTGTTGGCTCTGCGGTACGCAAGGTCAGCTCGTCATTTTGCAGATTGCTCTTGCCTACCAGAATTTCGTAGCCGTCGGAGGAAATATAGTGCAGCGGCTTAGACCGCTGGGGCTTCTGCTGTCCCTTTTTCTGTACCTGTCGGCGCAGGAAGCCGCTTTCTGCAAGCTCGGTACGAATCTCGGAAAGGTCTGCATCCTCCTTGGCATTTTCTAATGCATTAAGCACGCTTTCCAGATAAACCAGCTCCTCCTCGTTCTGCTTTTCCTGTGTTTCCAGTGCGGCGAGAGTACGCTTTGCCTTATTATATTTTGCAAAATATTTCTGTGCATTTTCTGCGGTGGTTTTTGCCGGATCAATGGCAATCTCGATTTCCGGCATGGCTTCCTCGTAATAATCAACGGTGCGGAAGGTGGTGACGCCCTGTGGCACGGCATAGATGTTGGCGGTCAGCAGCTCGCCTTTTTTCTTCCAAAGCTCCATGCCCTTGGTTTCTTGTCTGGTTTTCAGATGGATCTCTTTTTTCTTCACGCAGCGTTCGATATGGTTCATCACCAGCTTTCGCATATCCTGCGCCTTCTGGCGGATATGGGCGGCGTTGTCCCGCTCCTGATAGAAGCCCTCCAGCAGGGCAGAAATGCTTTCATACTGCTTTTGGGGCAAGGACTTAAACTGTGTCATTTTCAATACGGCAAAATCCAGTATCCTGCCGTTTTCCTGATAATAGACCGCTGGCAGATACTGCTCCTTACGAATTTCCTCCATGGTCTGCGAAAAGACGGAGAAAAGCTGCAGGGCTGCGGCTTCCGTTATCTGATGGCAGGCATCGGAGGCATCCAGCCCTGCTCTGGTGCAGATTTCGCCCGCCATAACGGGGCTGATGCCTGTATAGGTCTGATAGAGAAATTCCTGTAATTTTCTGCCCTCCTGCAAATGCAGCCCTTGGAGGAAATCCTCCTGTACTGCCAGCAGAGGGTTTTTCTTATTCTGAGAGGGAGGAAAAACATACTGTTTCCCCGGCAGGACTTCACGGACAGAGCTTTTTTCGTGAGTAACCCGTTTGATAGAATCGAGGATTTTTCCGTTTTCATCGGTAAGGATCAGATTGCTATGCTTGCCCATGATTTCCAGAATCAGACTTTTGGTGGTAATATCCCCCATTTCATTGGCGGATTCCACTTGCAGGATGATGATACGCTCAAAATCCGGCTGCAGGATGCCGATGAGCTTGCCCCCTGCCAGATGCTTGCGCAGCACCATACAGAACAGGGGCGCAGTCATGGGGTTTTCCCGACTGCTTTCGGTCAGATGCATCCGTGGATGGGCAGAATTGGCGGAAAGAATGAGCTTTCTTGCGCCGCTGCCGGGGATGCGGACTGTCATGCGGATTTCGTCCGCCACAGGCTGATGGATTTTATCAATACGCCCGCCCAGAAGGTCGGCTTTTAGTTCGGATACGATGGCAGATGTGGTGATGCCGTCCAGTGCCATACAGGACACCTCCTTGTGTATTTTCTGCTGATATATTCTAACATTTTATTTTATCACAAAATTGTATTCTTTGCATCTGTTTTATCTGAGATACAAAAAGAGGAGAAAGATTAAAATAAAATTAAAAATAATGGATACAATTTGCGGTTTTTCTTGCCATTCTAAAGGCGGGAGGGTATAATAATGCCACTATATTGATGTGAGAAAAAAAGAGAGAAAGGAGCCCAGCGATGCAGATAAGAAGTATGACCGGCTATGGACGGGGCGAGCATATTGCAGAGGAAAGAAAATTTACGGTGGAAATGAAATCTGTAAACCACCGCTATAATGATATGACCATCAAGCTGCCCCGCTCTCTGGCAAGTCTGGAGGATAAAATCAAAAAAAGAATCATGCGGGATGTATTCCGTGGGAAAACCGATGTATATATCAGCTTTGAAACCTTTTCCGCAGCGGATGTGGAGGTAAAGCTCAATGAGGTGTTGGCAGCGGCATATCTGGAAAAGCTGAATCTTCTGGAGGAGAGATTCTCTCTTTCCGGCGGCGAAAGTAAGCTGAAATTGGTGGCAAAATTCCCCGATGTGGTGACGGTGGAAAAAGCGCAGCAGGAGGAGGCAGTCATCTGGGATGCACTGGTGCCTGCACTGGATGAGGCTGTGGAAAAATTCGTTGCCATGCGTACTGCCGAGGGGGAAAATCTGAAAAATGATATTCTGAAAAAAGGCGAGCGCATCAAAACACTGGTGGCAGAGGTGAAAGAGCGTTCTCCGCTGGTGGTTCTGGAATATCGGGAAAAGCTGCAAAACAGACTGAAGGAGCTGATGGATGGGGTGGACATTGATCCCCAGCGTATTGCCACAGAGGTTGCTGTCTTTGCGGACAGAGGCTGTGTGGATGAGGAGGTCACAAGACTGGAAAGTCATCTGGTACAGCTCAGAGATATTCTGGAGGGCGGCGGTCAGGTTGGCAGAAAGCTGGATTTTCTGGTGCAGGAAATGAATCGGGAATCCAATACCATCGCATCCAAGGCGAATGATATACAGATTGTGAAAGCGACCATCGAGCTGAAAAGTGAGATCGAAAAAATCAGAGAGCAGATACAGAATCTGGAATAAGGATACTTTTTGGTAAGAGGCATTTTTTGAAGGGGATGTAAGCATGAAAAAGCAGGGTATCTTATTGATCCTTTCCGGACCGTCCGGTTCCGGCAAGGGGACGATTGTGGGAAAGCTGTGTGAAAAGGAGAATTTCGCCCTTTCCATTTCTGTTACCACAAGAAAACCCAGAGAATATGAAAAAGACGGTGTCCATTATTTCTTCCACACCAGAGAGGAATTTGAGCGGATGCGGGACAGAAAGGAACTGCTGGAATGGGCGGAATTTTGCGGCAACTACTATGGCACACCAAGAAAATATGTGACAGAGCAGCTGATGGCAGGCAACAATGTGATCCTCGAAATTGAGGTGCAGGGGGCTTTGCAGATGAAGGAAATCTATCCGGATGGGGTGCTGGTATTTCTGGTGCCGCCCAATCTGGAGGAGCTTGGCAGACGCCTCATCGAACGCAGTACAGAGGATAAGGAAACCATCAATCTGCGTCTGCGCCGTGCGCTGGAGGAGATGGAGCTGGTGGAAAAATATGACTATCTGGTCATCAATGACAGCATAGAGGAAGCAACGGCAGATATTCTGACCATTGTGGAAGCGGAAAAAATGAAAAGCAGCAGAAATAAAGAAATTAAAAGAATTTTCAAAGGAGAGATGTAAAAATGTTAAGACCATCCTATTCTGATTTATTGGAAGTAATCACAAGAGATGCGGAGGATGAAACCATCGGCAGCAGATATACCATTGTTATTGCGGCGGCAAAAAGAGCAAGACAGCTGGTGGATCATGCGTCCCCTCTGGCAGATACAATCAAGGTGAATAAGCCTGTTTCCATTGCGGTGCAGGAGCTGTATGAAGCAAAGATCAAGGTGCGTCAGGGCAAGCCTGTGCTGGAAAGAGAAAAAGGCGAGCTGGCGGAGGTTGTTTTTGACTGCATGGCGGAGGAAGAAGCGGCAGCAGCAGCGGCAGAAATGGAAGACTGAGTTGGAATAGAAAAGCCCGTAAATACGGGCTTTTTACGATATTAAGAGATAGGAGGTGAGAGAGGATGTATGCAAGGGTGATTGTAGGGCTGAATAACCCTGCCATGGACAGAGTGTTTGATTATCGGGTGCCGACGGAGATGGAATTGCAGGAGGGGACGAGGGTAATCGTGCCTTTTGGCAGACGCAATGCAAAAACGGAGGGGTATGTCATTTCTCTCTCATCCCAAACGGATGTGCCGGAGGAGAAGCTGAAAGAAATTCTGGAGGTGCTGGATGAGGGAAAGCCCTCCTTTACGCCTGCCCTGCTGCATCTGGCACAATGGATGCAGGAGCGTTATTTCTGTACCTTAAACCAATGCTTACAGTCCATGCTGCCGGCGGGTATCCGCACCAAAAGCCGCTGGGCGGTGCGATTACTGGACTTTGATGATGGGGTGCAGCTGACGCCCAAGGAGCGGCAGATCGTGGACTTCATCGGAGAGCGGAAGCAGGTGCCGCTGGAGGATATACAGGCGGAATTTACAGGAAAGATGCAGGAGCTGCTGCGGCGGATGGAGGAAAAAGGCATCCTTTCTTTCCACCAGCAGCTTTGGCACAGCGAGTATAAAAAAGAACAACGGCTGCTTTCCATGGAGCGGGAACATCCCCTTTTGGAAGCAGTGCGGCAGAAAGCAGAAAAGGATCAGCGGCTGCTGGGACAGCGGCGGATTCTGGAATATCTGGAAAAGGGTGCAGAGGCTACGGCGGCAGAGCTGCGGGAAAAATGCGGTGTTACCAATTCCCCCATCAAGACGCTCTTGCAAAAGGGGATTTTGAAGGAACGCAGAGAATCCGTGCTGCGGGATGTATGTCGTGGGGAATATGAACGGACAACCGCCTTTCAGCCAACTGCGGAGCAGGCGGCGGCGTTGGATGCCATCCGCAGAGAGATGGGGCAGGAGGAAAAGAAGCCGATTTTGCTCCATGGGGTGACAGGCAGCGGAAAAACAGAGATTTATATGCAGCTGATCGCCGATGTGCTGGCAAAAGGGCAGCAGGCTATTGTGCTGGTGCCGGAAATTGCGCTGACACCGCTGATATTGGAGCGGTTTGTATCCCGCTTTGGGCAGAAGGTCAGCGTCACCCACAGCCGCCTTTCCATGGGCGAGCGGGTGGACCAGTGGAAAAAGGCAAGGGACGGAGAAATTTCCGTTATCATCGGCCCTCGCTCGGCGTTATTTATGCCCTTTCAGCGGGTGGGGATCATTATTATGGATGAAGCCCACGAAAACAGCTACCTTTCCGATGTTACCCCCAAATATGACACCCGAGAGGCGGCGGAGGAGCTGGCGGGGGTATACGGCGCGCTGTTTCTGATGGGAACAGCCACTCCGGAGCTGGTCAGCTATCACAGGGCAAAGGCGGGCAAATATCTGCTGCTGGAGCTGAAGGAAAGAACAGGCGGCGGCAGTCTGCCCAAGGTGCATATCACCGATATGCGAAAAGAACTGGCAGAAGGAAACCTGTCGGTATTCAGCAGAGGGCTGAAAGGGGCGGTGGAGGAAGCTCTGGGGCGGGGCGAGCAGGTGATCCTGTTTTTGAACCGCAGAGGCTACGCAACCTTTGTTTCCTGCCGCAGCTGCGGCACAGCCATGACCTGTCCGGAATGTGATATTACTTATACCTATCATGGGGCGGAGGAGGCTTTGGTCTGCCATTACTGCGGCAGAAGAATCCCGCTGCCGAAAACCTGCCCCCAATGCGGCTCCCGCTATATCCGCTATTTCGGTACAGGCACACAGAAAATAGAGGAGGAGGCAAAAGCCCTCTTTCCCACAGCCCGCATCCTGCGGATGGATCAGGATACCACGCTGACGAAGCACAGCCATGAGGCGATTCTGGAAGCTTTCGGCAGAGGGGAAGCGGATATTCTCATCGGTACCCAGATGATCGCCAAGGGGCATGATTTTCCCAAGGTTTCGCTGGTGGGCATTATGGCGGCGGATATTTCTTTCTATGTGGACAGCTATGGAGCGGCAGAAACGGCGTTCCGTCTGATGACACAGGCGGCGGGGCGTGCCGGCAGAAAAAACGATGGCGGGCAGGTGTATTTGCAGACCTACCGTCCGGAGCATTATGCGGTGCAATATGCGGCAAAGCAGGATTATCCCGGTTTTTACGAGGAAGAAATGCTGCTGCGGCGTATGATGGGCTATCCGCCCTTCGGTGCTTTTTTCAGCATCCTCCTTTCGGGGGCAGAGCAGGCGGAAACAGAGCGGGCGGCGGCAGAAATAGAAAACGCCCTCGCTCGCAGGGATACGGAAGGCATTGCTCTGATGCTGGGACCTGCGGCACTATCCCGTTTCCGTGGGGAATATCGGATGCAGCTGATCGTGAAGGCGGCAGAGGAGGAAGCCCTGCGGGCATTGGTGCTGCCGGTGATAGCCGAGTGGAAGAAGCAGACCAAAGGCGGCGTGCGCTGCCAGCTGCTGCTGAATCCCCTCCATGTTGTGTAAAAACGGAAAATATGATATAATCAATCAATTATAGAAAGCGTATTGTTGTAAAATAATTTACAGGATGTTTGCAATTTGTTCATTTTTTGGAGATAGTATAAAGGTAGGAGGAATAAAACTATGGCAATTCGTACGATTCGCCTCAGTACAGATGAGGTGTTGCGTAAAACCTGCAAGCCCATTCGGGAAATCACCCCCAATCTGCTGACACTTCTGGATGATATGGCGGATACCATGTATGAGGCAAACGGCGTAGGACTGGCGGCGCCGCAGGTGGGGATTTTGAAAAGAGCGGTTATTATTGATGTGGGGGAAGGTCTGATTGAGCTTCTGAACCCCGAAATTTTGGAAACGAGCGGTTCGCAGACCGATGACGAGGGTTGTCTGAGTCTGCCCGGAAACTATGCTCCTGTGGAAAGACCGAACTATGTGAAGGCGAAAGCCATGGACAGAGAGGGCAGAGAGTTTATCATCGAGGGGGAAGGTCTGCTGGCGAGAGCCCTTTGTCATGAGATCGACCATCTGGACGGCATCCTTTATATCGACAAGGCACTGCCGGTGGAAGAATAAGGAGGAAATCCGATGAAAGTGATTTTTATGGGGACGCCGGATTTTGCGGTGTATTCTCTGAAAGCCCTGCTGGAGGAGCATGAGGTGGTGGCTGTTGTGACACGGCCCGATAAGCCCAAGGGCAGAGGCAAAAAACTGCAGCCTACACCTGTGAAGGAGCTGGCAATGGCTCACGGCATCGAGGTATTGCAGCCTGCAAAGGTAAAAGAGGCTGAGGTCATTGAAAAGCTCAGAGGCTATGATGCGGATTTGATCGCCGTAACGGCATTCGGCCAGATTTTGCCGGAGGATATTCTGAATATGCCCAAGTATGGCTGCATCAATGTGCATGGCTCTCTGCTGCCCGAATACAGAGGGGCAGCACCCATGCAGCGTGCCATCATCGACGGCAAGAAGGTGACAGGCATTACCACCATGTATATGGCAAAGGGCATGGATACCGGAGATATGCTCCTGAAAACAGAGGTAGAGATTCTGCCGACAGATAATTTCGCAGACCTCCATGACAAAATGGCAGAGGCAGGGGCAAGGCTGCTGCTGGAAACCTTAAGAGGACTGGAGGCAGGCACCATTCAGCGGATTCCGCAGGAGGAGGCACTGGCTACCTATGCGCCGATGCTCTATAAGGAAACCGGACACATCGACTGGATGATGGAGGGACAGAAAATCATCGACCTGATGCGGGGGATGTATCCCGGCCACGGTGCGTATGCTATGCTGGAGGAGGCGCCCCTTAAGATGTTCTGGGCGGAAAAGGAAGAAAAAGACTATCCTGCTGCGGCTTGCGGGGAAATTGTGGAAGTGACGAAAAAAGACTTCGCTGTCAAATGCGGCGACGGTATCCTGCGCATCAAAGAGGTGCAGGCACAGGGCGGCAAGAAGATGGCGGCGGATGCCTACCTGAGAGGGCATGGCTTGGAAACAGGCATCCTGTTAAAGTAAGATAGGAGGAACCAATATGTATTATGGCTACGGTTACGGATACGGCATGGATCCATGGTATATTCTGGTGATTATTGCGTTCATCTTTTCCATGGTGGCGCAGACAAAGGTATCCGGTACATTCAATAAATATTCCAGAGTGGGGAATAAAAAAGGACTTACCGGCGCACAGGTGGCAACGCAGATGTTACAGGGTGCGGGTATTTATGATGTGAGTGTGCAGCGGGTGGCGGGCAATCTGACGGACCATTATGACCCCAGAACAAAGACACTGCGTCTTTCCCAAGGGGTATATGACAGCACCTCTGTGGCGGCATTGGGTGTGGCAGCCCATGAAACAGGCCATGCCATTCAGCATGATGTGGGCTATGCACCGCTGGGGCTGCGGAGTATGCTTGTGCCTTTGGCAAACTTTGGCTCCAGAATGGCAATGCCTTTGATCCTTATCGGCTTTCTGTTCTCCGCTGCGGTAGGCTTTGGCGGCAGTACGCTGATTACGCTGGGTATCCTGTTTTTCTCCCTGTCTGTAGCGTTCACGCTGATTACGCTGCCTGTGGAATTTAATGCATCCAGAAGGGCGATCCGTATTCTAGCGGAGGACGGCTATCTGGGGGCAGAGGAGATCGGCGGCGCAAAGAAGGTTTTGAGTGCGGCGGCGATGACTTATGTGGCAGCAGCCTTTGCGGCGGTGGCACAGCTATTGCGTCTGATCGCTATTTTTGGCAGAAGAGATGACTGAGAAAGAAAGACTGACCTGAAGAATTTTACAGGTCAGTCTTTTTTACTCTATAAGAAACGAAATTTCTTATAGAGTAAAAACCCTCCGGGGGATCGCACTGCGGCGGTAAGGTAATCAGTCGCTAGCGACACCGCCGCAGGCGGAGCATTTCGTCAAGCGAAATGCTTTTTTATATTTTCCGAGGGGAAAAAAGAGAGAGAAAATTGTGGAAAAAGCAGGGGAAATCCTTGAAGAAAAAGGAGGATTGGCGTATAATAATATGTTGAGAAAGAATGACTTGAATGGAAGGAATAAAAAACCATGATCCAGATCAATCCGAGAGAAATTGCAGCAGAAGCCCTGATGGAGATTACCACGGCGGATGCTTATAATAATATGACGCTGCGCAGGCTGCTGCGCCAGAACGGTGCCATGACACGGCAGGACAGAGCCTTTGTGACGGAGCTGGTGAACGGTACCCTCCGTAATATGATATGGATTGACCATGTAATCAACACCTTTTCCAAAACGAAAACGGAAAAGCTGAAGCCGTGGCTGTTGTCTGTGCTGCGGCTGGCGGTGTATCAGATGTATTTTATGAATGTGCCGGATGCCGCAGCCACCAATGAGGCGGTGAAGCTGGCGCAGGCAAGGGGCTACGGTGCCTTAAAGGGCTTTGTGAATGGGGTGCTGCGAACGGCAGCCAGAAAAAGAAATGAAATCCCCATGCCCGAGCAGGGAACGGCGGAATTTCTTTCCCTGCGGTATTCCTATCCTCTGTGGCTGGTGAAAATGTGGATTGCCTATTATGGCTATGCAGAAACAGAAGCCCTCTGTGGCTGGGGCAATGCCGCCCCCGATGTGACCATCCGTGTGAACACGCTGAAAACAGACCGAGGGGCATTGACAGCATTACTGGAGGCAGAGGGGGTGCAGGTGACGGCGGGACTGGTTTCCGAAAACGCCCTGCATCTGAAGAAAACAGCGGATTTGAGCCGTCTGGAGGGATTTCGGAAAGGGTTTTTCCATGTGCAGGATGAAAGCTCTCAGATGGCGGTGAAGATATTAAGCCCTCAAAAAGGGGAACGGGTACTGGATTTGTGTGCGGCACCCGGCGGGAAAAGCTTTACGGCGGCGGAGGAAATGGAAAACGAAGGCAGCCTGACCGCCTGCGATATTTATGCCCATAAAATCGAGCTGATGGAGGAGGGGGCGGAACGCCTCGGCATCAGCATGATGCAATGCAGGGTGCAGGATGCCACGGTGCAGACAGCGGACGGAGAGGAATATGACCGTGTGCTGGTGGATGCGCCCTGCTCCGGACTGGGGCTGATGCGGAAAAAGCCCGACATCTGTCTGAAAAAGGATGGCAGCGAAATCGACAGTCTGACACAGATACAGCGGGAGATTTTGCACAATGCGGCGGGCTGTGTGAAGCCGGGCGGGGTTCTGGTTTACAGCACTTGCACCCTGTGCCGCAAGGAAAATGAGAAAAATCTGGAATGGTTCCTGAAAAATCACCCGACCTTTGCAGCGGAGGATATTACCCAATATCTGCCCGAGGCGTGGGTGACGGAAACGGCAAAGGATGGCTATATCACCCTCCTGCCCAACCGCACGGGAACAGACGGATTTTTCATTTCCAGAATGAGAAGAAAGGATTAAGATATGGAAAAAATTGATATCAAATCCATGGATATAGAGGAGCTGGAGGAGATGCTGGCAGAGCTGGGAGAGCCGAAGTTCCGTGGAAAGCAGATATTCGACTGGCTTCATGCCAAGCAGGCAGATAGCTTTCGGGAAATGACAAATCTCTCCAAAGGATTGCGGGAAAAGCTGGCGGAAAGGGCGGCGATCAACGGTGTGGAGATTGTGGAGCGGCTGGTTTCTCAAATCGACGGCACAAGGAAATATCTTTTTGCTCTTTCCGACGGTGCCATCATCGAAAGCGTTTTGATGAAATATGAGCATGGAAACACTGTCTGCATTTCTACGCAGGTGGGCTGTCGGATGGGCTGTAAATTCTGTGCTTCCACGCTGGATGGTGTGGAGCGGGGACTGCGTGCAGGGGAAATGCTTTCCCAGATTTATGCCATCCAGAAAGACTGCGGGGAGCGGGTGCATGGCACAGTGCTGATGGGCAGCGGCGAACCGCTGGATAATTACGAAAATGTATTGAAATTTCTGCGGCTCATCAACGATCCCAGGGGGCAGAACATGGGGCAGCGGCATATCACTCTTTCGACCTGCGGGCTGGTGGAGCAGATATACAGACTGGCGGAGGAGAAATTACAGATCACACTGGCGGTTTCCCTCCATGCGCCCAATGACGATATTCGTACCCAGACCATGCCCATCGCAAAGGTATACAGCATGGAGCAGCTTTTACAGGCCTGCAAGGATTATGCAGAACGGACGGGACGGCGCATCACCTTTGAATATGCCCTTATCCATGGGGTGAATGATGGGGATGCCCACGCATGGGAGCTGGTGAAGAAGCTGCGAGAGCTGCTTTGCCATGTGAATCTGATCCCTGTGAACGATGTGAAGGAAAGAAATTATGTGAAAAGTACCGCCGAGCGGGTGAAGCATTTTGCTGCCATCCTCAATGAAAACGGCGTGGAAACCACCGTCAGAAGAAAGCTGGGCAGCGATATTGATGCTGCCTGCGGACAGCTCAGACGGAGTCATATCAAGGAAAAGGAAAAAAAGACAGAAGGGAAATAAAGGCTTCACTGGAGGAGGTGGATGGAGTTTGAAAGCAGTTGGAATCAGCGACATTGGAAAATGCCGCAAAAATAACGAGGATGCTTACTATATTTCGGCGGGGGATGACCTGACGGAAAATTTATATCTGGTGGCGGATGGCATGGGCGGCTGCAATGCGGGGGAGGTTGCCTCCGGCAGTGCCATTGAGGCTTTTCTGGCACATTTCTGGAAGGAAATGAAGCATGCTACCAGTGAGGATATACTGGATATGCTGACAGGCGCCATGGCGGCTGCAAACTGGGAGGTTTACATGAAATCCAATTCTGACAGAGAGCTGGCAGAAATGGGGACTACTCTTGTGGCAGCGGCGGTACGGGAGGATAAGGCATATATCGCCCATGTGGGGGACAGCAGGGCATACCTGTTTCGTAAGCGGGAAATGCACCCCCTCACAACAGACCATTCTTATGTGATGGAGCTGGTGAAAAACGGCAACATCACAAGGGAGGAGGCGGCGAGCCATCCCAAGCGCAATGTGATCACCCGTGCCATCGGGATCAAAAATACGGTAGAAACGGATACTGCCATCTGCCCTGTGAAAACAGGGGATATCCTGCTTTTGTGTACAGACGGACTTTGCGGTATGCTGCAGGATGAGGAAATGGCAAAAATACTGAATAAACGCACAGAGTTGGAGAGAAAAGCGGAGCTTTTGGTGGCAGCGGCAAACAAAAAGGGCGGCTTCGATAATATTTCTCTGATTCTGATTCAGATATAAGTAGGAGGGTTTACTGATGTTATTAAATCCGGGTACTGTCTTAAATGGCAGATATAAAATCATAGATAAAATAGGCTCCGGCGGGATGGCTGTGGTCTACAGAGGTAAGGATGAAAAGCTGGACCGTTATGTGACGGTGAAGGTGCTTCGTGAGGAATTTGTGGGGGACGAGGAATTTATTGAGCGTTTCCGCTCGGAGGCCTGCTCTGCGGCAAGGCTGTCCCACCCCAATATTGTAAGAGCCTATGATGTAGGCGAGGACGGAGAGGTTTGCTATATCGTAAATGAATATATCCATGGGGATACGCTGAAAAAAGCCATTAAGGAAAAAGCGCCCTTTGACTCCCGTTCTACCATCAATGTAGCAATACAGATCGCATCGGCACTTTCGCAGGCACATAAGGCGCATATTGTACATAGGGATATTAAACCCCAGAATATTCTGGTGGGGACAGACGGCGTGGTAAAGGTGACGGATTTTGGCATCGCCAGAGCCGCAACAGCCTCCACCATGACCACGACGGCCAATGCGGCAGGCAGTGTGCATTACTTCTCGCCGGAGCAGGCAAGGGGTGGCTATGTGGATGAAAAGAGTGATATTTATTCGCTGGGTATCACCATGTTTGAAATGATTACAGGAGTTCTGCCCTATCAGGGGAATAATTCCGTCAGCATCGCTTTGATGCACATCAACCAGGAGCTGCCGGATATTCGCCAGTATAACCCCAACTGTACGGCTTCTCTGGAGGGCATCATCAAAAAGGCGACCATGAAAAAAGCCGATGAGCGCTATGCCAATATTGATCTTCTGCTGGCAGATCTGATCCGTGCGCGGGCGGATGTGACAGGAGAAAAGAGAGTTCCCTCCATGCAGGGGAAGGCGGCAGTGCGGGATAAGGCGGAGGAAACGGCGGCGGAAGTGCCTGTGGAAAGCGCGGAGAAAAGAAGCGAAGGGCTGCGGATGTCCAGAAGGGCAGAGGCAGCGGCACAGCTGCGGGCAATGCAGGAAAAGACCGAGGAGAAAAAGGCAGAACAACTGCAAGCAGCCAAGGAAAGGACCGAGGCGGAAAAAGCGGCACAGGCGGCGGCAGAGGTGCCGGAGGAAACCAAGCCTGCTGACGAGCAGGAACTGGAAAGTATTCGTGCTGCTAGAAATGAGACAGCTGCGCTTCGGGTAGAGGAAAGTGTAGAGGAAATAGAAGAAAAAGTAGAACAGGCGGCGGAAAAGCAGGAAGAAACGGATGAGGAAGGAGATATTCATACACCTCTGGTGGGCTTTGAAAAATATAGTAAGAAGCTGCCCCAGCTTTCCAAGGAGGATATGTATGAGAGTGAATATATGAAAACAGAAAAGGTAAAGACTAGCAGACGACCGGAAAAAAAACACAGAAATCCCAGAATGGAAGAAGATTTCGATAATGAGCAGGACAGAAGGGCGGAACGAAAGGTGATCCTTGCGGCAGTGCTGACAGCGCTGCTCATCATCGGTATCATTTCGGTGGCTGGATTGCGCTTCCTCAGCAGTGGTTTTGGCGGTTTCGGTGGCTTTACGGCGGAGGAAGGCAGTGTTGAAATACCTTTATTTATCGGAGCACCTTATACAGAAGCGGCAAGAGCTGCGGAGGAAATGGGAATTGTGCTGGTGGAGGAAGGAGAGGAATATAGCAGCTTTTATGATACGGGCTATGTGATTTATCAGTCTGTCAGCGAAGGGACGATGGTGGCTGAGGGCACTAAAATTGGTATAAAACTTAGCCTTGGATTGACGGAGGAAAAAATGCCAGATGTGCTGGGCAAGGATGAAAATGATGCAAAGGAAGATATCATCCGTCTGGTCGGCAAGGTAGTGCGAGTGGAATATGCATTTGATGCAGATACAGAACCGGGCACTGTGATTGCACAGACGCCTACAGCAGGGGAAACGATTACAGCAAAGAGCCATATTCTGCTGACACTTAGTAAGGGCGCAGAAAGAAATAGTGTGATTGTGCCAAATGTGGTGAATGAACCTCTGGAAAGTGCAAAAACCTCTTTGGAGGCAGTAGGCCTTGTAATTGGCAGTGTGACAGAGGCAGAGAGTGACACCGTTGCAGCCGGCAATGTTATTACTCAGACACTTGCGGCGGATATAGAGGTGGCCAGTGGCAGCGTGGTGAACCTGGTGGTGAGCAAGGGTGGCAGCGAAAAAACAGAAACAGAAGAGCCATCTGTGGAAACACAGACAGAGCAGCTTGGAACACCATCTTCTGAGGTGCAGACGGAGCAGATGGAAACGCCATCTTCTGAGGTGCAGACAGAGCAGACGGCAACAGCCCCTACAGAGGTGTCAAGCGAAAGTGCAGACAACGATGGAGAGGGGACGGAGTATTTTACCATTTCACTGCCGGATGATGCGAGAGGCAATGTTTATGTGCGTGTGGTGAAAAATGACGCAGATGGCGTTTTCCCTGTGGTGGACGAATATCGGGATGCGGCAGAGTTCCCCTACAGTGTTTCCGTGACCGGACGGGGCAGTGGCACAGTTACCTGCTATATCAATGATGTTATGCAGTGGTCGCAAAATGTGAATTTTGCGGGATAACAAGAATAAGGATAAGGTGAAAAGATGCTGGAAGGCGTAATTTTGAAGGGAATTGGCGGATTTTACTATATTGATACGGAAAGAGGCGTTTATGAATGTCGTGCTAGAGGGATATTCCGTAAGGAGGGCATTCGTCCCACGGTAGGGGACAAGGTGCAGATATCCGTATTAGATGAGGAAAATAAGAAGGGCAGTCTGGATGAGATATTGCAAAGAAGAAATGAGCTGATCCGCCCTCGTGTAGCAAATGTGGATCAGGCGGTCATTGTGTTTGCGGCAAAAAGCCCCAACATGAATCTGGATTTGCTGGATCGGTTTCTGCTGCTGGCAGAGGAGCAGGAGCTGGATGTGGTAATTGTTATCAATAAAGTGGATAAGGATAAAAAGGAGAAATATCTGGAGGCGGCGGAGCTGTACCGCAAGGCGGGCTATCCTGTCATCTGCACCAGTGCGGAAAAGGACATTGCCATTGACGAACTGCGGGATGTGCTGGAAAATAAAATTTCCGTTTTTGCGGGACCTTCCGGTGTGGGCAAGAGCAGCCTCATCAATGCTGCCTTTCCGGGGCTTTCTCTGGGGACAGGGGAAATCAGCGAAAAGATACAGCGGGGGAAGCATACCACCCGCCATGCGGAGCTGATTCAGATTACGGAGAAAAGCTATATTGTGGATTCTCCGGGGTTTACCTCTCTGTTTCTGAACCATATCCCTTCGGAGAAGCTGCAGTATCATTTTCGGGAATTTGCACCGTTTCAGCATAAATGCTATTACAACGGCTGCATCCATATCAATGAGCCGGACTGCGCGGTAAAGGCAGAGATCGGCAGAGCCATTGATCCGATGCGCTATGAAAGATATGTTACCATCTATCGGGAATTAAAAGAGGAAGAAGAAAGGAGATACTGACATGAATATCAAGCTTTCCCCCTCCATGCTGTCTATTGATTTCGGCAAGGTGGCAGAGCAGTTGAAAATGATAGAGGATGTTGGCACACCCTATATCCATCTGGATGTGATGGACGGCAGATTTGTGCCGAATATTTCCTTTGGCGTCCCTGTGATTAAGGGCATACGCAAATACAGCAATATGGTATTTGATGTGCATTTGATGATTGTGGAGCCGGAGAAATATATTGAATCCTTCAGGGATGCAGGAGCAGATATTATCAATATCCATGTGGAAGCTACAAAATATCCTGCAGAGGTGCTGCAGCAGATTAAGGCAACGGGCGCAAAGGCTGCCATTACACTGAACCCTAGAACACCTGTGGAGGTGGTATATCCCTTTCTGAAGGATGTGGATATGGTGCTGGTGATGACAGTAGAGCCGGGCTTTGGCGGACAGAAATTTATGGCTGAGCACGTTTCCAAAATCAGAAAGCTGAAGGAATGGAAGGATGAAATGGGGCTTTCCTTCGACATTGAGGTGGACGGCGGCATTACGCAAGAGAATGTGCGGGAGGTGCTGGATGCCGGTGCCAATGTGATCGTGGCAGGCTCTGCCGTATTCGGCAAGGCGGATATTGCAGGAGCGGCAAAGGGCTTTATGGAAATCTTCAAGGAGTATGAATGAAAATGAAAGCGATCATTTTTGCAGGGGCAAACATCGGAGATTATCGCTTCTGTGAGGAATACATGATGGGAGCGGATACCGTCATCTGCTGCGATGGCGGGATGCGTCACGCCAAGGCACTGGGCATCGTTCCGGATTATATCGTGGGGGATTTTGATTCTGCAGCGAAAGAAGAATTAGAATATTACCTGGCGCAGGGGGTTCCTGTTCGCCGCTTTCCCGCCAGAAAGAACGAAACCGATATGGAGCTGGGCATTTTTCTGGCTTTGGAGCTGGGTGCCACGGAGCTGGTGCTGTTTGGCGGCATCGGGGACAGATTTGACCATACCCTTGCCAATGCCCATTATCTGCTTTCTCTTTTGAAGAAAGGCGTGCGGGCAAGGCTGGTGGATGAAAAAAACTGTGTGGAGGTCATTGACCGCTCTCTGACAATAGAGGGGAAGCGGGGAGAACTGATTTCCACTTTGCCCCTTTCCATGGAGGTGACGGGCATCACCCTGCGGGGCTTTGCTTATCCCTTGACGGATGCCACGCTGACATTGGACGGCGACCTGATCGCTGTGAGTAATGTGTTGGCGGAGGAGCGGGCTGAGATAGAAATAAAGAGCGGGTATTTATATGTGATTCGTTCCAGAGATTGAATGAAAAAAGAAGCTTCGGAACAAAACACCGGAAATGAGGGGTTACAGTTGGGAAGAAAAAGAATGAAGAAAATCGAAAGATCCATGATTCTTGCGGTGTGCATCTTCGTGCTGGTCTTTTCGCTGGGGACAGGTGCGATTATTGCCATCCAGTATCGGCATGATGAGCTGATACGCCTTGGGAATCAGGCGAATGCTTATTCTGATGCAGCGTCAAAAATCATCAAGGGAGATTATATTGCATACTATCTGGAAACCATGGAGAAGGATCACTACTACAATCAGGTGCTTTCCTATATGGAATCTGTGGTGGAGCATACCAATGTAGAGTATTTTTATGTTTTTGTACCCGGGGAAGACCATGCAACCTATGTGTGGGATGCTGACAATGAGTACACAGAGGAAGGCTGGGAGCTGGGACATATAGAACCTTATGAAGCGGAAGAAAAGCAGCATATCATCAATGCGCTGGATCAGATAGAAAATTACGGCATGGAGGGCTATTTCAGTCTTACAAACGGAGAATTTGGCTATCTGGCGACCTCCTATGCGCCCCTTTATACCAGCGACGGCAAGATTGCCGCTTTGGTAGGGGTGGATGTGATGCCGGAGGATGCTATCATAGGCACCATCTTTTTCATGATACAGTATGGTGTTTTTGCTTTGGTGGTGACGGTTATCTTAACGGCGATTTATCTGTTTTATATCAAGAAGAAGATCGTGAAGCCTATCAAAACCCTTCATACGGCAACGCAGGAGATGATACGCAATCTGGATCGGGAAGAAACCATGCAGATCAATGTGCGGACGAATAATGAGCTGCAGGAGCTGGCTGAGGCGTTTATGCAGATGCATGAGGAAACGAAGAAATATATCAAGAAGCTGTACACCGTGACGGCGGAGAAGGAGCGTATCGGAGCGGAGCTGAGCATTGCCAAGCAGATTCAGGCTTCCATGCTGCCCAATACTTTTCCGCCTTATCCCGAGCGGGATGAATTTGATATTTATGCAACCATGAAACCTGCAAAAGAAGTGGGCGGCGATTTCTATGATTTCTTTATGGTGGATGAACGCCATCTTGCCATCGTGGTTGCTGATGTATCCGGCAAGGGCGTACCTGCGGCACTGTTTATGGTGATCGGAAAGACGCTCATCAAGGATCATACCACTGCCGGCAAGGAGTTAGGCGAGGTGTTTACAAGGGTAAATAATCTGCTTTGTGCTTCCAATGGAGAAGGGATGTTCATCACGGCCTTTGAGGGGGTGCTGGATCTGGTGACTGGAGAATTTGTATTCGTGAATGCAGGTCATGATGCGCCTTATATCTCCAGAGGCGGCGGAGAATTTCTCCCCCATCCGGTGGAGGCAGGCTTTGTACTGGCAGCTCTGGAGGATATCCCCTATCAGTCGGGACGCACCGTGCTGGAAGAAGGGGATAAGATATTCCTTTTCACCGATGGTGTGACGGAAGCGGTCAATAAGGAAATGGAGCTGTTTGGCACAGAACGGCTGAAGCGGAGTCTGGATCAGGCGGTGCATGAGCCGGTAGAAGAGCTGCTGTCCTTCATTAAGGTGGATATGGATGTCTTTTCCGAGGGAACGGAGCAATTTGATGATATTACTATGCTTGGCATAGAATTTAAGAAGAAAATGAAAGTGTAAGAAATAAAAAAAGAAGTCTGTCCATGGAAAAGGCATAGGGTGGGCTTCCTTTTTTATGCACAAAGGAAAAGGGGCTTCATATAATGAAAGAAAGGGGAGGATGCTATGTGGAAACGATGCAAAAGGATGTCTTTGCGAGATTTGGGCGGGCTTCTGCTGCTGACACTGGGGCTGGGGATACTGCTTGCCTGTATCCTTCCCTATGGAGCCATTTGTCTGGGGCTGCTGCTGGTATGCGGCGGCGGCTGGCTCTTGTGGAGCCGATAAAAATTGATGCAAATAAAAAAAGAATCTCGCTTTGCGAGATTCTCCGCCTGCGGCGGTGTCGCTAGCAAGTCGGATCGTAGCCATGTCGTTCTGTGAGCCAAGGAGTTGTAG
>JAZQTP010000036.1:0-7000 GCA_045630845.1 Anaerotignum sp. | reverse complement strand
GTGTAGATGCGTAAGCAGATTTTTCGGTAGATATAACAAATAGAGGAGGCAAGAGTAGAGTCCTCTGCCGACGAAATTTGTGAAATATACCGAAATAATCTGCACGCAGATGTGCCTGCTGTGAATTGTGCGGTGTTGCCTTTACTTTATCACAGATAGAGTTATTGTATCCCGCACACTCATATTTTGCAATAGTTTTCATCGCCATCCCTGTTATTCCTCCTACAAGGAAGCTTTTCTAAAATTTGTATTGAAAGTCATTTTTCTTCGTATTAAAATAAATATGAACCCTTTTTATAAGGAAAATTCCGGCAATGAGGTAGAATACAATGCAGACAAAAGCAAAAATCATAAAAGAAATCATAAAATCAGCCTTTGGACTTTTTCTCTTTTCCATCGGTGTTTATCTGACAATTCAAGCAAATATCGGTCTTGCGCCTTGGGATTGCCTTTCTATGGGCATCTCCTATCGGGTTGACATGAGCTATGGTATTGTTCATACCATAATCAGCATCTTAATTCTCGGCATTGATATTCTGTTAAAGGAAAAAATTGGATACGGCACCATTCTGGATGCACTTCTGGTAGGAAACTATGTGGACTTGATTGACCGTATCGTTTCCATGCCCAGCTGCAACAGTATTCCGCTGCGCTGTACTATGATTATTATCGGCCTTTTTATCATGGGTTATGGACAGGTCTTTTATATGGATGCCGCACAAGGCTGCGGTCCACGGGACTCTCTCTTGATTGCTCTTGGCAAACGCTTTCCAAGCACCCCGATCGGCGTGGTGCAGACGGCCCTTGTCGGTATCGCCCTTTTGATTGGCTGGCTACTCGGCGGACCCGTTGGCATCGGCACTATCATTTCTGTATTCGGCTTAGGCACCGCACTACAAATTGTCTGCAAACTGCTGAAATTTGAGCCAAGGGCAGTCGTGCATAAAAATATATTAGAAACAAACAGAATATTTTTCCAGAAATAAAAAAGTGTTTTATGCAAAAATTAAAAGGCATGACAAACAGCTTCTTCTTTTCAGCAGAGCCGTTTGTCGTGCCTTTTTGATTCCTCATATTATTTCCAGAATTCAAAATCCAGATCGTAGATATGCACCGTATCCCCTTCTTGGATTCCTTTTTCCTCCAACGCTTCGATGATACCTTTTTCTTTCAGATATTTCTGGAAGAATGCAAAGCCTTTTTCTGTATCAATATTCGTATAGCCAATCATTTTTTCTACGCCAACACCGCTAACCACAAAATAGCCTTCGTCCACTTCCTCGATAGTGAAAGGTTCAAAGTCCATCTGTACCTCAGCGTATTCTTCATATTCTTCTTCAAAGATAATATCCTCGGGGTATTCTCTCAGAATCTTGCCCACTTCTGTCAAGAGTTCATCCAAACCTTTGTTTGTTGCCGCAGAGATCGGGAATACTTTATAGCCCAGAGGTTCATATTTCTCCCGCAGGCGTTCCACATTCTCCTCAGAGCCAGGAATATCTGTTTTATTCGCCGCAATCACCTGCGGACGCTTCATCAGATCATCCTTGTATTCTGCCAGTTCTCTGTTAATTTTCTCAAAGTTTTCCACAGGGTCATCGCCCTCGACACCAGCCGCATCTACCACATGGATAAACACCTTGGTTCTTTCCACATGACGCAGAAATTCGTGTCCCAGACCGATACCCTCGCTGGCACCTTCTACCAGACCGGGAATATCCGCCAGAACGAATTTAACACCGAATCTGCCTTCTACCACCCCCAGATTGGGAGACAGTGTTGTGAAATGGTAATTTGCAATTTTAGGGTTTGCATTTGTTACCATAGACAGCAGCGTAGATTTGCCTACATTGGGGAAACCGATTAAGCCAACATCCGCAATCAGCTTCAGCTCCAGAATGACATCATATTCCTTGGATTTTCTGCCCGGCTCTGCATATCTGGGTGCCTGTCTTGTGGGAGTTGCAAAGTGCTGATTGCCTTTGCCGCCTTTCCCACCAAAAATCAAAATCTTAGGTTCATTGGGCTTTGTAATATCCGCCATTACCTTACCGCTTTCCGCTTCACGGATTACTGTACCGACAGGCACCTTGATAATGACATCCTCTCCATCCTTGCCGAAGCAATTACGCTTGCCGCCGGGTTCGCCGGGAGTTGCTGCAAATTTTCTTTTATAACGGAAATCCATCAGTGTATTCATGCCGCTTTCGCCAACAAAAATAACATTGCCACCTTTTCCGCCATCGCCGCCATCCGGACCACCATGTGTGATATATTTTGCTCTATAAAAGGAAACCTTGCCGTCGCCGCCATCGCCGCCTTTTATATGAATCTTGACTCTATCTACAAACATATTTATTCTCCTTTCTACTTCATTAAAGAAGACTTCACAGCTCTGCAACCAGAGAGCTGCAAACCTGTCAAGCCTTCTTCTATTAAAAATTGATAAAAAAGCATTTCGCTTGACGAAATGCTCCGCCTGCGGCGGTGTCGCTAGCGACAGACTACCTTGCCGCCGCAGTGCGATCCCCCGGAGGGTTTTTACTCTATAAGAAACGAAATTTCTTATAGAGTTGAAAAAAGGCTTCAAATGGTATCATTTGAAGCCTACGCATATCTTATTCAGCGATTTCGACAGGGTAAACAGAAACCTGTTTTTTGTCTCTACCTTTTCTTTCATATTTCACACGACCATCAACCAAAGCGAACAGTGTATCGTTGCCGCCTCTGCCAACATTTACGCCGGGATGAATCTTAGTACCTCTCTGTGTGTATAAGATATTGCCAGCCAGAACATACTGACCATCTGCGCGTTTTGCACCAAGTCTCTTAGCGTTGGAGTCACGACCATTCTTTGTGGAACCGCCGCCTTTGTGGTGCGCGAAGAACTGAAGGTTCAATCTGAACATACTTCACACCTCCTCATGTATCAAAGTGAGATATTTTTTGTATTCTAACTCTATGTTTGAAAGCCCCATACACAGTGTTTCCAGAAGAAGCTGTGTATCATGGTCTTCCATTCCCTCAAGGGGAAACAAGACTTTGAGATAACCGCCGCGCTTTTCATCCGCCTCCGCCCGAAAGGGGATTGCGGTGAATCTTTCCAGAGCGTTGATTGTGTTAAAACAAAGCACTGTTACTGCAGAACAGACAATATCCTCGCCTGCTGCTGCATAGCCTGCATGACCGGAAATCTCAAATCCGCAGATTTTCTGATTTTTGCGATAAATCCTTGCTTGAATCATGACTGAACATTACAGGGATTTAATCTGCAGTTTTGTAAAAGGCTGTCTGTGGCCTCTTTTTTTGTGGAAGCCTTTTTTGGGTTTGTATTTATAAATTACAACCTTTTTCGCTTTGCCGTCACCGATTACAGATGCTGTAACCGCTGCACCTTCCACATAGGGCGCGCCTACTTTGATATCGCCTTCTTTTGCCAGAACCAGAACTTTGTCGAATGTGTATTCGGAGCCTGCTTCTACAGCCAGTTTTTCAACTGTGATGATATCGCCTTCGGATACTTTGTACTGTTTACCACCAGTTTCAATAATTGCGTACATATTGACACCTCCTCGCAATTTTACTCGCTGAATACGGTAACCGGAGCCTTTCTCCGATTTTCTCAAACCTCTTCACGCGGCTGAACATACTCCAATATACTACCACAAGGAAGATTCTCTGTCAACAAAATTATAACAATTCCCCCCATTTTTTACTGATGAATATACCCCTTTGTCACCTTTTCTCCGCAAGAAACATTCTTCTGCGTTGTTCATATTTTTCATCCGTAGAAATGCCTGAGCGCTTCCACTTCCCCTCTGCTTCCATAAAATAAGCATCCGCCTTTTCCGGCTGTTCTGCCATTTTATAACAATATGCAATGGCGAGCAGATTGTTTGCCGCCGCCATCTGCTCCTGCGGTGTTTTCTCAAAATTCACATCATTCTTTGACTGATATAGACGAATGGCTTTTTCAAAATCACCCTGTTTCACGCAAATCCGCGCCAAAATCTCCAGTGTTTCCAAATACTGGGGGTTGTCCTCATCTAGCATTTCTTTGCGTATATTGGCAACTTTCTCTAAAATTTCCTCTGCCTGTTTCAAATCGTTCGCAGCTTCATGAATCAAACCCAGCTTTTCCAGTGCAATCGCATAGCGGGGATGCTCTATACCAAAGCGTTTTTCCATGCGCTCTGCCGCATCCCTGCAAAGACTAATTGCCTGCTCCATATTTCCCTGCCTCCGATGCAGCTCTGCCAGCAGATGCATATTCCAGATATACATACCACTTTCCGTATCGCCGCCCTCTTTGCGCAGCTCCAACGCTTTCTCTACATACTCCACTGCCTCTGAAAAATTCTGCTGTTTTTCCATCAGCTTACTCATCGCCGTATATGTGTCCGCACAGCTGGACAATGGGGCTGCCTCGCTCTCACTGCGGATCGACAGCGCCTCTTGATAGCATTGCAGTGCCTCCCCATCCCTCTCCATTTTTTCATAAAGGTTCCCCATGCTCATCAGGCTGGCTGCTACCTGTATATCCCGCTCTCCTAGTGTTTCCTTTTTCAGATTCAGAGCCTTGCTATTCAGCACCAGTGCTTTTTCATACTCTTTTTTCCCCGCATAATCCACACTCAGATTATTCAGTGCCTCCGCATAAAAGCTATGCGTTTTCCCCAGCATCTTTTCTATCAGCTCCAAAACTTCCTGATGTACGGCAATGGCTCTATCAAAAAAATTCGCCTTACAAAAAATCGCCGCCAAAGAATTTAAGCTATTCAGAAAATCCAGATGCTTTTCGCTATATAGCTTCCGCCGCACCTCTACAGCTTTTTCACAGTATTCTGCCGCCAGCTCAATCAATCCGGCTTTCTCGCAGATGGAAGCCAGTGTCAACAGGCTTATCATGTAATAAAAGCTTTCATCCCCTCCGGCCTTTTCAATGAGATCCAGACACACCCCATAATAATAAATTGCCTTTTTATAATTCCCCTGCCCCTCATAGGCACGCGCCGCAGCCCCATGCAAATCAGCCATCTCCAACACTGGAAAATCCTTGCATTGTCTTGCTTTCTGCATTGCCCGGCATTGAAATGCTGCCGCCTCTTTGAAGTTTCCCAGTAACTCATAAGTATTTCCTATATGATAAAGAGAATGGATATAGTCTGCGTGTTCTCTGCCCAGCTTCCCCTCTCTGATTTCCATAACCTTGCTGTGCAGACTCAGAGCTTCTTTCTGTCGGCCCGTCTGATTCAACACAATCGCCATATTATTCAAAGTATCCCCGTAAGAAACACTTTCCCCACCGCACACTTTCTTCAGCTCTGCCGCTTTTTTATAATATTCTATCGCTCGATCATAAAGCTGCACTTGATCAAATACCATTGCAAGATTACTCATATCTACGGCATATTCCATACCATCACAATCATCATTTTGCTCATATATATGCAGTATTCCCTTGCCGAGGATCAGTGCTTTTTTATAATCCCCATTTCGATATGCTTCCAGAAACTCATTTCTCATCCTTCTGATTTCACCAATATAAAATGCCATCAATCCCCACCTCCATATACTTCATTCATTTTCAGAAAGGCATCCCGTATCCTGTCATAGGAATAGCCCTTCCGCAACAGAAAATCCTGCAGCTTCTTCTTTTTTTTCTCATCCTCCGGCGGCCACTGCCCACGACTCTTTTTCTCCAGCCACGCAAATGCATCCGCCGCCTCATCCATCTGGATTTCTCCCATCACAGCTTCAATCACACCGGAATCAACGCCCCGCTGCTTTAATTCTATTCTCAATGCATAGGCACTTTTCGGCTTTGTCCGCATTTTCTCTTGAATATATCTTCGACAATATTCCCTATCATCCGCATAGCCGTATTTTTCCAGAAATGCAATAACCCGCTCTATCACATCCGCAGTATATTCCTTTTCCGTAAGCTTTCTGCGAATTTCCTGCACTGTCCGCATTTTATACCCAATATAATGCAGGGCTGTATCTTGTGCTTTAATATAGAGCAGACTATCCCGAATATATTTCACCGTTTCCTCCGAAACTGCATATCCTTCCTTTAGCTTAAAAAACAAAATGTCCTGCATCGGCAACGCAAATGCATACACGCCATCAATGAAAACATTATATCTGGTTTCATCGCTTTTCTGCTTTATAATAGCCGTAACCAACATTCCGCCGCCTCCTTTCGTTTGAATTATGATTATACCATATTTCACAGAAAAAACACAAAATATTTCAAGACAATCATCCTATAATTTTTCCCCACACCTTTCTGAAACCAATTGAAAAAAAACATAAAAAAATGTAAAATAAACATAATTTTATTTTCGGAGGATTTTTTATGCTTGCTTTTACCATCAATGATACCAAATCTTTTATGAATCTGCTTTTGAAAGGAGAAGCCTTTGACGCCTTTCACTTTCGTCAAGGCGAAGTACATACCTTTGCCACATTTATTATGGAGGGTAAGCGGGATTCAGATTTTTATAATGCAGAAGAAACAGAACAGCCCCTTTCCCGTTATGTACTTTGGTCAGAAATGCGTCCTTTTGTTTTTCAGGCAGTAAAAGGCAACAAGCTCCCCAAAAGCATCAAGCTCGTTTTTTCTCTACCCGATGAAAAACTGGAAAATCTACCGAATACATCTGCAGCATTTTTGAACATACTCTTTCGGAACAATGCCCTTCTTTGCACCACAGCCATTTCCCAAAAAAGCTTCTCCCTGGATAAAAGCAGCGAAAAACGCTGGGAGGAATATATCCTGAAGCTTTTTCAAAAAATCGGTATTGGTATTCAAATTGCAGAAAGCTGAAAAAACGGAATCCCTTGGGATTCCGTTTCAGTCTGTAGAATAACCCCAAATCTTAAGCGAGATTTGGGGTTGAAATTTTGAAATAATCAAAATCAAAGCAAAAATAGGCGAAATAATCGTATAGGCATGACCTTTTCCACCTATGAATTGCATATTTTTTCAAGTTCA
>JAZQTP010000035.1:0-17141 GCA_045630845.1 Anaerotignum sp. | reverse complement strand
AATCTGGCTAATTACTCCGGTTTTTCTAAACCGGCAAACTTGTCATAGCATTCGTTTCCGTTTGCTTGAATTGACTATGGGTTGTGTGTTATTCATATCCATTGTTCAGTTTTCAAGGATCAAGTTTGCGTTTGTCGCAACGGAGTTTATTTTACCAAACCCCTATTTGATTGTCAAGCACTTTTTTCATCTTTTTTAGATTTTTTCCGCACTTTCTCTTTGCCTTTCTTTTTGGCGAAGTTCATTTTATCATCCCCTCCTCTGCTTGTCAATGTTTTTCTTCATCATTTGCTACAAATCTTCATTAAAATATCCTGCTTTTATCCTCCCATCGTTGTTCAACAACAGTCATTTATTATGCAGATCCCATTTTTATTTTTGCCACAATTCACTGCAAAAGCAAAAGGCAGCTCTTTCTACTGCCGAAAAAGCCACCTTTCTGCTGCAATTTATTTACATTTCCCTGTGTTTTTCTGATTGCTGCTTTTCCCAGCTTCTTTACCTGCTTTTCCGGTATCAATGCTATACTCCTGCGCAAACTCGGTTCTGCTCATGCCTTTTTTCCCATTTTTATTCATACTCTTTTCTGTGCTTTTATCCATCTCTATGACCTCCCATTGAATTCAATCTGAGCGAGCATCTCTCGCAGTCATAGTATGGCATCCACTCATTCTTTTATGCACTTTTCTTTTCATATCTATATCCTTACATTGCAGTATCACATATCCAAATATAGAAAAGGTGTCGCTTCCGACACCTTTTTCCTGCCATACACTTCCTGTTCTCCATTTATTATATTGTAGACTTATCTTCTTTTTCCTTAAACAGCTTTGTAAGATCCGTATTGCCCACATTATTTTTCATTGCAGTATCTGCCAATACATTCTGCATTCTATAATAGTCCATCACACCCAGATTTCCACTGCGTAACGCCTCAGCCATTGCCTTTGGAACTTCAGCCTCTGCTTCCACAACCTTTGCCTTCATGTGCTCTACCTCTGCGCGCATCTCCTGCTCTTTTGCAATCGCAGTTGCCCGGCGTTCTTCCGCCTTAGCCTGTGCAATCTGCTTATCCGCTTCTGCCTGCTGAATCTGCAAGTGCGCCCCAATATTTCTGCCGATATCCACATCCGCAATGTCAATAGATAATATTTCAAAGGCTGTTCCATTATCCAAGCCTTTTGCCAGCACCGTTCTGGAAATCAGATCGGGATTCTCCAAAACCGCCTTATGGCTATTAGAAGAACCTACTGTTGTAACAATCCCCTCACCAACTCTGGCGATAATCGTTTCTTCTCCTGCACCACCGACCAGTCTTGCCAAATTCGCTCGCACCGTAACCTTTGCAATAACCTTTACCTCAATGCCGTCAATCGCCACCGCAGATATCCATGGTGTTTCAATAATCTTCGGTGTTACACTCATCCGAACTGCCTCAAAAACATTTCTCCCTGCCAGATCAATGGCTGCCGCCCGTTCAAAGGACAAATCCAAATTCGCTCTATGGGCTGCAATCAACGCATCCACTACATTGTCCACCCGACCACCGGACAGCAAATGGCTTTCCAGCTGATTTGCATTGACATTCATCCCTGCTTTCTGTGCTTTGATCAGCGGACGAATAATCTTATCTGCACGAACACGACGCAAACGCATTCCCACCAGAGAAAAAATACCGACCTTCACCCCCGCAGAAACCGCAGAAATCCAAAGCCCTAGCGGTACAAAACTGAGAAATATCCCTATCACTACCAAAACAACAATCAAAGGAATAATCAGACCAAAAATTTCAAACATAAATATCGCCTTCCTTTCCGTTTCTCCTTACTTTTATCGACAAACTTTTACCGTAACGGTTTTCCCCACAATCTGAATCACCTGAATCTGTGTCCCTCTGTCAATAAATTCCCCGGTAGAACAAACATCCACCAGCTTCCCATCCAGCTCTGCCACACCAAAAGGCTTCAGCTCTGTATGCGTTACACCGCTTTTCCCCAGAAGCCCTTGCAGTGTGCTTTCATCAAAGCCCTTTTCCTGCTGCTGCTCCTTCAAAACCACTTTATTATATAATCCGCTTTTTTTCGCAAACAAAATCATGGCAAAAAACAGCAGCACCGCTAAAATCAATAGCATAAGAAAAACAAAAAAGCCAAAAATCTTATATGCCAGCACCAATGCCCCCATCAGCGAAAGCGTTCCTAATATTCCAAACAACCCAAAACCCGGCATCAGAATCTCAACGAACAGAAGCAGTAGCCCCAGCAAGGTCAAAATAATAATCCATGGCAGCATTTTTACACCCTCCCAATCTCTATAATTTAATATTTCTTTTATGCTATCATAAAGATACCTTTCCCCGCAACCACTCAATCAAAACCGTAAGAATCCTGTAAGAAAAAAAAGAGAATAGATTTTTCTATTCTCTTTACACTGTCACCACGATAGGTACGATGATACTTTCGCCCGCTCTTATGTTCGTATTTTTCATCCCATTTACTTCCATAATTTGTTCAACCATGTATTCAATATTCGCATCCTGTATTTTATATTTTTCTGCAATTTCCCAGAGTGTATCACCCTTTTGAACCTGCACGCACTCATAGTACACTTCTGTACTCTCCTTTTTTTCTCCGCCCATTGCAAGAGTTCCAAGACCAAGGATCAAAGCCAGTGTCAATATTACAAACATATTTTTTCTGATTTTTCTTGCTTTTCTTACTACTCTTCTCTGCGTTCTTCTTTCCATGTCTTCGCCTCATTTCTATCGAACATCTTTTCGCTTTTATATCTCTATAATAACCGAACAAATATTCTTTGTCAACAACTTTTTCTTATTTTTGCGAACATAGGTTTGATTTCTCGTTCGATATATGCTATACTAAATACGAACATAGAATGAAAAGTTGCAGCAATCGGCAGAATAACACTTTTTTCTGCATCGACTTGATAAATTCTATCTATTTGGATACAATCATAAGGAGTGATATGATGAGTGAATTATCTGCAAAACAAAAGCAAATTCTGGAATACATGAAAACTGAGGTTCGCGAAAAAGGCTATCCGCCTTCCGTGAGAGAAATTTGTGATGCCGTCGGGCTGAAATCCACTTCTACCGTGCATGGCCATCTTGCTCGTCTGGAAAAGAAAGGACTTATTCGCAGGGATCCTACCAAGCCCAGAGCCGTTGAAATTCTGGATTCTGAATTTGAAGCCCCGCAGAGGGAATTGGTAAATGTTCCCATTGTCGGCACCATCACTGCCGGAACGCCTATCCTCGCAGTAGAAAACATTGAAGATACTTTCCCCATTCCCGTGGATTACATCCATAATGACACCGTTTTCATGCTGCGTGTCAAAGGAGAAAGCATGATAGAGGCAGGCATTTTCGACAAAGACCTTATCCTTGTTCGCCAACAGCAGGATGCGAAAAACGGTGATATTGTTGTCGCTCTTATAGAAGATTTTTCCACAGTAAAAACCTTTTATAAGGAAAAAGATTTTATCCGTCTGCAACCGGAAAATTCCTCCATGTCGCCTATCATTGTAAAGGATGTTACCATTCTTGGTAAAGTTATTGGCTTATTCAGAAAATTTTAAGGAGATGAACCATCCATGTTTGGTTATGTAAAAGTCGGTGCAGCCGTTCCACGCTTAAAGCTGGCAGACTGCACCTATAATAAAGAACAACTTGTAGAATTGGCAAAGAACGCTGCCGCACAAGGTGTTCGTGTTCTGACCTTTCCCGAGCTGTGTATTACCGGCTACACCTGTGCAGACCTATTCATGCAGCGTTCCCTTCTGGTTGCCGCCGAAAAGTCTGTAAAAAAATTCGCAGAAGAAACAAAGGAACTGGATATTTTTCTCGCCATTGGCACTCCCATTATGCTGGACAGCCAGCAGTTTAACTGTGCCGTTGCCATCTATAAGGGAGAAATCCTTGGTCTTGTTCCGAAAACACATCTGCCAAATTACAGTGAATTTGCGGAAGAACGCTGGTTCTCCTCTGCAGATGACCTTCTGGTAGATCGTATCCACTATGCAGGACAAGATGTGCCAATCGGTTCCGATCTACTCTTTGCCGCCAGCGGTATTCCCGATTTGAAAATCGGCATCGAAATCTGCGAAGACCTTTGGGTTCCCATCCCGCCCAGCTCCTATCAAGCCCTTTATGGTGCTACTTTGCTGTTAAATCTGTCTGCCAGCAATGAGCTTTCCGGCAAGGCTGATTATCGCAGACAGCTTGTAACTGCACATTCCGCTCGCTGTATGGCAGCTTATGTATATACCTCCGCAGGCATCGGCGAATCCACACAGGATGCCGTATTCGGCGGACACAGCATAATTTGTGAAAACGGCAGCATCTTCGCGGAAACCGAACGCTTTGCCCAAACAAATCAAATGGTGTATGCCGATATTGATCTGGATATTATTTCTAATGATCGCCGTAAGCATACTACTTTCCTGTCCCATTTGCAGAAAACCGAGCTGCATCGTTTCTATCGTCTAGTTTCTTTCGATATGCAGGAAAGCGAATCCATGGAACACTTTAATAGACCTCTAAGTGCTGCCCCCTTTCATCCGGAAGCAGAAAAACTCGATACCCACTGCAAGGATATTTTCTCCATCCAGACAGCAGGTCTGGCAAGAAGAATGGAGCATACTCACTCCGATTCTCTGGTAATCGGTATTTCCGGTGGTCTGGATTCGACACTGGCACTGCTGGTTTGCGTAAAAGCCTGCGACTTCCTTGGCATCGACCGCAGCCATGTTCTGGGCGTTACCATGCCCGGCTTCGGCACCACAGACAGAACCTATCAAAATGCCCTTACCTTAATGCGTTCTCTGGGCATTACGATGAAAGAAATCCCCATCCGCAATGCAGTAACCCAGCATTTTAAGGATATTGCGCATGATATGAGCCTGCATAATATAACCTACGAAAACGCACAGGCGCGTGAAAGAACACAGATTTTGATGGATTTGGCAAATAAATATAACGGTCTGGTTGTTGGCACAGGCGATCTTTCCGAGCTGGCGCTGGGCTGGGCAACCTATAACGGCGACCATATGTCCATGTACGGCGTCAACGGCGGTATTCCCAAAACACTGATTCGTGTTCTGGTGCATTGGGTGGCTACCAATGGCGAGGTAGACGAAGCAGCCTCCGCCGCCCTGCTGGATGTATTGGATACTCCCATCAGCCCCGAACTGCTGCCTCCCGATCAGGAGGGCAATATCAACCAGAAAACAGAAGACCTCGTTGGCCCTTATGAGCTGCACGATTTCTTCCTCTACCATATCCTGCACAATGCTTACCGCCCCGCAAAGGTTCTGTTTCTGGCTGAAAAAGCCTTTGCAGGCGAATATGACAGAGCAACCCTGCTGAAATGGCTCAAAAATTTCTATCGCCGTTTCTTTATTCAGCAGTTCAAACGCTCCTGCCTGCCTGATGGCCCTAAGGTCGGCGATATTTCTCTCTCTCCCAGAGGCGACTGGAGAATGCCTACCGATGCTTTCAGCCGTGTATGGATGGATGAAGTAGAAAAGCTGTAAAATCTTTTTTCTATCAAACGAAATATCCTATAAAAAACCAAAAGAGGTTGGATTTTCAGAAATACTGAAATCCAACCTCTTTTTATTCCCTCTATTCTTCGTCTGCCAGCTTCATACAGAACGCAAAAACCGCACCTTTACCCAACTCACTTTTCACTGTAATGTTCTCTCCGTGTGCAATCATAAATTCCTTTGCAATCGCCAATCCGATGCCGCTGCCAATTTTATCTTCATTTCTCGTTGTATCCGATTTGAAGAAACGATCAAAAACATATTTTTGATCCTCCTGACTGATACCGGGGCCTTCATCCTTTACAGAAATCAGCACCTTTTTCTTATCCATCAGCGTTGTTTCCACCTCAATCACGCCGCCGGCAGGAGAAAATTTTGCAGCATTGCCCAGCAAATTTTGCAGCACACGAGATATTTTGTCCCGATCTCCATGCACCAGCGTTCTTTCCTCTGCATAAATACCACGAATCATCACCTGCTTCTCCTTCAGCTGCGGCTCCAGCAAATCAATGTTGCTGCGAATTAGTGCATTGATGTCAAAATCCGTTTCCTCCAACAAAATCGCACTGCTCTGCGCCCGACTCAGCTCTACGATCCCATTGGTCATACGGGAAAGACGCTCCGTTTCCTTCAATACGATTTTCAAATATTTTTCCTGCTTTTCCGGCGGCACCGTTCCATCCAGCATCGCAGTCAAAAACCCTTGCATACTGGTCAGCGGAGAACGCAAATCATGAGAAATATTTGCAATAAAATCTTTCTGTATCCTTTCATGCGCCTGTAGACTTTCTGCCATGTGATTAAAGCTTTCTGCCAGCTCCCCGACCTCATCATTGCTCCGAATCTTTACTCGCTGCTCGAAGTCCCCATTTGCAATAACCTTTGCCGCCCGATTCATCACAACCAACGGCAATGCCACTTGCTTTGCCGTCAAAAAACTGATCCCAAGCCCCAGCAGTGAGAAAAACAACAGATTTAATATACTCATCTGATACATTTTCATCAGCGACGCCTGTATCTCTGGCAATGGATGACACAGAAAAATACCCGCCAGATTTCCTTCCGGAACGGGATAGCCCACCACCAGCATCGGCGTATGAAATTCCTCTCCGCGCTCCATCTGATAAGTCACAATTTCTCCAAGCAAAACCCGCTCTGCCAGATTTTCATAAATCATACGATCTCCAATCAGAATATCGTGAAATCCCGGCGAAGTCAGCATTACTGTCCCTTCTCGGTTCATCAGCACAATCCCCGCCTCCATATAGCTTTCCAGTATCTGAAGCTCGCGGCTTAATTCACTCAAATCCCCTGCACGATATGCCTCACTATAGGCATACACAAGCTTTTCGCCCTGTCCAATCAATTCATTTTCCTTTTCTTTCATATAATGGTTTGTATAAACAAATGTCAGCGCACAGCAAATAAAGGTGATCATCACCCCAATCGTAACCATATATAAAAGCATTTGCTTGCGCACAATGGAATCTTTTTTCATATTCATCCCCCAAAATTTGAAAAAACACATTACAAATGGAATAAACAATGGTATACTATCTCTTGTATGGAATTTACCCACGCAAAATACAACCGAAAGGAGAAAGGCATTTTTTTGCCTATACGAAATGATGGAAAACAACCACAATTCCCCAAAACGAAGCCCAATGGCACTCAGAGACCTCATTCTGATTGCCCTTGCCATTCTTGTTATGACACGCATCGACTGGGCAAATATGAACAGCTTTCATTATCTGATTCTGTTTCTTCTGGTGCTCTGCTTCATGCTGCGCTGGAGCAATATGCGTAAGGACGCTATGCGCAAACAGAAAATGGAAGAATACAGAGCTGCGATGGAAGCAAAGCAAGCTGCTGAAAATGCAGCACAGGATGCTGCTGCTTCGGAAGATACAGAAGCCGCAGAGCCCCTTTCTGCCGCAGATATGACGGTAGACGGTGTTTCTATTCCCACAGAGGAAGATACTGCCTCTCCCACAGAGGAAAAATGATAATTTTAACGAAGGGTGTCTCAAAAGGGCACCTTTTTTCTTGCTCTATAAGAAATTTCGTTTCTTATAGAGTAAAAACCCTCCGAGGGATCGCACTGCGGCGGCAAGGTAGTCAGTCGCTAGCGACACCGCCGCAGGCGGAGCATTTCGTCAAGCGAAATGCTTTTTTACTCCATAAGAAAGACTGTTACATACACCTTTTTATTTCTGCCCGAATTTATACCCAACACTCCATACCGTGCGGATTCCCCATTCATCCTCGCTGTTCAGCTTCTCTCGAATCCGTTTTACATGAACATCCACCGTTCTGGTATCCCCTACATATTCATAGCCCCAGATACGATCCAAAAGCTGTTCTCTGGTAAATACCCGATTGGGGTGCTGCGCCAGAAAAGAAAGCAGCTCAAATTCCTTTGGCGGAAAATCCAGCGTCTTCCCTTGATAAGAAACAGAATAATTCGACAGATTGATTTCAAGCGCATCAAAGCGTAGGATATTTTTATCATCCTCCTCATGCTTGCACTCATATCTGCGCAGAACCGCCTTTACCCTTGCCACCAGCTCTTTCGGCTCAAAGGGCTTCACGATATAATCGTCAGCCCCCAGCTCCAGTCCCAGCACCTTGTCAAAGGTTTCCCCTTTTGCTGTCAGCATAATAATGGGAACACGGCTTGTTTTTCTGATTTCTGCACATACCTGATAGCCGTCCATTCCGGGCAGCATCAAATCCAGCAGTATCAAATCCGGCCGAAATATCTCCACCTCTTTTATGGCATCTCTGCCATCATATACTTCTTTCGTTTCATAACCATCCTTTAACATATAAAGCCCAATCAGCTCCGCAATATGCAAATCGTCATCCACGATCAATATTTTCTGCTTCCCCATCCGTTTCACCTCTTGTCTATCCTTATTTCAGTTCCACTACCGTTACACCGGCTTCTCCCTCACCAAATGTACCCGGTCTATAGCTTTTCACATGAGAATTCATTTTCAGATAATTTTGCACACCCGCACGCAGCGCACCGGTTCCCTTACCATGAATGATAATCACCTGCTTTAAGCCGGACAAATACGCATCATCAATATATTTATCAATATTTGCAATGGCTTCATCCACAAGCTGCCCACGGCAATCAATTTCCGCAGAAATAAACTGGCTCTTAGAAAGCTTTGCCCTTGCCGGCTGCTGGTTTTTCTGTTTTTCCTTTGGCTTAGGGGTATCATCCAGCATCAACTCTGCCACAGGCACTTTCATTTTCATAATGCCCATCTGCACCATAACCTCTTTGTTTTTATCCGGCGCAGTCAACACTTCCCCATTCTGATCGAAGGAAATCACATAAACCCTATCCCCCACCTTCAGATTTTCAGGCGCTTTATGGTTGGGCTTCACCCGCTTGGATTTCAAGAAATCCTCCTGCATTGCAGAGAGCTTTTCATTGAGCTTCTGCCTCTGCTCCAGTGCCTTATTTTTATTATTGGCTTCTTTCGCCTGCTTGTTCATCTCCTTGATGATACTGTCAGCTTCTTCCTTTGCTCTGGTATAAATCTGCTTCGCTTCTTCCCTTGCCTTTTCCAGTATCTTTTCTTTCTGCTGCTTCGTCTTTTCTTTCTGCCGTTCCACTTCTTTTTTCAGCGCCTCGACTTCACGGCGGTATTCCTCCGCCCTCTCCTGTTCTATCTTCACAGATTTTTTGCTGATTTCCAAATCTGTGATAACATCTTCAAACTTTGCTTCATCCTGACTAACAAACTCTCTGGCTGCATCCAGAATGTACTCCTGTAGCCCCAAACGCTTAGAAATGGCAAAGGCATTACTTTTGCCGGGAATCCCGATCAGTAGCTTATAGGTCGGTCTTAAGGTTTCCACACTGAATTCACAGCAGGCATTTTCCACTCCCTCTGTAGACAAAGCAAATACTTTCAATTCACTGTAATGCGTTGTTACTGCTGTGCGTATGTTTCTTTCCAATAATGCTTTGATAATCGCAATTGCCAGCGCCGCTCCTTCTGTAGGATCTGTTCCCGCCCCCAGCTCATCAAACAGCACAAGGGAATGATCCGTCACCTGATCCATGATCCGCACAATATTTGTCATATGGGCAGAAAAGGTACTCAAGCTTTGTTCGATGCTCTGCTCATCCCCAATGTCTGCAAACACATTATCAAATACCGCCAGCTCGGAGTTATCAAAAGCAGGGATATGCAGCCCCGCCTGCCCCATCAATGTAAACAAGCCCAGCGTCTTTAGTGCAACCGTTTTCCCACCTGTGTTAGGGCCTGTAATCAGCAGCGTTGTAAAATCCTTTCCCAGATAAATATCCGTCGGCACAACTGTCTTTGGCTCCAACAAAGGGTGTCTGCCTTTATGAATGTCGATATAGCCCTTTGTATTAAACAAAGGCTGTGTGCCATCCATCGCCATAGAAAGTGCCGCTTTTGCAAAGATGAAATCCAGCTGTGTCAATAGCTCCAGATTGCCTTCGATGGAAATGGCATTTGCTGTCACCAAATCAGACAGTATCATCAATATTTTTTCAATTTCCTCTTTTTCCTGTGCCTGTAGTTCTTTGATTTTATTGTTCAGCTGAATCACACTCAAAGGCTCCATAAACAGCGTAGAGCCTGTATTGGACTGATCGTGAATCATCCCCGGAAAAGAGCTTCTGTATTCCGCCTTAACCGGCACACAATATCTGTCATTTCTGATTGTAATCACAAAATCCTGCAGCATATTTCTGTATGCAGAAGAATTGATAACGCCATTCAAATGATCTTTCACTCTATCATTGGAAATCTTGATTTCTTTCCGCACGCTGCGCAGCCCAGCACTTGCATCATCTGCAATTTCCGTTTCAGAAAGAATACAGCGGCTAATTTCGTTTTCTAATTTATCCAGCGGAATGATTAAGTCAAAATATTCATCCAGACGAGGGTATACCTCCTCCTTATTTTCCTTTTGGGCATATTTTTTCATCTTTCGGCAAACATAAGCAAACTCGCCAATTGCCATCAATTCCGCCACGGATAAAATCCCTGCCATAGAAGCCCGCTTCAGCTGGGGACGAATTTCTCTGAAGCCACCGAAGGAGGGTGCGCCTTTTTTCAGTGCCATCACCGTCGCCTCTGTCGTTTCCTGCTGCCAGAGGACAATATCACTCAATGCAGACGAGGGACGGAGCGCCGCCGCCCGTTCCTTTGCCATAGGGGAAACGGCATAGCCTACCAATTTCTGTATGATTTTATCGTATTCTAATGTGTGTAACGCTTTTTCATTCATAGCCCGTACTCCATCTATAAAAAATTCAATATTTACCCTATAATATCATAATAGTATACCACAAAATCAAAAAAACACAATGATTATGCACCTTTCCCCCTTTGCTCTGCAAAAATTCATCCGATATCAGCCTCGTATCCGACTATCCCTAAAAGGTTCTGTTTACAAGTCCAATCAAAAGGGATTATAATGAAATATAATAAAAAAGGATACATCTACATAGAAAAGGTGACATTATGAAAGTAATTATTATCGGCGGCGGTGCAGCAGGTATGATGGCTGCCCTTTCCGCAAGAGAACAAGGCGCAGAAGTAATCATTCTGGAACGGCAGGCGCGTGTTGGCAGAAAATTGCTTGCCACAGGCAATGGCCGCTGCAACCTCTCCAACACCAAACTGACATTGAAAAACTATCACGGACAAGATGCAAAATTTGCTGATTTTGCCCTTTCCGCCTTTGATACCCAAAAAACCTTGGAATACTTTTCCCACCTCGGACTAATCACCACAGTAGAACCCAGCGGAAAGGTATATCCTCTTTCCGATCAGGCAGGCAGCGTGGTGGATGTTCTTCGTCTGGCACTGGAGGAAAAAGGTGTTGCAGTACGCACAGCCTTTGAAGTAACCTCCTTGAAAAAAGGAAAAAAAGGTGGCTTTCAAATTGCATCCAAAGAAGAAACCCTATCGGCAGATTCCGTAATCGTCTGCTGCGGCGGCATGGCCGGCGGCAAGCTTGGCGGCACTCAAAGCGGCTATGAACTGCTAAAAAGCATGGGGCATACGACCACAAAGCTCTTTCCCGTTCTGGTACAGATTAAAACGGATACCACTTATGTCAAGGCGCTAAAAGGTGTCCGTGCAGACGGAGCCGTTCTAGTGGAAAAAAACGGAAAAAACCTTGCAGAAAATGCAGGCGAGATCCAGTTCACCGACTTCGGCGTAAGCGGCCCTGCAATTTTTGAAATTTCCCGTGCGATTTCCACCGAAAAAGGACCTTTGACAATCCATCTGAATCTGCTGAGAAGCTTCCGGCAAGAAGAAATCCTTGCTCTGCTTCATAACCGAAAAAAAACAATGCCAAATCAGACCTTAGAGAATTTTCTGACAGGCATCCTGCATAATCGTCTTGGAAGAACAATTTTGCGCTATGCAGGCTTTGGCTTTACAGAGCCGATTTATACACTGAAATCTTCTGACATCAAGCGTATTGCCCATTCCATCCAGGATTTTGAAATCCCCGTTATCGGCACTATGGGCTTCGATGCTGCACAGGTTACCGCCGGCGGCATCCGCACCGAATCGTTTAACCCTCAAACCATGGAAAGCACTCTGGTAAAAGGCTTATTTGCCGCAGGGGAAGTGCTTGATATTGATGGAGACTGCGGCGGCTATAATCTGCAATGGGCATGGGCAAGCGGCAATCTTGCCGGGAAACACGCTGCTCTTTTGAACCATACTTCCTTATCTGATAAAAAGAAATCCCATTAAAAAGCACTTCGCTTGACGAATAGCGGATATCCCAAAGAGGATACCCGCTATCTTTTTCAATATCATTTCACGCAAAAATAAAAAAGCATTTCGCTTGACGAAATGCTCCGCCTGCGGCGGTGTCGCTTGCGACTGACCACCTTGCCGCCGCCCTGCGTCCCCCGGAGGGTTTTTGCTCTATAAGAAACGAAATTTCTTATAGAGCAAGAAAGTCTTTCTTTCTGCCGTTAATCTTGCCTGTTTCTTTCTTCTTAATCTTGCACGAACGCAAACACTTCCTCCAGCGCAAAATCAATGGTACCCATCATACGATCCACCTTCGTCACCATAACAGTTACCTTATCCCCCAATCGGAATGTTCTTTTTGTCCGTTTTCCGGAAACCAGCATTTTTTTCTCATCAAATTCATAATAATCGTCTTCCATCTGGTTTAGTGCAATCATTCCCTCGATGGTATTCGGCAGCTCTACATAAATTCCCCAGCCAGTCACTCCGGAAATAATTCCCTCATAGACCTCACCGATTTTGTCCGCCATATATTCTACTTTTTTCATCGTATCCGTATCGCGTTCTGCATCCTCCGCCACACGCTCCTGCTTGGAGCAATGCTTTGCCCATTCCGGCATTTTCTTCCGATATGCCGTAGAACGCTTTTCATCCAGCTCTCCGTGGAGCATTTTTTTAATCATACGATGGATTTCCAAATCGGGGTATCTGCGAATGGGAGAAGTAAAATGGCAATAGTATTTTGCCGCCAATCCAAAATGCCCACCGTTTTCTGCTGTATATCTTGCCTGCATCATGCTACGCAAAACCATTCTTGTCACAATGCGTTCTTCATCTTTCCCTTCTGCTTCTCGCAGTACCCGCTGCACTTCTCGGGGATGAATCTCTCCATCCTTTTTTCTGAAATGGTAGCCGAAGCCCCGTAAAAATTGCTCCATCTTTTCCATTTTATCTGCATCCGGCTCTTGATGGCTGCGGTACAAGAAGGGCATTTCCTGCCAAAAGGAGTTTTCTGCAACGGTTTCATTGCACACCAGCATAAACTCCTCAATCATATTAGTAGAAATACTCCTTTCATAGGGGCGAATTTCAATCGGCTTTCCTGCCTCATCCAGAAGAATCTTACTTTCCGGTAGGTCAAAATTAACAGCTCCTCTTTTTCTCCTTTTGTTCCCCAATATCTGACGCAGCATTTCCATCTCCTGCAGCATCGGCACAATCTCACGATACTGCTCCAGAAGTGCTGGTGTTTCCTCCTCCAATAGCTCTCGCACTGCCGTATATGTCATACGATAATCAGAGTGAATCAGCGTTTCCCCAATACGATGGGAAACCACCTCGCCCTTTGTATCAATCTCCATAATACAGCTTAGCGCAAGCCTGTCCGCATGGGGATTTAAGGAGCATATCCCATTGCTCAGCTTATGCGGCAGCATCGGAATGACACGATCCACCAAATACACGCTGGTCGCTCGGCTATACGCCTCCTGATCCAGTGCCGTACCCTCCTTTACATAATGAGAAACATCCGCAATATGAACTCCCAGTTCAAAATTGCCGTTCAAAAGCCTTTTCAGCGTCACTGCATCATCCAGATCCTTTGCATCTTCTCCGTCAATGGTAATGGTCAGCCAATCACGAATATCCTCTCTCCCGACCTTATCCGTTTCTTTTACCTCGGTTTCCAAGCCCTCAATTTCTGCGTAACCCTCCGCAGGAAATTCCACTGCCAGCTCATAACGACGGATTACAGAAAGAATGTCCACACCCGGATCATTGATATGTCCAAGTATCTCTATAACCTTCCCCTCCGGATTTCTTCTATCCGCACCATAATCAATGATTTCCACCACCACCTTATGTCCGCTGACAGCTCCTTTTGTATGCTCTCTGGAAATAAAAATATCCTTTGCAATTTTCTTGTCGTCCGCCACCACAAAGCCGTAGCCTTTGTTTCCTGCTTCAAAAGTGCCAACGATGCGCTGCATCCCTCTTTCCAGAATACGCACAATCACACCATCGGCTTTTCTGCCTTTTTCTGGCCGCCGCAACACCTTATACAGCACTTTATCCTTCTGCATTGCTCCCATGGTTTCACTGGCAGGGATAAATATATCTTCTCCCCCCTCCTCTGGGCTGACAAATCCAAAGCCTCTGGCGTGTCCGATGAAAATTCCCGTTCCCATCTGCAAATCTTTCGGGCTGACAATCTTTCCTTTTCTTGTTTCAAAAAGCTGCCCTTCATCAATCATCTGCTGCAAAAGTTCCTCAAATACAATCCTGTCCTCCGCAGGCACATCCAGCATAATACGAATGTCCTTTCGTTTCATCGGAATATACTCCTCGCTTCTGACATAGGACAGAATACGCTCTTTCCTTGCCTGCATAATCTCCATCTGTTCCATATCTATCTCCTCATCTTCTTTTGCAATTCTTTCTCACCATAGGATACCCTTATTATTTTGGCTTATAATAAAGAAAAGGATGCTGTCTAAACAGCATCCCGATTTTTCTTAGCCTACCAGATTTACAGCAAACGCAATAATCATAAACAATGCGCCCAAAATTTTTGTGTATTTCTCCAGCTTGCCTTCCATAGAATTTGCTTTATTTTTGCTCCAGAAAGTATCTGCGCCGCCGCCACTCACTGCGCCCAAACCAGCAGAGCGTTTAGACTGCAACAGAATAATTACAGCCAAAATTACTGTCAAAACAATCAAAGCTACTGTTAATACTGTACCAATTATAGACATATCAAAACCTCCTGTATCCTCACTCCCATTTCTATGCGAGTGTTATCTCATCTATTGCCGTGTTTCCCCACGATTTATTTATTGTAGCATATTCTATTTCTAACCGCAACTATTTTTTTGCAAATTACTATTTTTTCTTCCAGCTTTTTTCCTGCATATTTTTCAATAAAAAAGAGATCCTTGCTTTCACAAAGATCTCTCCACTTTATTCTGGGATCCAAAGCACCTGCCCCTCATAAATCATATCTGCATCTTCCAACCCATTCCTTTCCATAATCGCAGTCACCCCACTATTGTCCCCATAAAATTTTCTGCTGATATAAGTTAGGCTATCTCCACTTTCCACAATATATTTTTCATTTCGATTTTCTGCCTGTTCCAAGTCCCCCTGCGCTTCTTCGGGCGTTTGCACCGCAAATACACTTTGCACCAGCGCGCCTTCAATATCCTCTGCCAATGACTGATAGGATGTCTGCATTGCCGTCAATTCCGTTTCCACCGCTTGTAGCCTGTCCAAGCTACGATACATAGCAATTCCCAAGCTGATGCAAACTACGCACAAAACACAACTCACAGCGAGCAGCAGCCTCTCATGCTCCCGCTTCGCCTCTTTCGCTGTATGTTCCCGCCGCCGCAGCACCCGTCGTATATCCTGTGCAGCGTCCATCTGTTCTCTGTGTCTCTCCTTTCTTCTTTCTCGCAGCATCTCTGCATCCATCTGCATTTCTTGCTTCGCTTCTTCCTCTGCCGTCCCCTCCGGCTCTGCCGCTTTCGGTTGTACTAGACTATTCTCCAGCATATACTCCTGCATCTCTCTATTCCTGTCATAATAAACAAAATAACCTTTCGCCTGTCGCAATCCGGTCTTTTCCTCATTATACAGATAGAAAGTATCCAACTTATCTACACAGTCGAGCACAAACAATACCTGCCATTTTTCCTTAAAATATTCTCGATGAAATTCCTCATCCTTTGTCATAAGAAAAGCACCAAATCCCGGTTGACAATGCACCCATCCTACAATCCCCATTCCCTTAAAATAGGTCTGCATCTGCCCCCCAATGTATTCCCATGTTTCCTCTGTAAACCGCTCCATCCCGTTCTCCTGCACGGTCTCCTTCGCCTGTATCGCACCGGAGATAACTACGGTTTCCTGACCATTTACCACATAATGTCGCCCAATAAGTGCCGCAAGCTTTTCTTTCCCTCCATTTGTTCTCCCGTATTGATATAAATATGTATAGACATAATCCTCCACAAAAATTTTAAGATCATCCTCTACGCTTCCCATCTGTTTCACTCTTGCAGGCGTATCAAATTCTTCCTCCTTATCACGAAAATTGCTGTCGCCGTCGAAATAGTATTCCATAGTACATCCTCCTTTTACAGGTGTTCTTTCGTATTGTGTTTACAAATATATCACAGTATCTGTGCACATCCTGTCAAAGGCTGTCGCCCCAAGCCTTTTTTCATCAGCAACTTTCGCCTTTTTCTGCAAAAAATTCATATTATTTATCCGCAAATACTTTACATAAAAAAGCATTTCGCTTGACGAAATGCTCCGCCTGCGGCGATGTCGCTAGCGACTGACTACCTTGCCGCCGCCCTGCGTCCCCCGGAGGGTTTTTGCTCTATAAGAAACGAAATTTCTTATAGAGCAAAAAAAACTCCCACCCCACAAGTGGGATGGGAGAGTTTTATTCGCTTAAGTTCATTTTCTCCGTTTCGGGAAAATTAGCTGTTTGCTTTTGCTGCTTTGTATTTTCTGATTGCTTCAGCCAGTTTAGGCAGGATTACTTTCAGATCGCCAACGATACCCAGATCGGATACTTCGAAGATGGGTGCGGATTCGTTTTTGTTGATAGCGATGATCAGTTCGGAGTTTTCCATACCTGCTACGTGCTGGATAGCACCGGAGATACCGCAAGCCATGTACAGTTCAGGTCTTACTGTTTTACCTGTCTGACCTACCTGTCTGTCTTTTGCGATCCAACCAGCGTCAACACACGCTCTGGAGGAACCAACTTCTGCGCCCAGTGCA
>JAZQTP010000034.1:0-13735 GCA_045630845.1 Anaerotignum sp. | reverse complement strand
GGGCTCTTTTTTACTCTATAAGAAATTTCGTTTCTTATAGAGTAAAAACCCTCCGGGGGATCGCACTGCGGCGGCAGGGTAGTCAGTCGCAAGCGACACCGCCGCAGGCGGAGTATTTCGTCAAGCGAAATACTTTTTTTATACAGGAAACATTTAGTGTGTCAGGATTTCAAAGCCGTCTTCCGTAACAGCAACGGTATATTCCCACTGGGCGGAAAGAGAGCCGTCTTCGGTATAGATTGTCCAGCCGTTTTCTTCGTCTTGATAGAAGTCCTCTTCCCCCTCGTTTACCATAGGCTCAATGGTGAAAACCATGCCGGGCACCAGCAGCATACCGGTGTCCCGTTTGCCAACATGGCATACATAGGGATCTTCGTGGAAATCGTTGCCAACTCCATGACCGCCAATGTCCTTTAGAACAGTATAGCCATGCTTATGGATATGCTCACTGATGACAGCACCGATGTTGCCTAGTCTGCCCCAAGGCTTTACTTCCTGTAGGGCAAGGTCAACAGATTCCTTTGTTACCGCAATGAGTTTTTTTGCAGCTTCGGAAACTTCACCGATTTGGAACATACGGGAGGCATCAGCGTAGTATCCATCCAGAATGGTAGTGACATCAACATTGATGATGTCGCCATCCTGCAGGATTTCGTTTTCATCAGGGATGCCGTGACAGATTACATCGTTTACAGAGGTGCAGATGCTTTTGGGAAAGCCCTGATAGCCCAGACAGGCAGGGATGCCGCCGTGTTCTACGATATAATCATGAGCCAGCTGATTGATTTCCGCTGTGGACATACCCACCTTGATTTTTTCTGCGATCATATCCAGAACGGCGGTGTTCAGCTTGCCTGCTTTGCGGATGCCTTCTAGCTGCTCAGGTGTTTTAATGAGCTTGTGGCTGGGAACGGGGATACGCTTCGCCTTGTATGCTTCCAGTTTTTCGTCAAATGCCGCATGACAGGATTTGTATTTTTTTCCGCTGCCGCACCAGCAGGGATCGTTTCTGCCTATTTTCATAGAAATTCTCCTTTTCGTACAAATATGTTAGCTTTTGTTGTATGGTAGCACAAAAATAAAAAGGACACAAGAGGGACGGGCCTTGACAACGCAGGGAAAGAGGCGTATCTTCATTCATAAAAAGGAGATAGGGAGGTTTTTGAAATGGCAAATATTTATAAAAGTATCGAAGCACTGATTGGTGGAACGCCTTTATTGGAGCTGACGAATATCGAGAAAAAGCTAGGGCTTCAGGCGACGCTTCTGGCGAAGGTGGAAGCATGGAATCCCGGCGGTAGTGTCAAGGACAGAGTGGCAAAGTATATGGTGGAGGCGGCAGAGAAAGCAGGACTTTTGCAGCCGGGGGCTACAATCATTGAACCCACCAGCGGTAATACAGGCATTGGGCTGGCTGTGATGGCTGCGGCGAGAGGCTATAGAGCGATCATTGTGATGCCGGATAGCATGAGTATGGAACGCCGTTTGTTGATGACAGCCTTTGGTGCAGAGCTGGTGCTGACAGAGGGGGCGAAAGGCATGGCTGGCGCTATTACAAAGGCAGAGGAGCTGGCGAAGGAAATTCCCCACTCCTTTATCCCCGGACAATTTGATAATCCGTCTAATCCTGCGGCACATTATGAAACAACAGGACCTGAAATATGGACAGATACTGATGGAAAGGTAGATATTTTTGTGGCAGGCATCGGCACCGGCGGTACAATTAGCGGCACCGGCAGATACCTCAAGGAGCAGAACCCCAAGGTGCAGATTATCGGAGTAGAGCCGGCAGCCTCTCCGCTTTTGACGAAAGGGGAAGCCGGACCTCATGGGCTGCAGGGGATTGGAGCCAATTTTGTGCCTTCTATTCTGGATACGGAAATTTATGATGAAGTGATGACCGTAAAGGAGGAAGACGCTTACGCAGCCGGTAGGATGATTGCCAGAAACGAGGGGCTTCTTGTGGGCATTTCTGCAGGGGCTGCGCTGTATGCGGCAGTGGAAATGGCAAAGCGTCCGGAAAATGCAGGAAAGCATATTGTGGTGCTGCTGCCTGATACAGGGGACAGATATTTGTCCACGCCTATGTTTCAGGGATGATGTGCAGGGAACAGCGACAATTTATACAGCTTGTGGCTGCATTGACGATGCTGATTGACCATATTGGGGCGATATTCTTTCCAATGGCAGCGGGATTTCGTGTGATTGGGCGGTTATCCTTTCCACTGTTTGCCTTTGGGATTGCGCAAGGGGTGTTCCATTCGTCAAATTTTTGGCGCTATCTGGGGCGTATCCTGTTGGCAGCCGCAGTTTCTCAGCCGATTTATTATCTGACCTTCGGTATGCAGAAGTTGAATCCTCTGTTTATGCTGGCATGGGGTGCGTTGGCGCTGTGGTGCTGGCAAAAAGAAAAGAAGTGGGCAGCAATCGTTCTGCTTCTGGGTGCCGGATGGGTGGATATGAGCTATGGCTGGTATGGTATCTGGACGATATTCCTCTTTGGTTTTTATGAGAAGAAGGAAAGCCTGTGTTTTTATGGGCAGCTGATACTGAACATTCTTTATGGACTGACGACCGGAATATGGCTGCAGGCATTCTCTCTGTTTTCCTTCAGCTTTCTGGATGGGAAATGGCGGATTTCTGCATTGGCAGAAAAAATGCCCCGCTATTTTTACTATATATTTTATCCGCTGCATCTTCTGGGGCTCTGGAGCGTGGCGCAATTCGTATAAAGTGTAAAAAAAGATATTTCGATTGCGGCAGTGTGCTTGCAATGAACGAAAAAATCCCTCATCTGTCGGATAGTACCGCTGGATGGGGGATTTTATCATTTGCTTATTTCAGATTTTCGGGATTCAGACATTCCAGTTCTGGTACGACAAAAATACCGTCCTTGCGGATCAGAACATCATCGAACCAAATTTCTCCGCCGCCGTATTCTGGTGTCATGATAAGCACCAAATCCCAGTGGATGGCAGATTTATTGCCGTTGTATGCATCGTCATAGCAGTTGCCGGGGGTAAAATGGATGGAGCCGGCGATTTTTTCGTCGAACAGGATGTTGTTCATAGGCTTGGTGATATAGGGATTTACACCGATGGCAAATTCACCCACATATCTTGCACCTTCATCTGTGTTGAACACTTTTTCCAGACGAGCCTTGTCATTGCCGTCACATTCTATGATTTTTCCGTCCTTGAAAGTCAGCTTTACATTTTCAAAGGTAAAGCCATTCATTTCGGAGGGGGTATTATAGGTAATGACACCGTTGATGGAATTGCGAACAGGGGCTGTATATACTTCGCCGTCGGGGATGTTGCAGCTGCCGGCGCATTTTTTTGCGGGAATATCCTTGATGGAGAAAGTGATATCCGTATCCTTTGCCACCAGACGCACCTTGTCGGTTTTGTTCATCAATTCTACCAGACTATCCATGGCAGTGCTCATTTTGCTGTAATCCAGATTGCAGACATTAAAGTAGAAATCTTCAAATTCCTCCAGAGAGGTTTTTGCTGCCTGTGCCATGGCATTTGTAGGATAGCGCAGAACAACCCATTTCGTTTGGGGGACGCGGATATGATGATGCACGGGATCATCATAAAAAATATTTTGTATATCCAGTTTTTCGATGGGCACATCATATTGCTCTGTCAGATTATCTTCTCCGCGTACGCCGATAAAAGCATCCATCTGTTCCATCAGGCGGCAATCCACCTCTGCCATCATTTTTTGCTGCTCCTCTGTTGCACCTAGCAGAAGCTCTCTTTCCAGAGAGTTCGTCATCAGCTTTACAAAGGGGGTAGCCCCGGCTTTATAAACCTCTTTGATGATTTGTTTTACCAGAGGCAGGGGATGGATACCATTACAGCTGATCCATACCTTTTCTCCTTTTTTTAATTGGCAGGAATAATGCACCAGATTATATGCCAATGTTTTGATTCGTTCATCCATGTTTTTATACTCCTTTCCTACGGAGGATTTTATCCTCGCACTTCTGAATAGTATTTTACAATGTTTTGAGAAAATACGCAAAGAAATTGACAAATATATTGCAGAAAAGATAAAATGATAAAAATGAGAGAAAGGGGGATTTCCCTATGCGTGTTGCCATTCCGACGAAAAATGGCAGGATTGATCAGCACTATAGCCGTGCTACAGAATTTACCGTCTATGAAGTAGAAATTGAGCTGGTGCAGAAAAAAGAGGTTATCCCTTTGGGGGAAATGAGTATTTCGGATTTTCTGACAGAGCAGGGCATTAACGCTGTTATCTGCGGGAATATCCGTTCTGCGGCACGCAATATCCTCCGCATGAAACGCATTGAATTGACTTATGGTGTGGCAGGAGAAGTGGACGATGTAATGATTCGCTATTTGAGCGGCGAACGGCTGGGTGATATTGATGAAAATGCCTTTTGGAATGCAGGCAGAGAAGGGTTGGTATGAGTATGCTTTTGGAACGGTTTTTTCCTGATATTTATGTAAAATCTGTATTTGAAATGCCGCTAGACGAGATGCGTAAGCTGGGTATCCGTGCATTGGTGTTCGATATTGATAATACAGTTGCACCTTTTGATGTGGCAGAGCCAGATCAGGAGATTGTAGAGCTGTTTGCCTATCTGCGTAAGCAGGGCTTCAAGCTCTGTATCCTTTCCAATAACACAAAGGAGCGGGTGCATCTGTTCAATCGGAAGCTGGGGGCATTGGCAGTACATAAGGCCGGGAAGCCGGGGATCAAAAAGCTGAGCCGTGCACTGGAGAGAATGGGCGTTACGCCTGACAGCGCAGCCATGATAGGGGATCAGGTGTTTACGGATATGTGGTGTGGACACAAGGCGGGGCTTCTTTGCATTATGACGGCACCGATTTGCGACAGAGATCAGCTGCAGACGAAGGTAAAACGCGGTCTGGAGCGTCAGGTAATGAGGCTATATTTTAAGAAATATGGTAAATAAGAAGGTTTTTTGAAGTTTTTATTGAAATATACGACTTAATCTATTAAAATATAGAAGAATATGCTATGTTGGCATTGTAATTTGGAATAATAAAAATATATTTAACTTTTTGAGGAGGAAATAATATGATTTCTGCAGGCGATTTTAGAAAAGGCATTACTTTTGAAATGAATGGTGAACCCCATGTAATTCTGGACTTCCAGCATGTAAAACCCGGTAAAGGTTCTCCTTTCGTAAGAACAAAATACAAAAACATTCTGACGGGTGCTACAAGAGAAGAAGCATTCAACCCCAGTGATAAATTTCCCAAAGCACATATCGAAACAAAGAAAATGCAGTACCTGTATAGCGATGGTGAACTGTACTACTTTATGGACAATGAAACATTCGATCAGATTCCTCTGCACTACGATCAAGTAGAAGATGCGCTGAAATACACAAGAGAAAACGACGAAGTAACAGTAAAATTCTACAAAGGCGCGCCTTTCATCGTAGAGGCGGCACAGTTTGTAGACCTGATTATTACAGAAACAGAACCCGGCTTCGCCGGCAACACAGCACAGGGCGCAACAAAACCTGCTATCGTTGAAACAGGTCTGCAGATTCAGGTGCCTCTGTTCATCAACGAAGGTGAAAAGGTTCAGATTGACACAAGAACAGGTGAATATCTGGGCAGATCTAAAGAATAATCCAATTCAAAGCTGATTTTGGCAGGGAGGCTTGTGGCAAATGGAATATTTTGAAAAGAAGATCACTTATTTAAGAGGACTTTGCGATGGAAGCGGTTTTGCTGAAGACAGTAAAGAGGGCAAGATCTTCCATGGGATTCTGGATGTTCTGGATGACATGGCTTTTATGCTGGAAACATTCATGGACGATGAGGATATGGTGATGGAGGATGCGGCACTGGATGATACAGATGAACCGATTTTCTTCTATTCCTTTATTTGCCCCAACTGTGGGGAAGAAATCGATGTGGATGAGCAAACCATGGAGATGGAAAGAGAGATTCCGTGTCCTGGCTGTGGGGGAAGCATTCCCATGGGAACGGCGGATGTGGAGGTATTAAAATTCTAAAAAACTGGGATATGGTGGAGTACACCATATCCTTTTTTACTCTATAAGAAATTTCGTTTCTTATAGAGCAAAAACCCTCCGGGGGATCGCACTGCGGCGGCAAGGTAGTCAGTCGCAGGCGGAGCATTTCGTCAAGCGAAATGCTTTTTTACTTTTTGTGTGGAAATATTGACAGATGTCTTTGGAAAGAGTACGATAAGGATGATTTGTTTTCAAATCAGATGAGAATAGAATAGATGAGAAAGAACAAGGAAGCAGAGAGGAGCGGCAATTATGAGTAAAGAAAACGAAAAAATTCCCTATAAGATTTATCTGGAAGAATCTGAAATGCCAAGACAGTGGTATAATGTGCGGGCAGATATGAAAAATAAACCAGCGCCGCTGTTGCATCCGGAAACACAGGAGCCGATGACATTGGAAGAGTTGAGCGTGATTTTCTGTGAGGAGCTGGCAAAGCAGGAGCTGGATAATGAGAATGCCTATATTGATATTCCGCAGGAAATCTGGGATTTCTATAAAATGTATAGACCCGCGCCGTTGGTGCGTGCATACTGTCTGGAAGAAAAATTGCAGACACCTGCAAAAATCTATTATAAATTTGAGGGGAACAATACCAGCGGCAGCCATAAGCTGAATTCTGCCATTGCACAGGCATACTATGCAAAAATGCAGGGGCTGAAGGGCGTGACAACAGAAACCGGTGCAGGTCAGTGGGGGACAGCTCTTTCTATGGCTTGTGCATATCTGGGGCTGGATTGTAATGTATTCATGGTTAAGGTATCCTATGAGCAGAAGCCTTTCCGCAGAGAGGTGATGCGTACATACGGTGCATCTGTAACGCCTTCTCCCTCCACTACAACAGAAGTGGGTAAAAAGATTCTGGAAGCCCACCCCGGTACAACGGGCAGCCTTGGCTGTGCGATTTCTGAGGCAGTGGAATCTGCTTGCAGCAGGGAGGGGTATAGATATGTGCTGGGCAGTGTACTGAATCAGGTTATGCTGCATCAGTCTATCATTGGTATGGAAACAAAGGCGGCACTGGATAAATACGGTATCAAAGCGGATATTATCATTGGTTGTGCCGGTGGTGGATCGAATCTGGGCGGCTTGATTTCTCCTTTTGTAGGGGAGAAGCTCAGAGGGGAAAGAGATTATCAGATCATTGCTGTAGAACCTGCATCTTGCCCCAGTCTGACGAGAGGGAAATTTGCATATGACTACTGTGATACAGGCATGGTAACACCGCTGGCGAAGATGTATACGCTGGGCAGCGGTTTTATCCCGTCCTCCAGCCATTCCGGCGGGCTGCGTTATCATGGTATGAGCCCTGTGGTTTCTCAGCTGTATCATGACGGTTTGATGGAAGCCCGCTCTGTGGAGCAGACAGCTGTGTTTGCAGCGGCGAAGCAGTTTGCGCAGGTGGAAGGGATCCTGCCCGCGCCGGAAAGTGCGCATGCGATTCGTGTTGCCATTGATGAGGCGATGAAATGCAAGGAAACCGGAGAGGAAAAGACCATCGTATTTGGTCTGACCGGCACAGGATACTTTGATATGTTTGCCTATGAAAAATTCAACAATGGTGAAATGCAGGATTATATCCCTACTGATGCAGAGCTGCAAAAGGGCTTTGATGGTCTGCCTAAGATGAAGAAATAAGAATATCTGCCTCGTATCGAAATGATACGAGGCTTTTTGGTTTGCGAAAAAAGAAAGAAAAAGGGATTGCAGGGAAAAAAATGAAACAGTATAATAAAGGCAACACCGCACAATTCACGGCAGGCACATCTGCTTACGCATCTACACCACCAGAATTATGCGGTATTGCCTAAAAGAAAAACAGATGAAATAGAGTTGCGCACAAGGAGGAATGCACTATGGCATTTTTTGATAAGCTGAATGAAGTGGCAAAGCAGGTATCTGAAAAGGCTTCTGATAGTCTGGAAACCAATAAGCTGATTGGTGAAATCAATCTGACAAAAGGAAATATCCAGGTTTATCAGAGAGAGCTAGGAGAATATTATTGGGCGCAGTTTGCAGTAGGTACAGAGCTGGACGAAGAAGCGATGCTGATTTGTGATAAAATCGTAGTAGCACAGGACAAGATTCGTGAGCTGGAAGCGCAGATCGAACAGATCAAAGCGGAGGGTGAGGCGAGAAAAGCGGAGCGTGAAGCAGAAAAGGCGGAAAGAAAGGCAGCGGAAAAGGCCGCAGAGGCGGAAAGAGCTGCAGAAAAAGCAGGTATCGAAAGAAATCCTGTGTGTTCCGGCTGCGGTGCACCTATCGCAGAAGGCGTGAATTTCTGCGGACAATGCGGAACACCAGTAGAGGCGGAGCCTGTAGCTGGTGTAGCAGAATAAAAAATACAAGCCTCAAGCCGTTTGGGTTTGAGGCTTTTGCTGCTTTTATAGAGGAAAAACGGAGAGAGGCGAGAGTGGGTGGCAGCACAAAAACAGAATATTTTAATGGGGTGGCTGTTGTTAAGCATCGGAAATATTCCGATGCCTTTTTTCATATCCATATAGCAAGAAACGGCAGGAGGATTGAGGTATGGATTGGAAAAAGGGGATAATATATGTGCTTGTGATGGGAATTTGTTTTTTAGGTGGCAGAGGATTGGGTTGGCTGAAAGAAGCCGCGTTTGTTAGTGGAGAAGAAAGGGGCGGCAGGCTTGCTATTTTGATAGATGATTTCGGTTACTGCGGCGAGGGAACGGCGGAAATGCTTGCGCTGCCGATTCCTTTTACAGCGGCGGTGATGCCTTTTTCCGGATGTACTGCAGAAGATGCGGCGGCTGTTCGGGCGGCGGGAAAGGAGATATTCATTCATATGCCGATGGAATCTCTGACAGGGAAAAAGGAATGGGTAGGCGAAAAGGGGGTTTTTCGTTCCATGAGTGAAGCGGAAATCAGACAGAGCGTATTGGAGGCAATCAAGATCCTGCCGGACGCAAAGGGGATGAATAATCACATGGGCTCTGCTATTATGGAGGATGAGAGGAGCCTTTTGGTAGTGATGGATGTGCTGCGGGAGAAAGATATGATGTTTGTGGATAGCGTCACCACGGCAAAAAGTCTTGGGCAGCAGCTGGCACAAAAGACGGGGCTGCGTTTTTTTGCAAGGGATGTTTTTCTGGATAGCACCGATGATGTGGAAGAAGTGAAGCGGCAGCTTCGCAAAGCGGCAGAGATTGCGCTGGAAAAAGGCGAAGCCCTTGCCATTGGCCATGTGGGGCCGGAGGGTGGACTGGTGACGGTGCAGGCATTGCAGGAATTGATTCCGGAGCTGGAGGCGGCAGGAATCTGCTTTGTGACGGTTAGTGAACTGGAAAAATAATAAAGGATATGGTATAATTTCTAATCATATTAAAGAGGAGGCGGAAGAATGTCCCATTGGAATTCCAGAGGACTGCGGGGCAGTACCTTTGAAGAGATCATCAATTTTACAAATGAACGCTATAGGCAGTCCGCTCTGGCATTGTTCCAGAAGATTCCTACGCCGATTACGCCGGTGAAGATGGACAGTGAATCCAAAACCATCACGCTGGCATATTTTGAAAAGCAGTCCACCGTGGATTATATCGGGGTGGCGCAGGGCGTGCCGGTGGCATTTGATGCCAAGGAAACGGCGGGGAAAAGTCTGCCCCTTCAGAATATTCATGCCCATCAGATGGCATTTATGGAGGAGTTTCAGGCACAGCGAGGAATTGTATTTTTGCTGGTGCATTTTTCGGGGGAGGATGCATATTATCTGCTGCCCTTTGAAACACTGAAAATATATTGGGAAAATGCGGCAAAAGGCGGGCGGAAATCCATCCCGCGGGATGCCTTTGAAGAAAAATACAGAATCCGACAGAATGGCAGCCTGCTTCATTATCTGAAAGCGGTCAGCCTGTATCTGGAGGAATTGGAAGCAAGGAAGTGAACAGAGGATGCTGAAAAGAACAGTAGTAGAAAATATATTAACAGCGGCATTGGAAAGCGGCGCAGATTTTGCGGAGCTTTATGCGGAGGAAACAAACCGCAGCAGCCTTTCTATGATAAATGGGAAGGTCGAAACGGCACTGGGCGGTTTGGATTACGGTGCGGGCGTGCGTCTGTTTTTTGGAAACCAGTCTATCTATGGCTTTACCAATGATATGACAGAAGAAGCCCTGATCCGTATTGCCAGAGAGGGTGCTGCGGCAAAGCGGGGCGATCGGATTTATCAGCTTCGTGGCTGGCGGGAAATGGCAAAAAGATGCATCAATCCCATTGGGGTTCTGCCAGAGAGCATCGCGAAAACAGCTAAGGCAGAGCAGCTGCGGAAGGCGTCTGCGGCGGCGCAGGGATACCATAGCTTGATTACGCAGACACGCTCCGGATATTTGGAGGTGTCAAAGCATATTCTTGTGGCAAACAGCGAAGGCGTATGGGGAGAAGAAGATCGGGTGCGCACCCGTTTTACTATAGAATCGGTGGCATCCTCTGCTTCGGAAAAGCAAAGCGGACATCTAGGTCCCGGCGGTTCAGAGGGCTTTGAATTGTTTGACCGTATTGATGTGGAGGGTTGTGCCAGAGAGGCGGCAAGGGTGGCAGTAACCATGCTGGAAGCAAAGCCTTGTCCGGCAGGGAAAATGCCGGTGGTCATTGATAATGGTTTCGGCGGCGTTATCTTCCATGAAGCCTGCGGACACGGATTGGAAGCAACGGCAGTGGCGAGAAATGCCTCTGTTTTTGCGGGGAAAATGGGGCAGCTGATTGCTTCGCCTTTGGTGACTGCGATTGATGATGGAACCATCCCCAATGGCTGGGGTTCGGCGGAAATGGATGACGAGGGAACGCCTACTGCCAGAAATATTCTGATTGAAAACGGTGTGCTGCGTTCCTATCTGGTGGATCGGCTGAATGGCAGAAGAATGGGAGCTGCCATTACAGGCTCTGCAAGGCGGCAGGATTACCGTTATGCGCCTACTAGCCGTATGACCAATACTTTTATTGCCAATGGGAAGAGTACGCCGGAGGAGATCATTGCCAATACGGAGTATGGGTTATATGCAAAGCAGATGGGGGGCGGCAGTGTTGATCCTGCCACAGGTGCATTCAATTTTGCTGTGCTGGAAGGCTATCTCATCCGCAATGGGAAAATTGCAGAGCCGGTACGGGGGGCGACGCTCATCGGTAAGGGTAATGAGGTGCTGCGGGATATAGATATGGTTGGCAATAACCTGAAGCGGGCACAGGGGATGTGCGGCAGCAAGAGCGGCTCTATTCCTACCGATGTGGGACAGCCTATGCTTCGTGTCAGCAGTATGACTGTTGGCGGAAGGGGGTAAATGGCGTGGAAAGAAAAGAATATCTGGAAAAGATTCTCGCTTGCGGAAAAGAGGCAGGATTTGCGGAATGTGAGGTATTTTATCGGGGCGGCAGCGCCTTTGAGGTTCTGATTATGGAGGGCGAGGTTTCCAATTATGAAAACTGTCGGGAGGAAGGTGTTTCCTTTCGGGGGAATATTAACGGATGCACCGGCTATGCCTACACAGAGCGGCTGACAGAGGAAGCCATTCCCTTTCTGATAGAAACGGCGAAGGAGAATGCGGCACTTCTTTCTGCGGAGGATATGGAGGAGATTTACGAAGGAGAGAAAGCCTATCCCGAGGTAGAAGGTGTCAATGCGGCATTGGAACAGTTGGGTGTTGAGGAAAAAATCGGTGCGGCGTTAAAGATGGAAGCAGCGGCGTTAGCGGGTGCAGAAGAAGTGGCATCTTTAGATTATTGTGCGCTGGGAACAGGGCTTGCGGAAATCGCTATTAAAAATACAAAGGGGTTGGATGTGTCCTTTGCCAAAAACTTTGCGACAGCTTATGTTTCTGCTATTGCCAGAAAGGGTGACGAAACGAAAACAGGCACTTATTTCTGGAAGGCACAAAACTGGAATGACTTTGATCCGGAGGAAACAGGCAGAAAGGCTGCAAAGCGGGCGGCTTCCCATCTAGGGGCGGTTTCTGCGGTAAGCGGAAAATACGATGTTGTATTGGAGGGCAGAGCGATGGTTGCGCTGCTGGGTGCTTTTGCAGGCATCTTTTTTGGAGAAAATGCACAGAAAGGGTTTTCCATGCTACAGGGAAAAGCTGGCGAAAAAATCGCATCGGATAAGGTGACTTTGCGGGACGATGCGCTTCTCGTAGGTGGCTATGGGACGCAGCCTTTTGATAGTGAGGGCGTTTCAGGTAAAAATAAGGCAGTGATCGAAGCGGGTGTCTTAAAGACGCTTTTATATAATCGGAAAACAGCGAAGATAGATGGTGTAAAATCCACGGGAAATGGCTTCAGGGCGGGACTGACCGGTTCTGTGAAAACGGCACCAACGAATTTTTATTTTGCAAAAGGAGATATTTCTCAGGAGGCATTGTTCCAAAAGCTGGGGGATGGGTTGTATATCACAGGGCTGATGGGATTACATTCTGGCTGTAATGCGGTTTCCGGTGACTATTCTCTTTCTGCGGAGGGCTTTCGGATAGAGGATGGCAAGGTGGGGCAGCCGATAGAGCAGATTACCATTGCAGGCAATTTTTATCAACTGTTGCAGAAGATAGAGGCGTTTGCGGATGATTTGTATTTTAGCTCCGGGGGTATAGGCTCGCCATCAGTTCTGCTCCGTGGAATAGATATTGCGGGGAAATGATAACAAAAAGGGAAATAAAATGGATGCTTACTGCAAAATGCAGAAAAGCATCCATTTGCGTTTGATGGAATATTTACATATTCGTAAAACTGTGTGTTTTATCCAAAGGTTTTTGCCAGTGCCTTCACGGCTTTATCTGCGATGATGGTTTCACCATGCTCCAGAAGATAATATTTGGCAAGCGGTGTGGAGATGTGCTTCTGTCCGTATTCCTTCAGTATCAAGTCCAGATTTTCGGAAACATCCTCTGTGATGTATGTATTTCCCTGTAGAACAAGGAAATACCTGTTTTCGTTTTTATAAACGGCACTTTCGCCCTGAAAGCTGCTGTCCAGACGCAGACTGACGCTGATTACATCATCCAGATGGGAGAAAGAGTAAATCAAAATATCAGACGAGATGTCCTCTGTGTGCTCCATAGCATCCATCGGTTTCTTTTTCCAGCGGCGATTTTCCTGCGCCTGCTGCAGCAGATTGGAGGATTTTCCGCTTTTTTTGCCATTTCCACCGGATTTGGTAACGATGATCATAATACCCTCCGAGCCCATAGGCACAGCTTCTATCATCAAAGGTGTATTTTCGCTGATGAAATTATGCTCATCCAGAGCCTGTTCCATAAGATCCCGAAATAGCTGCTGTGTCTTTTCGGAAGGTGTGATGAGATCTTCAAGCTTGATATCTCTTTCCTTCAAATCGTCTTTTGTCAGCGTCAGCTTCAGTTGATTTTCGCTGATTCTTTCTATTTTCATAGTATCACTCCCTTATGCGTTTCATAAGGAAACGGTCAGTTTTTTTCACTCTATAAGAAATTTCGTTTCTTATAGAGTAAAACCCTCCGGGGGATCGCACTGCGGCGGCAAGGTAGTCAGTCGCTAGCGACACCGCCGCAGGCGGAGCATTTCGTCAAGCGAAATGCTTTTTTACTCTATAAGAAATTTCGTTCCTTATAGAGTAAAAACCCTCCGGGGGATCGCACTGCGGCGGCAAGGTAATCAGTCGCTAGCGACACCGCCGCAGGCGGAGAAGCTCGCTTTGCGAGCTTCT
>JAZQTP010000033.1:0-18684 GCA_045630845.1 Anaerotignum sp. | reverse complement strand
TATTACATGGATTGATTTGATTCAATTTTCGATGTTGATCGTAGCAGTTGTTGCCCTCTGTAAAAAAGGGCAATAAAAAACCGACCGCCTAACCTATTCAGTTAGACGGTCAAACACAGATTTCGGACTGACCGCCGTGCTAAAGGTGGCAATCCTCTTATCTATTATTATATATATTTTCGGGAAATATGCAAGGGGTGAAATCCAAAAGATGTGGACACCTCTATTGACTGTGTACTTCTTTAGAAGTATAATGAGGATAGATCTATAGAAATATGGCGGTGATAAAATGAAAAAACTGATTCTATATCATGGCTCCCCGGAAATCATTCAAATGCCAGAGTTCGGGAAAGGGAAGTCGTATAATGACTATGGCAAAGGTTTCTATTGCACAAAACATTTAGAGCTTGCAAAGGAGTGGGCCTGCACCGAAAATACAGATGGATATGCCAATAAATACGAAATGGATATAACCAATCTTTCGGTTCTTAACCTTTCTTCTGACACATATACGATTTTGCATTGGCTGACTCTATTGCTAGAATATCGAAAACTACGCATTTCTACACCCATTATGAAACGAGGTGCTGAATGGCTGAAGGAGCATTTTCTCATTGACTTGGATCAGTATGATGCAGTAATTGGCTATCGTGCTGATGATTCCTATTTTTCTTTTGCAAGAGCATTTCTAAACAACGAAATTTCGCTCATGCAGCTTTCTCATGCTATGCGGCTGGGCAATCTTGGAGAGCAATTTGTTTTGAAAAGTAGAAAAGCATTTGAAAGAATACAGTTTGTTTCTTATGAAATTGCAGATAATACGGAGTATTATGCAAAAAGAAAAGCGCGTGATGATGAAGCAAGAACTGTTTTCCGCAAGGAGCAAGAGAAAATTGAGCTTCACGGGTTATATATAAGAGATATTATTCGTGAGGAGGTGCAAGAAAATGATGAACGCTTACGATAATCAATATCTCGATGATGCTATGAAGTGTCTGGGCGAAGCAATGGATTACGCTACAAATGTATGTCAGATGGATATGGATGATTTTCTAATTCTTTTTATTGGCACTGGCTATGCAGAACAGTTTGAAAAGGGTGTTCCCAAATATCTATCCGGTGTATCCGGCACAGAACTTGTGATGGATGTGATTACAAAAGCAGGGCTGGATATGGATTTCCCGCAAGCGCAGGTTGCGTATGATTATTCCGCACAGTATTGGTGTGGTTGGATTCTTGCTTTCTACCAGTGGTATACAGGGAGAAGCTTTAAGAATATTCAAAGGTATATCACCATGCGAGAGATTGAGAAGCTATATCCTACATTGCATGAAGCATCTGAAGAAAAATTTGTAGATACAGTAAATCGTATGATACGCAAAAAGAACCTGTCCACTCGCTTGCAGGCACAACGCAAAATCAGTGGATATTCACAGAGAACGCTTGCAGAAAGGGTTGGAATGAATCTGCGTACGCTGCAACAGTATGAAATTAGAGCTAAGGATATCAATAAGGCTGCCGGTGCTACGCTCGTTGCTCTGGCAAAAGTCCTTGGATGTCAAGTTGAAGATATTTTAGAGTATGATGATGGTGAAATTGAATAATTTTCAATTTCCCATTCACTTCGCTTGAAACCACTATTTCAAATTTGGTAAAATATAACGAACAGCAAAAGAACCATCCGAAGGGAGAAAAGAGATGAAAAAAGAAAGACTTGCCGCACTGATGATGGCGGGAATTATGAGCGTTTCCTGTGCCGGCATTGCTATGGCGGCCACAGGGACGAAAACGGCAACACTGAATAATGCAAAGGTGCGGTTCAATAACGGTGCTGTGCAGACCATCCAGTGCTATAATATTGATGGTTCGAACTATGTGAGGGCAAGGGATATTACGAATAACTTGAACATGGGCGTTGCACCTGTTCTGAACGGCACAAATGGTGTTATGGTTCACCCCTATAAAACAGCAACAAAGACCACCCCTGCTACACTGACAAAACAAAGTGCAGTGGTTAAGCTGGTGGATGGGAAGATCAGTTATAACGGCAGCCCTTATATGACAGAATGTTTCCTGCTGGATGGCAGTTATTTCTTCAAAGTAGCTGATTTTGAAAAAGCCAGTGAAAACAATTTAGGTCATCTTACGGAACTGGTAACGGTACAAGCAAATGGTACTGTTGCTGATAAGCCTACATGTGATGAAATTTCGCATGTCATTTCAGTTGAATGGAACGCTGCAGAAAAGGTAATGGAAATCAGCAGGTCTGAAGTGGATATGGTAGCGATGTTCAAGGAAATCAGAGGAGTAGACACAACGGCAGCTGCGGTAGTGGAAACACCGAAGACAAAGCCGCCTGTAGTGGCTACTGGCGTTCTGACCTCTGCACCAGAAGTCGGTGAGATTCTGGCGAACATTCTGATTGATGAAAGCGAAGGGGCATATAAAGCAGATGGTAGTGTGAATAGTTCAAATTATCAAACTGCATATACACTTTTTTCAAATTCTTTAACTGGTCAGTGTACTTGGTATGCTCATGGTAGATTTGTTGAGGTTTACGGCGAAGAAATTGCAAGAAACAATCCGTTCCAATATGGAAGTACGGTTTCAAAATGGATTGAGAATGCAAATAGTTCAGAGTGTCCAGATTTGGAAAGCACGACAAATGCAAATATGATTAAAGCAGGATGTATTGCAGTCTATGATGGTCATGTTCTTTTTGTCGAGTATGTAGAGTATGACAGCAACGGCGATCCCGAAACAGTATACTTCACAGAAGCTAATACCCAGCACAACGGAAAATATTATCCGAGCAAGGATGCAAAGGTACAGAAACTGTCTTTCAATAAATTTATCAATAGACAGCCGTTTATTGGCTATGTAATGGTGAAGTAATATAAAATGCAACGCAAAACAAGCGGACTGAAAAACGGTCTGCTTGTTTGTTTATTATAACGATGGCATTTCATTCCTTATATATGTCAAAAATAGCATTACAATGTATTTACAGCAGACATGAAAATGAATATAATTGTAGTATAAGAAAGGAGTGATAAAATGGCTACGAAAGCAGATACCAGTATGACAATCCGTATGAACAGCGAAGTGAAATTGGAAGCACAGGAAATTCTTTCAAATCTTGGTATTGATATGACAACAGCATTTAATATTTTCTTAAGGCAGGTTATCTATCATAGGGGGCTTCCGTTTGAAATAAGGCTTAGTACCCCAAACGAGGAAACATTAGCGGCGATTAAAGAAGTGCAAATGATGAAGCTGGATCCTTCTCTCGGGAAGTCATATACCGATGTAGATGAAATGATGAAGGAGCTGCTTGGATAATGTATACTATTAAGGCAACCTCTAAATATCAGAAAGATCTAAAGAGGATTAAAAAAAGAGGATATGACATTTCATTATTAACTGAAGTGATTAAAAAACTGGCAAATGGAGAACATTTGCCGGAGAAAAATCGAGATCATTCATTGTCGGGAGTTTATGTAGGGTGTCGAGAATGTCATATAACACCAGATTGGCTGCTTATTTATGAAATATATGAAAATCAACTGATTCTCTACCTTACAAGAACTGGAACGCATAGCGATCTATTCTGACAAATAACTAAATACCCACATCACACAAGAAAGTAGACGAACGCAAACAGTCTACTTTTTTGTTTTCCAAATATCGAGAACAGGGGAACTTCCCCTTGTCAGCCACAAGGCATGGAAAGGAGTGGTCGGAAAAGAATCTGTTTCGGAATAGCCTTTGCGGACATCCTCTTTTTCCTGTTTCCTGTCCTGTGTGCCATTGTGGAGGAGAGGGTGGGGCAGAGAATGTCCAAATGGGCGAAAAATGTGATATTTTTATGCGAAATGCTGAAAATAGATGGATTTTTCCAAAATCATTCTCTGTTTTGGTTGTGGAAATTTGTGAGATTGTCTTGTTGAGAAAAAACGAAGTATGGTATAATTACTCAGTTAAGGAGGTGCATGAAATGCATCAGGAAATGAATCCAAAAAGCGGGATGCCTTTTGTGCATCTCCATGTGCATACGGAATACAGCCTGCTGGATGGCTCAGCAAAAATCAAGGAGCTGGTGCAGCGGGTGAAAGAGCTGGGGATGGACAGCATCGCTATGACAGACCATGGTGCCATGTATGGTGCGGTGGAGTTTTACAAGGCGGCACTGGATGCGGGCATCAAGCCCATCATCGGCTGCGAGGTTTATGTGGCAGAGGGCTCCCGTCTGCAAAAGGAAGGCAAGGGCGGCTACACCCATCTGGTGCTGCTGGCGGAAAATAACGAGGGCTATCAGAACCTTATCAAGCTGGTTTCCTACGGCTTCACAGAGGGCTTTTATTATAAGCCCCGGGTGGATAAGGAGCTGCTTAGAAAATACAGCAGGGGGCTGATCGCTTCCAGTGCCTGCCTTGCGGGAGAAGTACCCCGTGCCATTCTGAACGGCTCTTATGAAAAGGCAAAGGCTGCGGCTCTGGAATATCTGGATATTTTCGGTGCGGACAATTTCTTTCTGGAATTGCAGGACCATGGGATGCGGGAGCAGAAGCTGGTAAATCAGGCATTGGTGCGGATGAGCGGAGAAACAGGTATTCCGCTGATTGCTACCAATGACAGCCATTATATCTACAAAGAGGACGCAGAGCCACACGATATTCTCCTGTGCATCCAGACGGGGAAAACCATTCTGGATGAGAACAGGATGCGTTACGAGGGCGGACAGTTTTATGTGAAAAGCCCGACAGAAATGTATCAGCTTTTTCCCTATGCCCCCGAAGCCTGTGAAAATACGGCAAAGGTGGCAGAGCGGTGCAATGTATCCTTCGCCTTCCATGAGCTGAAGCTGCCCCGCTTTGCAGTACCCGATGGGAAAACGGCGGCAGAATACTTAAGAGAGGTCTGCTATGCGGGCTTTCATAAGAAATACCCCACAGCCAAGGTGGAATGGAAAGAACGGCTGGAATACGAGCTTTCCACCATCGAAAAAATGGGCTATGTGGATTATTTCCTCATTGTGTGGGATTTTATCAAATATGCCAAGGACAACGGCATCATCGTAGGGCCGGGGCGTGGCTCGGCGGCGGGGAGCATGGTTTCCTACTGTCTTTCCATCACCACCATTGACCCGCTGCAATACGATTTGATTTTTGAACGCTTTTTGAATCCGGAGCGGGTGAGTATGCCCGATATTGATATTGACTTCTGCTATGAAAGACGGCAGGAAGTCATTGACTATGTCATTGAAAAATACGGCGAGGCGAATGTTGCCCAGATCATTACCTTTGGTACGCTGGCGGCAAGGGCTGCCATCAAGGATGTGGGGCGGGCATTGGCTATGCCCTATGGGGATGTGGACCGTATCTCCAAGATGATACCCACGGAGCTGGGCATCACCATTGAAAAGGCATTGCAGATGAACCCCGAGCTGAAAGCGGCATACGAGGCGGAGGAGGCAACGAAACGGCTCATTGACACCTCCCTCAGACTGGAGGGCTTGCCCCGCCATTCCTCTACCCATGCGGCAGGGGTGGTTATTTGCAGAGAGCCTGTTATGGAATATGTGCCCTTATCGGCAAATGAGGGGCAGATAAACACCCAATATACCATGACCTTACTGGAAGAACTGGGGCTTCTGAAAATGGACTTTCTGGGGCTTAGAACTTTGACGGTCATCCAGTCGGCAGTGCAGGAGATCGAGCGTATCCACGGCGTAAAGCTGGATATGGACAAGCTGCCCGAAAACGATCCGCTGGTCTATGACATGATCTGTCAGGGCAAGACGGAGGGCGTTTTTCAGTTGGAAAGCGGCGGCATGAAGCAATTTATGAAGGAATTGCAGCCCCGCTGTCTGGAGGATTTGATTGCGGGCATTGCCCTTTATCGCCCCGGCCCGATGGATTTCATTCCCAAGTACATCAAGGGGAAGAATGCAGGGGGAAATGTGCAATATACCCATGAGAAGCTGGAGCCAATCCTGAACAACACCTACGGCTGTATCGTGTATCAGGAGCAGGTGATGCAGATTGTGCGGGAGCTGGCAGGCTACAGCTTAGGCCGCAGCGATTTGGTGCGCCGTGCCATGAGTAAGAAAAAAGCCTCTGTTATGGCAGAGGAGCGGGAAAAATTTATCTACGGCGATGGGGCGGAGGTGCCAGGCTGTGTGAAGAACGGCATCCCCGCAGAGGCGGCGGAGGCAATCTTCGATGAAATGACAGATTTTGCGAAATACGCATTCAATAAAAGCCATGCGGCTTGTTATGCGGTGGTAGGCTATCAGACGGCGTGGCTGAAAGCCCATTATCCTGTGGAATTTATGGCGGCGCTGATGACCAGTGTGATGGATAATGCCGCAAAGGTGCGGGGCTACGGTGAGGAATGCCGCAAGATGGGGATACCCCTTTTGCCCCCCGACATCAACGAGGGCTATCGGCAATTTTCCGTGGCAGACGGGAAAATTCGCTTTGCACTGGCTGCCATCAAAAATGTGGGCAGGAGTGCCGTGGATGCGCTGGTGGCGGAGAGAGAAAAAAATGGAATATTCACCTCGCTGACGGATTTCTGCAATCGCATGGAGGGCGGTGAATGGAATCGGCGTGGTCTGGAAAGTCTGATAAAGGCAGGTGCGTTGGACAGCCTTGGCGGTTTACGCAGGCAATATCTGCTTTGTTATAAAAATATTTTGGATGGTATCGGACTTGCGCGGAAGAATAATATAGAAGGGCAGCTAAATCTCTTTGAGATGGAGGATGCCGAGGAAGCCTTCCGTCCCAAGGATGAACTGCCGCCCATCGAGGAATACACCCAGAGAGAGCGGCTTGCTATGGAAAAAGAGGTGCTGGGGCTTTATGTCAGCGGGCATCCGCTGGCGGAGTTTGAAGCACAGCTGCGCAAAAAGGTGAGCCACACCAGCGGGGATTTCCTGCCGCCCGAGGAGGAAACCGACCGCAGACAGGCGGCGGAGGGCGAAAAGGTCGTGGTGGGCGGTATGGCTGTGGAGATTTCCGTAAAGTATACCCGAAACAACGAAAAAATGGCATTCCTTACGCTGGAGGATTTCCACGGCAGTATGGAAATCATCCTTTTTCCGAAGGTTTACGAAAGCTGCATGACGCTGCTGCGGGAGGAGGAGGCGTATCTCATCCGTGGCAGGGCGAATATTTCTGCCGACGGCGAGGGGAAAATCATTGCTTCCGAGGTGCTTCCTCTTGTGCTGGGGGAAAAAGAGCCGCCCACCGCTGTCTGGCTGAAGCTGGCGGCAGACAGCGTGGCAACGAAGGAGCAGATTACGGCGATTTTACGAAAGCACGGCGGCGAAGCCCCCGTTTATATCTATGATGAGAAAACGAAGCGGAAAATGCAGGCAGAGCGGCGTTTCTGGGTGAACGGCACGGAAGAAATGCAGGCAGAGCTTTCACTGCTGTTGGGGGAAAAGAATGTGGTGCTGAAATACTAGGAGGAGAAGTATGGCAGAAAAAATCGGTATTGAAACGAATTATATCTGTGTGAAGGCATTGGAAAAGGGCGTTAATATCATTGGCGTAACCCGTGGCGAGGTGACGAAGATACACCATACGGAAAAGCTGGACCAAGGAGAGGTGCTGATTGCCCAATTTACGGATAATACCTCTGCTATGAAAATTCGTGGCAATGCGGAGATATATACCCAGTTTGGCGTAATCCGTTCGGGGGACACAGAGGTGGAAAAAAAGAAACCTGTTTTTTAAGGAGGATATAAAGCAATGACAGAAATAAAGGAAAAGAAAATCAGAAAGATTGGCGTGCTGACCAGCGGCGGCGATGCCCCCGGTATGAACGCAGCCATCCGCTCTGTGGTACGCAGTGCGAAATATTTTGATATTGATGTGGTGGGCATCCGCAAGGGCTATTCCGGATTGATTGGGGGAGAAATCAAGGAGCTGCACAGCAGGGATGTTTCCAATGTAATGAATTTGGGCGGCACCATCCTGCATACGGCAAGATGCCCCGAAATGATGACGGAGGAGGGGCTGGATAAGGCGGCTGCCATTTACAAAATTCTGGGGCTGGATGCCCTGATTGTCATCGGCGGCGACGGCTCCTACAGAGGGCTGGCAGAGCTGGCAAAAAGAGGCGTGAACGGCGTGGGTATCCCTGCTACTATCGACCTGGATATGTGCGGCACGGAATACACCATCGGCTTTGATACGGCGGTAAATACGGGGATGGATGCGCTGAATAAGCTGCGGGATACCTCCAACTCCCATGAACGCTGCTCCGTTGTAGAGGTAATGGGCAGAGATGCGGGCTATATCGCCATCTGGTGCGGGATGTGCGGCGGCGCAGAGGAAGTGATGTTCCCCGAGGAGAAGGAGATTATCGACAGCTCTAAGGTAATTCAGCAGATTTTGGAAAACAGAAGCATCGGCAAGCGGCATAATCTGGTGGTGGTTGCAGAGGGCGTTGGCGGTACACAGAAGCTGGCGCAGGATATTCAGGATTTGACAGGCATCCAGACCAGAGCCACCATTCTGGGACACCTGCAAAGAGGCGGCAGCCCTACGGCAACAGACCGTATGCACGCTTCTATGATGGGCTATTATGCGGTGAAGGCCATTGTGGAGGGCAGAGAGAATATTGCCATTGCCTATAACAGCGGGCGTTATGAGGTGCTGGATTTGTTTGCTTCCATGGAACAGAAGAAGCAGCTGGAGCATGAGATTTATGATGTAATTAAAATATTAGCCATCTAACAGGAAAGCCTCGGGAAGCGGACGGTGAAAAAGCCGCTTGCGGGCATTTTTCGCCGGACATTTGCCGAGCTGATGATATGAGTAAGACGAAGTCTTACGAATAAAGCAGCAGCGAAGCGGAGGCTTTCCGTCAAGAAAAAGGAAAGCCTCGGGAAGCGGACGGTGAAAAAGCCGCTTGCGGGCATTTTTCGCCGGACATTTGCCGAGCTTTCCTTGGAAAAATACAATAGAGGAGGTTACGCAGTATGCGCAGAACAAAAATTGTTTGCACGCTGGGCCCTGCGACCAATGATGTAGAAACGATGAAAAAGCTCATCGAAAACGGTATGAGCGCAGCCCGTGTGAACTTTTCCCATGGCACATACGAAAGCCACGGGGAAACCATTGCGAAGCTGAAGCAGGCAAGGGAGGAGATGAATGCACCCATCCCTTTGATTTTGGATACCAAAGGCCCTGAAATTCGTGTGAAAACCTTTCGAGAGGATAAGGTAACGCTGGAGGAGGGGGCAACCTTTACACTGACCACCAGAGAGGTGGAGGGTGACGAAAGCATGGTTTCCGTTACCTATGAGGACCTGCCCAAGGATGTGCATCGTGGCTCCCGTGTGCTGATTGACGATGGGCTGGTGGAGCTTCGGGTGGAGAATATTACAGAAACCGATGTGGTATGCAAGGTCATCAACGGCGGTGTGGTGAAATCCCGCAAGGGCGTGAATTTGCCCGGTGTGAAGGTGCATCTGCCCTCTTTGATGGAAAAGGATATTGCGGATTTGAAATTCGGTGTGGCAAACGGCTTTGATATTGTGGCGGCATCCTTTATCCGCTCTGCAGCAGATGTGGTGAAAATCCGTCAGGTGCTGGAGGAAAACGGCGGCAGTCATATCCACATCATTTCCAAGATAGAAAATCAGCAGGGTGTGGATAATATCGACAAGATTTTAGAGGTTTCTGACGGTATCATGGTTGCCAGAGGCGATTTGGGTGTGGAAATTCCCCCCGAGGAAGTGCCTCTGGTGCAGAAGCGGCTCATTGCCAAGGCAAATCAGCTAGGCAAGCCCGTTATCACAGCCACACAGATGCTGGAAAGCATGACACACAGCCCCAGACCCACCAGAGCAGAGGCAAACGATGTTGCCAATGCCATCTTTGACGGTAGCGATGCTATCATGCTCTCCGGCGAAACGGCGGCAGGGGCATACCCGCTGGAGGCGGTGGCGACCATGTCCCGCATTGCTTTGAAAGCGGAAAGTGCCATTGACTACGCTACAAAAACCATTTATACGGAGCCTGCCCGCATCAATATCACCAATGCCATTTCCATGGCGGTGTGTGCAACGGCGGCAGAGCTGGATACGGCGGCGATTACGACCATCACCCGCTCCGGCTTTACAGCAAGGATGATCGCCAAGCATCGTCCCACCTGCCCCATCATTGCCAGCACCCCCGATGAGCGGGTTTGGCGGCAGATGAACCTCATTTGGGGCTGTAAGCCCATGTTCTATACAGGAGAGCTGCCCAAGGGCGGTGTGTTCGATACCTCTTTGAAGATTGCTATGGGCAGCGGATTGCTGAAAAACGGCGATACGGTGGTTTCCGCTCTGGGGATGCCGCTGGGCTTCAGCGGTGCAACCAATACCCTCCGTGTGGATATCGTGGGGGATGTGCTGTGCAAGGGCAAGGGCGTTGGCACAAAGAAGGTCAGCGGCAAGGCGAGAGTGATTGCTGTGCGGGATGGGGTGGAGCATACCTTTAACCCCGGCGATATTCTAGTGACAACCGCTACCGACAGCAGCTATATGCCTTATATCCGCAAGGCGGGTGCCATTGTGGTAGGCCCTCTGGATCAGCAGATTAACAGCCATGCAGAGGTGGCAGGCAGCGCACTGGATATTCCTGTGGTGGTGTGCAATGCCAAGGTGGTGGATCTGGTGCCCCAGCAGGCATTGATTACGGTGGATGCGGAAAAAGGACTTGTTTATAAGGGTATTCCCGCAGAGAAAGCATAAGAAAAAAGGAAAAAAGGAGAGGGCAGGTGTCCTTTCCTTTTTTAATGGATTGATTTTAATGGATTGACGCACCCTTTTTGGGGTGCTAACATAGGCTTTAGGAAACAAAGAAACGGAGGGAGCTTTGATGCAGACACCTTTTATCGGTGCGGAGAATACTTGGGCGCTGCTTGCCATTACCTGCGGCTGGGCGGCATTTTCCATTTATGCGGAGCAGACATGGAAATGGGCGGCTCGGATGTCCAGCGTAATCGTGGCACTGCTGGGGGCATTGGTGCTGACCAATCTGGGCATCATTCCCGCCCATTGTGTATTTTTCGATGAAGTGATATGGGATTATGTGGTGCCTATTTCCATACCGCTGCTGCTGCTGCACTGCGATGTGCGTAAAATCGGCAGGAAATCGGGGCGGCTACTGTTCCTTTTTCTGCTCGGTTCGATAGGGACGGTGCTGGGGGCAGGGCTTGCCTTCTTCCTCCTGCAGGAGAAGGTGGCAGAGCCTGTGGGCGTGGCAGCCATGATGACAGGCACTTATGTGGGCGGCACGGTAAATCTGGTTGCCATGGCGGATGCCTTTTCCGTCAGCGGAGAAACGGTTTCTGCGGCGGTGGTGGCGGATAATCTATTGATGACGCTATACTTTTTTGTGCTGCTGCTGCTGCCGACACTGGGCTTCTTCCAAAGGCACTTTGCCCATGTGCCCACGGAGCAGAAAGCAGGCGGGAGTTACTGGGAGAAAAAGCCCATTTCTCTACGGGATATTGCCATCAATCTTGCCCTTAGTGTGGGGATTGTATGGGTATCGACGGCGCTGGCAGAGTGGCTGGGGGCAGCCTTCCCAACAGGGAAAGGGATGTTTTATGACCTTCTGGGCGGGCTTCTGGGCAACCGCTATCTGATTTTGACCACACTGACGATGCTGATTGCCACGGCCTTTGCCAAGCCCTTGTCTGGACTGGCCGGCGGGCAGGAGCTGGGGACTTATTTCATTCATTTATTCTTTTTCGCTGTGGGTGCGCCTGCCTCCATCGGTGCGATTTTGCTGAATGCACCGCTACTCTTTTTATTCTGCGGCATTATTGTGGCGGCAAATATGCTGTTCTGCTTTGGGGGCGGGAAGCTCTTGGGCTTTACGCTGGAGGATTGTATCCTTGCCTCCAATGCCTGCATCGGCGGCCCGACTACGGCGGCGGCTATGGCTATCTCCAAGGGCTGGCTGAAGCTGGTGGGGCCTATCATGCTGGTGGGTACGCTGGGCTATGTACTGGGCAGCTATCTGGGTACCTGCATCGGGCATCTCTTGGGTGCATAAAAAAGGGGGAGAAGCCATGATATTCGACGGACATAGCGATATTTTCAGCGATGTGCGATATAAAAGAGAAGTCGGGGAGAAAAATGTGTTGCAAAAGCACCACTTGAAACGGCTGCGGCAGGGCGGCATTGGCGGCGGCTGCTTCGTCATTTGGGCGGATACCCTTTCGGGGCGGGATGCGGCGGCGGAAATGGCTGCCATCCAAAATGCCATTGCGGCAGAGCTGGCGGAGGCTGCGGGCGTTCGCCTCATTCACAATACAAAGGAATGGCTGGCGACGGAGGCTGCGGGGGAGTTTGCCATCCTCCTCGGTATAGAGGGACTGATGGGCATTGGGGCGGATTTAGACCGTTTGTATGACCTGTACGCCTTTGGCTGCCGCCATGCCATGCTCACATGGAACGAGGAAAACCTGCTGGCAACAGGGGTACGGGGCAATCCCGAAAGAGGGCTGACGCATTTGGGGAGAAAAGCCCTGCGGCTGATACAGGAGCAGGGGATGATACTGGATGTGTCCCATCTGAATGAGCGCTCCTTCTGGGATGTGATGGGGGAAACGACAGCCCCGCTGCTGGCGTCACACTCCAATGCCAGAGCCTTGGCGGGGGCAAAGCGTAATCTGACCGATGCACAGCTGCTTGCCATCAGGGATAACGGCGGCTTGGTAGGGCTGAATGCCTTTCCGCCTTTCCTCAGCGACGAGAAAGAAAAGCAGGATATGCGGGCGTTGGTGCGTCATGGGGCGTATATTGCGGAGAAAATCGGCGTAGAACACCTTTCCTTTGGCTTTGATTTTCTGGAATTTCTGGAGGGCGAGCCATCCCTGCCGGGGCTGGAGGATTGCAGTCGGGTGCCGCTGCTTTTGCAGCAGATGCAGAAAGCCGGCTTTACCGATGGGGAGCTGGAGAAAATCGGCAAGGGCAACTGGCTGCGGCTGATGGAACGGATATTGGGATAAAAAAGCATTTCGCTTGACGAAATGCTCCGCCTGCGGCGGTGTCGCTAGCGACTGACTACCTTGCCGCCGCAGTGCGATCCCCCGGAGGGTTTTTACTCTATATGAAACGAAATTTCTTATAGAGTAAAAAAGGAGGCCTGTTATGCAGGCTTCTTTTCGTTGCAAAAAAAAGCCGCTTGTGCTATCATGGAAAGGATAAAATGCGAAGAACGGAAGAAAAGGAGAACAGTTATGTTGACAAGCAAACAAAGAGCCTTCCTGCGGGGAATGGCGAACGGCATTGATGCGATTTTTCAGGTGGGCAAAAACGGCGTGACACCTGAATTGAGAGATACGGTGCATAACGCACTGGAAGCAAGAGAACTGGTAAAAATCAGCGTGCTGGACAATAATATGCTGGGGGCAAGAGAAGCGGCGGAAATGCTTGCCGGCAGAACCAATGCGGAAGTGGTGCAGGTGATCGGCAATAAATTTGTGCTGTACCGTGCGGCGAAAAAGCCCGTTATCCAGCTGCCGCCTGCCAAAAAGAAAGACTAAGGCGGCTTGACAGAACTGGGGAAGCGGCGGCAGGAAGAAGGGAACGGACGATATGCGGAATGAAATCGCCAATTTTAAGGATTGCAAAAGCATCGCTATCATGGGCGGCACCTTTGACCCCATTCACAACGGGCATCTGGTGACGGCAGAGGCGGTGCGCCATAGATTTAATGTAGACCGTGTGGTATTTATGCCCGCAGGGCAGCCTGCCCATAAGGCGGATAAGAAGGTGACACACAACGAGCATCGCTATCTGATGACGGTGCTTGCTACCATGCGGAATGAAAACTTTGAGGTTTCCCGCATCGAGATAGACCGCCCCGGGCTGACCTATACCATTGACACCATTGAGGCATTGAAAAAAATGTGCCGCAATGATGTGCGTCTATACTTTATTACCGGCGCAGATGCCATCCATCAAATCATGACATGGAAAGAGCCGGAGCGGCTGCTTACCCTCTGCGATTTTGTGGCGGTGACACGCCCCGGCTATGACAGGACAAAGCTTTTTGCGGACATTGGGGAAATTCGGGAAAAATACGAAAGCCGCATCCATTATATGGAGGTGCCGGCTTTGGCTATCTCCTCCTCGGATATTCGGCAGCGGGCGAGAAAGGGCGAGCCGATCAAATATCTGCTGCCCCAAGAGGTGGAGGATTATATCTATAAATTCAGGCTGTATCAGGAGGATACCAATCAAGAGGTGAAATTTATGCTGTCTGTGGAAACCATGCAGGAAAAGCTGCAATCTGCACTTTCCGTGAAACGCTACATTCATACCCTTGGGGTGGCGGAGGAAGCGGTGAAGCTGGCACAGATTTACGGCTCCGTGCAGGAGCAGCAGAAGGCAAGGGTGGCAGGGCTTTTGCATGATTGTGCCAAGGATTACCCCGAAAGTATGCGCCTGCGCTTTTGCAAGGAATATAAAGTGAAAACCGATGAGATTATGAACAAGCAGGCGGACTTAATCCATCCATTCCTTGGTGCAGAGGTGGCGAAGCGGGAATATCAGGTGATGGATGAGGATGTGCTAAATGCCATCCGCTATCATACCACGGGGCGTAAGGAAATGTCCCTGTTGGAGAAGATCGTCTTTGTTGCCGATTACATCGAGCCAAATCGGGAGAAATTCGGCGGCTTGGAGGAAGCCAGAAGGCTGGCTTATCTGGATCTGGACAAGGCAATGAAATATATTTTGGAAAATACCATTGAATATGTGCGGGCAAGGGGCAGGCTGCTGCATCCCCTGTCTGTGGAGGCACTGGAATACTATCGGAAATCAGTAGGGGAGGATAAAGGATGAACGCATTGGAAGCGGCAAAAATCGCAAGAGAAGCCATAGAGGACAAGCTGGGTGAGGATATTAAGCTGCTGGATTTACAGGGGCTTTCCAATATTGCAGACTGCTTTGTCATCGCCAGCGGGAAAAATGTGAACCAGCTGCGGGCGATGGCGGACGAGGTGGAACAGAGATTATTCAAGGAGGGCATTAAGCTGCATCACAGCGAGGGCTACAGCGGCGGTACTTGGATTTTGCTTGATTTCGGCAATCTGCTGGTGCATCTGTTTAACAGAGAGGACAGAGCCTTCTATGGACTGGACCATGTGTGGGGCGATGCCCCCAGCCTGTAAGGGGAGGGCGAAGCCTTACAAATAGAATAAAAACAATGAAGCACCTTTGGAAGAAAAAACTTTCGGGGTGCTTTTTTCTCTATCCAAAAGACGATGTGTTATAGTCAGATGTAAATTAGCAAATCATACTTGACTAAATTGTTCTTGCGTGATATGATGCAAACAACCGAAAGTGGAGGTCATGTATATGTTTATAGGCAGAGAAAGAGAACTGGATGCTTTGAACAGGCTTTATCAATCTGATAAATTTGAGTTTGCGGTTATCTATGGCAGGCGGCGTGTTGGGAAAACTGCGCTTATAAATGCGTTTATAGATAAGAAAAATGCAATCTATTTTATGGGTGTGGAAAGCAATGCAAAGCAAAATCTGGAAAACCTCTCCAAAAGTATTATGGAGTTTGCAAGCGGTATCGAAACGGAATCCGCCTTCCTTTCCTTTCAGGCGGCGTTGGAGTATGTATGCAAGCTGGCGGAAAAGGAAAGAATCATTCTTGCCATTGATGAATACCCTTATGTGGCACGGGCATCAAAAAGCCTTGCCTCTACATTGCAGCTTTTAATTGATAAATATAAAGATACATCAAAATTGATGCTGATTCTCTGCGGTTCTTCCATGTCTTATATGGAAGACTATGTGCTTGCATATAAAGCGCCGCTTTATGGCAGAAGAACGGCGCAAATGAAGCTTTTGCCGTTTGACTTTGCGGAAACCTGCAGATATTTCAAAAATCTGTCTGATGAAGAGAAAGCCTTTATTTATGGCATTGTGGGCGGCACACCCCAGTATCTTTTACAGATGGACGAGAAATTGAGTATGCAGAACAATATAAAAAACACTTACTTAAATCCCACCGCCTTCCTGTACGAGGAACCAATCAATCTTTTGAAGCAGGAGGTGCGTGAACCGGCTATTTATACAGCAATTATTACGGCGATTGCAACAGGTGCATCGAGAATGTCGGAGATTTCAAGTAAGGTTGGAGAGGATACCAATGTGTGTGCAGCTTATATCAAAAACCTGATGAATCTTGGCATTGTGCAGAAAGAAACACCCTATGGAGAAAAAGCTTCCCGCAAGTCTGTTTACTCCATACAGGATAATATGTTTCGTTTCTGGTATCGCTTTGTGCCGGAAAACAATTCCATCATTGCCCGTGGTGCTGCTGATTTGGCTTACAAACGAATGGAACCGCATTTTTCCGGCTATATGGGCAAGGTTTTTGAAGAAATCTGCAAACAGTATCTTTGGAAACAGCTTCTTACCGACAGTTGCCCTGTTATGTTTACCTCTCTCGGACGCTGGTGGGGCAGTGATCCCAGAGAAAAGGCACAGGCGGAAATAGATATTATGGGAGAACAGGATAAAAACACGGCCCTTTTCGCAGAATGTAAATGGACAAAGGAAAAGGTTGACATTGGTGTTTTGGAAACGCTGATAAAACGCAGCAATTTATTCTCATATAAAACAAAGCATTACTATCTGTTTTCAAAATCGGGCTTTACCAAGGGCTGTATGGAGCGGGCAAAGGAGATGGGTAATGTAACATTGGTGGAGTTTACGGATATTATGAGGAGCCAGCCGGAGAGCTGAAAGGGGGAAACCAGAAAAAAATACTTGAATTTAGGCGGATTTTGCAGTAAATTTATTTTATAAAATATGTTTTGAGTGCAGAAAGGGCGGAAACGGGAATGGAAAAAATTTATCAGGGCAAGACAAAGGATGTTTATAAACTGGAAAACGGTAATGTGCTGCTGAAATTCAAGGACGACTGCACAGGCAAGGACGGCGTGTTTGACCCCGGTGAAAATGCAGTTGGTCTGACCATCGACGGCATCGGCAAGGCAAATCTGGAAACCTCTATTAAATTCTTTGAAATTCTGAAGGATGCCGGCATCAAAACACATTATGTTTCCGCTGATTTGGATAACGCAACGATGGAAGTGCTGCCTGCTACCGTATTCGGTCACGGTCTGGAAGTGATTTGCAGACGCAAGGCAACAGGCTCCTTCATCCGTCGTTACGGCGAATACATTGCTGACGGTACAGCCATCGAAGGCGGCTATGTGGAAACCACCTTCAAAAACGATGCACTGGGCGATCCTCTGGTAACAAAGGACGCTCTGGCGGTGCTGGGTGTGATGAGCGAGGAAATGTATGACAGCATGAAGGCACAGACACTGGCGATCACAAAGATCGTTGCGGCTGAGCTGGAAAAGCTTGGTCTGGACCTGTATGACATTAAATATGAATTTGGTTTCCACAAGGATGAGGTTATTCTGATTGACGAGATTGCTTCCGGCAATATGCGTGTATATAAGGATGGCGTTTATGTGGACCCTGTAACACTGACAAAAATCATCAACGGATAAGAAATGAAACGAAGCGGACAGTGAGCCGCTGACAGATCCCCCCCTTTTTTATCGGACAAAAATCCGATGGAAGGGGTGTTTTTATGGGGAGGTTCAGGCGTATCTGTGCCGCTTGAATGATGTCGCCGAGAAGTGGTGTTTTACAAAAAAAATTGTAAAATAATTGGAAGATGGATTGTAAAAAAATACAATATGATGTATAATTTTGTATATGAAATGGATAGTTGTATGCCTTTATACTGAAGAAAGAAGAGTACAGAAATACAATGCAAGTAGACATTTGGAAAACAGATAGGGAGGTGCGGCAGAAGGGTGACAATGTTTCTGAATGTAAAGTCGGAAGAAATGCCCCAAAAGATGCTTGGAAGTTTCTTTCGGTCATCCGTTCAATCCAGATGAGAAGGTGAGAAGATGAGAAGACGAGAAGACAAAAGTACCCAAGGAAAAATCTTAGGAAAAGGGATGGTGCAAATGAGAAAGTTTATTTCTAAATTTATGACTTTTGTGATGGTATTTGAAATGATACAAGTACCTGTTTTTGCAGAGGATGCTCAGGTGGGCGAAGTGTTACAACACCCCACTGTACAAGAGCAAACAGCGACTCCTGATGAAATGCATCCTCAGGTGGGCGAAGTGTTACAACAGCCCGCTGTACAAGAGCAAACAGCGACTACCGATGAAATGCATCTGCATACAAACGGATGCTGCGGTACAGAACTCCCTGCGACAAGCTTTAAGCAATTACGTGAAACAACAGTTACAACACCTTGTGACGGTACACACGAAAACTGGACGGAAATTGCAAACAGCTCGCAAATGTATTCGCTGGGAGGAGGCAACTACTATTTGTCACAGGATATTACAGCTGGAAGCGTGCTGACCATCGGCGATGGCGTAACACTGTGTCTGAATGGCAAAACATTAGATCTGAATAAACACACGATCATCACAACAGGCAATGTGAACCTGTGCGACTGTGTTGGCGGCGCTGTGATTAAAAACGGTGTGGCAGTTGAAGATGATGGGCTTACCTACGGCGGCGCGATCCAGCTGAGAGGAAGCGACCAGACAGGCGAAACCGTTACAGTAAATATTTATGGTATTACTTTCAAAAACAAT